>JAADHC010000074.1 GCA_013152085.1 Chlorobiota bacterium
ATTTAATTTTATCCTGTTAAAAATGTTAAAAAAATTATTAATATTTCTTTTCACAAAGTTGCAACAAAAATATATCATGATGTTTAATTTATGTTTATAAAATTTGGTTGATATAAAGCAAAATACATAATTATTAACAAGTATCGTATTTATGTTAAAATGTACTCAATTTTTATTGTTAAGTTGTGCAGTGTTAAAATCATGTTAGATCATTGAAGAATAATTATGGTATCTTCGTTTAGGTTCTTTGTGAGTTTTTCTTATGGCAAAGTTTTTTTTTATTTTTTTTAAAAACAAACAATAAATAACAAACAATAAATAACAAATTATAAACAATAATGGATAAAATTAAATTGGCAATTACAGCAGATCATGCAGGTTTTAATCTAAAAAAACAGATTATTGAATATCTGAAAAAGAAAAAAAATTTACTTATAAAAGATTTGGGCACAGACAGTAATGAAAGTGTTGATTATCCTGATTTTGGTCATAAAATAGCTGCAGAGATAGAAAATGGAAAAGCTGATTTCGGAATATCAATTTGCGGAAGCGGTAATGGTATCAATATGACAGCAAATAAACATCAGGGTATAAGATCTGCATTATGCTGGAATGAAGAAATATCAAGACTTGCCAGAGCACATAATGATGCAAATATTTGTGCATTGCCCGGACGTTTTATAAATATAGAACAGGCTATTGTAATCATTGAAAGATTTTTGAATACGGGTTTTGATGGAGAGCGTCATGAAAGAAGAAAAAGGAAAATTCCTTTAAGGAATAATTTAATGTGATTTATATAGACATTTTGGAAATATGAGTGCATTTTAATATATTATTGGTTCAAATATTCATTGAACGATGATTGTAACAAAAAAAACAGCAAAGGAATGTATCCGGGAGATTAAAACCGAAAAGATACTTACCTGGTTTGATTTGGGCTTATTTTTGGACAAACTACGGGAAGACAATAATTTTCCGGCTTTTCAATATAACGGTAACAAAAAGGATTTTTATAGAGACTTGAGTGATAAAGAAATAGCATTTATGACTTTTGGTTTTTCGGTAGATGGCGTTACAAATGAGATAATTAAATATATTCAGAGTTTTGAAATTTTGCTGGATAATCCAAAAATACATTTAATAGGAGGTGAATTTAAGGCAGATGCACAAAAGATACTGAATCAGAATCTTAAAAAATATGTTATTGAAGAAGCCAAAGGTTTTGACGACTGGTCATTATATAAATTATTTTTTTATACAAAACTGGATAGGGGAAGTACAACATATAACAGGCTTATAAAACAATTTTGGAAAGAAACACAGATTATTGCTGAAAAACTTGCGAATTATATAGAAAAAAATAACATAGGATTACTTTATATTGTAAATATTGCATCAAACCCTGGTAATGTATCATTAGCCCTGGCAACTGTATTGGTAACAGAAATAATGGGTATCCCGGTAATAAATAATAATCATGATTTTTACTGGGAAGGGGGCAGCCACCCCGTTGACTTAAAATTAAACAGAAAAAAGCCCGGGCCACGTGATTTTTTCTTTACGAATGCTCATCTTGGTGAAGTATTTTCGATTATTGAAGTTTTATATCCATGGGATTCCAGATCATGGATCACAGTGAATATCAACAGTAAACAGACAGAACATATTATCAAGAAAAATGGTCATAACCCGGCAAATGTTTATGAGTTGGGAACGTCGATAGATATAGATAAATATACGTCCGTTAGCAAAAGGGAAAAAATAAATACATTCTATCAATTTGAAAAAATATTAAGCAGGTATAAGAATATTTTGGTGAGTTATTCTGTTGGGGATGTTATAAGAAGAAAACTTGTAGAGGAAAAAAACCCAAGACCGATTTTGATAGGTTTTGGTAAAACAAAGCCGATAAAAAATTTTATGGCTGAAAATGTTATCTTTTTACAACCGACAAGAATTATTGCGAGGAAAAGGATCGAAACAGGGTTCAGGTTAATTTCTCAAATGTTCAGAAACAAGGAATTTACAGAGAAATTTAAAGAAACCGGAAATTTAAAAATAACCATTATCGTTACCGGACCAATAGCCTCGGGACACTATAGCTATTATTTAAAACTTGTAGAGAGATTTCAATTGCTTTTGGAATCACTGAAACCAATGTACCGTAGCAAGGTTTTTTTGGCTTTTTTGTTTAGTGAGCTTGATAAGGAGAAATTTAAAAAGAGGTTTAAGAATCCGGTAGGCATACCAGAGTTATATAACATCTCGTCCTTAATTCTTTTGCCAAGTGAAACGGAAGGACGAGGCTTGCCCATTATTGAGGCCGCTGCTACGGGAAAACCAATGTTTTGTCGCAGATACTACCCGGAAAATGTTTATTCCGAAGTGATAGGTGAGAATCTGCCAGAGGAACTTCGATTAAAAGTTATAGAATATAACGGAAAAAAAATAAGTAAAAATCAGGTAATAAAAATTATTCATCGTGTTTTTTTCCCTCATATGTTTATCGAAGAAATCCAGCACAATCAGAAAGTTGTTTTAGCAAGATATAGTCCGAAAAGCCTTACGGAGAATATAAGTATTCTATTGGATGCGGTTTATAGTCAAACAAAGAACAATACGGCATCCATGACTATGATGAAAAAAACCATGAAAAGGTATAATTCATGTTTTGAATATCAGAATAAAAACTTTAAGGAACTTGTAAAGACAGGAAACAGGGAATATCTGCCGGGATATAACCGTTTACGCTTTATGATATATTTGAAATCATTGATTGATCCCAGTACATTTAGAAAAGAAGAACAGGAAATGGAAGGAATGGCACATAGTTTTGCCATGGAATTACTGGAGAGAAATTGGGAACATAATAAAATTGAACCGGGAAAAAGGAACGAATTTTATAATGCGGTAGACAATATTTTCCGTCTGAGAAAAGGAGAGCTGAAAATAAGGCATGATCATTCCATGGCATACCGACACCGTAATAAAAATTATTATCCTTACAGGGATTATACCTTTCAGGAACTCACCGGTTTAATCAATATGCTATATCGCGAAATTATCAAACCGGAATTTGAAGAAGAAATTAATAAGAATGCGCATTTTTTTACTGACTGGAAACTTTCTCTGGCACAGCTTACCTGTAGTGATTATCTGGCTATAGATAACCGAGATGTATTAATGAAAAAGATGAAGGAAAATATTCCATTGATTATTTTTCCCGGCTCACAAGTGTTGTATGCTCTTGAATTTTTTGCCCTGCAGGCTATGCGTGCAAGAATTGGCCTTCCACTGGAGCAGGAAATGAAGGAAGTTCATCTTAAAAAAATAAAACACGAACTCTCACCAATATATATTTTTTTACAAAAGAATCCGGTAAAAAAATGGGTTTCAACCAAAGCGCTGGAAAATTATATCAAATCAGGTTATGATAGAGAGCTTTTTATTCTTTACAAAAACAACCTTTTACATTTTATAAATACAACACAATGGACGGTAGGTATTCATCTGGCCCAATTGGGAGAGAGAGCCTTGGAGGTAATGAAAGAAGTGAAGGATCAAAACGGGTTTTTAATTACAGACAGGATGAATGCAGCGGTAATGACAGATATTGCGGACATAGACAGGGTACATATAGGAAAAGCGGGAAATCCACTTATTGCAAATATATTAGGAATCCCGGAGGAGAGCGGATTTATACAATTTGTTCCGGCAGGGATTCGCCCTACCATTGCATATCCGACACCGATTCAGACCGCGGTGGATTTTGATCGTCTTATACATAGTGATACATACAATAAGCTTATTGAAGAGCACGGGGAAGAGAAAATATTACAGATTTTAAAAAAGGATGCAGAAGATAACGGATCACCGTTGGCTTTTGTTATTGATAAATTAAATAACGCACAAACGAAAAGAGCAGAAAGGGTAAATGTTGAATACAAATTTATATCAGGGAGATATATTGATGGGAATCCATGGAATGGTGTTATTGCGAGAACAAATAAACCCCCAAAAAACAAAAGATGGGAATATAAAACACTTCATAGTAATATCGGAACAAAAAAAGTCACTGATTTTATTGATGAATATGAAAAAACCAATCCTGATAAAGTTCAGATAGCCTGGAATGGAGGATATATATTAAATCCGGAACTTGTAGGGAAGCTGGGCCTACCGGAATCATATATCGGATCCCCACTTGGGATGCTGGTAAACAATTATAAGGTTATTAGCCCGCCATTGTTCAATAAACCGGCGTTGGTTGTTCATCATGACGGAACCCCGGAAATAAAAAGGGTAAATATTGATAAAGGATTTAAATTATTAAACGGGGAAAAAGAAATCCTGTTTACTGCGGAAAACCACAATAAAATAAAGAAAAACAACCAACCGGCATATTATGATTTAAGATATGATAAGGAACATATTGTGGGAAACGGAAGAATTATTGTACGCCTTGCCGGAAACACGGTGAAGGAAGTAATTCATACAAAAGAGAATGAAAAGATAAAAATTATTCCCGTAGGGGTCACGCTGTCCTTTCCAGAAAACACATTTCCTGGTTATATTAAAAAGGGGACAAAACTGGAATTTCATTTAAATGAATACGATGATATTTTACACGCTGTTGAAGCCGGTCCGATGCTAATCTGTAAAGGAGAAATATGCATTGATATGAAAGCTGAGGGATGGGAAAGTACGAATTCGATACGTACACAGGCAGCAAGACTTGATTTTACGGACATGCGCGGACCCAAAATAGCTGTTGGAATAGATCGTGAAGGAAATCTTTTGGTTCTGGCCATTAACGGAAGAATTAGGGAATCTGTTGGGGCCACGCATTTTGATATGGCAGAAATATTACTAAAACAGGGAGCCCTTAGTGCAATGGGTTTTGATCCCGGAGGAAGCAGTACTCTCGTTGTTAACAAAAAAGTTCTGAATATCTCACCGTATAATCACCGGTATGAGGAAAATATCTATTCCCTGCCTCCGGAACCCCGGGCCGTAGCAAATGCCGTAATAGGAATAATTGTTTGAATGAATAATTTTTTTATTCTTTTATAAATTCATGGCGGGCATATACATTCATATTCCGTTTTGTAAAAAGATATGTTACTATTGTGACTTTTATAAAACCAGGCAAACAGATCTGTTCCCTGGGTTTTTAACAGCATTGTACCAGGAAATAGAGCAAAAGAAAGATTACCTGAATGGAGAAAGTGTGGATACCATCTATTTCGGAGGAGGAACGCCGTCTTTGTTGTCAGGTGGTGAGATTACTCGGATAATTTTAAAAATAAAAAAACATTTTCTGATAAAAGAAAACGTTGAAATTACAGTAGAAGCTAATCCGGAAGACCTTACGGACGACTATATTAAAACTTTATATCAAACCGGTATTAACAGACTTAGCATTGGATGTCAGTCATTTAGAGATGTACACCTGATGAGTTTAAACAGAAGACACAATGCAAAACAGGCACGAAACGCAGTAGAAAATGCATTTCGGGAAGGATTTGAGAATATTTCAATTGATTTAATTTATGGCTTGCCGGAACTAGGGTTAAAAGAGTGGAAAGAAAACCTGAAGATAGCATTAAAGCTCCCGATCACCCACTTTTCTGCATATCATCTCACTATTGAGAAGAATACGGTTTATTTTAAATGGCAGCAGAAGGGTAAGATACGGTTACCTGAAGAGGAGGAAAGTCTGAAACAGTATCGTATTTTGTTAGAAATGGCAGAACAAGAAAGGTTTGATCATTACGAAATTTCAAATTTTTGCAAGATGGAAAAATATTCAAGACACAACATGCTATATTGGAATCAGGAAAAATATTTGGGACTGGGACCATCAGCGCATTCATATGATGGTTTTTCCAGGCAATGGAACGGAAGCAATATAAAAAAATATATACAGGGAGTATTACAGAAAAGGAAATATTCGGAAAAAGAAAAGCTGAATACGAAAACGAAATTTAATGAATACCTGATGACAAGATTAAGAACAAAGTGGGGTATAAGCCAGGAAGAAATACAGGCCCTGTTCGGGTTATTGTATTACAAAAAAATTAAAGGATATGTTTTAACCGGTTTAAAAACCGGGAACATGGAGATCTATGGTGAAAGAATAAGGCTTACCGAGGGAGGAATGTTTTTATCGGACCATATTATTTCAGAACTTTTTATAACAGATTAATGTAAAACCCTTTCGATCAGTTCTTTTAATTTTTCTTCAAGAACATCAAAAGAAAAATACTTTTTACCAAGCGTAAAGTTATAATCACCGATCTCCCTGTTTAATTTGTCATTATATATAATTTCACGCATTTGTTCAATTTTTTCATCAGTGAGCTGATTGTCTTCCAGCATTACCGTTTTAAAACCTTTGCATCCAATATCAGGCCAGTATACAGGTTTATAATTGTTCACGAAAACAGGACGTCTGGCAAGTACTGCTTCGACGAAGGCATTACCAAAGCCTTCGTAAGTAGAAAAGTATGTACAGGCTGTTGCATTGGCATAAGCATCGGAAAGAGAATAATTTTTTTCGGTACCTGTTCCTACCAGGCCCTTATTATGAATAAGGTGTGATGCGAAAAGAACCTGGTTGCTCACCTTTAAATCATGGATCTGAACAATTAATTCCTGATAATACTGACTCCCTGCATCATCTTTATAATCTCCGGTAATGATAAGTTTAATGTTTTTATCTTTTAACCTGTGAATAAGGTCAATAGCAACCTCTATGCCCTTACGGCGTACAATCCGGGTAATTTGAAACAACAACCTGTTCTTTGGTTCCAGGCCCAGATCCCGCCGAAGGTTTTTGTTATGGTCATCCAGCTTCCCGAAATCCATATTAAAATCCATTACATTGGGAACAACAATAGAATCACGACCATATTTTTCTTTTAAAACCTTTTGTGCGTTGAGATTGATAACAGCATGAAAAGAATTTGGCAATCTCAGCGGGAAAGTTTTGTCAATAAGTTTGTTAATCTCAGGGTGCGGTGAGATATATCGGTCTCCACGTTCCCATGCAAAATCGTGATCGTGTGTAATGGTCGGAATGCCCAGTTTTTTTATGGCAATAGCTACACCAAGACCCATTTCAAGATGTGCAGGTAAGGCAGAAGCATTTTCCGAAATAATCAAATCCAACCTTTTCTCACGAGTCCACTGTATAATTTTATCTGAAATAATTTTAGAATAAAGATGGATGTGTTCAAGAAGCTCATCAATATTTGCATCGGGATGAAAAAAAGCCTTTTTCTGACCCCAGTAACTTTCCGGTGAGAAAAAAGACATTTCCACAACAAGAGTGTTGTATTCAGGATCAAAAGACCATTGCTGGTACTGACCACTGATAATAAAAACTTTATGTCCCATATGTCTGAGGACATGAATCCATTTTTCAGCTTCGAGGGCGACGCCGTCAACCCCGCCAATACGGCCAATGATGACTCCGATTCTCATAACATCTTTGTTATATGGTTTGGTGCCATTAAATTAACAGAAAAATTATAAGAAAAAAAAGCTGTCTATTGGAGAATAAAATCCGAAGATCCAATAATTTGTCCTTCGAGATATAATTCGACAGTATATTTTCCCGGTATAAGCGATCCGTCATTTTCCCAATAGATACACATATCAATATCGCTGTTCAGATATTCTACTTCACGACTGGCAGAAAAAGCGACAGACTTTCCTTTAATTTCAAGCACATTTTCCTGGGACGAAGCCAGAACGATATCATCAGGTCTGATGAGACGAAGATATACCGTTTTATAACCTGCAGGAGCGATAGGATTTTCACGTAATGTGAAGCAGACCCGTATCTTTTTGATTCTTTCAATTCTGTATTTGGGTTTACTACGCTGGTTAAGCGGTGTAATAGTGATGTTTTTTGCCTGAATAACAGAAGCTACGGCAACTTTGCCTGAGAGATCTTTTTTTATTTTTTGAAGTTCCTGATTCGTTTTTTGCACAGAATACAACTGGGTACGTACTTCTTTATTTTCGGCTATGAGCTGTTTGTTTTTTGTATTCAGGGAGTCAATTTGCCGAATATAACTTTTCATGATTTCCCGGAGCGTGGAAAGCTCCCTTTTATAGAGTCTTATTTTTTGTGCGTTGGAAGCCTGAAGGGTAAGTAATCTTTTAATATGGTCTTTTTCTGCTGTAATCTGGAAATTCAGACTATCATTATTGGTTTTCAATGTATCATAACGATAAAGCATATTTTCCAACTCACCGGAAAGCGAATCTTTCTCTTCGGTTAATACCGTTACCATTTCAGTCATTTTAGCCTGCTGATCAAAATATTTATAAATTAATCCTCCAAGAATCACAACCAAAACAATCACAAGAACAATCATTACGGTTAGCCCGGGACTCTTTTTCTTATCGGGATTAACTTTTATCAACTTATCGTTTTCCATGGATATAAAATTTTATGTAAATAAAACGGGATACAAAACTAAGGTAAAAATCAATAACAATACGCTACGGAAGTGAAATCCGTCAAATTTAACAACGTAGCAACCCACATAGATATTATAATAAGCGCTAAATCTCCCGGAATGATTTCAAATGACATGATTCTCTGTTACTGCAGGCCAAGCCAGGAAATAGATTTTCTGAACACGTTGAAGATCAACAGGAAATACAGGACAATAATCATAATCCAAATAACAATAAGGTTAAAAAGGTAAGTATCAATTACCTTAAAATTTATCATTTTATATGCAGAAAACATTTGTGCTCGGCCAAAGTTGTTTTCAGGAATCATGAATACCGGATCTTTCTTTTGTATCCACTGTCCTCTCCATACAATAATTTTACGGATTTGATTGCGGTTGAGAACCAGCGAAGCCAGTTTCTCGTTGTGGTTTTCTCTTTTTAATTGGACCAAAGTTTCGGAACCGGACTTTTCGGCAAGGCTGTCAAGGAACCTGTCTTTTTCTTTTAAAGCCTGTAATGCTATGTCATTAAAAGAAATCTGGAGGAAATATATATAACCATCAAGTTCGTCCAGAATATTTTGATTAAGGGATACGGACTTCAAAGAGTCAAAGAATTCGAAAGGGGCTACCTTCTGAAACTTTTCGAGGCGGGCGAATACATCCTTGATAAGGCCAAGAGAATAAGAAACCGCTTCTTCTTTTCCGGAAATGCCAAGATTCTGTCGCAGGGAGGTGAGTTTCATGCGCATTTCAGGGATAAGAAATGAGGTAATATACGAAGCATTACTCGCAGCCCGTTCTGATTGGAACAGGGGTTTTTCGTAAGCATTGTCTTTGAATTGTCCGACGGCAAGGGACTCAAATGCCCAACGGGTAGTCATGATATCTCCGATTAAAGGAACATGTTTTTGACTTGTGATGTGTGAGTTTAAGTCATCATAAGGGATCATTGCCCCCCCAAGGAGAATTTCAGGTACCAGGATCAGGGGGATAAGGATATAAATGGCTATTACAGAGTCAAGGGCAGACGAAATATTCAAACCTAAAATATTACCAAAACAGGAAGTGGAAAACAGGACAAGCCAATATAATAAGGTCATATTTCTTATTTCGAGTATACTGTTAGCAATCAGGACAAATGAGAGTGTTTGCACGGCAGAAAGAAGAAAAAGGAAAAGAATTTTCGAGTTAAGATATACCGGCCTGCTCAGGAAAAGATAGGACTCTCTTTCAAGGATTTTCCGATCACGGTAAATTTCTTCAGCACTTATCGTCAAACCCATAAACAAGGCTACGATTATGGCCATAAACAGAAATACCGGTATGTTTTTATTGTCAGAAAAAACATATTCGGAATCGGAAAGGTATTTTGAAAAATAAGACAAAATAACTGCCAATAGGGGGGCTTCAAGAAGATTAATAAGCCAGTATTGCCTGTTTTGTAATTTTCGCAGAAAATTTCTGGTAAAAAAGATAAAAAACTGCAGCGCATCGCTGGGTACCTTAAAATTACTTCGGGGCAGCAAAGTTTTATCCTTTTTTATTGTTAGTCCTTTTTCAATATTGGAACGATAGTATCTGTACCATTTTTCAGGTTGAATTTTGCGTTCACGGGTAAAGTTTCCGGCATCATCAACTTTTTTATCTTCGATGATCTCAAGCACCTGGTGGGGGTTAAGGTTTCCGCACACCGGACATTCTCCCCCAACGGCATCTACCTGGGCGCTGATTTTTTTAAAATATTCGATGGATTCTACAGGGTTTCCCGCATATACCGGATAACCAGACTTATCAAGAATCCATATTTTATCAAATAATCTGTAGATTTTACTGGATGGCTGATGTATCGTAGAGATTACTAATTTTCCTTTTTCAGCCTGTTGTTTTAAAAGTTCGATAATGTTTTCAGAATCCGTGGATGACAGACCGGAGGTCGGTTCGTCAATAAACAGCAAAGAAGGTTCGCGAATAAGTTCCAGTCCGATGTTTAAACGCTTTCTCTGGCCACCACTTATTACATTGTTCAGAACATCGCCCACACGAAGCGCTTTAATTTCGGATAGTTCAAGATCTTCTAATATTTGATCTACCAGGACTCTTGCCTGTGAAGGGCTATATTTTCCAAAACTTAACCGGGTGTTGAAATAAAGATTTTGATATACGGTAAGTTCTTCGATTAATAGATCGTCCTGTGGAATATAACCGATCAGTCCCTTTAGTTTATATTTGTTTTCATATAAGTCGAGGCCATTAAAATATACTTTTCCGGACTGTGGCTTAAGTTTTCCGTTAAGTATGCGCAACAATGTGGATTTTCCCACACCACTGCCACCCATTATACCGATAAGTTGTCCTCCGTTTTCAGAAAAGCTAAATGAATGGAGACCCTGATTGCTTTTTCTGAAACGGTAGGAAATGGACTCAGCAGAAAAGCAGATTTTCTTTTTAATGTGAGGATAAAAAGCCGTAAAGATATCGGCATAATACAAAGGCGGGGTATTGGGCCCCTTTATTATAGACCCGTCATTAAGTAAGTATATTTCGCCGGGAGATATGGTTTTTATATTAATGTACAGTTCGCTTTTACCCGTATAGCGTAATAAAAAAGTGCTGATACTTTTTATTTGGAGAATGGTCATCTCACCGGAGATGCCAGGATGTTTCAGAAAGATTTGACCTGTCTGTTCTAGTGCATTTTGCATGAATGGAGATTCCGGAATTTGCTGACCGGGAAAAACAACCTCCGCTCCAACGGTTAACCGGTTTTGCGGTTGTATTTTATTATTTTCCCTGAGGATAAAAGCACGAACATCCTGAAATTCCGCATCATCAATCTGAAAAGCACGGGCAACACTATGTAAAAAGGCATCCTCATGAGGAGAAATATCGTTATCCTCGTTTACAAATTCAAATAATTGTACAAAAACAATAAATCTTTCCTTACGGACAAGGTCGTGTCTGATCTGATGGCATACGTTAGATACCTGAAATGAAAGCAAGGGATTTTCGGAGACATCTGAGGTATCGGGGTTTTTAATAAGCTCATCCCGGTAAAAAATAAGATAATCGTTGAAAAGGTCGAGATATTTCTTTAATAATGGAGCGGGCAGATAACGGGCCAGATAGGATTTTAATACACGAAGCCCTGTTTTGCTTACACCGTGGTCATTTACAGCTGCAACAATGGCAAAAAGGTGTATGAGAGCATTAAGAACGGATTCTCTCATTTATATCTCTGTTTAACCGTGTAAAATACAAAAAAAGCCCGTATAAACATACAGGCTCTCTTTATCATATGCTTAAACTTTTTTATTGAACCAGTTTATTGCGCAATTCTTCAACAATTGTGGCAACCTGATTTATCTGGTCTTCGGTCATGCTGCCGTTTATCGTATCATAAACTTTCTTGAGAGGTTGTAACCAGGCAATAAGTTCGGCAATGTCTTTATTCTGTCTTTTTTCATTAATGATATCAAGTAGTTTGTTTAATGAACTTTTCTGCTCAAAGATAATCTTGACAAGTTCATAGTTATTATAAGCCGTTGCTGAGACATGTGTTGTAATAAACAGTGCTTCGATCCAGCCACCGGCCACCATCAGATGAGAAAGCGATCCCTTACCATTTTGGTTCAATTGATTATAACTGTCAAAAAGAGCTCCTGACAGGAGATTTACCAGCGTATCTTTATTATTGAGATTCTGCTCAATAGCGTTAAAGAGATCTTCATTGTAAACAGCAGTAAGTCCGAGGTCATCACCCAGTTTCTTAACGGTTTCCAGATAAAGCATAACATCTTGTTGCATATTATAAACACTGGCATAACTGAGATCAGCGCTGTAAACACCTATATTATAAGCCTGGCTTTTGGCTGTAAGATAATGGCTGGCTTCTTCTGTCGGGTTTGAGATACCAATAATATATGGAATGCCAATGTCCTGAAGCATTTGCACAACCTCGTAAGTGGTTGGAAGCGGATAAATAAACTCTTCCACCTGTTTCTGTATGGACTCTTTAACCTGAATTTCCTTTTGTAGCGAATCTGCGGAAGAGTGTGTTCCTCTCTGTTTACACCCGGAAAATACAAAAATTAAAAGAAGAAAGAAAAGAAAAAGGAATGAAGGTTTACGTGGTAAAGTTTTCATAATGATACTTTTTAAATCAGATACGGTACGCATTGTTAAAATAATAATTGATAAATACCATTGGGTAAAAGTAATAAAAGTTGTCGAAACCGGGTTAAAAGAATCATTTTTCATGTCCCTGCAGGAAGTACAAGTTTATAAGTGATACAAGATTATTCTTCAATAACAATATCCCGCAAAGAGACAATAATGTTTTTAATTTTTACCAGATCGGCATCATTATAGTAGAGCGTACTTCCTGCATAATGTATTGTTTGTATATTCCGGTCAATTTCAAACCCTTTTTTGGTAAAAACGATACGGGTCTTATTATAATATTTTTGTAATACGAAAAGCATCCGATAATAATATGCTACCGAGGGCTCATTATAGTGATTTTTTAAACTGGAAAGAAGATAATCCAGGGCATATTTTTGTTCAAGAATTTTGCGGATAACTTCGGGATCTTTGGTTTTGAGCAACTCTTCCACAGCAATATACATGGCTTCAATCCACCCCCCTGTTATCATCAAATAAGCACTTCCCTCACGATCCTGTTCTGATAAAAATGTAATGATTTTTTCAAATGTCTTTCCGGTAATTATATTGAGGGAATCCGGGTTGTCAAGATTTTTATCGATACGCAGTGAAGCATTTTTAAGAAATTCAGGAGGAATTCCCAGTTTTTCTGCCAAAACAAGGATTTCCTTCAGATATTGTGTGGTAAGCTGAGGATCGTTGAACAGTTTGACATAGCTGAGATCTGCTCCGTAAACCCCAAGATTTATGGCCATTTTGGCGGTAGATGAATAAGAAGATGTTTTATCGGGCGGATTAAGAATTTCCGGTTCCATATCCAGATTGTTGCGCTGAAAAATGGCGGCAACATCAGATGGGGAATATAGTCCATAATAGATTGCCGGTCCGGATGATGAGGGCGATTTTATGTTTTCAAGGGTATCATCAACCGAAAAAATAAGACTGTCCGGTAAAATTACCTGCCCGGATTGAGAATGTCGGCAACTCTGGGAAACAAAAAACAGCACAGATGAAACAAAAACCGTAAAAACAAGTCGGAGGAGGATTCTTTTTTTCATACGGAAAACATTATAGTATGTCAAATGTAATAAAAATCCGACGGGAAAGAATTCTCAGGTTTATAAAATGGTGATTTCACCTATGTTTTTTGAGAGAAGAATTTTTACCTTATTCAGGGCGCTGTATTGTTCAAGGAGCAGGTTTTCCTCTACGAAGTCGCCCGCATCTTGCGCTTTTTTGATCTTTACTTCTGTTAATGCCAGTGCCCGCATAACCTTTTTGCTTTTAAAAGCCAGCACGGTTTCAGTTACAATTTTGGTCAATTGCATTTCTTCGGTTTCTATAAAGTTGTCATGACGTGACCAGATTTTACTGATTTGATAACGATCTGAAAGTAAATCTGCAGAAAATTTACTTATCCGCTCATCCTGGTGATTAACGAAATGTTTTAGACCTACAGGCTTTTCAGAGAAAAAAAAATGAACAAATTCTTCGTAAATTTGCCTGTATAAAGGATGATCTAAATTAAGATCATCCCTTTTTAATTCCTCAATAATGTATTTTGCAACAGGGATCTTTTTCTGTTTTGGTTTCTGCCCGATTGTTATTTCCCCTTTGAGGCCGTAAAGTAACAACAATCTTACCAGAGCCTTTTCCTGGTATTCCATGTTGTCTTTTGCTGGTTGGCTGGTTTGGGAAGCAGGAATTGCCTGTAAAATATTTTTCTCCTGGGATTTTAATGTACGGTAATTTTGTTCGGCTTTTTTACGCCTGATTTTATTTACTTCCGCATAAAGGATATTTTCTTCCATATCCAAAAGGGTTGAACATTCTTTCAGATATACCGACCGTGTAAGATTGTCCGGAATGACGGCAATACTGCTCACGACCTCACGAACCATATGTACACGGCCAACAGGATCTTTTTCAGCCTCTTTTTTCAGCAGTTTTGTTTTAAATGAAATAAAGTCTTCTTCGTTTTCGTTGATAAACCTTACCAGCTCGGAAGAACTGTGTGTTTTTGCAAAAGAGTCAGGATCTTCTCCTTTTGGTAATAGAACGATTCTTACATTCATCCCTTCTTCAAGGATAATATCTATTCCACGCAGAGAAGCCTTAACTCCCGCCTCATCGCCGTCATATAAAATAGTGATGTTCTTTGTAAACCGCTTGATTAACCTTACCTGCTGGTTTGTCAGCGCGGTTCCGGACGAAGCAACAACATTCTGAATACCATTTTGGTAAAGGGACAAAACATCCGTATATCCTTCGACAAGGAAACATTTCCCCTGTGTTGTTATGGCCTTACGTGCCTGATATATTCCGTATAGAATATTGCTTTTGTGGTATATGGCTGATTCCGGGGAATTGACATATTTGGCTGTTTTACCGTCTTTTTTTAATGTGCGGCCACCGAAACCCTGTACACTTCCGGAAAGACTGTGTATAGGGAAAATGATTCTACCTGAAAAACGATCTTTAAGTCGGGTTCCGGATTCAAAGACAAGTCCGGATTTCACTAAATATTCTTTTTTAAATCCTTTTTTCAGTGCAGCCTGTGCAAACCCGTCGGGTTCTCCGGGACAATAGCCGAGGTGATAAGCTTTTAAGGTTTCCTGCAAAAGGCCCCGTTCTTTGAAATAACTCAAACCGACAGAAATCCCCTCAATATTTTCATAAAGACTTTGCATAAAATATTTCTCAGCAAATGAAGTCACAGCAAAAAGGCTCTCAGCCTCATGTTGTTCTTTAATTTCTTCTTCGGTAAGAGCCCTTTCTTCAATCTCAATATGATATTTATTGGCGAGATATTTAAGTGCTTCCGGATAACTGTAATGCTCATGCTCCATGATGAAATTAACAACATTACCGCCACGGCCGCAACCAAAGCATTTGAATATACCCTTGGTTGGAGAAACCGTAAAGGAGGGCGTTTTTTCATTATGAAACGGACAGAGGCCAATGTGGTTTGCTCCTCTTTTCCTAAGGGAAACAAAGTCTCCGATGACTTCGACAATATCTGCCGTATTAATGATTCTTTCTATAGTTGCAGGATCAATCATCAATGGTTAAAAATAGTAGTACGAAAATACACATTATAAAATGGAAAAATAACATTTATTTGAGGTTTCCACCGGAAGTTTTTGTTTGTTAATGAACAGGAGGTTTATTATTTTTATCTATTGTATTATAGACAATTATAAGACATGAATTCCGGAATAAAACTTATTGTTCTCTCCGGGGCGGGAATAAGCGCGGAAAGCGGGCTGAAAACCTTCAGGGATATGGGGGGTCTTTGGGAACAGTACAATGTCACCGAGGTAGCCAGCCCCGAAGCCTGGAAGAACAACCGGGAACTGGTACTGCGTTTTTATAATGAACGACGTAAACAACTTCTGGAAGCCCGGCCCAATGATGGACATACCGGCCTGGTAACGCTGGAGAAATATTTCGATGTGGAGATTATTACTCAAAATGTTGATGATTTGCATGAACGGGCGGGAAGCAAAAAGGTTTTACACCTTCATGGAGAATTACGCAAGGCCCGGAGCACGGCAGACCCATCACTGATTTACCCGATAAAGGGATGGGAATTAAAAACAGGAGACACCTGTGAAAAAGGCTCACAGTTGCGGCCCCATGTCGTTTGGTTTGGTGAACCGGTTCCGGCCGTGAAAAAGGCTGTTCAAATAGTCAGTACTGCTGAGATTCTCGTTATTATAGGAACATCACTGAACGTATATCCTGCTGCCGGATTAATTCATTATGCTTCCCCCGGGGCGGAAATCTTTCTTATTGATCCCAACCCTGTAAATATGCCTGGAAACAGGGAAATCACGATCATTCAAAAAGGAGCCGGGGAAGGAGTAAAACAACTGATCAAAATACTGACAGGCAAAGGGAAAAAGGTTTAATTTGCACCATTAAGCACTGGCAAGAGAGACCAGGGCAATCTTTATCTCCGGGATCTTCAGCAAAGCATGTGCACAAGCCTCCATGGTTGCTCCTGTTGTGATAACGTCATCAACAAGCAGAATGTGTTTTCCCTGTAACTGTACCCCCTCTTTTATACGAAAAATATCTGCCACATTTTCCCAGCGTTCGTATCTGCTTTTCCTGGTTTGTGAAGGATTATAATGACAACGATCCAGTACATTTGTAAATACGGGCTTTTTTGATATATCTGAAACCCCCCTCGCAATCCTTTCACTTTGGTTAAATCCGCGCATTCTAAGTTTACGTTTATGTAGCGGCACCGGAATGAGAAAATCAATGCTTCTAAACAAATCAAAGTTTTGTAAATATGCCCCGAGCATTTTCCCCATTTTTACAGCAAGCTCTTTATGCCCATAGTATTTGATCTGATGAATCAATTTCTGCGTTTTATTTCCTTTATCAAAGACCAGCAGCGCTGTTGCAAGGGTAAATGGAAATTTTCCCCAAAACATCCGGGCAACCGGGTTGTCTGCAGGATTAAGAATATGGGTTTTTGGCATATCAAGAAAACAAATGGAACAAATTTCTTTTTCCCCTTCTGCTAAAGTTTTCCCGCAGAGAATACATGTGCGGGGATAAATCAGATCCAGTATATAGCCAGGATATTTAAATATACTTTTTATTTGTATAAACATAACCGGTTTTCAAAAATAAATATACAAATTTTTCTTTTGTTATGAACAAGGGTTCACTAACTTTGTAGAAAAACACACAGATGTCACCACGGAAAAAGAGAAACAGGCTTATAGATTCACCACCGATAATAACCGGATTTAAACCGACCGGTTGTGAATACAGAAAGGAGGATTCGGTAGAAATAAATTTTGAGGAGTATGAAGCATTTAAGCTGGCAGACTATAATCGGCAATCACACCTGGATGCTTCGGGAAAGATGGGTGTATCCCGCCCGACATTTACCAGGATTTACGATAGTGTAAGAAAAAAAATTGCCATGGCATTTGTTGAAGGTCGGCCAATTGTTATTACGGGAGGATATGTAGACTTCGATGAAGAATGGTTCCGGTGTTTGGTTTGCAATGCTGTATTTCCTATGAAAATGAAAGAAGAGAAAAAGTGTGTTGAATGTGGTTCACAAAATCTGATGAGTCTGAACGAAGCGATAAAAAACTGGCAATTTGCAAGAGGACATCGAAAGAGAGCTATGGGGATGGTTGAATATTGCATTTGTCCGTCCTGTAATACAAAAGTCAGGCATGAGTACGGTAAACCTTGTAATACGTACATTTGTCCTAATTGCGGGGATAAGATGGTCAGAGAATGAAAGAGGATGATTTACATTTAAAAGAAATATTATCATGGCGGAAGATAAAACACTTGGAAAACACAGAAAAATTGCAATTCCTGCAGAGGGAAATGTCCTTAGTATGCATTTCGGTAAAGCCGGAGTTTTTTATATTTATGAAACGGAAAACAACCAGGTTATTTCGGTACACCAACATCAGGCGCCTGAGCATTATGACGGGGTTTATCCGTTATGGCTGAAGCAAAAAGAAGTTACAGATGTGATTTCTGAAGGGATTGGGCAAAAGGCCATAGATAGTCTGCTGAAAGCCGGCATTAATGTCTTTGACGGGGCACCGGTAAAGTCTCCGGATGAACTGATTGCCGATTTGTTATCAGGCTGCCTGCAATCTATTGGGAATTTCTGTGATCATTAATATGTATTTGTGGGGAAGGATTTCGGTAGCAGAAATCCTTAAAGCGAAAAAGAAAAAGTAATGGTAATAAACTGTTTACTCTCAGAAATGTCGGAGATTTGAATTTTCGGGGGTTTGCTCATTCGGATTTTTATCTCTTTAAACTCTTTTTTTCTGAGCACATCAACCAACTGGTTGACATTTCCCGCCTCTGTCCGTGAAACAGTTACTCCTGTCATCAGATTAAACAAAACATCATAAGACTGACAAAAAACATAAGCAGGATTTTGGATCAAATCACGCTCAGGAAAAACCTTATGCAAAACTTCAATAACTGAAAACAGTATGTTTCCCGACCATTCGGGAAAGTCGTCCGGAAGGATAATATTGGTTTTATTTAACAAGTCATTGGGAAGTCGTGAAGGAATGTCTTCGTGAAAGGAAAGGTTAATTTCCGCCTGAAGCAAAGCATGATGAAGATCGCTGTAGTATTTGGCATTTTCCTCAGCAGGTTTGGTCATCCGGTTTGCCTCTGTACCAGAGACAACCATTCTTAAATAGAAAAATGAAAAACGGTCGTCAAGAGGCATAAAATGATAATTCAGTATGTTTTCTGATTTACGGGCAATTTCAATCAAGCCCAGACCCGCCCCTCCTTTTTCAGAGAGAACATCGTTTTTCAATATTTTTTTATAATAGTTGTTTAACTCTTCACGACTCATTTTGTTTAGCGTATCAAGACGCGAAGAGATAAATTTTTCCTGTGAATTTTCGATGATGTTTCCCATCGTAAAGGCAAGATGCTGAACCTGCTGTTGAAAAAGAAGAAAACCACGCTGAAGAGGAGACGTACTTTCTGGTGTGAGTTGATGACGATGAACATTTTGAATTCCTTCAACAAAGATATAAAATGCCCTTCTCTGTATTTTCAGTATAATATTTTCCTGTTGTAAGAAATTTTCAAAAAAACGGATCATCAAATCTGTTTTTTCCGAAGTAAAATCACCACAATATGCCCACTGCACATATTGTTCATTGAACAATTGATACAAACGATAGTAGATATTTTGATTTTCCGAAGCCAAATTATAAAAGTCCTTTTTAACGGACTACATATGTAAATTTAGTAATATTTTCAAAAAAAAACGGGTTACATTTTATTTATGTCGTTGTTAAAATACGGCTTTTTGATAAAACAGCATACAAACAGGATGAAAAAAAACTGAAATACCATAAAGTACAGGGAAGAAGTTTGGTCATTTAAAGGAAACACCACGCATTGAGCCGATCAATAATAAATATCAAATTCATTAAAGAGGAGCAGGCATGAGAAACTCAAGATCTCCGTTAAGAAAATAGGATTTTCCCGGTGAGGTATCAAAAGAAACCATTTGACCATGGTATTGAAGACGGCAGGGGTTCCCAAGTCTTGATATAATTTCCATCTCTGTGATAAAACCATCTTCCCACGACAGGTTAATAACAAAACCTCCCCGCGCAACAAGACCGGAAAAAGAGCCTGAGCTCCATTGCCCGGGAATGGCAGGAAGTATCCGGATGGTATCTGTGTGGCTTTGAATCAGCATTTCTGCTATCCCTGCCGTACCACCAAAATTTCCGTCAATCTGAAAAGGAGGGTGATTGTCAAAAAGATTGGAAAGAGTTGATTTGTCAATCAAAGCCTTCAAATGTTGCCAGGCTGCTTCTCCGTTTCCCAGACGGGCATAAAAATTGATAATCCAGGCTCTGCTCCAACCGGTATGTCCACCCCCGTTTTTCAGTCTGTATTCCAGGGATTTTTCAGCTGCACGCATAAATTCGGGGGTTTGTGACCAGTTAAAAAGGTCTCCGGGATACAAACCGTAAAGATGAGACATGTGCCGGTGTCCCGGTTCGGCTTCTTTAAACGGAGAACTCCATTCCATTATTCTTCCGTCGCTGCCGATTTTTACCGGGGCAAGTTCTGCTTTCAGGGATTGGAGTTTTTTTATCCATTTACGGTCACGTTTTAAAAGACGGCCGGCAGCTATGGTCTGGTTAAAAAGTTCTGTAATAATTTCCTGATCCATAGCATTCCCCATCGCAATACTGGCCCTGTTGCCGCCAGGAGTAATAAATGTGTTTTCTGGAGAGGAGCTTGGGCCGGAAACATACAAGCCGGTATTCGGATTCCGGACAAGATAATCTGTAAAAAAAACCGAAGCTTCTTTCATTGCGGGATAAGCTCTGTTTGCAAGAAAATCAAAGTCGCCTGTAAACAGATAATAATCCCAATATTGCCGGGTAAGCCATGCTCCACCTAAGGGCCAGAGGCCCCAGACAGCCCTGCCTACCGGAACAGTGGGAAACCAGACATCAGTGATGTGGTGAGCCACAAATCCACGGGCATGGTATAGCGTCCGGGCGGTTTCTTTTCCATGAACAAATAAACTGTCGGCAAAATCAAAAAAGGGAAGATGACATTCTGTAAGATTGGTTACCTCGGCTGGCCAATAGTTCATCTGCAGGTTGATATTAATATGATAATCCGAATTCCAGGGCGGATTCAATCCGTCACACCAAAGACCCTGAAGGTTTGCAGGAAGAGATCCCGGACGAGAACAGGAGATTAACAAATATCGTCCGTATTGAAAATACAGAGGAATAAGAGCCAGATCATCCTCCGGGTGTTGTTGCCACTCACGTAGCCGGATATCTGTGGGGTTGTTGTGTTTATCTGTTTTTCCAATTCCAAGTTTAACCCGGTCGAAAAGATTACGGTAATCAGTAACGTGCCTGTTATACAGTTGGTTATATGAAATGTTTCTCAGATTTTCAAGCCGGTTTTGGCAAATCAATTCCGGATTTCCGCCCCTGTAATCGGTAGCAGCAGTGATGAAAATGAGAACTTCGTCTGCTCCGGAAACAGAGAACCCTTTTTTTGTATGAATTAAATCCCCGCCCGGGAGTAGAATTTTTGCAATAGTTACCATTTCAACACCGCTACTGTCCCCAACAACCTCGTGCATTTTAATATAATCAACACCGGTGGTAATTTCCGCCCGGTTGCCCGGTCTGGAAAGAAAGATATCAACATTAATACTTTCAGGGCGGGAGGCTCCCAGGTGTATAACCATTACCTGATCAGGATAACTTGAAAAATAAGTACGGTTATATGAGATATTATCTGCCGTATAGTTTACGTGCGCAACACCGGTCTGTAAATTTAACGAACGGCGGTAGCCTGTAACGGTATCAGGTATCTCGGACAAAATAGATAAATCACCAAGTGTTTGATACGTATTGGTCCCGGAAGGCATCCGGGGAGAAAGAATATGTGCTTCGGCCAATGCTTGCGCTTCAGCATATTGTCCGTTGAATAAAAGCGCTCGGACTTTTTGTACATACTGATAGGCATCGGGTCTGACCTGGTAATCATCGCCGTGGGTCCAGACGGTTTCTTCATTCATCTGGAGGTGCTCCGCTGCAATTCCGCCAAACACCATTCCGCCCAGACTGCCGTTCCCGACAGGCAGGGCTTCTGTCCAAACACTGGCAGGCCGGTTGTACCATAATTCAAGTGCAGGTCTTTCTTCTGGCTGGGCAGATAAGGACGGAATCAGGAACACGAAAAATAACAGTGTGGTTACAATTTTCAAAGATTTGAACATACATGAATTGTTCGGTTCCTTTTTATTCTTTTTCATCCTGAAAATAAATTATTTTGTTTCTCAGGTAAAGGTACGAAAAAGGAAAAACAGGAGGAATCGGTCAATGATTCCTGTTTTGCCTTAAAAGAAGAAATATTATTGTACCGGAGTGGTTCCGGAATCCAAAACATCTTCTTTACCAGACCATTTACGTGTTGTTTTCTGAATCAGGATCGTCAGCCGATACATAACAGGAACAATAATCAGGGTCAGAAAGGTGGAAAAGGTTAAACCGAAGATCACGGTCCAGGAAATAGGTCCCCAGAAAATAACATTGTCGCCGCCAAAATAGATATCCGGCTTAAATCTTGTGAGAAGAGAGCCGAAATCCATATTCAATCCAACAGCCAGAGAAATCAGTCCTAAGATTGTTGTGATGGCTGTAAGAAGTACCGGACGCAGTCGTGTTTTTCCGGCATCAATAACACACTGTGTTGCAAGATCAGAAGGTAAATAAGCCCCCGCCGGTAACCCGACAACTTTTCTCTTTCTTGCTTTTAACAGCTCAATATAATCGAGCAGGACAATAGCATTGTTTACTACAATGCCTGCCAGGGAAACGATACCGATCCCTGTCATAACAACCACAAAGTCCATTTTAAATGTTGCCAGCCCGCCAAAAACCCCGATAGTACTAAAAACAACACTGGCCATAATAATTAACGGCCGGATTAAAGAATTAAATTGGGTTACAAGAATAATCAGGATCAGTGAGAGGGCGATAAGCATAGCCCGGGTCAGAAATGCCATTGAATCCTGTTGTTCCTGCTGTTCTCCGGTAAAATTATAACTGTATCCCGGAGGCATCTCAAAACCGGATAGAACCTGTTTGATTTGTTTGTTAATCTGTGTCGAGTTAAATCCTGCAAGAACATTGGAATAAAGCGTAACCACTCTTTTGCGGTCTTTTCTGTTTACTGCACCATACGTATTGCCGTAAATAATATTAGTTACAGCAGAAATAGGAACCTTTACGGTTTTTCCGTTTTCCCTGAACGAAACCGTTTGGTTAAGCAGGGTTGTCAGATTGTTCCGGTACCGGTCTTCCAATTTCAGCACAATCGGGTATTCATCTTCTCCGACCTTAAAATCTGAGATTTCCCGTCCGAACAGGGCTGTTCGTAGTGTGCTGGCGATCTGCATGGTAGAAACACCATACCGGCGTGCTTTTTCACGGTTTATTTTGACAAGAATTTCCGGTTTGCCAACTTCGAGATCCATTTTTAATCCTTCAATCCCTTCAATCCCGGATTGTTGAATAAAACCTTTAATCGTGTCGGATAAAGTAATTAATTCATTGAAATCTTCACCGGAAATTTCGATATTAATGGCTTTCCCTGTAGACGGGCCCATACGATCTTTTTCAACAGAGATCTGAATACCGGTGTAAGCATGTATAAGCTTTTTCCCCAGATCAGACATGATTTCTGAAGTCTTGACTTTCCCCCGATTTTTATAGTCAACGAAATTAATAGTTATCAGACCCTTGTTGGCTTCATCTTTTCCGGCACTGAATCTTTCAGGGGAACCTTTCCCCACGGTGGTTAAAACGTTTTTTACAATTGCTTTATTGGGAGAAAGAATGGAATCAACACGGGTTTCCAGTATGTGCATTACCGAATCCGTCTTTGAAATATCGGACCCTACCGGAAGTTCGGCAATAACGTTGATATACCGGGGCTCGTTAATGGGGAAAAAGTCCACATTCGTATTACGCGCGATATAGAAAATAATTGTAATGATCAATAAGACTCCGGTCCCCAGGAAGAATAACCAGGGGCGCCCCAATGCATACCGGAGCGTCTTTGCATATACTTTTTCAAGCCAAACCAGAAACCGTGTTTGAAACCACCGTTCTGCCTTGTAGAAAAATAATGTATTTAAGAAAATGATCAATGCCGTAAAAGCCAGAATATTGGCAATGGCAAATTTATGTGCCACATAACCCAGAATGGCCAGAAAAAGCAAAACACTTATTGCGCGATATGATTTTTTTCGATTTGGAGTATAAGAGTCCAGATCTTTCTTTTTTATAAAAGTTGCAGAAAAGACCGGAACAATAACCAGGGCAACAAACAAGGAAGAGGTTAGAACAATGATTAATGTAATTGGCAATAGTTTCATAAACTCACCGATCCTTCCTCCCCAGAAGGCAATGGGCAAAAATGCTGCAAGGGTAGTGGCTGTCGAGGCAATAATCGGAACGGCAATCTCTCCGGTTGCCTGTTTTGCCGCATCAAGCGGTTTATATCCCTTGCTGATAAAGCGGTAGATGTTTTCTACCACGACAATGGCGTTGTCAACAAGCATTCCGAGAGCCAGAATCAATGAAAACAGGATGATCATATTGATCTTATATCCCAGAATATTAAGTACTACAAAACTGGTAAACATAGACATCGGTATGGCCAGACCAACAATCAAGGCATTTCTTGTTCCCAGAAAATAGAAAAGAATAAGAACAACAAGAATTACCCCCATAACCATGTTGTTCTCCAGGTTTGACAATTGTTTTCTTATCAATTCAGACTGATCATTGGTATATTCAATTTGCAGGTTGGGAGGCAAAACTCCGGAGATTTTTCCATGGTCAACGATTGCAAAAATCTGTTTTGTTGCATTCAGCAGATTTTCTCCCCCTTTCTTAACTACCTGCAGTGATACTACAGGCTGATTATTCAGGCGGGCAAAGTTGGTCGGATCCTTAAAACCATCTTCCACACGGGCTACATTTTTCAAATATTTAACCTCATTATCTTCCTGCTTGATAATGATGTTTTCAATTTCGTCTATACTTTCAAATTCTCCCTGAATCCTTACCGACCTTGTAAAACCATCGGATTTAATTTCTCCACCCGACATTGAAAGGTTTTCGGAAGTTATGGCCCGCTCCAGGTCCTGAAAACTCAAATCCATGGCCTGAAGCTTATAAGGATCGACGGAAATCCTGATTTCACGGTCATTTACCCCTTTAATGTCAACACGGGAAATCTCCGGTACGGTTTCTATTTCATCCTGAAGATACTCTGCAAAATTGCGAAGCTCCAGGATACTGTAATCCCCCGAAAGGTTTATGGTTAAGATGGGAAATTCAGTTAAATCAATGTCATTTACAACAGGGTCTGTCAATAAATCATCCGGCAGATCGCTTTTTGCCCGGTCTACGGCATCTTTAACGTCTTTAAGTGCTTTATCAAGATCAACACCGGTGTTAAACTCAACAGTAATCATCGACATGTCCTGTAAAGAGTTGGAGGACAAAGTCTTAATTCCACGGACCCCTTCGATTTCCTTTTCAAGAGGCCGGGTAATCAGGTTTTCAATATCGGCCGGTGAATTTCCGGGATAAGGCGTTTGAACCAAAACGGTTGGTATCACAATATCCGGGAAAAGCTCTTTGGGCATCCGCAGATAAGAGACCAGGCCAAAGACTGCCAAAACAATCGTAAGTAAAAAGATTGTATTTTTATTATCCAGCGATAATGATGTAAG
The DNA here is from genome assembly GCA_013152085.1 of Chlorobiota bacterium. Taxonomy (GTDB): domain Bacteria; phylum Bacteroidota; class Bacteroidia; order Bacteroidales; family VadinHA17; genus JAADHC01. The sequence goes on from JAADHC010000074.1 coordinate 25,477, forward strand.
TCCAAAATTACGGATAATCTTTTTTTCGTCTTTGTTCTTTTCCATCTCTATTATTTTTCCTTGATTACCGTAACTTCCTGACCATTGGATACCTGGTTATATCCTTCGGTTACCACATGATTTCCGGATTCCAGTCCTTCTTCAATCAGAGTCTGGTTGTTATAGAAAACACCCGGCTGCACATAAGTCTTGACAACAATATTACTATTTCCCTGTTCTTTCAGCCGGTACAGGAAATATCCTTTTAAATCCTGCTTGATTATGGCAGAAGGGACCACGAGTGCCGAATCGGTATGAAAATCATTCAACCGGATAAGAACAAACTGGTTAGGCTTAATCTGTTCGCTGGGATTATTCAGTTTGATTTCTATCCGGAAGTTTCGGCTTTTTTCATTAATCAGGTTTCCCGTCCGGTAAATATTCAGCATGGTTGTCTTTTTCTCCAAATCGGGAAAAACAACAAATGCGGGATCACCAGGATGAATTTTGTTGAGGTACTGCTCGGAAACATCTGCATATATTTTCATTTTTGTAAGGTTAATCAAAATGGCAAGTTGCCTTCCCGGAGTAGCCAGTTCCCCTTCTTTTATCATGATCTGATCAACAATCCCGTTAAAAGGAGCACGGATTAGGGCCAAATCCAGCTGTGCCTGGAGTGTTTTTAACCGTTCACGGGCAGCTTCGTAGTTTGTCCTGGATTGTAGAAACTGAACCTCTGATCCTATTTTCTGATTCCATAACTCTTTCTGTTTCATATATAATAATTTTGCCAGAGCCAATTGGGTTTTGGCTTCAGAAATCGAACTTTCCGTTAAAGAAGTATTTAGTTTGAATAAGAGTGTTCCTTTCTTTACCCTGTCTCCTTCGTTCACATAAATTCTTACAATGTGTCCGCTAATTTCAGAACTGATATAAGCTTCCTGATCGGGCTGCACCCTTCCTGAAACTTCAATAAAATGATCAAAAACCACCGGAGTTATCTCCTTTCCCTTTACCGGGATAAGACTGGTTGCTGACAAAGAACTGTCAGAGCCTAACTCATGTTCCAGTTGCTTGATTTTCAGGTTAAGCTGTACAACCTGTTCTTTATAATTTACCAGCTTTTGCTTTTTTTGTTCTACCGGATTCCCGGAATTACATGCAACAAGAAAAGCAACAGTTAAAATCCAGATAATCTTTTTCATTTTGGTGTTTTTTCGGGGAAAGTTTAAATACGGTTTAAAAGTTTGTCCAGTTGGATTTTTGCATTAATAAGCTGGATCAACGCAGAAAAATAACTGGTCTGTGTTTGCAGGTATTGATTGTTTACCTGTGTAAGGTCGAGAGAGGAAGCTGTTCCCGCTTTGACCTTTATTGAAGTTTTTTCGACAACCTTTTTGGAAAGCGCTACATTTTCTTTCTGACTTATGAAATTCTCCCATGCTGTGGCTAGATTTTCACGAACCTGCTGATTTTCCATCAAAAGATTCTGTTCAACCAGTTTCCTGGAGATCAGTGCCTTCTCGAGTTCAACCTTGCGCATACCAACCGTTGCTTTCCGCAAACCACTACTGAAAACAGGAATATTAACGGTTATGCCCAGGAAAGAAGCATAGAACCATTTTTCAGTGGGATCAAAAAAGTCAAATTTATCTCTGATCGCAGACCATTGGTTATTATACAATGCCGAAACCGTTGGAAAATAATTATATTTTTCTTTTTTAAGATTTAATTCGGCCAATTTGGCCTGAGTGTCTATCACCTGAAAATCAATCTGATCAGCCAGCCGGAAAGGCTGCAGGATAATATTCTGATAATCGATTTCACGAAGCATATTGTCGAGGTTGTCCGTAAGTTCAATCTGGGCCTCCAGGTCAAGGCCCATTTGAAACTTCAGTAAACGCATAGAGGCTTCTTCCTGGCGCCGGGCAGAGAGAACGGCATTCTTCAGTGATGTAACCGATACCCTGAGTTGGTCAACTGAAATATCTTCAACAAAGCCGGCCTTGTAAAGTTTTTCGGTTTCGGAAAGGCTTTTTTGCATGTTTTGGAAATTTTCCTTCAGGATCCTGACGGTTTCCTGTCCGGCCAGAATAATATAATAGGTCTGGGCAACGGTTTCTTTAACATCTTTCTCTGTTTTTTCAAGATTTTGTTGGTTGAGTTTCCGCAATACCTTCATAGCTTCCAGGCCGACCAAAAAAGGGCCGTTAAAAATCATCTGCTGGGCAGAAATGGCAGCAGAGGCATTGTGTTGCGAGCCAAACTGAACTTCAACCTTCTTGTCGGGATTCCCACTGAAAAAGTCCGGAATCAATGTTGTTTGCAAATGAAGATTGTCATTGTAGTTGACATTTGCATTAATTTGCGGAAACCCGCTGGCCAGATATTGCTTGATTTGCATTTCTGCCACCTTTACATCTTCCGTAGCATTACGAATGGTAAGATTATGGGCCACAGCATGATCCAGGGCCTCCTGAAGTGAGAAACGATAAACCGTATCGGCCTGCCCGAGTGAAGGAATACCAGGTTGCAGCACGAAAATCATAAACAAAAGAAAAAATTTCCCTTTCATGGTTGTTTTGATTTATTGGTTTTTAAAGACAGTTTTTTAGCTACTTCCAGCCCTTTTTCACTGGCAATACCATGTATATGATAATTAAATGCCTGCATGATAAAACGGTCAGAAGTAAACTCTTCCGGTGTTAAAAAGTCATTGGTCATCGGGACCTCCATTCGCGATATATAAAGTTTTGAAATTATATCTTCATCCAGGTCTTCCCGGTACAGGCCTTCTTTCTTCCCTTTTTTAAGATTGGTTTTCATTGAATGATACATGCGCGTACGTTGTACGGAAACAATCTTTTCATACAGATCAGGATAATATTTTTTCAGATCATGCTGTTTGCCCGGGTTATACTCACGAACCAGCTGCAATACCAGCTTGTTTACCTCCAGAATCTCCTCCACTGCATTCAGGTTTTGATCACGGATTTTCTGAAACAAAACAGCCTTTTTTTCAATTTCTGTTTCAAGAACCTTACTGACCAGTTCCTTCTTGTCAGTAAAATATCCGTACAATGTTTTTTTTGATATGCCGAGTTCAGAAGCAATTTCGTCCATGGTAATGCTTCGAATACCGTACTTGTTGAATAGGGCACATACCCGGTCAATGATTTTTTTGTAAATATCTTCCACGATACTGATGTTTTATTTTGTGCCGGCAAATGTAAACCGAGGAAACGATAAATGCAAAAAAAGTTTCCTGCGTTTAGAAAGAAAATGATCTCAAACCGTAAGTATGCGGGTGATTACAAAGATTTTAGAAGACATTCAGCCATCTTTAAATCTTCAGGATACGTGATTTTTATGTTCAACGGGTCGCCATCAACCGGATGAATTCGTATTCCGGATTGCTCCATAAGCGAGGCCTCATCTGTAAATGAAGAATAATCAGGATGATTAAAAGCTTTTTTCAATTCGTTTGTTCTGAAAACCTGTGGCGTCTGGACAAAATAAAGAGTATTACGGTCAACCGTTTTATTACTTTGCCGTGTTATTTTTCTTACGGATTCACTTACAGGCAGAACAGGGATGGCATTTCCTTTTTCGTGGGCCTCCTTAAAGACACGTTTGAGAAAAGGTTCGCGAAGAAAAGGTCTGGCAGCGTCATGTACGGCAACAAAATCAAAGGCTGAAGCTTCCTTGAGTCCGTTATATACAGAATCGGCCCTGGTAGAGCCACCCTCTACAATCGTGCAGGGAATCATGTGTGGAAATTTGTTGGAAAGATCGAACCAGTATGAGATCCATGATGGATGAAGAACAAGAATGAGGGATAGATTCTTTTGGTAACGGTAAAAAGCAGAAATCGTATGCCATAAAACCGGATATCCTCCCAGGTTTATAAATTGTTTGGGAATCTTTTCTCCTGTTCTTTCACCGGTTCCGCCGGCAACGATAATAACACCATCAGTCATGGTACAACAGTTTGTGTCAAAATTAATGTAAAATTTGTTATCCTGTCAGGGTTATTAAAAAGAGAAAGATCCGATAGGAAACCAGGTGTTTTTTAATATATTTATGGAAAAAACGGATTTATTATGGAAGAGATTCTATCCTTTCTTTCTGCACTTAAGCTTAACAACAATCGTGAATGGTTTAATGCAGAAAAGGAAAGATACAAACGTGCATTGAAACATTTTGAAGCGATTACCGGTGATTTGATTCAGATTCTTCGGGGGATAGACAAACATTTGCCAGACCTCGAGCCGAAGAAGTGTATTTTCCGGATTTACCGTGATGTTCGTTTTTCTGCCGATAAATCGCCATATAAAACCCATTTTGGTGCTTTAGTTTCGGAGGGAGGGAAAAAGATGGTCCTGGCAGGTTATTATTTGCACATTGAACCGGGAGCCTCCATACTTGGGGGAGGAATTTACCGTCCGCCTTCTGAAATACTCAGAAAAATACGAAGAGATATTTATGAAAACCCGGAAGAATTTTCAGAGATTGTAGAAGATAAACTGTTTTTGGAAACTTTTGGCGGCCTGGAAGGCGAAAAGCTGGTAAGACCTCCGCAGGGTTTTTCTGGAGATTCGTCTGCAATAGAGTGGCTTAAGTTTAAAAGCTATACCATTATCCGGAATTTTTCCGATGAAGAAGTTTGTGCTCCGGATTTTATTCCTGAAACAGGAGAAATCTTTGGCAGGATGACACCCCTGATCCACTTCCTGAATTATGCTATAAACAATTAATGTTTAATATCCAGGATCATGATTTTACTTCTGCCACGTATAAAAATATTATTTTCTCCCTTTACCAGATTTTTTTAATCATAGGAGGAGAAGTAACCCGCCAAACCATTATCTGCTGAAAGCAAGGATTTGCAGGTATAGAATAACCAGGAAAACCACAATCAACAGATTGATTCCTGTAAAGATAAGGTTGTACAGGCTACGTCCTTTTTTAATCCTGCGCCGTGCAAACATTGCTACTGTGGGAATGAAAGCCGAAAAGAGGATCAGCGTAAAATGGAGGTTGGTAAAAAAAGCTTCAGGATTTTCCTTATAGAAAGTCAAAAAAAAGACAAATGCCAAAAGGAAAGCCAGGTAAATCAGATAGCTGATCTTTAGAAAAAGCGTAGAAAACTTTCTTTTACGGTGTATTACTGTAGGTTGCAACAGAATCCATGCCAGGATATAAAGGATGGCAAACCCTGACAATACCAGAATATGAAGAAGTATGTTTCCGGCACTTTGCATCTGATGATATTAAGCGGATACAAGATAAGAAAAATCAGGTTATGGTCTGCCTGTTGGAAAAGATGAAAAGCTTTTCCCTTGTTTATTTATTGTTGTTCCAAACCAGGGCACTGGCACCCAGAACTGCAGCGTTTTGTGTGTTGAGTTTGGAGGGAAGCAATTTTACTTTCCCCCGGTAAATCTCCAGAAGGTTTTGTTCCATGTATCGGCGGGTAGGTTCGAAGATAAGATCTTCGGCCAGGGTAAGCCCGCCGAAAAGAAAGATAGCCTCGGGATTTGTATGGGCAACGACATCAGCCAGTTTAAAACCAAGCATCCGGCCGGTGTGTTCAAATGCACGATTCGCGATTTTATCACCTTTTTTGGCAGCTTCACTGATCTTTGCAGCGGTCAGTTCATTAAAACTGTAATTCCGGAGTTCGCTGTCTTCGGTCATATCGCCCAGCAATTTAAAAGTGGTCCTTTTAATTCCTGTGGCAGAAACATAGGTTTCCAGACAACCTTTACGACCGCAACCACACTGCCGGTTACTTTCTCCCGGACGGATACTGGTGTGTCCGATCTCTCCGGCAAAACCATCATGACCGTAAACCAGCTCACCGTTTATTACAATGCCGCTTCCAAGGCCGGTACCCAGGGTAATAACCACAAAATCCCTCATTCCTTTGGCTCCGCCATAAACCATTTCTCCAATAGCCGCAGCATTGGCATCATTGGTTACAATCACCGGTAATTTTGTATACTGCTTGAAAAAATCTGCCAGGGGAATAATCCCTTTCCACGGAAGATCCGCAGCATATTCAATCGTCCCCTTATTGATATTCCCCATAGGAGCACCCACTCCAATACCCTGAACTTCAACTTTTTCATTAAGTTTCTTCAGGTGCAACCTTATCTTTTCATTCAATGCCGCAAGAAAAACCTCAACTTCTCCGTAATCTGCGGTTTTCATTTTTCCTTCTGTCAGGAAATTCCCCTTTTTGTCAACAATACCAAATACGGTATTCGTTCCGCCAATATCAATGCCGATAGCAACTTTTTTATTATTTGGTGTAGCCATGTGTTTTATAATTGCTTTATGTTTCCAGACAAAAATAAGAGAAATTATACGGTTTACCATTAACTTCTCTTTTTTTCCGGTGGTACTGCTTCTCCCCTGACGGTTTAAGGGACATTTTGTTGAAAACCCTGAATGATTATTATCCTGATTGAGTAACCCTTGAAACAGATTATTTTACTGCTTGTGTACTTTATATATCTACTGAGTTAACTACGAGTTATGTTTTTATAATATACAGTATTACAGTGAGTACTGTGTCTCTGTATTTCTTTAAAGTCATAAAAAAGACCATTCCTCTTTAATCAAAACTTTCACAGAAAGTTTTGGGTGAGGTGTAATAAAGAAATTTCGGTTTTTGTACCTTTAGGTCAAAATAAAACGAGCGAAATACCCCTATGGCTTTGCCTCGGGGATCGTTCGTTTTAAGAAATTTCTTTATTGGAATGGCCTTTGGACGGGTTTCTCTGGCGGATCTAATCTGTCGTAAATTCATTACCCACTTTCCTGGCCCGTACCGGCTTATCCAGGTTAATTCCCAGGGCAATACCGGTTTCAACCAGGAGGTTCCAGCCTGCAGCAAGCTCAATATATTCTTTATAAAGATTTTCACTGTTAATAACCAAAGTAGGGAACCTGGTTTGACGTGAAGATATGGCAACAATTTTCATTCCAACGCCGTCGGCAAGACAGGTCTGGAATTTTTCTTCTTCACTTTCAAACGGGTCAATAATCACTACCACTTCATTTTTGTCCATTACTTCTTCAATACCATGCAAGGCATATGTCCCTTCAAGAAAATCCGATTTTTTGCGTGTTATCTCATTCGTTTTCAGCGTAAGTTCTTCGGCTACACCCGTATTACGTCCGGCAAAGTATAGCACATCTGCATTTTTAAGCATATATACGATAGCCGGATCAACATCCGCTTTCATGGCAAGTTCCAAATGATCAGCCAGCTCCTTCAATCCTGTCATTTTCTTGTTTTGCAAATGATGGAACAGGCTGTCATAAAACAAGCCCTGCTCAATAACCGATTTGGTTGCAGCTACGGCATCTTCTTTCCCACACTGAAGGATATGCGTCTCCAGGGCCAATTCTTCAAGCGGAGTGTTTTCATTAGCGGTAAGTCCGTAAAATGCCTGATGCCGGGATTCTTTAAGGGATTTAAAAAGACGTATTACTTCTTTTGTTTTGCCTGAATTAGAGGCCCCGAAAACCGCATATTCATCAAGGGCATATTCCAGGGCCTGGGTTGCCCCTTCGGTAGTAACCGGATAAGGAAAAGCCTCTTTCATGGCATGATAAATGGCTCGTTTTGCCGGAAAAATTCTGCTGCTTCCTTCTCCCGTGAGAAATAGTTTTTGTTTTTTTTCTACAGTTTCTGCAAAACGGGCAGAACACTGCGGGTCAAACTTTCTAACTACATCTGCAGTTTCAAGCATTTCTCTTACCAGAGCGTACTGGCTGTAAGTATGATTATTCGGGTCCATGGTAAATTATTTTAATGTTTATTATTTATATTTTACAAATTCTTTAATCGTTTCCTGGATTAGGGGGTCTTGCTGGAACCCTCCCCCGAGATGTTGCCAGAAAACTTCAGCATAGGCTACCCCGATTATTTTCCCGTAGTTGACATTATTTTGTTTCATCTGTCCGAAAAAGTCGTCCATTTTATGCATATGTCTCATTAATTCCACTTGTGACTGATGATAGGAGAGCATCTGCATTTTGGTGTCAATAACAGAAGAGATATCAACAAAAAATTGCGGAGGAGTAATTTGTGAACCGATCGGATCGGAAAGCGTGAGCGGAGCGGAGTGGTAAAGCAACGGAGTGATGTCAACGGGTTTTTCTTCCGTGGGCACATTGGGGAGCGAAGCTATCATGGCGGCCGACTCAACAATATTGCAAGTGGTTCTGTGATCACTATGATAGTCCATAGGCAGGTGGGTGATAACGATTCCGGCTTTTACTTTTCTGATCAGGGCAGTCGTTGCCACCCTGAGTTCGGTAGTGTCAAACAGATAGCCGTCACGGCCCTCCAGGCAATAATAGGGAGCGTTAAGAATGGCAGCTGCTTGTTTTGCTTCTGCCTTTCTGGTGCGTATGGTTTTTCCCTCGGTAGAATTCATTCCTCCCATTCCTCCGGCTGTCATGGTTGCAACCACAATCTCAAAACCTTTGTCTTTAAGAAGCTTTAATGTTCCGGCAGCAAAAGCTTCCATATCATCGGGATGAGCATGCAGGGCAAGGACCGTTTTGTTAAATTTCTTATCCATAGGTTTTAATGGTTTACAGCCTGTTTTTTTAATTTGATGTAATCCGGAAAAGTGCCGACGAGCGGCCGGAGATAATCAAGAAAGGCTTCACTGACAAAAGTACCATTGCTGGTAAAGTAATTCTTCGGCATGGGCCTGGCCTTAACTGCCACATCGGCAAGCGGAACCGGTTTATAGGAAACCGTGTATGGCGTATTGGATTCACGGTGTATTCCGATCATTTTGCCCGTAGTCCCGGAAAGGGCAAGTTTTACCGCCTCTGCCCCACACCGATAAGCTTCTGTACGGTCAGTTTCGGCCGCCCTGTCAGCTGCCGACATGATCAGGGATTCGGTAATTTGAAATTCTCCCCGGAAGCCGAATTTTTCCGATATCATCCGGTGAAGCATTAAAGCTACAGAAGTCCCTCCCATAGCGCCGAATTCCACATTAGAAAATTTATCTTTTGTCCGGGAAGCGCTCACCGGAGTTCCGTCGGCATATTTTATCCCTTCGCCACAAACGATAGATACAAAACCATACAGGTTATAAATCTTTTCAAAATCGGAAAGAAATTTATCCTGTTCGAAATCAAATTCAGGTGTATAAATCAGGTGGGGAGCATCTTCTTCGTCCTTGCGGGCCATGGCGGTAGCCGCTGCCAGCCATCCGGCATCACGACCGATCGTCTGGTAGATGACAAATTGATCAACCTTTTGCATATCCCGGGCCAGAATACCACCCTGCAGAACATTCAGGATATTGGACCGTGCCGCGGAGGCAAATCCGGGAGTGTGATCCGTACCGAAAAGATCATTATCTACGGTTTTGGGAATACCAATCCCGATCATTTCGTATCCGGTAGTCTGACAGTAGGTTTCAACCCTGTGAATGGTGTCCATGGTATCATTGCCCCCAATCATAAATAAGTAGCGAATATTGAAAGCTTTCAGTACTTCCAGGATTTTCGGAAAATCTTCATTGATTACTTTATGGCGGGAGGAGCCGAGCGCCGAAGAAGGTGTTTTTTTCAATCCTTCAATAATCGTACGGGATTGATTCCCCAGGTCAAGAAGATCTTTTTGCATAAAACCCTCAATACCAAAATGCATCCCGTAAACTTTATCAATTTGCGGAGCCTCCATACATGCCTCAATTACACCTGCAAGAGAAGCATTAATCACACTGGTTGGCCCTCCGGACTGACCGATGATCGCATTTCCATTTAACATATTAAAAATACCATTTAGTTCAAAACAAAACGAACCAAAGATACAAAAAAAAGAGTGAAAAGACAAGCACGTATTTTTAAACAATTCAGATAAATTTCAAAGGCGCAAAGTAATCAGGTTGGTGAAAGTCAGGATGTGGTGTTTTTACAGGCTTCCAGGAGAGATAATGCGGTTGGGAAAGGTCATCGCCGCATTTATAAAAGTTGGCATAAATGGTTTTTCCGGTCCGGTGTTTGAAATCATCGCCGGTAATTACATCAAGCGGAATAACCAGAAGCAGATGCCATGAAAACGGCCCGGGTTTCTCGTCAAAAGGATTCCTGCCCAGTGAAGGATACCTGTGGATCTGTTTTAGGATATAAGGAGGAAGCAAAACGCGATTGTTTCTTGAGGTTCCTTTTTCACTAAGGCAGGTGCCGATACAATTGGTTTCAATGTTGTAATAGGGACCGTTTTTTACAGGAGCAAAAAAAAACTCGACACAACTGTCGCGATAGACCGGGGCATTATCCCTGGTATATATTCCGCGCACAACAGATTCTGTAACATAAAATTTGAGAAAAAGAAGGTTTTTTCTCCATGCTAACGAAAAGGAAACTTCCGGTTTCAGGGAATATTTTTCCCAGTTTTCCTTATCGACCGGATATTTTTCATGTTGATCAAGAAAAAAGTGCACATCCGCAACATTTTTCTTATGATATTTTCCCGGAAATTGGTGGACGATCAATGGCGCAGCCGGCTGTGTTTTCATCGCATGTAAATGTTTAATGTTCCAGTTCTTTCCAGGCGAGGGCCGATGCGCCCAGAACAGCAGCATTGCTTTCCATTAGTTGTGACGGCAGAAGTTTTACGGTATTTCTGAAGATTACCTGGATGTTTTCGTTTATGTATTTTTCGATGGGTTTGAAAAGATATTTACCGGCATTTGCAAGGCCGCCGAAAAGGAAAATAGCTTCAGGGCTGGAGAATGCCACTGCATTTACGATAGATAAAGCAAGCATGGATGCTGTTTTATCAAAAACTTCCAGTGCAACAGGATCCCCGTTTTCAGCAGCTTCGGTAATCTTTTTGGCTGTTAATTCATGAGGGGTAATGTACCGTAAAGGACTTTCTGCCCGGCGCAGGGAAAGGATTTCACCAACCGTGCGTACAATTCCTGATGCAGATGCGTAGGTTTCTAAACAACCCTGGCGCCCGCATCCGCAATCCCTGCCGCCGGGAACCATGATGATATGGCCTATTTCACCTGCAAATCCTGTATGCCCGTAAAGGACTTCCCCATTGATTACGATTCCGCTACCTAACCCGGTTCCCAGCGTATAAACAATAAAATTTTTCAATCCTTTTGCTCCGCCGAAGATCATTTCTCCCAGGGCTGCTGCGTTGGCATCATTGGTAAGAACAACGGGAATGGTATAATATTTTGAGAAATATTTACACAAAGGAATAACGCCCTCCCAGACAAGGTTGGGCGGATATTCGATGGTCCCCTGATAATAATTTCCGTTGGGAGCACCAATACCAATGGCTTTTAACGAAACCTTTTCTCCAACACCGGTCAGAGTCTTCTCAATGGCCTCATGAACAGCCGCAACGTAATTATTTACATCAGGATATTGTGTGGTGGAAATGGAATTCTCACTGAGGATCATCCCGGAGCGGTCAACAATGCCGAGTACGGTATTTGTCCCGCCGATATCAATTCCTATGGTTACATCTTTCATAATGTTGGCTTTGGTGATGATGTTGGTATATAAAATGCAAGATATAAAATATACAGGATTGCAACCAGAGGTACCAGAAGCCCTGCTGTCAGATTAAATATGTCGGAAATTTTGCCCATAATTACCGGCAGGATTGCTCCGCCCACGATGGCAGTGATCATGAGTCCGGAAAGTTCGTTGGTTCGTTCCGGCATCCGGTCAATGGTAATGGAAAAAATCAGCGGAAAAACGTTGGCGAAGCTCAATCCGATAAGGATGATGCTTATCACGGCAAGAGAGCGGATACCTGAGATCAGAAATAACACACCGGCAATGGACAGAATAGTTGTCAACAGCAGGAATTTCCGTGCTTTCATCCAGTTTAATATTACAGCACCGAAAAAGCGCCCGGTCATCAGAGCCAGAAAGAACAGGCCGGTACCGGCGACTCCCAGTTTCTGGATATCTATACCGTATTTGTCTTCGAGATAAAGTGGAATTCCTGAACTCATAGATAATTCGGCTCCCACATATAAAAATATACCCAGAACCATCAGGGCGACGAAGCCATTTTTCAGCAGAGAAAAGCTGGAGCGAAATGTTGCAGGGTGGGAATCGGGTGTTTTCTTTTCGCGGATGGGAACGGACAGGAGGATGATCAATGTGATCAGTAAAGAAACGGAGTAAATAGGAAAAAGCACATCCCATCCTGCATGAAACCATCGTGCAGCCACTACCGGGATCAGTGAGCCGGATAAAGAACCGATGGCTTTTACAAACTGGCCGAGAGACAGATTTCTGGAATATTTCCCTTCGGGTGATACATCACGCATGACGGGATTTCCGGCAACCTGTAAAATGGCCATGCCACCACCCAGTAAAAGGATGGTAAAGAGAAACAAACCATAGGATTCAAGACCACCAAAAACAGGAATAACCAATCCGATCATTGCAATTGTAAGACCAAGGGCCAACACATGCTTTTTCCCTTTCTTATCCTGGTAAATTCCCATGGGAATAGAGAGGATAAGAAACATCAACAATCCGACAAACGGGATCATGGTGGCCATAAAATTGCTCAGGTGAAAATGGTCTCTGGCCAGCCCGACCAGGGGGCCAACAACATCTCCAAAACCCATACACAGAAAAGCAAGAAAAACCGGAAATGCCTGCATCCCTGCAGCTTTTTTACCTATCATGAGTTAAATCGTTTTAGTGTGAGGAACAAAAATAAGAAGATTTTAGGATAATCAAAGAGCGCTTTTGAAACCGGCAAAGAGCATTTTATAACAGGGCAATTTTCATAAATGCTGCAAGTTTGTTTTCATCCAGCCGGCCGTTTGTGCGAACACCTGTACATACATCTACGGCAAAAGGGTTAACACTTTCAATGGCCTGTTGCAGGTTGCCGGGATTCAGACCCCCGGCCAGGAAAACAGGAACAGTCACTTTTTGAACAATTTTACGACTTAATATCCAGTCGTGTATATGACCTGTTCCACCAAAAACGGTTATTCCTCCTGCTTTGATTCTGCTGTCAAGAAGGATGGCATCCACCTGCCCGGATACCTTTATGGCAAATTCTACAGATTGTTCATTTTCAACATGAATAACCTGTACGATTTTTACAAAAGGATACTTTGTGCGGAGGATGTCGTATGTTTGTTGTTCGACCGGCATAACGAGCTGGACAGCATTGGGCGCTATCCGGTCAAGCTGTCTTCCTATTGATTCTTCACCTGTTTCGGAAGTAAGCAGAAAGGCAGAAAATCCGGGTGGCAGCACGGATAATATTTTCATAATTTCTTCCTCGGCAAGAATTCCCGGACCTGACGGCATCGCTGATACAAATCCGAGAGCATGTGCCCCATATCGTAAAGCAAGCACAGCTTCTTCAACTGACCTGATGCAACAGATTTTGACGCGTACCATTTTATTGTCCGGTTACAGGAATTTTTCAATAATTGATTTCCACAACAAATATCCTTTTCCGGTGAGGTGCAGGCCATCGTTTGAATAATCAGGGTTCAAATATCCGTCAGCAGTGGAAAACGAAGAAAAAAGGTCAATGTACATCACCTGCTTTTCCGACCCCAGTTTTTTAAGCCGTGCATTAACCTCCCTGATTTGTCCGGTTTTATTTACATGATTTTTGAAAATGGTAAAAGCCGGGTTTACCGGAAGGACACTCTGAAGATAAATTTGAGTAGACGGGGAATCTCTCCGGATATTTGTAATAATCGTCCGGATATTTGTGACCACCGAATCGGGAGATACTCCCCGGGCAAGGTCATTTACTCCGATCATCAGAAAAACTTTTGAGGGTTTGGCGCGGGTTACTTCGCCGAGTCTGTATAGAACACCGGGTGTGATATCTCCTGAAATGCCACGATTTACGATCTTTGAATTGCCAAAAAGTTCGGCCCATTCACCTCCGTCCGTGATGCTGTTACCCAGAAAAACAATTTCTCCCGGCCTGTCGGGTAAAACATCAAACAGGCTTTTGCGCTGATAATAATAGGTTGAAAAGTCGGGTTCGGACTTTTTCCCCTGGGCCTGACTGCTTACTGAAAAAACAACAGAAAGCATTAACCCTAAAAACAACATCTGTGAAACACGTTTCAGTACCATAATTAAAAAATTAAAAATTATTGAAAAAACAACAGGGCTTTGCGGGACCCTGTTGTTTCGGGAAATTAATAATTAAATATTTCTTTGAGGCTTAATTCATGGTATTCGCCAAGACTTTTAACCACATTCATATCCAGGGCATCTTTGTTTCCCAGGATGAGGAAAGTATAATTCTTCCCGCTTATATGCCGGTCAAAAAAGTTTTGCAGATCATCCAGTGTGGCTTTCTGAACCTGTTCATATACCGCTTTCCGAATATCTTCACTGACGCCCATATCCTTATTGGTCAGAAAGGTTGAATAAATATGGGTTTTGGTAATCCGTTCTGTCTGGATTTTTTTAATGATAGACTCTTTTGACAGGTTAAATTGTTTTTCGGCTCTGGGCATCTTGTTCATCAGCGACAGCATGGCATCGGTCGCTGTCTTCAGCTTATCGCCCTGTGTTCCGACAAAGGCATAGGTAAAATTGGAACGGTCTCTGCGGCCGGGAATAAAATATGCGGCAAAAGCGGTATATGCCAGCGCTTTGGATTCGCGGATTTCCTGAAACACAATGGAGGATAAACCGGAACCGAAATATTCGTTGAACAAAGTAGCCGCGGGCTTGAGAGAAAGATCAAAGGGCTGGTCTTTTGACATCATAATGATATTCGCCTGGACCATATCATAGTTTACAAAATAAACTTTGTTTTTGTCATTATCCTGTTCGGTGAAGGAGGCTGCTTCGGGATATGCTTTTAGTTCGGAAGGAACGATATGGTATTTCTCCAGAAGCGGAGACACTTTTGAGGGATCTTTCTGTCCGTAATAGAAAATATAATGTTTGTACCCGTACAGACCTTTTAGCAGGTCGGTAAGTTTGGCCGGGGATGTTTCATCCAGCTCTTTTTCGGATAATATCCGGGTAAATGGAGAGTTTTTCCCGAATTGCCCGTAGTTGAACAAACCTCCCCATAGAATAGATGATTTGTTCAGTTTGGCATCCTCTCGTTCCTTGATGATACCACGGACATAATTCTTGTAAGCAACCGTATCGGGTTGTACATGACTTAATACATGTTCAAGTAGTTTCAGGCCGGGTTCGAGCGATTTCTCAAGGCCAGTTAGTGAAATATAAGTTCGTTTACTGCTGGCATATACACCTAGATTAACACCCAGCTTAAAAAATTCTTTCTGTAAATCGGCAGCCGAATATTCATCAGTTCCGAGATAAGGCAGATAATTTACGGCCAGCGGAAGATAAAGATCGTTTTCCCTGCCCATGTCAAGGATATATTGCAGAGAAAACAGGTCGTTGGTGTTGTTCGGGATATAATCCAAATGGATTCCGTCGGGAAGTTCAGAACCTTTAATGGCGGTTTTGAAATCGACGAATTTCGGCTGAAGGGGCGTGACCTTTTCAGCAACAAACTTTTTGTAAAAATCGGACTGTGCTACACGGTTGATCGGAACAGGCGTTATTTCCGGTTTTTCGACCTTGACCAGCTGGTCGTTAGGGCCGGTGCGCTTATAAACGATAACATAGTTGTCGTTATAATGGTTTTTGGCAAATTCAACCAGCTGATCTTTGGTGATTTTTTCAAGTTCATCATAATATTTTACCCGGTCGATCCAGGGAATATCTTTGGTGTAAGCATCAATAAAAGCGGAAGCGCGTGACATGTTGTTTTCTCTTTGCCGCGTTTCGGAAAGACGCATATCGTTGATTACTGCCTGTATCAGCCAGTCATCGAACTCCCCTTTTTTCACTTTCTCAATTTCTGCAAGAATCAGGTCTCTGACTTCCTCCAGTGATTGATTTTGCCGGGGCACACCATAAAACTGATGAACCGTATAATCCTTCAACTTGTACGGACCGCATCCGGCAGCCAGCACCTTTTGCTTTTGAACCAGGTCAAGATCAATCAGGCCGGCCTTGCTGTTGTTCAGGATCATATCAATCAGTGTAACATATTTGTCGTCTTCGGAATTGTCTCCTCCAAACCGGTAAGCAAACATTACCGAAGCGGCTGAAGGTCCGGTTACGGTTTTTTCCACAGGACCCTTAACCGGTTCTTCACGGGGTTGTTCTATAGGCTGTACCGGTTTGCTTTCCATATCTCCGAAATACTGGTCTATGATCTGTATGGTCTTTTCAAAGTCCAGATCGCCGGACATGGCAATCGCCATATTATTGGGGACATAATATTTATGAGCAAATTGATAAATATTGACCATTGAAGGATTTTTAATGTGTTCCGGCAGCCCGATCACAGCCCTGCCATAGGGGTGGTGCGGAAACAAGGCGGTAAACAAAACCAGATTGGCCCTCGAATTATCGTTATCCTGGTACATATTAAATTCTTCGTAAACGGTTTCCAGCTCGGTATGGAAAAGCCTCAACACCATGTGTTTAAACCGTTCGCTTTCGAGTTCGGCCCATTTTTTCACTTCGTTTGACGGAATATCATTGATAAACATGGTAAAATCATATGAAGTCATGGCGTTTGTTCCTTTTGCGCCGATACTTGATAACAGTTTATCGTATTCGTTCGGAATGGCATATTTTGCAGCAAGGGCCGAAACACTGTCAATTTTGTGATAAATGGTTTTCTTGGCTTCCGGGTCGGTAGTATTACGGTGTTCTTCGAACAGATCGGAAATTTCCTGCAGGAACACTTTCTCTTTTGCCCAGTCCGTGGTACCAATTTTATCGGTTCCTTTAAACATCATGTGTTCAAAATAGTGGGCAAGGCCGGTGGTGGAGACGGGATCTGAGGTTGATCCTGCGTGCACCCCGATAATGGTCTGCAATCGTGGTTCGTCGGGATTAACGGTCAGATAAATTTTCAGTCCGTTATCCAGCGTGTAGATCCGTGCGTGTACGGGATCATTCATGACCTCCTCATAGGAATAGCCATTGGCATCTTTCTTGTGTATAACCCGGTATTTACTGGTATTACAGGATGATGCAAGGATTCCTGTAATCATCAATAATCCTAAAAGTTGTTTTTTCATTGTATATGGTTTACGGTGAATATTATAATTTGAATCGTAAGGTCCAGTTTTCCTCAATGTCCCAGTTGGCCCGAATATTCAGCGTTTTGGAATAAAGACTAACCGGTTCGGGTTGACGATGTTGTAAATAGTTTCCGGTATCCCATTTCCCGTTACCATTCAGATCGGATATAGCTTTAACCTTGTATTTGTTGGGTTTAAGATACAAAAACGAAATGGAAGTGTCTGCATAAACAATCGTTTGCCTGAATAAAGTGCCTTTCACATCTTGTAAAAGTATTATGGTTTGTCCGGAGATACCCTTAAGATTAAGCTTCAGATTGCCATAATCTTCAGTCTTTCGTGTTTGGAATGAGACCAATAAGGTATCGTTGGAATCTCCGTAGATATCGGTTAGGGCTCCGGGGAAAAACGTTAACTGATATTTTGTTTCAGGTTGCCATTCGGCTTGCAGAATGTAATTTCGCAGATGTGAAGTATCGTGACGGAGTGTAAAAGGCAGCCGGTTCTTCAACGTATCCTGTAACCAGGTCAATGTAACCCGGGAAGTATCCCATTTTTGTACAGGCGTGGCAGAGGACAAAATAAGCTGATGTTTGAGTTCCAGGGGCTGGCGGGAAGAAGCACTGGTAATGATAACGGCTTTTTTGACCGGAGGAGGTGAAGGTTCGGCTGTACGTGCCCTTGTTTGCTTTATGTTTCCCTTGCCTTTTTTCTGCAGCGTCACCGTATCCGTAGTAAAAATCCATCTTTGTGTCGAATCCAGCACGGGATAGGAAACCAGGACTTTAATCTTTTCCTGTCGTACCAGGGAGGTATCGGTGAGCCAGAAACCGAGTGTATCTCCTTTCACAAATTTTTCAGGAATAAACCATCCTTTCCGGGTAGTATCCGATGCCAGCCGTACGGAAACATCCCTTGTCGGACGATTGAAGATTAACCAGAAAAATTCATCCCCGGGTCTTTCATTTGATTTTAAATACTGATCTTCAACGTCTTCGAGAAACAATCGTAAATAAATCTCCGGTCCGGCATATTTCTTTTTCTTTTTGGCCGCAGCTGAAGTATCCCCGGGAGAAATATGGACAGGGGCAAATCTTTTCGGATCAAGGATCAACAATGTATCCAGGAATCCGATCATATCAACACCCGGATCATAGCGGAAATTACCATTGGCATCTGCCAGCCCGATAATACGGAACGTATCCTGTTTCAGGTTTCGTAAAGCAAATGTTCCCTTTTTGTCAATTTTGCTGATGTAGAGGGGTTTTTGCAAAAGTGCGGCCGAATCATCCAGATCATCGTATAAAGCGGCATAGGTGTCTTTAGGAACCTTGAGGGTAAATGCATCAACGATTTTTCCCCCTGTTTCAAGAGAATCCAGTGCATCCCCGGTGGAGAAGACATAAGAAAAGTTTACCAGGATATTTCCTTCGTTATTATCCGTGATCGCATCTCCAAAATTAAAAGTATAGGTAGTATGATTACGAAGAGTGTCATTCAGATTAATAACAATTCCTTTTCCCCGGATACGTATATCAGGTCTTTCAGCAAGAGGCGGAGAGATAACCAGTTTTTGGTTAACCTTATCCAGCTTGATATACTCGTCGAAAACAATGGTTATAGTGCGTGCATCAAAATGTGTGCTGTAATTTTCCGGATCGGTATATATAACCTTAGGCGGATCTTTATCCTTTGGCCCGCCGGAAGGATTGCCAACACGGGCACAAAAGGAAAAACCTACTGATAATGCCGGAATGATAAAAAAGTATGTTATATATCGGAGTTTCAAAAGATCAATATTTGCACACAAACTTACAAAGTTTCCGAAGAAATGGCTGTTTTATACGTAGGATTTTATATCTTTCAAAGTGTTTTTTAGCTTTGAACAAAATTTAAAACCATGATAACCGAGTTTATTCACTGGCATGTTAATCCGGAGATTTTCCGTATTGGAAATTTTGCCATTCGTTGGTACGGCTTACTGTTTGCCTCAGCTTTTTTCTTTGGGTACCTGATTATGGCAAAGATGTTCAAATGGGAAAATGTTCCGGAACCCTTACTGGACAAACTGACCCTTTATATGGCTGTGGGAACCATTGTCGGTGCGCGATTGGGTCATGTTTTTTTCTATGAACCGGGTTATTACCTGCATAATCCTTTGGAAATACTTAAAGTCTGGCACGGAGGACTTGCCAGTCATGGTGCAGCCATAGGTATTTTGCTTGCTATCTATATTTTTTCCAGGGAAACCAAACGCCCGTTTCTCTGGGCCATTGACAGAATTGTCGTTGTCGTGGCTCTTTCCGGATTTTTTATCCGTATGGGAAACCTGATGAATTCGGAAATTTATGGTATTCCAACAAAATTACCCTGGGGCTTTATCTTTGAAAGAAACGGGGAAACCATTCCCAAACACCCCACGCAAATTTATGAGGCACTTTCCTACCTGACAATATTTGTAGTTCTCTATCTGATCTATTTGAAGAAAAAGGAAAAGTTAACCCAGGGGTTGTTATTTAGTCTTTTTCTCATTCTGGTGTTTACAGCCCGTTTCTTTATTGAATTTATTAAAGAGGTTCAGGTAAATTTTGAGAGAACCCTTCCTCTGGATATGGGACAGATCCTGAGTATTCCTTTTATATTAACCGGAGTGGTTCTGCTGTTCATCATTTATCGAAAAAAGAAACCGCAGACTTGATCCTGGCGCTTTAACTATAACAGGCTTATATTCAGCCTGTCCCGGATGTTTGTTTTGCATGATTTTTGATGCGGGTTGAAAATAACCTAATTTTTTTTACTTATAGCTGTTTCTGTCGTCTAATGTTTAAAGATGAAAAAGGTGGACCGGAAAGAAACAGAACATCTTATTCGTAAAATCCGGAAGGGTGATCTCCGGGCTTTCGAAAAACTGGCATCCCTACACCTGAATACATCTTTCCGGGTGGCATTCCGTGTTCTTGGGAATAAAAATGATGCGGAAGATGCTGTCCAGGATAGTTGGATAAAAATATGGAAAAACATTTCGGCATTCAGGGAAAAAGCGGATTTCAGTACATGGATGTACAGAATTGTTACCAATACATGCATGGATTATCTGAAACAACGCATGCACCGTCTTGATTATTTTACAGATCAAAGGGTTGGCCTGACTATGGCTCCGGATCATGCGCAAAATCCCGAAACACTTTTTGTAAATAATGAACAGCTTAACCTGCTCAGACGGTTGTCCGGTTCGTTGCCACCGAAACAGAAAATGATTTTTATTCTGAGGGATTTGGAAGGTCTTTCACCCGATGAAGTAGCCGAAGTGCTTGAAATGGACAAGGATCTGGTGAAAAGCCACCTGGCTCATGCGCGTAAAACATTACGCATTAAAGCCGAAAAGTTGCAAAAAGAGGAGGAACGTTATTATGACATGCGAAAAAATTGAACCCCTGTTGTACCTCAAAGATGAAGAGTTGAGTACAGGAGAAAAAGAGATGATCTCCGAACACCTGAAAACATGTGTTTCCTGCCGTTCGTTGTCAGACAGGATAGCTGTGTCTTTCACATTAATTAATAAACTGGCAGAGACAACGGTTCAACCTGATGCAGGATCTCTTTTAGGGAAAATCATGGACCGGGTAAATAAAAACCGGGAGGAAAAACCCGGGAAGAAAAACGGGGAAACAATCCCGGGAAATAGAGTGTTCCTTCTGGTTAAATGGAGCTTATCCGTTGCTGCGGTATTCTTTTCATTTTTGTTAATCAGCCAGATCCTTCCCGGTACAGGGAAAGTGAAGATAAATTACTCCGGTACATTTTCCGGAGAAGTCGTTTCAAAAAGTCATTTACTTGAGGATGTTCCGGTCCGCAACCGTGTATCAGACAAGGATATTGAACAATGGCTGAAAACGCTTTCCGTAGAAAACACCACTACAAAACCCATGGAAAAACTGATATTTGAAAAGTATCGTCAGCAAATCCTCAATAATGCGCTTATACGCAGATAAATCACGGGCACAAATGCTTTCTAAAACAATGAAATCATGAAAGAAAAACTTAAATATTGGATTATTCTTTTATTGCTGATTATTCAAGGATGTATTACCGATCAGGAGGTAACCACTGTTTTTTCCACGGATGGCTCCTGTCTTCGGAAGGTAACTTTTAAATCCGATGAGAAAAAGTTTGACCTCTCTGATTTAAATATTCCTGTGGATTCAACATGGGCAGTTACCGTGCGAAAAGATACCGCCGACACCAGCAAATTTTTTATCCGGGCGGAGAAACATTTTGCAAATGTTGAAGAATTAAATTTCTTGTATGATTCCCTGCCACATAATTTCTCGGGAATACAACGTAACATAACCTGGAAGGTAAAATTCAGGTGGTTTTATACCTTTTATGATTACACGGAAACCATCAGTGCTTTATTTCATCAGCGGCCCATGTCCGAATTCATGACCCCGGAAGAAATCCGTTATGCTTTGGCAGAAGATGATGAAAAAGACAGCCTCTTCAGTAATCTTGACAGTACGGCGCTGGAAGAGCTGGATGAACGGGTTGATGAAAAAGGTTGGAAATGGATCGCAGCCTGTACTTTTGATGAAGTATTTAAAGGCCTTTTAAAAACTGCCGGGGAGCATCCTGTGGGAGTATTTACCGTTGAAAACCTGGAAAAGGAAAAGGATTCGCTCCTGAAAAGGTTTGAAAATGTAGCTGAGGATTCTGCCTTTAATGGTTATTTTGCCCGGACATTTGGTATTGAAGATTTTGATTCCCTTGTAAATACCTATCCCGATAATTTTAAAACATACAAGGAACTGGAAGATGTTGTGGGGCGTACCTTTGGCGAAGAGTATGTAAATAAAATTCAGTTACCGGGGACTTTGGTGTATACCAATGCTGAGAAAACCGAAAACGGAATGCTTGCCTGGAAAATAGGTTCCATGAAATTTTTAGGCGAGGATTATATTATGGAAGCAGTAACAAAAAAATCCAATCCCTGGGCGTTTTATATTGCCATTTTTGTTGTCCTGCTTGCTGTTATGTTCTGGATTGTTCCGTTAAAAAAGAAAAAAAAACCTCAATGACAACCGCACATTATTTAAAAAGATAAACAGTCTGTTTCATTTGCCATAGCAATTTTCACGAACATTTGTTATCTTGTTCCTGTCGGAGAATATAAAATAATGTATGCCGGAACAGGAAAGGACAAATATCAAAACCTACAGGGTTAAAAACCTTACGTGTGTTCCAACGGTACGTTTACTTCATGATAAACTGACAGATAACGGATTCCGTGTAAAGGATATTACCTATGGCAAACTCACCTTACTGACCGGCCATGATTCGTTTAACGAAGAATTGCTGGTTGCCATCCTTAACAGGTACGGAATGGATCTGATTCATGACCGCGAAGAACAGCTTGTTGAGGAGATTAAAATTGCCGTTCATGAACTGATCCATGATTTGAATAATATGAATTCCATTATCCGGCGGTCTGATTTCCTGGTCGAGAAACTGAGTTATAGCTATTCCTATCTTTCCAAACTTTTTTCAGCCCATGAAAAAATTACTCTTGAAAAATATATTATTCAAGAGAAAATTGAACGGATCAAGGAACTGATTATCCAGGATGAATATACATTAAGTGAAATTGCCTATATGATGGGATATAGCAGTGTGCAATATCTCTCCAACCAGTTTCGGAAAATTACCGGGGAAAAGGTTTCTGTTTTTAAACAACGGATCCTGGCCCTCTGATTTCCCGATGCGACAATCCTGTTTTTTCTGTCCTTCTTTTTTCTTCAGAATTTTATAACATTTTACCGGAATCTTACACAACCTTACAGGAAAAAGTCTCGTTTCATCTGTTGTCAAAAGGGCAATCAAAAAAAGCATAAAAAAGTAAGGATTTTGATAACCGGGATATATGGCTTACGATGGGAAACTTAATATTTTTAAGGTAATGATGAACATTAAATAGTACAAAATGATACGTCTGAAAAAAAACATTGCAATCAGTGATACGGGTTTTGTATTTGACCCGTCGACCGGGGAGTCATTTAACGTCAATGAAACGGGAATGCAAATGATCAGCTTTCTGAAAGAAGGGAAAACACCGGAAGAAATTACAGCTTTAATTACACAGGAGTATAATATAGATCCCCTGAGCTTTGAGAAATATTTTCAGGACTTTATGGAAATGCTGAAACAGTTTAACTTGCTGACCGAAAAAAAAGAAGTTTAGCTGGCGGAGGAAAACAACAGGGTCCTTTCGGATATGCTTAACATTATGAATCAACACAATGAATAAGAAAAAACTTATACTGGCAGCTACCGGCCTGAACAATACGGACAACCCCGGTCCTGGAATCCCGGTTATCCGTTCGATAAAAGAGTCGGGGAAATATGACCTGCGTGTGATCGGATTGGCTTATGAAACCCTGGAACCGGGGATATATATGCATGATCTGGTTGATAAAGTTTACCAGGTTCCCTATCCTTCGGAAGGGTCAAGTGCGTTGATGGAGAGAATTGCCTATATCCGGGAGCGCGAAAAGATCGATGTACTGATTCCTAATTTTGATGCCGAGTTGTTTTCTTTTATGAAGGCCGAAAAAAAACTGGAGGAGCTGGGAATCCGTACCTTTTTGCCCACTCTTCAGCAACTTGAAGAGAGACATAAATCCAACCTTGATGCTTTTGGCAGGAAATACGGAGTTAATGTACCCAAAAGCAAATCCCTGACAAGCCTGGCAGAGATCCCGAAACTTCGTAACGAATTTGACTATCCGATAATGGTAAAAGGCAAATTCTATGACGCGTATGTTGCCTATAACGAAGAACAGGTGCAGATGCATTTTAATAAGATCAGTGCCAAATGGGGCCTGCCGGTAATTATTCAGGAGTTTGTGCGGGGGACAGAAGTTAATGTAATTGCCCTGGGGGATGGCAAAGGGAATACCATTGGTGCCGTACCTATGCGCAAGCAGTATATCACCGACAAAGGTAAGGCGTGGGGTGGGATTACCTTGGAAAATCCCGACATGCTGGCGCTTACGGATAAGATTATCCGTGGAACAAAATGGCGTGGCGGAATGGAGCTCGAACTGATTCGTACACCTGAAAATAAATTATATGTTATTGAGATTAATCCACGTATTCCGGCATGGGTTTACCTCGCCGTCGGTGCCGGACAAAACCTTCCGGTAGCCCTGGTTGAACTGGCTCTGGGGAATGCTGTAAAACCTTTTGAATCTTATGAGGTTGGTAAGATTTTTGTCAGGTACTCGTGGGATATGATCATTGACCTGAAGGATTTTGAAGCAATATCAATGAAAGGAGAAATTTAAAAAGAAATATAATGGAGAAGAAACCTTTTGAGCGGCCATTAATAAAGCGTTTGAACGCAGGGATGCCCGGTAAATTTGGAATACATTCACATATTGAACCACTCAGGGAGATTGACGGAGTCCTGGTGAAAGATCTGATTGCGGAACATGGTTCCCCGTTGTATGTGCTTTCGGAGTCTGCTTTGCGAAGAACATTCCGGGAAGCATATCAGACCTTTTCAACCCGTTATCCGAGGGTTCAGTTTGCCTGGTCATACAAAACAAATTACCTTAATGCGGTATGCAATGTCTTTCATCAGGAGGGAGCATGGGCGGAGGTTGTTTCGGGTTTTGAATATGAAAAAGCCCTGCAAAACGGTGTTCCCGGAAGCCAGATCATCTTTAACGGTCCGGATAAGCAGGAAAAAGACCTTCGTCTGGCGATAAAAAACGGATCATTGATTCATATTGATCACTTTGACGAATTATATATGCTGCTTGAACTGGCCGGACAGGGAACCGGGACACCTAAGGTGGCGATACGTGTCAATATGGATACGGGAATATATCCTCGCTGGGACCGTTTTGGCTTTAATTATGAGAACGGGGAAGCCTGGGAAGCACTCAACCGGATTTTGCTGAGTGAAAAACTGGAACTGGTAGGCCTGCATACCCATATCGGCACTTATATTCTGACTGCAGATGCGTACCGTGCAGCTGCCGCAAAACTGGCTTCACTGGCTACCGGTATTGAAAAAAAATATGGCAAGGTTATTCAGTATATTGACCTTGGAGGAGGTTTTGCTTCGAAAAACACCCTCAAAGGGGCATATGTTCCCGGTACCGATGCGGCTCCATCTTTTGAGGAGTATGCAGATGCCATCTCCTCGGCATTGATCAAATCTGAAATTAAACCCGACAATCTGCCATTGCTTATCCTGGAGACAGGCAGGGCCATGGTGGATGATGCTGGCTACCTGCTCGGTACCGTGCTGGCCAATAAACGGCTGGCCGACGGACGACGGGCAACCATAGCAGACATAGGTGTGAATCTGCTTTTTACCTCTTTCTGGTATCAGCATGAGGTTCTTCCTGCACAGGATGTATCACAGCACACCGAAGAGACTACCCTTTACGGCCCGTTATGCATGAATATTGATGTGATCCGTGAGGCCATCGACTTTCCCTTGCTGAAAAAAGGCGATCACCTGGTCATTAAACGGATCGGTGCGTATAATATGACCCAGTGGCTGCAGTTTATTAATTACCGGCCCCGGGTAGTAATGATTGATGAGGCAGGGAAACCACATGTGATCAGGGAACGGGAAGACCTTGTACATCTCATACGTCTTGAAAAGGTTCCGGAACATCTTCAGTCTCCGAAACAGAAAAAACAGTAACCGTCAGGGAAAATGCAAAACAGATTGACCAGGATACATTTCCGGGAGTTTACGGAAGGCATACTCAACAGTTATGCTCAAATTTTCTTTGCAAAAAATCCTGTTCTTGCCCTTGCGCTGATCGCTGTCAGTTTCCTGACCCTTTTTTCCGGTCTGAGCGGATTTCTTGCTGTAGTCTTTACTTTAGGAACCGGACTTCTTTTCAGACTCGACAGAAAAACGCTTTACAGTGGCGTATATGGTTTTAACAGCCTGCTGGTTGGTCTGGGCCTTGGCCTCTATTTTACCCCCACTCCCGGTTATTTTCTGATCCTTTTTCTGGCTTCGGTTCTGACCCTTTTTATTGCAGTGAGTCTCCAGGGGGTTATTGGAAAATACGGCCTGCCTTTCCTGAGTATTCCGTTTATTCTCGGTGTGTGGATTATTTTATTGGCTACCAGGCAGTTTGAAAACCTTGGTATCAGTGAAAGGGGGATCTTCAGATTGAATGAACTTTATAATATAGGTGGTTCCTGGTTGGTAAATTTTTATGAATCGATACACAAATGGGTTTTCCCTTCAACCATGAAACTTTATTTTATGTCGCTGGGGGCCATTGTTTTTCAACCCAATGTCCTGGCAGGGATACTGATCGCTACCGGCCTGTTGTGTTATTCAAGAATCGCGTTTACGCTCTCTTTGCTTGGTTTTTATACGGCGTATCTGTTTTATCTTTTACTGGGGATCAATCTGGCGGAAACCAGTTACAGCTATATCGGGTTTAATTATATTCTAACGGCCATTGCTCTGGGAGGATATTTTCTCGTTCCTTCCGGATGGACCTACTTATGGATTTTGTTGCTTACTCCGCTTGTGGCTATTCTGACGATAAGTGCTGATTCGGTTTTTAATGTTTTCAGACTACCGGTTTATGCCCTGCCTTTTAACCTGATTGTGCTTTTATTTTTATATGTGCTGAAATTCCGGACAGGAGAAAACCTTCGACTCAGGGAAGTTTTTATTCAGCAATTTATTCCGGAGCAAAATCTGTATGCTTACCAGAATAATCTTTTACGATTTGATTATCGTTTTGCCTTTTCTTTCCGTTTGCCGTTTTGGGGTAAATGGAAAGTTTCCCAGGGGCATAACGGAGTACATACCCATAAGGATGAGTGGAAACATGCATGGGATTTTGAGATTTCGGATGAAGAGGGGAAAACATTTAAAGGATCCGGGAACCAGCTTGCCGATTATTACTGTTACGGTAAAGATGTTATTGCTCCTGCCGGCGGGATTGTTGAAGAGGTTGTCGATGATATTGACGACAACCAGGTAGGAGATGTCAATCTGATTCATAACTGGGGAAATACCGTAGTGATCAGACATGCCGACACATTGTATTCGAAATTAAGTCACCTCCGGAAAGACTCAGTAACGGTAACCAGGGGACAACACATTATGGCTGGTGAGGTAGTTGGAAAAACCGGAAACAGCGGGCGCTCTCCTTTTCCGCATCTCCACTTTCAGTTTCAGGCAACACCATATATCGGATCAAAAACCATTTATTATCCTTTTGCCCAATATTTACGATACGACAAAAACATCCCGGATTTTAAAACCTATGCAATCCCTGTAGAAGATGAACTGGTATCGAATATTGACCCGAATCCCCTGTTAAAAAAAGCACTGCATCTTATTCCCGGACAAAAGCTCCGTTTTTCAGTAAGCGGAACAGTTCTGCACGAAGAAATTATACTGCAGGCAGAAGCCGATGCTTATAATCAGACCTGGTTAGTGAACCAGACTACCGGCAGCCGCGCAGCATTTGTATCGGATGACCTGCAATTTTATTTTACCTATTACGAAGGGAAGCGGACCGATATCCTTTATTATTTTTTCCTTGGATTATACCGGGTCCCCAAAGGATATTACCAGGATATGGAGGTGCGTGATACAATTCCCCTTCATCAGGTTCAAAAACCACGACAACGCATCCTCCAGGATTTTCTTGCACCATTTCTTCTTTATCATAAAGCGGAATTCGTTCTCTCTTATGTTGACATTGACAATCCGGTGCTGACACAACGGATCATCCTCAGTAGCCGGATAAACCTGAAACGGATGCACCGTGAATCTGAAGGTTTTGCATTTTCAATTGTTTTTGAATCGGGGACCATACAACAAATAAAAGTAAACACACGTCATAATAATATTATCTTGTCATGTATCGGTTAGCAGGAGGGATATGGTTTGTTTTTTATATGCTTACTGCAAGCGGTCAGGAACCGGGCTCGTTTGCTGATTTTAACAACCGCACGTATGCATTGTATGAACAAAGGCAATGGAAGGATCTGTTGAAAACCGGCAGGGAAGCAATCCATAACGGATATGATTATTATTACCTCAGGATGCGCATGGGAATTGCTGCGTATGAACGGAAAAACTATATGCGAGCCATCCCGCATTTCCGGAAAGCACTTACCTTTAACAGAACGGATTCCGTTGCACAGGAATATTTGTATTATTGTTATCTTTTTTCGAACAGAAAGATTGAAGCACAGGCATTGTTAGATAAAATGCCCGGTACGCTGCGATCAAAGGTTGTAAAAAAAGAAACGGGAAGCATACTTTCCCTCATGTTGTCAGCTGATTATTATTATGTTAATAAAAATAACACACATCCTGCACCGGCTAATTTCCCCTCCCCGTCTGCTGAATCAGCCTGGAGAAATATGGAAAACTACGGAGGAGAAACGTCTGTTACGGCAGAGTGGGAAACAGGGGGGAATATCCGTTTACAAACCGGATACAGATTTCTGACGAAACAAAGGGATTCTTATGTTCTTGAAAACGGACAGGAAACCTATTCTCCGGAAAATGTCTATAACCAGCATCACTTTTTTACACAATTTCAGATCAGGCTTTATAATGATACTTATCTTTCTTTGTCTGCCGGATTTCTGAACCTCAGGCCAAGATATGCAGCCTCCACACGCTGGGGCCAAACAATCCTTAAAGTTTCTCCGGAATACAATTATACGGGATACCTGTTGGTAAAACATGACTTTCCGTATATTTCATTTATTGCCGGAGGCGGAATATCCAACCTTAACGGATATCTCCAAACCCAACAGGAAGCAGAGGTTATACTTTATCCTCTGGGGAACATTAACCTTTATTTTTCTGCCGGTCTCACGAATGTTGTCCAGCAGGCAACAGATCCTGTTTTCCGCAGGTCTTTATTTGGTACCGCAACACTGGGGGTACGGGTGATGAAACCGCTCTGGATTCAGGTTTATGAGAGTTATGGTGACCGGTATAATGTACAACTACAGCGGGGTTGGGAAGTATATAACCTGTTTAATCCGCTTTCGGAAGTTTTCGGAGCGGAAGCCCTGATCAGTATTCCTGCAAAAAAACTGGTAATCAATGCCGGGTTTTTCCGGACGGCGGCAAAGTCATACTATTTCTATCAGGATCAGGAAATATTGTTTCGCAATGAACCGATCAAGTATAACCTGTTTAATATTAACGGAGGATTAAAATGGAATTTCTAAAAGTATCCAAAAGGAGTATAACCATACTGGCATTTGCATTGGCAGCAGTACCAGGATTTTCGCAAAACAATGATGAATTCCTGGAAGCATTTAAACAAAGCTATTCGATTGAAAGCGCCGGTAATTTCAGCGGGGCTGCTGAAGTGTTGAAAAAGGTGTATAAAGAGGATTCATATGCCCTGAATCTGCGCCTTGGATGGCTTGGTTATGAAGCAGGGCAGTTTATGGAGTCACAAAGCTATTATAACAAGGCAATATCTCTTTATCCGATGTCGGTTGAGGCAAGGCTGGGTGTAGTTCTTCCGGCTGCAGCCATGGGAAACTGGGATTTTGTCATTACCCAATATGAAAAAATTCTTGAAATATCTCCCAACCAGTCCGTTGCCCTTTATCGGTTGGGTGCCATCTATTACGGACGCCAGGATTATGAAAAAGCATTTAATTACCTTGAAAAGGTTATAAACCTTTATCCTTTTGATTATGATTCTGTGGTGTTGTTTGCCTGGACCAATTTTCACCTAAAAAAATTCCGTGAGGCAAAAGTGCTTTTCTACCAGGCACTTTACCGTAAGCCAGATGATACCAGTGCGCTGGAAGGATTAAAACTGATTCAATA
This sequence comes from Chlorobiota bacterium, assembly GCA_013152085.1. GTDB lineage: Bacteria > Bacteroidota > Bacteroidia > Bacteroidales > VadinHA17 > JAADHC01. The sequence goes on from JAADHC010000074.1 coordinate 55,477, forward strand.
AGTACAAAAAGAAAAAACCCCGTCGGTTCCTTTTATTTATTAATGTTCTCTATAACCTTTGCCTTTCTGTTTTCGGCATGTTGTAAACGGGGAGATAAACAGGGAATTGATAATGCAATATTCCCACAGTCGACGGTAGTGGACTGGGTACGGGTTTACCAGAAGGAATAACTCCGGGTTATTCCCGGATTCAAAGCTCCCTGTGAATATATTTGGAATAATCTTTACGCGTGGGTATGTAATCCGAGTCAAATAACGGTGAAGAAATAATAAAGTCGGCTGTAGAACGGTTATTTGCTACGGGGATATTGTATAAAACAGCAATCCTTAGCAGTGCTTTCACATCTACGTCATGTGGTTGCGGCTGCATGGGATCCCACAGAAAGATCAACAGATCAATCTTCTCTTCGGCAATCATGGCTCCCAGTTGCTGGTCTCCGCCCAACGGGCCTGATTTCAGCAGTTTGATATTTACCTCGTTTTTTTTGCCGGACCCAACATGATGATCAAAGAATCCTTTGATCATTCGTCCGGTAGTTCCCGTACAAACCAACCGGTGTGTTTCCAGCTTTTCCCGGTTGAAGTCGATCCATTCGAGCAGGTCTTTTTTCCGGTTATCATGGGCTACAAGGCCAATGGTTTTTATTTTCATTTTTTATGTTTTTGACTTCTGCAAAGATGATGAATTCCTGTAATATAAAGTTAAAACTATCTTCTTGAAATTACTGCAGGGGACAGTAGGTTTATGACAAAATCGTTTTAAACGACAAGTTTCCTTACTATAGAATTATATATATTTAAATATATTTTATAATACATATAATATTATTACTGAAAATCTTTTGTTGCGAACAATACCAAACAAAAGCTGAATACGGAAACCGTCGGGTTATTTCTTTTTTTTCCGGTCGGCCGTGAGTGAAAGTGTGCCTTCGGAATAGGTAATGGTTCCTTTAATGGATTTCCTGGTGTAGGTTCCTTCAAAGGATATTTCGGCACCTTCAACAAATGCCTTAAAGGAGAGAGATCCGTCACCTACCTTAATATCATACAAATCTATGCTGTAGTCTTCGGAAAAAACAAGTGCTCCCTTGTAAGTTCCTTTTTCTTTTTTAATGACAAGATCTCCTGCTTCGTAGCCGTAAGGAGCATTGGCGACATTGTAATGCCAGGTCCCCGCCGGGCTTTTCTTTTTTGTTTCAGCAGAAACGGTAAGACCTGAAACGAGAGTGAAAATAACCAACAGGGTTAAAGTAAAGACTTGTTTTTTCATTTTCATACGGGTTTTGGGTTAACACTGGAAAAATTACGGACTTATATGATTATTTTATTTTCTATCCTGTAAAGATTATAAAAATAATGTTTCAATAAGAAAAAAACGTAAATTTATATTGTATTCGCCAAAAGAACAATGCGAAAGATTTAAAAGCCTGGCAGGCAACAGGGAAGGATGTTCATTCGGTTATTGCAGATCCGTTTTTTACAGATCCTTATGCAGGGGATTATAATATTGCACGTCTGCGGAATGTACGTAAAATAGCTTTTATTCCTTTTGATTATACCAAAGCCGGAGTTTACGGTTATGCTCTATGGAAAAAGAAAGCGCAACTTTCACCGGGAGTAATAAAAGAGTTCGAAAAGCTATTCTGATTTGAGTTTTTCAAGGATTTCCCGTATGGGATAACCCTGCGCCAGCAGTTTCCTGTATTTTTCGAATGCCAGCAATCCCGGAGGTTGTTCTTTTAATATTACAGTGTCAACGGAAAGATAAGTACCGCGTGCATATGCATAAACCGTTTGTGAATCATCAGAAATCCACCCTTCGGTAATTACTTTCCGTGATACAATCTTTGTAATCCGGCTGGCACAAAACATTGTTTTTCCTGTTTCCACGGCCTTTTTATAAGATACTTCAAGATTTACGGCCATCAGGTATATTCCCTGCCAGATACCACACGACCCCATGCACTCATCCAACAGGGTAGCCAGGAAGCCGCCATGACAATAGCCGGGAGGGCCGGTTGTTTCTTTTCCTCCTGAAAAATTCCAGACAACAACCTGTTCTTTTTCAATGAAAAAGGGATCGATAATAATCCCTTCCCTGCTTTGCCGGGTAAGCCAGGCCGAAAAGAATGCCGGCAGGGGAAGACCTGTTTTGTCAAGACCGGAAAACGGCAGTTCAATGGGTACTTTCATGTGAAAAAAATTTGTGTGAAGATAATGATTGCTCACGACAACAAACAGGAAATGCGCTATCTTTACAACAAAGGATGAAAAGATGAAAACATTGCTTGATCGCTTTTTCCGGTATGTAAAAATTGATACGCAAAGTGATGAAAACAGCAGTACCTGCCCCAGCACGGAAAAACAACTGGTTCTGGCACGGATGCTGACAGAAGAGATGAAAGCGCTGGGGATGAAAGATGTAAGACTTGATAAAAACGGTTATGTAATGGGAACGTTATCTCCGAATGACGGCAAGAAACTTCCCGTAATCGGATTCATCGCACACATGGATACCAGTCCTGATTTTTTGGGCACCGGGGTAAATCCGGTAATATACAGGAAATATCCGGGGGGAGATATTGTGCTGAACCGTAAGAAAAAAGTGATCCTTTCTCCGGCGGATTTTCCGGAGCTGCTGAAATACAAAGGGCAGGATATTATTACTACCGATGGAAACACATTGCTGGGGGCAGATGATAAAGCGGGTATCGCTGAAATTCTTACGGCGATTGAATACCTGACAAAACATCCTGAAATCAAACACGGAACCATCCGTGTCGGTTTTACCCCTGATGAGGAGATAGGCAGGGGTGCTGACCGGTTTGACGTAAAAAGATTTAATGCTGATTTTGCTTTCACGGTGGATGGTGGTGAGATCGGGGAGCTGGAGTTTGAAAATTTCAATGCCGCCCTTGCAACGGTGGAGTTTGCAGGGCGGAATGTGCATCCCGGTACGGCAAAGGATAAAATGATCAATGCGATGCATCTGGCGATGGAATTTAATGCCCTGCTACCGGTAAATGAACGTCCCGAGCATACCGAAGGATACGAAGGTTTTTATCACCTTATTGATATGGAAGGGAATGTGGAACATGCTATCCTGCGATACCTGGTCCGGGATCATAGTAAACAGCGGTTTATGGATAGAAAAAGGTATCTGGAACAAAGTGCAGGTTTGTTACGGGTAAAATACGGTTCGGATAAAATTAAAGTTCAGATCAGGGATCAGTATTACAATATGCGGGAAAAGATCCAACCGGTGATGCATGTTGTAAAACTTGCCGAACAAAGCATGATTGCCCGGAAAGTGAAACCGATTGTTAAGCCTATCCGTGGTGGCACGGACGGGGCACGGCTTTCCTATATGGGCCTGCCCACACCGAATCTTTTTACAGGCGGACATAATTTCCATGGAAGATTTGAATTTATTCCTGTACAATCTATGGTAAAGGCTGTTGAAGTCATCGTAGACCTGATTGCCCGCATAGCTGTTAATAGTAAGGAATAGTTCCTTTCCTTTTTCCCGGAAATTCTTATTTTTGTGCGGCATAAGAATAATACTATCGGTCTTTGAATTATTTTTATGGGATATTAGCTCAGTTGGTGCCGAAAAAACAGAAATCTTTGATTTCATATTTTTTCGAGCATCCTCGAAACAGAAACGAAATCTTTGATTTGATTTCGACTGTTTCGGGATTTAGAGCGCATGCATAAGAATAATATTATCGGTCTTTGAATTATTTTTAAGGGATATTAGCTCAGTTGGTTTAGAGCGCATGCTTGACAGGCATGAGGTCACTGGTTCGAATCCAGTATATCCCACAAACCAACAAAGCCCACCGCATTAGCGGTGCGGCTTTTCTTTTTTGCAGCCGGTCAAACTTGTTTGGCAAAGGCGGGAAAAAAGAAAAGGCGAAGTTGCCGGAGGCAATGGCTTTGTTGGTTTAAGACCCC
>JAADHC010000031.1 GCA_013152085.1 Chlorobiota bacterium
GGCCAGGCTTTTCAGCTCTTCGTTTTTTGAGGTGCCGTATGAAAACAGACGGGATAATTGCCATTTGGTATTTTTCCCGCAATTGGGGCATTCTTCAATCTCTTCGCCAATATGGATATGAAAGTTTGCTTTTCCACAGTTCCTGCATGTCAGCTCGGCATTAACCATGGATATTTTGCCCGGTTTCAGCGAACTGGCAGACAACACCGAAGAATAGGTTGAAACACAGTAAGGCACCAGGAAGGTTAATAAGGCTCGTCCAAGGTGAACCTCCTGGAAGGAAAAACGCAGAAAAATTTCCGGATGGTTGATCAGGTTTAAGATAATGCCGACCAGCAGGGCTACTCTGATTGCTCTTGACAATATGGCCTTTTCTGCTGAGAGCCGGGTGTAGAAATTGATTTTTTCCTTGAGAGTCATGTCGGGGTTAATTTCCCTGGTGTTCCAGTTTCTGGCGAACCAGTTTTTTCAACTCGTCAACATCAGGTTCATAATAGATCTTTTTACCGTGGGCTTCGATCCCCTTTTCCATCAGGATGCTCTGTTTTTCATATTGGGTACAGGCGTTACACATCATTTTGTGAACCGTTAGTTGAAGTTTTTCCCCGAAAGAAAGCCTGAACCGGAGCTTTTTTTCGATCAGCTCCGTTGCCTTCAGGCAGGAGAGAAACAGTTTATGCATCAGTCTTTTAATCATTCTCCAACTTCTGATTATTCATGAAACCAGTTTTCTTCGATACATTCTCTCAGTTGCAGCTTGGCCCTGTGGATGATCTGCCAGTAATTAGACGGAGTGAGCCCCGCCTCCTGACAAATTTCTTCTCCTTTTTTTTCTGAGAGGTATTTTAATTTCACACAGGTATTCCAGGTTTCGGGCAATGCCTCCAGGCATTGGGCAAGCACGGTAAGGAATTCATGATTGTCAAGCAGGTGTTCTTCCTCTTCGTGCCAGTTCCCGGGCCGTTTTTCTTTTTTCCAGTTTCCTTCCTCGTCAAAAAGCTCGGAAAAGATGTGGTTATCAGTTCTTACCGGCTGTTTGACTTTCTTCCGGTAAGTATCTGTAATTTTATGATTCAGGATGGAAAAGAGCCATGTTTTGGGCGAGCTGTCGCCTTTGAATGAACCGATCTTCTCGGCGGCAGCCAGGAAAGTATCCTGTACCAGGTCTTTGGCAGTTTCCGGATCGGAGATCTTATGTACAGCCCAGGAAAATAAATCCCCGGTATATTGATCTACCCATTCTGAAAGTGTACCGGTGTTTGATGACATCTGTACTGAAAGTTAGTATATAAAAGTAGGAATTTGATGGGAGTTATCCTAACAAATATCAAGAGGAGTGCCTTTTGGAAAGGGGAAAGGGAGTCATTAAAGACTTCCTGTATTCAAACAATAGCTTGGAATTATTGCCACACGGTTAACAAATTAATTCAGGCCTGAAAGGGTTGAAATATTTAAACGGGAAAAGTTCTTTGATTTGAAATATTCTCCGATTTACAGTCAATATACTCAACAGCGTTGAGTTTTGACAAAAAATGGTTAATCATGTAGAAAAGCTTCCGATCAGATCTGCCGGAACATTTCCAAGCCTGCAAATATCGGATACTTTACGCTTGATGTCAAAATCCATGGAACAATCAACCGTACAGACAGAACATCCGGAACATGGCGATTCGGGGATGTGGGTACTTTTTAACGTCTGTTGTGCCTGCGCCAGATTTTTATATCCGTAAGCATACATATAACTACGCATGATCGTAGGAATATCCAATCCTTCCGGGCATTGAGGAATACAGCTTGCGCATTGCTGACAATAAATCCCGGCTGACAATCCTTCAGATGGTGGTTTCAGGTCGGACTTCTCTTCTTTAGTAAGTTCAGGGTCGGCCATAAGGTCCAGATCCTGGTAAAGTTGATCTAAATTAGTGCAATCAGGAACAGATGTATGAATATTCTCATTCTGAAGGACCCATTTCAAAGCTGCTCTGGTATTGATGGGTTTGGTTCTTTCCTTGTCCCAGTATGCCCCTGCCATAGTTTTCATGGCAATGACTCCCAGCCCTTTTCCGGCTGCATATTCAATAGCATTATTAATTTCATCAATATTATTCATTCTGAAATTATAGGCAGTCATCACCACATCGTAGATCCCGGTATCTGCAGCAGCACGGATGGCTTCAGGCTGAAAACTATGAGTCCCAATTCCCAGATATTTTGTTTTTCCCTGTTTTTTGAATTTTTCCAGTGCTTTGAGTAATGGTTTAAAAAAGACCGATTCCCTTCGGGCTGCAAAGCCCAGAATAAAAATATCAACATAGTCTACCTGAAGCCGCTTGAGACACCCGTTCGCATGTTCTAAATAGATATCCTTATCTGTTCCGGATTTATATAACCCGTTCTTATAATCCAGTTCAATCCCCCCAATAGCTCCGGTCTGGATATAAAATGAATCCCGCGGTTGGTCTTTGAACACTTTACCAAGCATTTTTTCATTATTACCGTTTTGATAATATTCCGAAGTCGCGAAAAGTTTTACCCCCCGGTTCAACGCTTCCCTTATAAGATTCGGATTATCCGTATTGCCCGTACCCATACTGACGATGGGAAGTTTGATTCCGGTTTTCCCGAGAGTTCTGTAAACAAAATCTTGTTTTTCAGTTTCAGGATTATTATTACCAAATGATTTTGCAATGGAGGGAAGAACGAAACTACTGCCTGTTGCGGCAAGTAAACTATTTCTAAGAAATTTCCGGCGGTTTTGTTTTTTTTCCATAATTGGATTTTTTCGAAATGGACTTACAAGTGATAATCATTAACAGGTACTGATGCATGGATCTGTTTTATTGACATTCAAACCACAAACCTTTAAACAACCAACTTACGAATAAATTATTACAAGAAAAAATGTGAAACGACCATGAAATTTAATCTGCTAATTTCAAAAACAAGCATGATTAAATTTCATCGGGAGTTCCATACGTTACCCATAAAAACTTAAAATTTAAACGTATGAAATGTTGAAATTGAATACTTGAACAGAGTACCCGAATTATTTGCTCCTGTACTTTTGCACAGTTTGCAACCGAACACCCTCCGGGCGTGATCCTGCAGAGGGGTCAATTCAAACAAAAAGCCTGTAGTGCTTCGCACTTTCCGGGCTTTATTTTTACTATCCCTTGCTGAAGCAAGCTTCAGCCGGTCTATAAAAAATAAAGCCCGACGCTATCGCGTCAGGCTTTTTGTTTGTCGGGGTAGCAGGATTCGAACCTGCGACCCCCTGCTCCCAAAGCAGGTGCGCTAACCGGACTGCGCTACACCCCGAATAAAAAAGAACATTTTGAATTACCTGCTCCCAAAGCAGGTGCGCTAATCCCGAAAAAATGCAAATCTATGATTTGCTTTATTTTTCGTGGATCCTCGGTTTTGCTGCCAAATCACAGATTTGGGCAAAACCGGGACCGGACTGCGTTCCGAAATTCACTAAATCTGTGATTTAGTCTGAATTTCGAGAATCCTCGAATTTTATCAGATCAAAGATCTGTAAAATTCGGGACTACACCCCGAATAAAAAAAGAACATTATTAAAAACCCGTTTTATTTACCGAAATTTTACTGATCTTCTTTACAGGCGTGCAAAGCTATAAAATTATATCCATCCTGACAACGATTTTATTTTCTCTCTAAAATAAAACCATTGATATTATAAGATTGCGGAGAGAATAGCAACAAACATGGGACTTTATCCTTCATCGTTTTAAAAAATAGAGGGATTACGAGCGCAACGAGTAATCCCTTGAGGAAGTACCATGCAAAACCAAACCAGTTCCTGTGAGTCTCTTTTTTTTCTCCGTTTTATCTCAAAGTAAATCTCTGGGATTACTGCCTCACTCCGTTCGGCTGTGATCCCGTAGGGAAGAACCATGCAAAACCAAACGAAAAACCCTTAGGGTTTCTTTTTATTTGACTTCTCGGCCTTGTGAGAACAAGTTCTCATCGGCCTCGCAGCCAAATAAAAAATCCCGCGTTAGCGGGATTTTCGTTTGGTTTTGCGGAGAGAGGGGGATTCGAACCCCCGGTACCCTTTACAGGTACGCCAGTTTAGCAAACTGGTGGTTTCAGCCACTCACCCACCTCTCCAATAGTACATCTGAATCAATAAATCTTTATGTCAAAAGAACGATTTTCCGGCCAACCCTTCGGGATTACTCACGCTGACTAAAATGTCAGCGTTCGTGAACTCGTCCTTCCCTTACGGTCAGGACTCGGTTCGAACCCCCGGTACCCATTACAGGTACGCCAGTTTTCCCACCGGGATGCCTTTGTCAAGCAAACTGGTGGTTTCCCCGAAGGGATCCCTGTGGGACAGCCACTCACCCACCTCTCCGTGGTTGCAACTGTTTGGTAATATTTATTTTTAATCAATGAACGCTTTCCATTTCTGCTTTTTGATGCAGATGCCTTCAAAAAGGCCTGACAAAA
>JAADHC010000041.1 GCA_013152085.1 Chlorobiota bacterium
GAATATTGAAATTATCCGTTATGGCCTTTTTAATTTTCATACCGATATCTGCCAGTTGGGCTGCATGGCGCTTATCCATGTCCAGGCCCAGTACCTGGGCGTCTGTGAAAGCATAGAATGCCCCTCCGAATGCAACGTCAAAATCCACCCTTCCGATGCCGGGAACTTCTACCGTTTCATCCTGCATCAGGAGAAAAGAGGGAACGTTTCTGAAAGATGAAGAAACTACCTTTCCCTTATTGTCACGGTGACCGATGGCAACAACCCGGCCTGCCGGTGTGTCAATCCTGATTTCCGGATTCTTTCCACTGCGGTCGATAAACCCGGATTCAAGAACCAGCCTGGTCAGGGCAATAATGGCATGTCCGCACATGGTAGAATAACCTTCATTGTGCAGAAAGATTACCCCGAAATCACCGTCTCCGGTAACCGGTTCCGTAATAATGGCTCCGTACATATCCCGGTGTCCCCGCGGTTCCCATAGCAATGCAGTCCGTATGTTATCGTAATGTTCCTTGAAAAAGCGCCTTTTTTCCAGGATCGTTTTTCCCGGAATATCCGGAAGACCTCCTGAGATAACCCGTAATGGTTCACCGCCGGTGTGCATTTCAATGGTATGTATGATATTGCTTTCTGGCGGCGCCAGTATCCTCATCTTCTTTTTCTTCATCATGGCAGGACAGATAAGAAACGGTTTTATGCTGATCATCATGGTCAGACGAGCAAATTTTACGAAAAAAGAAAGGATTTAGCAAGAAAGATCAGCTACAAACCTGAAATAATTATCTTTCAGGGCAATATTCTCCGCTGTTTGTCCCAAAGGGTTCCCTGACGTGGAGTTTTCATTTTTCAAAGACCATTGACCGGACAGTCAATACCATCCCGTAGTTGTTTTTCTTGGAGTTAAGCGTATTATATGGTATTTTGCGGTATAATATTATGTTATGTGCATATAACTAATAAACACCATATTACGATTATCAAAATTTGTGTTTTACTTACAGGAAAAGGGATAGCGTGATAAAAAAAATAACAATCGCAATATTTATATTTATCAATTCAGCCAGTATTATTCTGGCTCAGAATAGTTTTACTGCATTGGTAAAAGACAAAGAAACAAAAGAACCGTTAATCGGCGTTAACGTTGTTGTGGAAGGAATAACAAAAGGAGCGAGTTCCGATTTAAACGGAAAGCTGACGATTCATAACATTCCAAACGGAAAACAAACGCTTGTGTTTTCGTATATCGGGTATGAAACGGTTGAAAAATCATATTTGTTTCCTTTAAACGAAACTACAACCATAGTTGTTTATCTGGAACCTTTGCCGATAAGTCTGGGTGAAGTGATTGCCTATTCTACCCGCACCAACAATAGAATCGAAGAAGTGCCGACGCGCATTGAGGTGATAGGTCAGGAAGAAGTCCGCGAAGGAAGCGCTATTAATCCGGGCAACATAACCCGGATGCTCGGCGAGAATTCCGGTATTCAAATTCAAAAAACTTCTGCTGTGTCCGGGAATGTGAGTCTCAGGATTCAGGGTCTGCCGGGGAAATACACCCAATTGCTGCAGGACGGATTTCCGATGTACGGTGGATTTTCTTCAGGATTAAGTCTTTTACAAATACCGCCGCTCGATTTGCAACAGGTTGAAATAATAAAAGGTTCTTCATCCACGCTTTACGGCGGAGATGCCATTGCCGGAATTGTGAACCTGATAACAAAAACACCCTCCGATAAGCCCGAATTTTCTGTGTTATTCAATCAAACGCACAAAGGCGGAACTGATCTTAGTTCTTACTTTTCGGGTAAACGCGGGAAATTCGGTTTTACAATGTTAGCTGCTTTCAACGCCCAGCAGGCAAAAGATGTAAGCGGGAATTATTTTACGGATATTCCAAAATATAACCGCACGGTCATTTCGCCTAAGCTGTTTTACGATTTTGATGAAAACAACCACCTTTTTGTTGGCTTATCTTCGGTTTTTGAAAACAGAATTGGCGGAAATATGAAAGCAATTAACGATAAAGCGAACAACCCTAATTCTTTTTTTGAAGAAAACAAGACAAAACGATTTAACGGATATTTAAAATATAAACATATTTCGAAGACCGGGAACATTCTGACACTAAAAGGGAATATCGGAAGTTTTGAAAGAAATTTGACAACAAATGTGAATACGTTCAAAGGTTTGCAAACAACAGCATTTTCAGAATTATCTTACCTGCTTAATACGGAAAAACAAAAATTCGTAAGCGGAATTAATTTCTATTATGATAATTTCAATCAAAAAGGGTTAGTGACAAAACAGGCTTTGCTTGATTATGACCATAAAATTGTCGGCGTTTTTTTTCAGGATAACTGGGCGCTTGCAAAAAAAATTTCATTAGAACCCGGTGTGCGATTTGATTATAATCTTAATTACAGTTGTTTTCTCCTACCCAGATTAGCCGTAAAGTACCATTTTACAGATAATTTTTTTACACGAATCAGCAGCGGCCTGGGATATAAAATTCCAACGCCTTTTACCGATGATGCCGAAAGAACTCGCTATCAGGATGTGAAGCCCTTGAGCGGATTAGAAGCGGAAAGATCGGTGGGTGCAAATTGGGACCTAAACTTTAAAATTCCGGTTTCAGACAAATTGTTTTTATCGATCAATCAATCATTTTTTCTGACAAATGTTTACAATCCTGTTATTGCTAATCCTGATTCACTAATAAATCAAACAGTATTCTGTCAAAATGCAAACGGCGTCATTCAAAGCAAGGGATTGAATACGATTATTAGCGTAACGTTTGATGAATTGATTTTTTACGTAGATTATACCTATCTGGATGCACGCAAGACTTATGATGATAACAAACCTCTCGAACTGGCACCGCAAAACAGATTATCAACTATGCTTGTTTATGAAGATGAAGATGAAGGCTGGAAAGCCGGTATCGAAGCATTTTACTATGGAGATCAATATCTGGAAAACGGAAGTAAAACGCCAAACTACTGGCGTTTTGATGCTATGGCGCAAAAAGAGTTCGATCGGTTTACGATTGCCATGAACGTCGAAAATATTCTGGATGTCAGACAAACAAGATATGAAAACATTATTCATCCTCCTTTAAGTAACCCGGTGTTCAATGAATTATATGCGCCATTGGATGGTATTGTCGGGAATATCGTCTTGAAATATGATTTTTATTAATGAAATTAAGAGCAAACAATATAGCATATGGTCTTCGTTAAGAATAAAACAATATCGGTAAAGCCTGAAAGGAAAGTGGCTCTAAACCACAAAAAGCAAAATTCGAAACTGCCAAAACTAAAGAGTATGACTAGACACATAACAAATCGCTGCACCTGACCGCTATTCCGTCACACTCCATAGCAGCAGGTGTGCCAGGAGTCAGCAGGCCTCAAATTTGAACAGGAAAGTAATTGATATGAGAAAAAATATGACAATACTTATTTTAGGCGGATACGGTGGAACGGGGAAAGTGTTTTGCCGGTATCTTCTGAAAGAAACGAGTGTGAATGTAATCGTCGCCGGAAGGAGACTTGAAAAAGCCGAAGAATTGGCTGAAAAATTGAAAAGGGAATTTTCACCGGCCCGAATATCCGCCCGGTATGCGGATGCTTCCGATGTAAAGAGTCTTTACAAGGCATTTCATGACATTGATTTTGTGCTGGTAGCGGCCACTACAACAAAATGGGCAAAGCAAATTGCGGAAACGGCACTTGAAATGAACATTGATTACCTGGATATTTACTTTCAGCAGGATGTATATCCGATACTGGAAACAATGAAGCAACGGATCGGGCAAGCCGGATGCTGCTTTATCACGCAGGCAGGTTTTCATCCCGGATTGCCGGCAGTCTATATCCGGAAAGGTGCTCAGTATTTTGATCGGTATGATAAAGCGATCGTTGCATTTGCAATGAATGCAAAGATTGAAAAGGCTGAATCGGTGTATGAAATTATAGATGCCATGGCAGACTATAAACCGGGATTTTTCAAGAATGGAAAATGGAAGATCGGAACATACAAGGATGCTATCAAGATTGACTATGGGAACCGGTTTGGCGTTCGGAGCAGTGTGCCCCTCGATATGGTTGAAATCAAACCATTGCCGGAGATGTTCGGTTTGCGGGAAACGGGCGTTTTTACGACAGGATTCAACTGGTTTATAGATTATCTGGTCTTTCCGTTCATGATGCTTTCACAAAAGATTAAAAAAGGTTCACTTCGGCATTTCTGGGCTAAGATGTTTATCTTTGGGATAAATAAATTTTCCAGTGTGGAAGAAGGTGTTGTTTTTTTGCTAAAGGCTGAAGGAGAAAAGGATGCGAAACGCCAAAAAGTTGAAATTATTTCCGAACACGACAATGGCTATGATTTTACGATCATACCTGTGATTGCATGCTTGAAGCAATATTTTGATGGTTCGATTCGCAAACCCGGTCTCCGGATGATGGGACTTATCGTGGATCCTGACAGACTGTTTGACGATATGGAGAAAATGGGGGTCAAAATTCAAACGCTAATCACAAACAAAGATGCCGGTTAACAAGGCCCTGCACCCGACTGCTATTCCGTTGTGTTCCATAGCGGCAGGTGAGCATAGACGTTAGCCCGTATATACAATAATAAGGACCGAGCGGTTTTATCAAAATGGACGTAACAGAAAGACTCATTCAACGAGCCCAAAAGTCACAACACGGATTTTTAGACATTCAGAAAGCAGCAAATGAAGTGGTTGATGAGCAGCCTGTCGAAGATAGCCTTCGCATTGCCAAGCAACTATTTACATCAGAGATATACCAGGCTCGCTCATTGGCAACTTTCATTTTTGGTCGGTTAGCGGCCAACTCGAACGAAACCATCGGGTTTCTGAAACGACGTGTAAGCCAGGATAATGATTGGCGTGTACAAGAGATCCTGGCAAAAGCTTTTGACAGGTATTGCGCTGATGTTGGCTATGAACAAGCTCTCCCGGTCATCAGGGAATGGTTGGCAGACTCCTCACCTAACGTGCGACGGGCAGTTACAGAAGGTCTTAGAATCTGGACGGGTCGCCCTTTCTTTAATGACCATCCGGAAGTCGCCATTCTGTTGTTGAGTCAACTTCGCAACGATGAGAGTGAATATGTACGGAAGTCTGTCGGGAATGCGTTACGCGATATAAGTAAAAAGCACAAGGAGTTGGTAGAAATCGAATTACATCAATGGGATATAACTGATAGGAAAATTAAACAAACTTACAAACTGGCGAGTAAGTTCATTCAAAACAAGGGAGCGGGCTGACAAGGCGCTGCACCTGGCTGCTATTCAGTTACACTCCATAGCAGCGGGTGAGCCAGGAGTTAATCGTTAAAATATTCGAGAAGTTATGCGTAATTTCAGGATCATCGTCCGGCATTCGTTTTTGCTTGGAGTTATGGGTATTATATGGTATTTTGCGGTATAATATTATGTTATGTGCGATAAAAGAATATGAAAATCATCAACATCGACCACATAGTTCTTACCGTCGAGAATATCGAGGCAACAGTTCAATTCTATGAGTCTGTTCTGGGCATGGTAGTAGAGACATTTGGTGAAGGCAGGGTTGCGCTAAAATTCGGTAATCAAAAAATCAATCTTCACAAGCAAGGTCAAGAGTTTGAACCAAAGGCAAATAAGCCCATTCCAGGTTCAGAAGATCTGTGTTTTATCTCTGAAACAAAATTAGAAATTGCCATGGAGCATGTAAAAAATATGGGAATAAATATTCTTGAAGGTCCGGTAACACGAACCGGAGCAAAAGGTTTAATTATTTCTTTCTATTTCAGAGACCCGGACGGCAATTTAATTGAAGTTGCTAATTATGCAAAAAGCACATAACAATGGCACGAACACTGAAGTAAAAACGCTGGCACGTTTTTACGCCGGTTATTAGTGCCGTTATGTGTAGAATAATGAAGCAAAGGAGAAAAGACAGTTATGAAACGACCATGAAATTTAATCTGCTAATTTCAAAAACAAGCATGATTAAATTTCATCGGGAGTTACATACGTTACCCATAAAAACTTAAAATTTAAACGTATGAAACATGAATGGAGAAAAGACGAAAAAGAAATATATATTCCACAAAACAAACCTGAACGTATTACACTCCCGTCTTTTAAATTTTTTATGATTGTGGGAAAAGGAAATCCGAATGATGATTTCTTTGCTGAATATATAGGAGTACTTTACTCGCTGTCTTATGCTATTAAAATGTCGCCTAAAGCCGGAATAGCACCGCAAGATTATTTTGAATATACGGTTTATCCGCTGGAAGGAGTATGGGATATATCTGATGAAGCGAAAATGAATTATACCGGCCGTCTCGACAAAAACTTACTCATCTTCAATCTGATGATTAGACAACCTGATTTTGTGACAAATAAATTTGCGCAAGATATCATGGAAAGAACAAAAAAGAAAAAACCACATGAATTACTCGAAAGAGTTAAATTTAGGGCTATTGAAGAAGGGGAATGTGTACAAATGCTGCATTTGGGAAGTTACGATAACGAACCGGAAAGTTTCAGGCAAATGGAAGAATTTTGTAAAGAAAACAACTTGATTAGAGAATCGAAGCAACATAGAGAGATATATCTTTCTGATGCAAGAAAAGTAAGTCCTGAAAAACTAAAAACAGTGCTGCGTTTTAAAGTAAAGAATGGAAATAAACGAAACACATAACAATTTGCTTCAGCGGACATTTTCACTGTGCAAAAACACCGCTGAGCATTGCCGTTAGGTGCAAGAGGTTAAGGAGGTATAAGAATGAAAATAAGCTCAAACTCAATACTGAAATCATTTATGTCAGAAAGAATATGGCCTGTTGTGCGGGTCTCAATTCTGCAAATTGTTTTGATGGCAGGCTTTCTGGGTAACATCGCCGGCTGGCTTATTCTCGCACTTCTGGTAGATGTCCTGCACTGGTCGGATATTGATTTTCATGGGAAAACGCTAAACACTATCAGCCCGGAAGGGAAGATCATCGGTATTATCATTTTGTTCAGCGTCAATATTTTGCTCGTGCTGTCAGCGTGGCGTTGGCTTGAACGAAAACGACTGCAAGATATGTGGTGGGTGTTTTCCCGAAAGCAATGGAGATACCTTGCAGGTGGGCTTGCCGCAGGCCTGGGCGAAATGCTGCTGGTATTTGGCGGTATGGTTATCATTGGCGTAGTACAGCCTTCCTGGGGGCTGGCAAGTGTGCCTGCCGGAACAGTTTTTATGGCCTCGGGATGGTTGTTCGCCTCATCTGTTCTGGGTCCGGTTGTTGAAGAAACCCTGAATCGCGGCTATTGGTTTCAAAACGTCAAACGTGGCTGGGGTGTACTTCCTGCGGTCGTTGTCACTTCGCTTCTGTTCGGTGGAATGCATCTGCTCAACCCGAATGCCGGACTATTGGGAGCGATTAACATTATGCTCTCGGCTGTCACCTATGCATTGAGCCTGTTGTGGTTACGCTCGCTTTGGTTACCCATTGGCTGGCATGCCGGCTGGAACTTTGCGCAGTTTTTTATTGCAGGCTTGCCGAACTCCGGCATTTCAGTTAGCAGTATGGGATTAGAAGGCACAACGCTGTTTGTGTCGAAATCGCTTGGCCCTCACTGGTTAAGCGGCGGTGAATTTGGTATGGAAGCAAGCCTGATAAGAACGGTTGTGCTGATTATGGCAATAATCGTATTACTATGGTTGAAGAAGAACAAGCCCGTTCCGGAGGGCGAAGCAGGCTGACAAAGGCTTCTACACGGCGCCACTTGCGCGGTATGGTGAAGCCCATGCAGTTAATAAGAATGTTGTTCTAAAGTAGTCGTAAATGTCCGGACCGGTTTTTCGGATCATCCCGGTCTGCATCCAGGATTCATACAGACACATTTGGAATATCTACGTAGTTAACTACGTAGTTAACTACGTAGATAAATAATTTATAACATCAGTGTAACAATGCGTTACAGTTTGATAGAAATTATTATTATGCCAGATGATCCTTTACCCGGAAGTTTGAAAAAGTGTATTCCCGGAGATACCTGTAGATCGAAATTCAGTCTTGTTTGCCCAATTTATAGCTCACAAATGCAATCTTTTTACTGTCCGGTGACCACGAAGGAACATTGATCGTTCCCTGCCCGCCGAAAAGTTTGACCATCACCACCGGTTCACCCCCTTCAACCGGCATTTTGCGCAGGCTTACCTGTTTGTTGGCCGGATGTCCTTCCACATCGGGGGCATACGATAGAAATACCAGCCATTTACCATCGGGGGACGGATGAGGAAACCAGTCATTTAAAGAATCAGAAGTGAGCCGGGTCTGTTCCGACCCGTCGGTTTTCATACGCCAGATCTGCATGGTGCCGGTACGTACCGAGTTGAAATAGATATATGTTCCGTCCGGTGAGTAATCCGGACCGTCATCCAGCCCTTCGGCCACCGTTAACCTGGTCTCTTTGCCCCCGGTAACCGGAATGGCATAAACATCAAAATTCCCGTTTCGTTCGGCACAATAGGCAAGGGTTTTCCCGTCCGTTGACCATCCGTGCAAGTAAGAGGGACCGTTAACGGTGACAAGTCCGGGTTCTCCGCCTTCCAGCGGCATAACATAGATCCTGGAATGTCCGGTACTGTCGGTATTACTGATGGCAATGCGTCTCCCGTCGGGGGAGAGGACATGGTCGTTGTTACAGCGGTTTGCGTGCCCGGAAGGGATTATTTCCGCTGATCCGCCTGCTACCGGAACCTTGTATAAATGTCCCCGGCTGTTGAAAATCAGGTACCGGCCGTCATGTGTCCAGTTGGGTGCTTCAAAAAGTACGGTATCTGAATAGATCACCTGATGTTCCCCCGATGCAATATCCAGCACTTCCAGAAAACTACGGAGCGCCGGTTCACCGGTTTCTTTTTTATTATGTTTACAGCTGCTTAATGAAATCATTATCAACACGAAGATGGGAATCAGGCTTAAGCGCCGGGAGATAATCTTTAAATTTTTCATGATGGCAATAATTTTATTGAACTATTATCTTTCTTTCAGGTATTCCCCGGCAGGAACCACCTGATAGCTCTTATTGACAATCAGGTCGGCTTTTGACTTCAGGGAACTTACGGCACGATGTTCGTG
The DNA here is from genome assembly GCA_013152085.1 of Chlorobiota bacterium. Taxonomy (GTDB): domain Bacteria; phylum Bacteroidota; class Bacteroidia; order Bacteroidales; family VadinHA17; genus JAADHC01. The sequence continues at coordinate 9,156 of JAADHC010000041.1, forward strand.
TTCCAGAATTTGCAAACGGAAATCGGTGAGCTCCTCTTTCAGACGAATAATCTGGTTGATTTTCGTCTCCTGATAGGTCAGGTCAATAAAGATATGCATATCTATGTCAGGGGCATTGATGGCATACAGACCGTCAATGATCAAAAAGTCAACCTTGCTGAAATCGGTAAAGAGCTTATCTACCTGCTCTGATAATAAATCAATACAGGGGATAACACACTCCTGTTCTTCCTTATAGTCACGAATGGTTTTCCGGATTTTCAGCCAGTCATATTCTTCGAGCCCGATTTTATCAAATCCTTTATTACGTCGCCATTCCTCACGTAAAAGGGGTTGAATTTTATAATAATCATCTGTATGAATGACCTTTACCCGAACTTTGTTCTTTTTCATTTGAGTCCCCAGAACGTGTGCCAGCTCGGATTTTCCCGATCCCGATTCGCCTGATATACCAATAATATAACGGTATCTCTCCGGTTTATTTTCCAGATCTTTTTTTACATAAGTGCGGATTGAAGCGGCTGCTTCTTTATGTAAATCATTAATTAATAGTACATCTCCAATCATCTCGAGGTTATTTGAGTTTAAATACATGATCTTCTCCCGGCTGTAAATCAGTTTCAAGTTTGCAAATATGTACTTTTATTTTCATTTTTTCTCCGTCGAAATATATAATTCTGACTTTATCCGGATTTACGGAAACAACCAGGGCATCGTTCCTGAAACGGAACCGGTAATCCAGGGATTCCCAGTGTTCGGGAAACTCCGGACATATGGTTATTTTGTCCTTATTGAGCCTGAGGCCGCCAAAGACCGTCATTACGGCATTTACCGTACCTCCCATTACGCCGCAGTGAATCCCCTCGCCTGTTGTTCCTCCCTGGATATCCTCGAGATCACTGTTCAGGGTATCCATGAACATTTTCCAGCCTTCCCGTTTTCGTCCCAGGTGAAAAGCGATGGTACTGTACACCAGCCGGCTCAGTGTTGAACCGTGTGACGTACGTGCCAGGTAATATTGGTAATTCCTGGCAAGGTAGTTTGCGGGAGGGGAATATCCCATACTTTGCAGAATACCGGTAACTTCTTCTTCGCCAAGTAGATAAAAAGCCATCAATAGATCTGCCTGTTTCGAAACCTTAAAGGCATCCGGCGATTTTCCTTCAGCTTTCAGAATCCGGTCCATGCGGTGGATATCGTTATATTTTTTCTTATATTCTTCCAGATCGATCTCTGCCAGGCCGAAATACCCGGCAAACTGCTCTATGATCCCTTCTTTTGAAATATTGATATTCAGCTTGTTCCTGATCCCGGTCCACGAGTCAATTTCGGCTTTGGTTATGCCGGTTTTTTTGATAATCCGTTCCAGAACTTCCCCACGCAGATCTTTTGCCAGCCGGACACCCTTATCTAACAGCCAATGTGTTAAAATATTGGTATAGGCATTGTCGGTAAGGCCTCCTTCGATACTCCCGGGCAGCTTTTCATGAAACTCATCAGGTCCCATAACCTTATCGATATGATAACGATCATCCCCGGCATCATAACGGCAGGCCGATACCCAGAAACGGCACATTTCCAGGAGCATTTCAGCCCCGTACTTTTCCATGAATTCCCGGTCGCCGGTATAATGATAATAGTTCCAAAGGTTATAACCTATGGCCAGGGAAACATGTCGCTGCAGGGAACTGTAATCTTCGCCCCATTCACCGGAAACCGGGTTCAGGTGAACAACCTGCGTTTCTTCGCCACCGTCACTGCCACTCTGCCAGGGGAACATGGCTCCCTGGTATCCGTGCTGCCGGGCATATTCCCTGGCTTTGTCCAGACGCCGGTAGCGGTATTTTAGGACACCTCCGGCTACTTCGGGATAATGAACCAGATAAAACGGAAGGAAAAAGAGTTCATCCCAGAAAATATGGCCCCGGTATGCTTCCCCGTGCAAACCGCGGGGTGGAATTCCCACATCCAGGTTTGCCGTATACGGAGAGGCACTGACGAACAGATGATACGTATGCAGGCGTGTGAGTTTCTGTGCGGTACGGTCACCTTCAATCCGGATATCCGCCTTTTTATGAATTTCTTTCCATACGGCGGCAGAGTTATCGGCCAGGGTTTGGTATTCAGGCAGATGATTTTTCGCATCGGTAAAAAAGCTTTCAATTTTATCAAACCCGGGATGCAGGGATATCCCCATGACTACCGTTTTTTCAAATACGATCGTTTGATCCTTTTTCCCGTCAAAAAGATAAGAGGTAAATACTTTATCGCGTGTTGTTACATGATTGCGTTCAACATACGCCATATTACGAACCCGGTGCTCCGAAACCGCCAGTATATGAATCGCCGAAGAGGTTGTTTTTGCACGGAGCAATTGCTTATTTTCTAGGGTTTCGCAATTTTCCGTTACCAGGTGTTGCTGGTTTAACTGGCTGTACCTTTCGACGCCGGCGTTGATATGGTCAGCAGTCAGACCGGCACGAATGGTAATTTCCCCGCTATAATTAAGCGGTGTAATACGGTAGGCAATGCCTGCAAGATGCGGATCATCCATAGAGGCCAGCCGGGACGAGCTGATGCGGGTTTGTCTTCCGAGCCGGTCTTCAACGATCAGTTCCCTGGTAAGTTCTCCGGTACGGAAATCAAGGCACCGTTCAATCGTCAGGATTTTTTGTGAAGGATCAGGGTCAAAGGTAAACCATGGATCTTTGCCAATGCCGAATGTTACCGGCAACCAGTTAACGGCATTGACAAAATCTTCATTCTTTATATCCCGGTCACCTACTTTCGAAACAAGCCGGTTATACAATCCTGCGAAATAGGTGGCGGGATAGTTAATTTTGTTTGCCCTGCTTTCCTCCATTGCCCCGCGAGTGCCAAAATATCCGTTCCCTATCGTAAGCAGGGCTTCTCTGGAACGTTCTTTTGACAGCTCGTAATCGTAATACGTAAGATGCCAGTTATCTTCAGGCAGTCCTTTTTCAAACCACCGGTTTATGGTTTCAACGGAAATTTCTTCCAGATCCCCGACCACAATATCCCCGCCATTGTTTCTGAGTTCCCGGGCATTGTCTTCCCTGGCCACACCAATAACCAGGCCGAAATTTCCTTTTCTCCCGGCCTGTACTCCGGAGACAGCATCTTCGACAACCACCGACCGGTGATACGATACACCCATCCGGTCGGCAGCAACTGTAAAGATATCCGGTTCGGGTTTCCCTTTCAGATTGATCTCGGCTGAAACCACGCCATCAATACGGACTTCAAAAAAATCGATCAAACCTGCTTTCTCCAATACCGGTTTACAGTTTTTGCTTGACGAAGCCACGCCAAGTCTGATACCTGCATCCTTCAGGTCATGGATCAGATGAATCGTGGCCGGGTAAACTTTAACGCCTTCTTCATCCAGAACGGCATTAAAAAGCAGATTTTTCCGGTTCCCCAGGCCACAAACGGTTTCTGCATCCGGCGGATCGGAGGGATCACCAAAGGGTATGTTAATTTTCCGTGATTCCAGGAAAGAGGCAACACCCTGGTATCGTGGTTTCCCGTCTACATAAGGCAGATAATCACCGGCATGGGTAAATTCCCTGAAAGGTTCTCCGAAGCGCTGCTCCCTCGAACGAAGGTATTCGTCGAACATCCTTTTCCAGGCGGCACCGTGGACGAGTGCCGTTTGGGTAATTACGCCGTCAAGATCAAAAATTACAGCATCAAAATTCATGTTTTCAGAGATTTAAAGGAATGATTTGTACAAGTCGGAAAGGATTAGTACTTTATAGGGTTATATTTACCGAAAATGATCTGCCGCTTTTTTGCCAAAGGTAAAAGGTTTGAATAAATGTACAATCGCTCCGTGATGAAACGACTTATCATTGCTTCCAATGAACTACCTGTAAATATAATTAAAGAAGATGGAAACATCCGGATAATTCCGGCTGATGAGCTGAAATATTCGGGCCTGACTCAATATTACGAACATTTCGATACCTGCTGGGTAGGACATGCCAATGAAAAAGTTGTTTTGACAAAAAGTGATAAAAAAGATCTTTCTGTCAAGCTGAACGCTTATCATTGTAGTCTGGTAAGTGCCGATTCCGGGATTTCCGACCTGGCAGTGCATGGTTTTGCAGGAAATACTTTATGGCCTCTTTTCCATTATTTTACTTCGAATACACAATATGAAGATGAAATGTGGGAAGCCTATGTGAAATTTAACCGTTTGTATGCAGATCAGATTGGCAGTATGATTTCCAGTGATGATATCCTGTGGATTCATGATTATCATCTGCTGCTTTTACCACAGATGATCCGTGAGCAGAATCCGGAGGTATCCGTCGGTTTATTTATCCACATTCCTTTTCCGTCTTTTGAAATATTCCGGTTACTACCCTGGCGGAATGAAATTCTGGCAGGGATGTTGGGTGCTGACCTGATCGGGTTTCAGGTCTTTGATTATGTCAGGCATATGTTGAGTTGTGTGCGGAGGTTGATGGGGGTCGATACGATCTTTAACAGAGTTATGGTGGGAGCCCGGACAATGAAAGTGGATGTCTTTCCGAAAGGGATTGATTATGCCCGGTTTACCGAAGAAATCATGCAGTTCCGGCAAGACGGGAATAATGGGAAATCGAATCTTGTCAGGGAAATGGAAAAGCGTTTTCCGAAAAAAGGAGAGAATAAATATATCCTTTCCATTGATCCGCTTGATTATACGAAAGGAATACCCCAGCGCCTGAAAGCGTTTGAATTATTCCTTTCCACCTGGCCGGAATACCAGGGCAGGGTTACCCTCTTGTTGATTACACTGCCTTTCGAGAGGCTGGAGGAACGCAATGAAACGATTATTTATGAAGTGAATGAACTGGTGGGGCGGATAAACGGCCGGCATGGAACCTTATCTTGGGTCCCTGTGGTTTTTATCAGTCATCCGTATACGCCCGAGGAATTGGTGGCGCTGTATGCTTATGCGGATATTGCCCTGATTGTACCCTTCCGTGACGGTATGAATATGACTGCCAAGGAATTTGTTGCCGCACACCGGGACCTGAACGGGGTATTGATCCTGAGTGAACTTGCCGGAGCCAGCAAAGAGTTACACGAAGCGTTAATTGTAAACCCGAACAATCTTCACGAAGTATCTTCATCCATAAAAGAAGCCCTCGATATGGATGACCGGGAACAACGCAGGCGGATGGTAGTGATGAACACCCGGTTGAAAAAATATCCCGTTACCCGTTGGGCAAAAGAATTTATATCTTCACTCGAAGGGGTGAAAGAATTGCAGCAAACACATCTGACCAAAAGGATAACTCCGGAAAAAACCGGTCAGATTCACAACGCTTATGAAAAAGCTGCCCGCCGGATTCTCTTTCTGGATTATGACGGAACATTGTCTGCATTTAAGAAGAATCCCGAAGATGCCCGGCCGGATAAAGAGCTGTATAATATCTTAAAAAAGTTAACCTCTGACCCTAAAAACCGGATTGTGATCATCAGTGGCAGGGACAAGGAAACACTGAGCCGTTGGTTTTCAGTCGAATGGCCGATTCATTTTGTCGCCGAACATGGTGTCTGGCTTAAAGAGCCCGGCGGAGAATGGTATATGATGGAACCCATGGACCGGGAATGGAAAAATGAAGTATTGCCTTTACTGGACTATTATATTGATCAGACACCAAAAGCATTTATTGAAGAAAAGAATTTTTCCCTGGTCTGGCATTACCGGAAATCGGATCCTGACCTGGGAATACAGCGGGCATGGGAACTGAAAGAACAGTTACGTAATCTGACAGCCAACCTGAACCTTGAGATTTTAGATGGAGATAAAGTCCTGGAAATAAAATATTCGGGCATCAACAAGGGTAAAGCGGCATTACAAAAACTCAGTCAGGATGATTATGATTTTATACTGGCCATTGGTGACGACTGGACGGACGAGTATACATTTGATGCAATGCCCCCCGAATCCTATACCATAAAGGTTGGGACAAAAACCACCAAAGCAACCCTTTTTGTCGAAGGGGTGGAGGATGTAAGAAAATTGTTGTCGGTACTTTCGGGTTAATCATCATTTATAAAAAAAAGCGCCTTTAAGGGGCGCTTTTTCCATTGGTTGCAGAAATCATTAATGTTGTATGATCACCGAAGTAACACCGGTAATTTCTGTTCCGGTAACCCGCAGGTAATACATTCCGGCAGGTTGTTCAGAGAGATCAATACGGAGTTGCTGCAATCCGTTTTTAACGGATATCCGGCGTACCACCTTACCCTGGTTGTTAAAGACCGTAACAGATTCAATATCCCCTTTGGTAAAGGTAAGTTCGAGTAATCCGGCCGTGGGATTCGGCCATACTTTCAGGGCTGCAATATCCGATTTGGGAATATCAACCCGGGAGGCAGTATTTACCAATACTTCAGTTTCTGAAACAAGGAAGTCCAACCCTGAAATCACATTGCCCGTAACGGAAACAGTATAGGTCGAATCCATGGGTAAACCCGGAATATCAACAATAATCGAATAATTGCCATCGGGAACATTCTGAAATACATATTTTCCCTGATCATCGGTATACACCCATGCAATGACATTCTGTGTGGATTTTTCGGTACCGATCAGAATTACCTTGACTTTCTTAACCGGTTCGCCGGTTATGGATGCCGTAGACTTTACAGTAGTGCCGGCATACTCGATTAATCCTTCAATGGTACCGTTCCCGTCAAGAGGAACGGTAAGTTCGGTAAGCTGAATATCCAATGCCGAAAGTGTGTCCTGTAAGGCATGTACAGTATCGGCAAGCTCCCAGGAAATCTCATCACCGTAATAAGTACCGATTGCATCGGGATAATTGTTGGTATCGGCAAATGCATAGATCAGATAATCATCATAAGTAAAGTCACGGAACTCGTAAGAACCGTCCTGCCGGATCATTACCGAATCTTCTACCGGTGCCTGACCTGACCGTTCAAGTTTATATAAATATACATATCCACTGTCAACAGGGGACATGGAAGCATCACTTACGATCCCGTTCATACGTGTAAGATAGGCCAGGCGCGCAAGAAACAGATTATCCGAATAATTAGGGATCAACGATACATTGTTGATCTGCATATCGGCGGTAAAATTGCCTGACAGAATCAAATGAGCGTGACCGTCATAATCGATGGTATACGGCCCGACATATCCATAATCCAGAACTTCGAGCGTATTTCCGTAAAAGGCAGTACCATTGTTTGTAAATCCAAGTATCAGAGCAGGTGTGGATAACCCGTTGTTGGTAAACGATACGGAATCGATCTGAAATGTAACATTCAGATTGGTAAAAATATAAAGCTTATCATTTTCATCTATAGTTGCTGCAGGGGGTTGCCCATCCCAGTTCGGGATGCCTTTGGCCCAGTCATAATCACCGTTACTCAAATATTTTACAACCAGGTTGTCACTGCCCTGTGTATTTAATAATGTATCCCCGGGGAAGATTAAAGTGTCATTTGAAAACCAGGTTGTCAGATATATATTATCCTGGCTGTCAAGGAGAATCAAATTCGGTTGTTCCGTGGGAGCCTGCGCTTTCGATTTCCCCTTTTTGCCTAAACCATAGTTTTCCGTGGCGACCATATGTGCCCACAGGGGTGTGCCGTCAGTTCCGAACTTTACCACAAAATTATTATCGGCACCGCTGGTATCCGTAAACTCCATAGCTCCGAAACGTAATGTATCAGTCATAAATGTTCCGGACAAGATCACGTTATCCTGGCTGTCGGTGATCAGATGGGCAAGTATGGGGTAGGATTGTCCTTCACTGAAGGTCGCCCAACTAAAATTGCCGGTATTATCAAAATGGGTCAGAAATACATTCGCGGATTGCAACGTTTTTAAAGTATCCGTACCAAAAACCGGATAAATGCCAAGCCCGTCATAAGTGGCGGCAAGAGTAATATTGCCATTATTGTCGATCGTCACAATAGGTTGCATGAAATCAATAAATTCGCCAATTCCCGAATTGTGTGATGATGTCGCCCATACGGGAGTTCCTGAAGGATCAAAATAAGCCAGAAATAACGAAGACCATCCTTTTTCTACCGCAAGACCGATATTCCCGAATGCCAGGGTGTCCCCATCCCAAAAATTGATTCCGGTTATCGCTAAATTTCCCTGGTCATCCCAGGTGCCATATTCGATGTTGAAATCCGTGGCAGGAAGCGGTTCTGCAAGGAAAGAAAAATTTAAAACATTTCCGTCTTTATCCAGGATCAGGTAATAATTGGCATCATATAAGCCGGATGGTTTAAATAAGGTATCACCGGCGATTGCTACCGTATCACCGTTAAAGGAACCTATGACCCTTGATGTACCATCCTGATCAACATGAAAGTTAAGGAGATAAATATAATTATTGGTTGTAAATTGTTGTACCCAGTTAGCCTGCCCATCGGAACCAAAGCTGGCAATATAGACATTGCCCCGGGTACCCCCGGTTAGGGATAATGAACCCAGATTCATCGTGGCTCCGGAATATCTGCCTGCCTGATAAATATTTCCGGCATTGTCCACCTGTACTATGGGGGCAAAAACCGTATAATCACCTCCACTACCGGTGATCCATTCTCCCTGTAGTGTTTGTCCGTGGACGGAAACTTCAGCAATCCATAACCACAAGACCAAACTCGTAAACAGTAAAATTTTTTTCATAAGATATACATTTTAAGTGTTGATTTTATACAAACTATTCAATACGCAAAATACGGAATATTGACCACAAAGTCAAGTTTAAGTGTTTTCCGAATGGTAACTTTTGATTAAATCAGACTTTTAGTCTGGATATTCCGCTTTCATTATAACCTGGTAACATTTAGATTTCCGGGAGAAGAATGAGCGGTTGATCCGATTTTCCCGAGCGTTTCCTGTATTTTTTTAAATTCCTGCGTATTGGGAAGAAGAATATGGTGGCTGCCAAGATCATCCAGCTTTTCCATCACATAGGCAACCGTGATTTTATGAGGGTCCAGGGCAGGTTGCCAGGCCCGTTCACGCGGATTGTCAGTGGTCAATTCAGAGAGAATGCCACTATCGGTAAGGTCAAAAAGTACCCTCCGCACCAATCGTACCGGCAGTTTCAGTTCCACTGCGATTTTGGTGGCAGTGAGCGCTTTTTCTCCGGCAATAAACCGTTTGGTAATGAGAGAAACAATATAAAGGGCAAACTGTTTAAAAAGATTTCTGCTCAGATTTTCGATATCCGCTTCAAATTCATAACGGGTTACATTCTGGTAAGCAAACGACAGTTCGGCCCCGAACAATACTACCAGCCAACTGATTTGCAGCCAGATCATGAAGAGGGGTATGGCGGCAAAACTTCCGTAGATGGCGTTGTACCGGGAAACACCGACCTGGAAATAGATGTATCCCCATTGAATGAACTGGAACATTGTCCCTGCTACAATTCCCGCAACCAGCGCTCCGCTGAATCGCACTTTTGTATTGGGCATGGTCATGTAAATAAAGGTAAACAGTAACCAGATCATTACATAGGGGGACAATTTTAGCAGTGACATGATCAGTGGTCCGATATATCCCAGTACCGTATTCCCTTCGGAAATATTGCTAACCTGCGAAGAAATAAAAACGGTCACACTGCTTGATACAAATACGAGTACCGGAGCAATGAGTAATACGGAGAGATAATCGCTGAGTTTACGAAAGAAAGATCTTGATTTCTGAATCTGCCATATGTTGTTAAACGCCCCTTCAATATTCCCCAGAACTTTCATGACGGCCCAGAATAACAACAGCAGGCCCAATCCGGCAACAAATCCCCCTTTGGTAGTATCCAACATACGATGCGCAAAACTAATAACCCAGTTCAGTACTTCTTTCTGGCCCTGAAAATTACGCATTAACTCTTCCGTAATCTTATTTTCAATCCCGAAACCTTTGGCAACACCAAAGATCATGGCCAGCACCGGGACAATGGATAACATCGTGTAATAGGTGAGGGCGGAGGCACGCAATTGTATTTTATCTTCAAAAAAACCTCTGAAAGCCAGTATGATGATCCTGATCTGCCTGTAAATAAATGATTTCTTCCTGGGCAAATCTGCAAGCTGAACACGCCAGATATCATGCGTCAGAAACTGGGCAATATCCTGAAGTATGATCTTTATTTTTTTCATGTAATAAAAATGCTTATGATTTAGTAAAAATACATAATATCCTTTACTTGTCTGATGAATTGGTTAATTTTAACGTTTTATCCGGAATCAGGATCATGCACATTCATCATTTCGAATTGGTTGAAGGAGCCAGGCATGCCACCGGTTTAACGGTGGTTATTGATGTATTCAGAGCTTTTTCCACGGTCTGCTATTTGTACGGACAAGGTGCTGAAAAGGTTCTGGCAGCCGCTACTCCTGAAGATGCATTTGCTTTCCGGAAACAAGATCCCCGCGTTATCCTCGCCGGAGAACGGCAGGAAAAAAAAATTACGGGTTTTGACTTCGGAAACTCCCCGTCAGAAGTCCTGAAACATGATCTCACCGGCCGAACGGTTGTCCTGACGACCAGTGCCGGAACCCTGGGACTGGTAAGTGCGGGAAATGCTTCCGGATTGTTAACGGGTAGCCTGGTCAATGCAGGTGCGATCGTGCAGTATATAAGACAAAAGAATCCGGAAACCGTCAGCCTGGTAGCTATGGGTTACAATGCGGTGATCCCTGCTGATGAAGACAGGATGTGTGCCCGGTATATTGAAGCAAAACTGATGAAGAGCCAGGTGCGCCCGGATCTTATGGAACAGTCGATCCGGAATGGTACGGGCAGCCGGTTTTTTGACCCGGAAAACCTGAACTCTCCCGAAGAAGATTATCATCTCTGTCTTGATATTGACCGGTTTCCTTTTGTACTTGTTTGTGAAAAATCAAATAAATATTTATTCCTGAAAAAAATTGACATGCCATGAATACAGCTGCTTTTTACGACCTGATTACTGTTCCGACCATGGTGCTGCGTGAAGCAGTGATCAGAAAAAATATTAACCGTATGACGGAGAAGATCACCGCCGGGGGAGCAACATTCCGTCCCCATTTCAAAACCCACCAGTCATTAGAGATCGGACAATGGTTCCGGGATGCGGGAACAGATAAAATTACCGTTTCAAGCCTTGAAATGGCTGCTTATTTTGCATCGGACCACTGGGAGGATATAACCGTGGCATTTCCGGTAAACCTCAGGCAACATACACTGATCAATAAACTTGCAGGAAAAATCAGGCTGGGTTTAGTGGCTGAAGATGCCGGTGTTATTAACGCTCTTGACCATTTGATGCTTCACCGGGCCGGTATCTGGCTTAAAATCGATACCGGATACCACCGGACGGGGATTCCATGGGATCATTTTGAAAAAATTGAACAGTGTATTGATACTTTGAATAAGACCGGGCATTTGTTCTTTCAGGGATTATTGTCCCATTCCGGGAACACCTATCAAGCAAAAGGAACTGCTGAAGTCTTTTCGCTGCACGAACTTGCCAAAACCCGCATGCTGAAACTCAGGGACCATTTCCGGAGTAAAGCGCCTGACTTCAAAACATCCATGGGGGACACACCGTCCTGCAGCATCGCCGATGATTTTTCCGGCATAGACGAATGGCGTCCCGGAAACTTTGTATTTTATGATCTTACCCAGGTCTCCATCGGATCATGCCGTTATGATGATATTGCCGCCATAGTAGCCTGTCCCGTGGTGGCTATACATCCTGAACGGCTCGAAGCCGTGATTTACGGAGGTGCGATACATTTTTCCAAAGACCGCCTGGTAAGAAATAACCAGGAAATTTTCGGACAGGCGGTAAGGCTTAACGGAAATGGCTGGAGTACTGCGCCATTGGATATTGTAATTCGAAGCTTGTCGCAGGAGCACGGTATTGTACAATTCAAAAGTGTTACAGATATGTCCGGATATCAACCCGGAGGGCTGATAGGTTTTTATCCGGTTCATTCCTGCCTTACGGCAAACCTGCTCAGGGAGTACCTGACCACTACAGGCCGTCAGATCAGCCACCTCCCGGGATTGGCAAAACCTGCCTTCTAAGACTCTGTATCCATTGCCCGTCCGGAAAATCTTTATTATCTTGGTTCAAAACCAAAGTAATGGAATGATGAAAAAAAGTGACGTTCGTAAAGCATTCATATACACCGGGATATTTGCGATAGCCATGGGATTCCTGGAGGCAGTTGTCGTCGTATATCTCCGTGAATTGTATTACCCTGAAGGGTTTCATTTCCCGTTACGGGTTTTTTCGCAGAAAATCTACGGCATCGAAATCATCAGGGAAGCCTCAACGCTGGTAATGCTCCTTATGGTAGGTGTGCTGACCGGAAAGTCCTTCCATGAACGTTTTGCGTTTTTTCTCTACAGTTTCGGTGTTTGGGATATTGTGTATTACATCGCGCTTAAGCTCTTCCTGGATTGGCCGCCGGGAATCCTTTCCTGGGATATTCTGTTTTTAATTCCCATTACCTGGATCGGTCCGGTGCTTGCCCCTGTTATCTGTTCGTTAACGATGATCACATTATCCGTTGTTCTGGTCTCAGTGCACAAACGAAGAAACATCCGGCTCCTGGGAACACGCGAATGGAGTCTGCTGCTTTCCGGATCTTTACTGGTTTTCCTCGCTTTTATCCGCGATTTTACCTTACTGATGATCCGTAACGGCTATGCCCGTTCACCTGATAATCTTTTCCAAAATGATTCATTTGTCAGAACTATTGAGTCTTTTATCCCGCAAACATTCGGATGGCTGCTTTTCGGAACGGGAGAGGTACTGCTCATCCTGGGCATTATCCTTATTATTACCAGACACAAACGTAAAACAACCTGACGATCCGGATATAAACGAAGCCAGTACTTTTATGAGAGCTTGTACGAAATTCCGGCTTTAACCCGGGGTTATTCATTTTCAGATACTTAAATTAAAATAGATTTAGAATTTATATAGTATTCCGTAAATCAGAGCAGCACAATAATACATATATGTAATAAATCAGGGAGCCGTTGTTTCACCGTGCCGTACCCTGACACATCCTGCAGTCCGGGAATAAATTATTATCTATTTACCTGTTCCGGTATCCTCTTTCCCCGTGCTCCAGTTTATCCGGGGTGACCGGTAAAAGTTTACATCCATCACGGTCAGGCGGGTTCCCTGACAGGCAAGACGGGATCTGAAGTCGTCCCATGAACGAAGTTTTGCCGGTGTCCAGCCTACTTCGGCCAGGGCAATAATCCGCGGGAAAACCATATATTCAATATCTTTGATATCGGTAATCGTTTCTGACCAGAGCGGAGCTTCAATTCCGATAATATCATCCCGGCCGATACCTTCGACCAGATGTGCCGGATCCCAGCGATAAGCCGTATCAACCTCTATATAACCGGCCCAGTGCAGGCCCAGAGCCGTAGTTGAATCGTATTGCATATCCAGGTAAGTGCGGTTTGCAGGTGACATCAGTACCTTGGCACCCTGTTTAACCCCTTTCAGGGCATTTTCCTTTTCAGCCCAATAATGAACGGTTGTATTCGGCGCTAAAGTTGCATTGGCGATCTCATCCCAACCGATCACCTTTTTGCCATGTTTCCGTACGATTTGCTGTACGCGGTTTTCAAAAGGAATATAATCTTCCATTGGCGTGGCATGCGATTCATCCCCACCGATATGAATGTATGGCCCTGGTGTTAGCGAAGCCAGTTCACCAACCACATCATCAATAAATTTATAAACAATTTCCTTTCCGGTACACAGGGTACTGAACCCGACATTGGTACCGGTATAAAGATCACGGGCTTTGCCGTCGCAATTCAGCTCTGCATAGGATGCCAGGGCGGCATTGGTATGGCCGGGCATGTCAATTTCCGGAACGATAGTGATAAAGCGGTTCATGGCATATTGTACCAGATCGCTGTACTGTTCCTGTGTATAAAAACCGCCTTCACCACCACCCACTTCGGTCTTTCCACCGATTTCCGTGAGTTTGGGCCAGGATTTGATCTCTATTCGCCATCCCTGGTCATCGGAAAGATGAAGATGCAGGAAGTTCAATTTGTACAGGGCAATCAGGTCAATGAAGCGCTTCACTTCATCGACATGAAAAAAATGGCGCGACACATCCAGCATAGCCCCCCGGTAACCATACTCCGGCTTATCGGTGACTATACCGGTTGGCAGTATCCATGGGCCGGGCTGAACGGAAGATTCTTCGATTTCCGGAGGTAATATCTGCCGGAGTGTTTGTATCCCGTGAAAAACACCGGCAGGCGTTCCTGCCGTGATGGTAACCTGTTTCCTTGTAATATCCAGCTCATACCCTTCCGTACCGTATTCAGCATCGTTTTCCGATACGACCAGAACAATACTGCCCTTGTGTACTGCTTTTTCAACCGGAAAAGGATAACCGGTAGCAGGTTTCAGGAGGCCGGCAAGGTATTCACCAACCCTGACCAGGGCGGTATCTCCGTCAGGAGCAACAATATTAGTGCGTTTGGTAAGACGGAATGCTTCTCCGTCAGCTGAAACCGACAGCGGTTTGGGGATAATACATGACTGTGTAAGATCTGTCGGCCCGGTTTTCGTGCAGGATTGAAAAGGAAAAACGAGTGTCAGCAAGAGTAACAGTGTCCCTGATAATGTGATGGTTTTCATCTTATTTATATATTTAATGGTTTTCGATTCATGCTGATATCGTAAATTTAATTGAACAAAACCCTGTAAAATTAATAAAATACCGACTTCAAACACCGATAGTCATGAAGCAAAATACCATTATTTCGTTGTCCGTAACCAACAGTGCAGATATTGGAACCTGCTTCTTATTCTTCGTGAGCCAGTTCCTTTTCCAAGACCAGGTCAGGATTAAGATGCAGGTATTTTGTTAAGTGTTTTACACCTATATAAAAAGGTATTGTATCCAAAAGGGCGGCAACCATCTTGTATACATAATTTGAAAAGATAAGGATCAGCAGGGTATGGACAGCTGATTGTCCCGGGCGGATGTGCAGGGCACTGCCGGCGTAAAAATAGGTGATTGTGATAACCGAAACGGAATCAACCATCTGGCTGGTAAGTGTTGATCCGTTATTTCTGAGCCAGAGCATCTTCCCTTTGGTCATTTTACGGATAAAATGAAACAGATGGACATCCACAAACTGTGCGGCAAGATAAGCAATCATAGAAGCTACGGTTGCGCCGAAAGTCCACTGCCTGATCTGGAAGAAGGTATGGTCATGACTGGTGATATCAGGCAACCCGTTAGGGCCCAGAACAGGATGGGGTGGCAGTTTTCCGCCGAGCCATAAAATAAAAAGAACCCATATATTCAATGCAAGTCCAACCCAAACCACCATGTTTGCACGTTTTTTTCCGTATAACTCACTGATGAAATCCGTGCACAAAAAAGTGATCGGATAAGGAAGTACGCCTACAAATACAATAAAAGGTATCCTTTCACCAAAAAGAGTAAAGGAAAAATCTATTTGTCTTGAAATACCAAGAATATTCAGAATTCCCAGCGTGCCCAGAAAAAAACCGGATAAAATCAGAAAGACAACTTCCCTTCTCCGGCTGATGGTCTTACTTACCTGATCACCAAAGTCGAACATACGGATGTAAATATAGAAACTTTTAAATAACTGATTGTTATAGATTGTAAATTAATTGATAAAAATCATTGTTTATCCCTAAAGCTTATTTTTTAAAAAGATATTTCATAACTTTAATCCGAAAATTAGTTAAGGTAAAGTCCGAGGCTTGCAATAAACGTATTTATGCAAAAAGGTTTATTCCGTTTTCTTAATGTTGAGAAAGATGAACAAAGCCGGGTCGGATTGTTGCTTCTGCAATCTCTTTTTCTGGGTTTTTTTTATGGCACACTCGATATCGGGGCACATGCTTTATTCCTGAGCGAATTTTCCGAACACATGTTGCCTCATGCATTTGTTATATCCGGGCTGGTAGGAATATTGCTGACAACCATATATTCGCATTTACAGAGCCGGTTTTCCTTTTCCGGACTTTCGCTGGGAAACCTGGTTTTCGTACTGGTCTGTATGATCCTGCTATGGCTTGGATTTAACTGGGCCGATCACAGAACCTGGGTATTTGTCCTTTTTGTGATGATGGGACCGCTTAATATTGTTGCCATGATTGGTTTTGGCGGTACTACCAGCCGCCTCTTTACCTTAAGGGAAGGGAAGAGGGTCTTCGGGCTGGTTGATGCCGGTCAGATCCTTGGTATTATCATAAGCAGTTATGCCATCCCTTTTATACTCTCACTCAATGTTCCTACAACCGATCTTATATTATTCAGCGCTATCAGCATCCTGTTAGCATTTCTTACGCAGGTTTTCATTGTCCGTATATTTGATCTTAAAGTGAAGCAAATGCCTGTGGCAAAAGAGAAACCTGCCAGGAAAACCCGGTTTACAGATCTTTTTAAGGACCGGTACACTTTTATGATGTCCAGTTTTGTCGGCTTTTCCGTGATCGTTGCTTTTCTTATCCATTATACTTTTATTGCCGTAACCAATGCACAGTATCCCGAAAACCGCGAACTGGCAAAGTTCCTGGGTTATTTTATGGGTACGCTTACGGTATTCACCCTGTTGTTTAAAACGCTTGTGTACGGCAGGCTGACCAAAACCTATGGATTAAAAGTTACTTTACTGATCTCTCCTGTACTGATCACCATACTGACTATTGCCGCCGCACTTATCGGAAGCCTGATGGGATATACCACGGCTTCGGCAAGTTTCACCTTCTTTTTCCTGATCATTGCCCTGACCAAGCTCTTCTCCAAAGCATTGAAGGATTCCATTGAAGTTCCTTCGTTTAAGGTTCTTTATCTTTCACTTGATGAGCGTATCCGTTATGATGTACAGGCACGTGTCGACGGAACGGTCAATGAAGTTTCTGCCGTATTGTCCGGTTTGGTAATGTCAGGACTGGCAGCACTAAGTTTTATCCGTTTGATACATTTTAACTATGTCCTGCTCGTTTTTGTAGTAATATGGATTTTTGTCGGTTTCAGGTTATATACATTTTATCAGAAATCACTGAGTGATGCATTAACAGGCCTGAAAAAAACCGTTTCGGATGATTACACCGGCATGGGTACTCTGAAACAAAATATACTTTCGGCATGCCTGAATGTAAAACCGGATCTATTTACACGGTTTTTCAGTTCCACAATTCCATTTACAGAGGAAGATTCCGGGAAATGGCTGGCAGAATCCCTGCAGCATTGTGATTCACAGCATCAGATACTGCTTCTTGAGTTTATCAGAAATGAGAACAGGATTGACCTGTTACCCCACCTGCAGGAATGGCTGAAGCACCATGATCCGGATCATACGGTTCGCTCCCTGGCTGACGAAGTCATCCGGAATGTACAAAAAAACAGCCGGAAATATACTGCACTTAACCCGGATGAATGTTTGAGAAATCCCGATATTACTGAAAAGAGAACGGCTTTCAGATATATTGCAGAGAATGATCAAAATTTTTCTTCCCTGCATATTCAAACTGCGTTACGTGACACGGACCACCGAATCCTGCGGGAAGCAATATCCCTGGCCGGTCGTGTGAAAGATACCGATGTGATTCCTGTACTGGTGGATCATCTTAATAAACCCGAAACATTTATTTATGCATTCAATGCGTTGATCAATATCGGGACCGACGGGCTGGAACACCTCGAACGTGCATTTTATAAAACAGAACTGGAAGTCGCTGTCCAGCGCAGGATTATCCGGGCTGTCGGAAAAATCGGAGGGGAGCAGGCAGAACAATACCTGCTCAATAAAACCGGGAATCACCTGCGACCTGTTGTCCTTGAAGTAATCCGGGCGCTGAAACAATGCGGGTATCAACCCGACAGTGAAGCAAGGTCTCACTTTTTCAACCTGATCGAGGATTCGGTGCGGATTTTTGCATGGAATCTTGCAGCCGAATCCAGTATACACGGAGAAAATGTTACTCCCGGATTTGAAAAAGCAATCCGGGATGAATTAAACAGCAGTCTCAATTTTATCTATGAACTCCTGAGCATTACCTACGATCCGCAAACTATTAATCATATTCGTCAGAACCTTGAACACGGCTCTGCCGAAGCGGTAAATTTTGCCCTTGAATTGCTCGACCTGGTAATCGATGAGGAGATCAAACCGTTTCTCTTTCCTGCTCTTAATGACATTTCTCCTGATGATAAAATCAGGGAATTGCAAAATTTCTTTCCGGTGAATAAAACGGATGTGGAAACCCTTATACTGAATGTCCTGAACAGGGATGCAAATTTTATAAGTGCCATGACAAAAACATATGCACTGCTGAATCTTATCGATCATAAACCCCGAAAGGTCTATGATGATATTATTGCACAGATGTTTCATCCCGATCCTGTTTTAAGTGAACTGGCAGGAAGGCTGATTTATGAAATGGACCGTGATAAATTTGAAGGATGTTTTTCCAGGTTAAATCAGGAGCAAAAGGATCATTTCCGTTATCTGATTCAACCCGATGAGGTTGTTCCCGGACCCAGACCTGTTGACCGGATACATCTTTTGCAAAATGTGCCTGTATTTAAGGATATGTCCGGGAGAAGTATTTATACACTCTCATCATTTATCAGGTTTGACGGCATTAACGTTCCCCGGAACGGGGAATCCCTGTTTCCCGATTTTTACTGGCAGCCTGATGCGGCGCTGAAAAACGAACTGCATTGCAGTGATCAATGTATTTTACCGGGGATGAATATCCTCGAAACGCTCTTTGATGAACCGGAGGATTTTTCTATTTTTATATCCGGCCTGAACCAAATGCCCGATTATGCTGTCGAACCTGCCGATGAATTACAGACATAACATACTATGAATACTAATTTTTATATGCTAACCTTTTAATAAAAAACCTTTGAGCAGATATACCACAATTTTCAAGCAATTAATTCTCAATGTAATTATTCCCGCATTGATAGCACTGTTTTTTCTGGCAGGATACAATTATATTACCAAAAAGAAACTTCTCAAAGAAGCATATTATGACAAACATGTCCTGATCTCGGATGAGCTGATAAATATTATGGAATTTCAGGACAAAACCTTTGAAATCCTTTCAGAAAAAATGGCCCTCCGGATGAAAGCCCTGAGTGATAAGCTTGTCCATAAATATTTTGCCGGTACGGTAAATGTTGAACAGGCCGATTTGATAGCGATCAGGAAACAACTGAAAATGGATCCTGAAATGGAAGACATTTATGTCATAAACAGGGACGGGATTGTTGTCAATACTACTTTCAGCAAAGACCTGGGAATGAACCTTTTCAGGTTGGGTGAGGAACACAAAAAACACCTCCTGCATATCCTTGATTCAGGCCAGTTCAGTGATGAGCGATTTACCGTTGAGAAAATAACCAACCGGATTAAAAAGTACTCTTACCAGCCTACACTTGATAAAAAATATATTATCGAACTGGGCTTTTATTCCAAACAGGCTGAAGATTATCTTGATTTTATACGAAAATCTGAAGAAAATATCGTTCGAAATCAGAAAGATATCGTCAATGCCGAAATGTTTTTTATGGTAGATAATGTCCCTTATTCTTTTGATAAAAATGCGGTTCTTGAAGAAAAACACCGTGATGCCCTGATGAATGCCTTCAAAACCAAAGGGAATGTTTCCCTGGAGGAACACCAGAATGGCAAATGGTTGCATTATGAATATACTTATAAAATCAGGAACAAAACCAGCCTTTATAAAGATGCCGTTATCAGGGTCGTTTCAGACCGCACAAAGGAAAAGCTGCTTCTAAGAAGAGAATTCCTCCGTTTCCTGATCCTGCTGATAGTAACTTTAATGGTCGTTACCTTCCTGATTTACAGGAAAACCAAGGTAATTACAAGTCCTATCGAAAGACTGGTAAACAGTGTAAACAGAATATCCAACGGACATCTTGATGAAAGAGTGGAAGTCATCGGGAATAATGAAATTACCACGCTTTCACAAAAGTTCAATCTGATGATCGAACAGCTGGAGGTTCTTTATACCGAACTGGAAGAAAAAGTTAAGGAACGGACTGCCGAAGTTGTGAAACAAAAAGAGGAAATTGAGGAACAACAGCGAAGGATCACCGACTCGATCAAGTATGCAAAGAGAATTCAGACAGCCATTCTTCCGCCGCAAACATATGCTAAAACGGTTCTTAAAGATTATTTTATCCTATACAAACCCAAAGATATTGTTAGCGGAGATTTCTACTGGATGGAAAAGAAAGACAACCTGGTGATGGTGGCGGCCGTGGACTGTACCGGACATGGTGTGCCGGGGGCATTTATGTCTATCGTGGGTAATACCCACCTGAGCTTTGCCGTAAATGTGAAAAAGGCCAGAACGGCTGCTCGTATCCTGAACGAACTTAACCACGGTGTCACGGAAACACTGCGTGAGAAACATGGTACGGGAACGGTAAAAGACGGTATGGACATAGCCCTTTGTGTAATAGATAAGAAAAACATGACACTCGATTTTGCCGGGGCAAATAACCCGTTATGCCTTATTCGGAATAAAGAGCTGACCCTTTATAAAGGTGACCGGTTTGCTATCGGGGCTTTTTTGGATGGAGCATTACCCTCTTTTACAAACCACCGTATTGATATTAAAACCGGCGATACAATTTATTTGTTTTCCGACGGATATGCCGATCAGTTCGGTGGCCCGAAAAATAAAAAATTCCTGGGCAAGAACCTGCGGAATTTATTGGTTGAAATCAGTATCGAAAGTATGGAACATCAAAAAGATATCCTCGAAAAAACATTTATCGAATGGCAGGGAGAAAATGAGCAAATTGATGATATACTGGTTATGGGCATCAGATTTTAATTCAATGGGGTTATATATGGTAAAAGTACAAGGCACAATAAAATCATTAAGTCGAACTGATCCCGGATGTGAAGCATGCCGGAAACTTACAGGGTCATATTCCCCGGCGTTTACGGCGTGCAGGATAATGCAGAACATCTTTAAGATACCTTGCTGTTTACTCCGGGGAGGTTTCAACGCTCTGTTGATGTAAATTTATATTAATCAAAATACGCTGGCCTGTGCAGTATTTAAAACAATATTCATGAAAAAATCAGGAAAACTTTTTAATCCTTTTCCCGGTTTGCGGCCTTTCAGAAATGAAGAAAGCCACCTTTTCTTCGGCAGAAAAGGACAAAGCGAAGCGGTAATGGAGAACCTGGTCAGCAAAAGATTTGTTGCCGTAATCGGGGCATCCGGCAGCGGGAAATCATCATTGATTTTCTGCGGATTATTACCCCTGCTCGAAAAGTCAACCCAAAATACACAGTGGCAGGTCGTTCATCTGAGGCCCGGAAATGAACCTGTCGGAAACCTCGCTGCTGCACTTAATGAAGAGTTACATGGGAACAAACAAAACACATCCGGACATCATACTGGGGAAATAAGAAAATTCCTGGATCAGGGCCCGACGGGTTTGGTCGATTACCTCCGGACACTGAATCATAGTAAATCCGAAAACTTCCTGGTGCTTATCGACCAGTTTGAAGAGCTGTTCAGGTACAGAAGCAGCAGAAAAAACCAGGAGGGACCTGATGAATCGGAATTGTTTGTACAACTTCTTGTTGAAGCGGTAAGGCAAACGGATGAACCTGTTTACGTTGTCCTGACCATGCGGTCGGATTTTATCGGAGAGTGCTCCCGTTTTCAGGAGCTTACCGGGTTGATCAACAACAGCAACTATCTGGTCCCCCAGATGACGCGTGAAGATTTCAGGGAAGCAATCACCGGACCTGTGGCTGTGGGAGGAGCAAAGATCGACGAAGCTCTTGTTCAACAGTTGCTTGTTGAGGTAGGGGATGACCCAGACCAACTTCCCATACTGCAGCATGCCATGATGCGTACATGGGATTACTGGGCAGGGTTAAGCGATCCCGACAGGCCTGTTGGCCTCAGTGACTATGAAGCTGTCGGTACCATGAAAAAGGCCTTGTCCATTCATGCCAATGAAGCTTTTGATGAGCTTTCACTTGAAGGGAAACAGGTATGTGAGCACCTCTTTAAAACCATTACTGAAAAAGGGAATGATAACCGTGGAATAAGACACCCGACCAGGGTGGAGGTTATCGCCGAAATAGCAAAAACCGATATTGCCGGTGTGATTGCCGTGGCAGATACATTCAGGTCCCCGGGACGCTCATTTATTGTTCCTGCGCAAAATATTGATCTTGACCGGGACTCGGTAATCGATCTTTCGCACGAAAGTCTTATGCGTATCTGGGACAGGTTGAGAATCTGGGTTGAGGAAGAGGCCCAGGCGGTAAATATGTATTTGCGTCTGGCAGAAGCTGCCCGAATGTATCAGGAAGGGAAAACCGGCCTGTGGCGACCACCGGACCTCCAGCTTGCCCTCAACTGGAAGATGAAACAACAACCTACGCTTACCTGGGCACAACGCTATGACCCGGCATTTGAAAGGGCTATGGTTTATCTGGAAACTTCCGAAAAGGAGTTCCATGCTGAGGAAGAAAATAAAATCAGGATGCAGCGACGGGCGCTGAGAAGGACACGTATTACGGCATTGGTGCTGGGTGTGGCCGCTATTTTATCCATCGGTTTTATGCTCTTTGCTCTCGACCAACGTGTAAAAGCAGAAAAACAAAGACTTTTTGCTGTTGAAAAACAGGCCGAAGCAGAAAAACAAACCAAACTGGCTCAGGATAATTTTAATCGTGCCGAAATGGAAAAAGCCAAGGCCGAAAAAAGTGCCGAAGAAGCCCGCAGACAAAAAGAAGCTGCAGACAGTGCAAAAATAGTTGCACAGGAACAGCAAAAAGTGGCTGAACTCAATGCCAATATAGCCAAACGCCAGACCAAAATTGCCAATAATAAAACAAAGGAGGCCGAAGCTCAACGCCAGATCGCTCTGACGAATGAAAAAATCGCAACTATGGAAAGGGAAAAAGCTACTAATTTAAGATTTCTTTCCATCGCAAAGTCCATGTCTGTAAAATCTCAGCAAATTGACGATGATATCGATCTGAAAAACTTACTCGCTTACCAGGCTTATCTCTTTAACCGTGATTATGGCGGCACGCCTTTTAATGCAGATATTTATACCGGCCTTTATTTTGCACGCAAAAGTCTGGACAGTTTGTCATACAACATTTTCAACGGTCATTCTGATGCCGTGAATGATGTTTTGTTTCTGGACAACTACCACTTTATTACTTCGGGAAGTGATGGTACCGTCAGGAAATGGGATATCCGGTCTCCGGGAAATCATTCCGGTATTTTATTGAACGATGGTACGATCAATTATTTTCTGGCGCTCAGTAGTGATAAAAAATGGTTGGCATGCGGAACGGGGAACCAGGGAATTATTCTGGTGGACCTCAATCATCCGGGACAACCTCCGAAATCTCTGAATGATAACCAGGGGAAAATAAAAGCGCTCGCGTTTTCACCGGTGTCAGGTCAGCTTTACTCTGCCGGTACGGATACCCGGATTGTTACATGGAATCCTGAAACGGGTATTGCCGTAGAGTTTGATGCTCCCGGGAGTATCGTTAATACCCTTGCATTTTCACCTTCCGGAGAGGTGTTGGCCGCGGGCACCCGCGACGGCCGCATTTTGTTGTATGACCCTGCCGGTGGAAATCCTCCCACGCGGTTTTATCAGGAGCAGAACAACCCTGTACACGTGTTAACCTTTAACCATCAGGGCAACTTATTGCTTGAAGGAAACCAACTGGGCATTGCCCGGATATGGGATCTGCAGACAAAAAATGTGCTCAATATCCTCAGGGGACATACTGCCCGGATTACCGACGCACAGTTTAGTAACAATGACAGCCTTATTCTTACCTCCAGTATGGACGGAACCATCCAGCTCTGGGATGCCAATGACCTTAACACCCAGCCGGTAACATATAAGGATAATGACGGATTTGTCTTTGCCGTGGCATTCAGTCAGGATAATCAATCGTTTGTTTCAGGAAGTACCCAGGGAGATTATGTAGTGGCACGCCCCACGCATGCGGAATCCCTGGTACAAAACCTGTGCAGCAACCTGCATCGTACAATGACTCACGAAGAATGGGCTGTATTCGTAGGAAAAGATATCCGGTATGAAAATACATGTCCTGATCTTCAATCTTCAACCGACGTAATGAATAAGTAAATAATGAAAACTGTCTTCTCATTTCACCGGCTTATCCGCCTGTTTTTAATCCTGTTAATCCTGGGAACATCCACCTCCTTATTCTCTCAGGATTGTGTCCTGAAACTTCGCGAAGCACAGCGCCTGTACGAACAGGGGCAGGTGGAAAAAATCCCTGAGATACTTGCTTCCTGCATAAACAAGGGATTTACCCGAGAAGATAAACTAACGGCCTACAAACTCCTTATTCAGGCATATCAATTCGATGACAATATGGCAAAAGCGGAAGAAATCCTGTTGGACTTTCTTGGTCTGTTTCCGGAATACCAGACTACGCCCGCCGATCCGCCGGAATTTGTGCAACTTCTGAATACGTTTGAAGTAATTCCCCGTTTTTCTGCGGGCGTACACGCCGGTACCGGATACACCCTGATTCAGGTAACCGGAAAATATGATGCCCAGGGGAACAGCAGGGACTATGGAAATTATTCATCAAAAGGGATTCCGCTGAATTTGGGTGTATTTGTCAACTTCTTTCTTGCCCGGCAATGGCAACTTTGCCTGGAAGCTGACTTCAGTTCGTTCAAATTTTCATACGATGACAATACATTTCTCGGAATCGGTCGTCTGAGTTATGAAGAGACGCAAAACAAGCTGTCAGTACCGGTTACGGCTACTTATGAATTTATCAATAATACAAAATGGACGCCATTTCTGCGGGGTGGTCCCGGCATAAATATATTATTGTTATCTCAGTCTCAAACAAGTTTGCAATACACCGGATTGGAGCATGATCCCCGCACCGGCGAAAGCCTGAACCGTACGTTTAACCGCAACCGCCTTTCAGGGTTTGCTGTCCTTGGTGGCGGAATAAAATATAAATTGTCTAAAGGATATCTCATTGCCGACCTCAGATTTAATCCCGGATTCACCAATCAAACCAAAATCGCTAACCGGTATGCCTCACCGGATGGAAATCTTACCGGTAATGATATAAACTGGTATTACCTTTTTACAGATGATAATTTTTTCATTCATAATCTTGATTTCACCGTAGGTTATGTAAGAAAATTTTATGTCGCGAGAAAAAAATAAATTCATACCCGTATATGAAAAAGTATATTTATATCTTAATTACAACACTGTTTTTTACTGCCTGCAGTAAAGAGAAAATCCTTCCCGGTCAGGCTGATTCATTTATGAAGTTTTTCGGGAATGCTTTTTTGGATACGGGTTCGGATGTAAAACAAACTCCGGACAAAGGCTATATTGTTGTAGGTACCCTTGTCACAGTAAATGAAGACGAGTACAGAAAAACACCTGAAGACAGGGATATTTACATTGTAAAAACCGATCCTTACGGAAATAAGATTTGGGATAAGCAGATTGGTGGACCATTTGATGATTATGGGAATGCCGTTCAATTAACATCTGACGGAGGGTTCATCATCGCCGGAACGACATTTGACACAACATCTGCGGGAAATCAGGTAAGCAATTGCCTTTTGGTAAAAATTTCCGGTGACGGTACCATACAATGGAATAAAAGTTTTGGGGGGATCGACAACCAGGAAGGGAATTTTGTAACCATAACCGGAAGCGGCGATTATCTGGTGGCAGGTAATACAACGGCAAGCAGGGTAGCCGGGGGTGGCTTCGAGGGGAATCCCGCCGGGGAAAAAGATATTTTTATTATGAAAGTAAGTACATCCGGAGACAGCCTCTGGTCTGAAGCTTTTGGATTTGCCGGTGATGATGTGGCGAATTGTATACGGGAAAAGTCCGACGGAGGGCTGATCATCCTTGGTACTACCGACCACTCCGAAGCAGGTCAGGATAAAAATAACCTGATTATCATTTCTACAAACAGTACGGGGAAAGGACCCGTAAACAAAACTTTCGGTGGCGAAGGAGATGATTATGGCCATGATCTCCGGGTTCTTCCTGACGGATACCTGATTACAGGTACGTATGAAAGGAACGGTGTTTCGAATGCCTACCTGGCTAAACTCAAAACAAATATTTTTGATACACCTTCTTTTGAAAAATATTTTGGTGATGCAACCATTACATCAGGTAATGCAGTCTTTGTTAAACAGGATGGCACGATCGCTATTTGCGGCTCATCCGGAATAAATGGAAATCGTAATATCCTGTTTATAAAAACAGATACTTCCGGTGAACTGATTACAATGGAAACCTATGGAGGGGCTGGCGACCAGTGGGCTTCAGCCTTGGATGGAACCGCTGATGGCGGCTTTGTCATTGCCGGAAGCAATGAATTTGACGGCAATGCCTTGATCACATTACTCAAAATCTCCGGCGATGGTTCGCTTTGATCTCCGCCGTTTGGGATTAGAAAACCAACGATTATGAAAGCATTAAAATATGTATCCTTCATCATTCTGACACTCTTTGTCTCATATGCTGGCAAAGGACAAACACCTGATTTTTCTGCTGATATTACTTCTGTATGTCTGAACGGAACGGTAACTTTTACAAACGCATCCACCGGTTTCAGTGGCAGCGAAACTTACGCATGGGATTTTGGCTCCGGCGCATCTCCTGCAACCGCCACCGGTGCAGGGCCTCACGCGGTTATCTACACGACCTCGGGATCCAAGACAGTTTCACTGACGGTAACCGAAGGTACAGACTATACTGAAACGAAGATAGATTACATTTTGGTTTATCCTGATCTTACCGCTGGTGATATAACGGGGTCTACAACACCTATTTGTTATAATGCCGACGAAGGAACCCTGACGGCCAACCCGGCGGGCGGAGACGGAAGTTACACTTATTTATGGTATAAGAATGGTGTTTCCACAGGGATAACTACGCAAACCTATGCTGCCGGTAACCTGACGGCTACAACTGACTTTTATTATGAAGTAACTTCTTGCAGTCAAACGAAACAAAGCCTCACGGTTACCGTTACGGTTTATCCGGATCTGGCAGCAGGAAATATAACAGGCTCTACCTCGCCGATTTGTTACAATGTCGATGAAGGAACCCTGACTGCCAATCCAACGGGCGGAGACGGAAGCTATACCTATTTATGGTATAAAGACGGTGTTTCCACAGGGATAACTACGCAAACCTATGCGGCAGGGAATTTAACCACAACCACAAATTATTATTATGAAGTAACGTCGTGCAGTCAAACGAAACAAAGTCCCATTCTTACCGTTACGGTTTATCCTGACCTGGCAGCAGGAAACATAACGGGTTCTACAACACCTATTTGTTATAATGCCGACGAGGGAACACTATCGGCCAACCCAACGGGCGGAGACGGAAGCTACACTTATTTATGGTATAAAGACGGTGTTTCCACGGGGATAACTACGCAAACCTATGCGGCAGGAAATTTAACGGCAACCACAAATTATTATTATGAAGTAACTTCGTGCAGTCAAACGAAACAAAGCCCCACACTCACCGTTACGGTATCTCCCGATCTGGTGGCAGGAACTATTTCCGGAGCTACGTCCCCGATTTGTTATAATACCGATGAGGGAAGTCTTACCGCCAATCCGTCAGGAGGTGATGGATCTTATTCCTATCTCTGGTATAAAAACGGAACCTCTACCGGTGTTACTACCCAAACGTATAATGCAGGAAATCTTACGTCAGATGCATCCTTTTATTATGAGGTAACTTCATGCAGCCAGACAAAGCAGAGTGCAACCGTTAATATTACGGTTAATCCCAAGCCTGTTGCTTCTTTCACGGCTTCTGAAGAATGCCTCGGCTTTTCAACCACATTTGATGCGGGGAGCTCAAGTATTACCTCGGGTTCTATCGTTCAATATGAATGGGACTTTGACAACAACGGCTCTTATGAAGATAATGCCGGTAGTAATACAACCAGAACGTACAGCTTTGGATCTTCCGGTACCTACACGGTAGGATTGCGTGTAACCAGTGATCAGGGGTGTATAGATATTACTACCAATACGGCCACCGTAAATCCGAATCCTGTTGCCGGGATTACCCCGGATCCGGCAGAAGTATGCTCAGGTGCGGATCTGGTTCTCAACGGGAATCCCTCAGGTGGATCCGGTAGTTTTACGAACCATCTGTGGACTGGCGATACAGGTCCATTAAGTTCCACAACTGTAATAAATCCAACATTTAACAAGGTTGATGTTTTAAAAACCGACTATAATTTAACTTATAAGGTTACAGATGATAAAGGCTGTACAGGTACTGATAATATTACAGTAAGTAATTTTCCCATACCTTCCAACAGCCTCGTTGTAAGTGATCCGGTAATCTGCCTGAACGAAACAGCTACAATAACAGTCAGCAATACGGAATCGGGAATACAATACCAACTCCGGTTGGATGCAGATAACTCAAATGTTGGTTCGTTTAAAACCGGGAACGGTGGTGACCTGACTTTTGATGTTACACCTTTAGCTTCTACTACTTATAATGTCCTTGCGTATTGGCCAGGTCCCGGATGTGATGTGGAATTGCTCGATAAATCCACAGTAACAGTCAATCCCCTGCCTGATCCTTATGAAGTTATCGGCGGTGGAGCCTATTGTGCCGGGGATGTCGGGAAAGAGGTCTTTCTGGCCGGCTCCGAGACAGGGATTAATTACCAGTTGAGACTTAACGGTTCTGACACGGGAAGTCCCGTTCCGGGTACAGGTTCTTCCCTTAATTTCGGGAACCAGACGGTTGCAGGAAATTATACGGTTTATGCTGTCAACAGTACTACCTTATGTAATAATTCTATGAACGGCTCCGTAGCTATTACGGTAAATCCTTTACCTTCAGGCTATGATTTGGGCGGTGGTGGAAATTATTGTTCAGGGGGTGCGGGAGTGGAAATTACTCTGTCCGGCTCAGAATCCGGTATTGATTACCAACTGGAAAGAGACGGAAGTAATACAGGCAGTCCTATATCCGGAACCGGTTCTCCATTTAGTTTTGGGAATCAGACCGGCACGGGAACTTATACTGTTTTAGCAACCAATCAAACGACGGGTTGCACTAATAATATGAATAATTCGGTAAACGTTTCTGTTAACCCTATTCCCTCTGCTGCGTTTTCAGGTAATCGTGTATGCTACGGCTTATCAACTGAAGTCGATGCCGGCAGTTCAACTGTATCATCAGGGTTCTTAGTTAAGTATGAATGGGATTTTGATAATGACGGGATTTTTGAAACCGACGCCGGAAGCAATATCATCTCTTCACACATCTTTGCTTCTGCTGACACTTTTACGGTTGGTCTGCGGGTAACAAGTGATAAAGGATGCCAGGATACTGGTATCAATTCGGTAATTATTGATCCTCTGCCTGTTCCGTCTTTTACATCAACAGAAGAATGTAATGGGACTGCTACCGGTTTTGACGCCGGTGGATCATCAATAACTTCAGGATCCTTAACTACCTATGAATGGGATTTTGATAATAATGGAACTTATGAAACGAATTCAGGCAGTAATACTTCAGAGACCTTTACTTTTCCTGGCGCCGGAAATTATACGGTAGGTTTGCAAATAACAAGTGACAGGGGATGTAAACAAAACACCAGCAATGCGGTAACGGTTGATCCGAATCCTGTAGCCTCTTTTACAGCCAACGAAGTATGTCTCGGGATGAAAACGGATTTTGATGCAGGGAGTTCTTCCGTTGCTACGGGGAGCATTGTGAAGTATGAATGGGATTTTGATAATGACGGGGTTTTTGAGACCGACTCGGGAACTGTTTCCACGGCATCATTTACTTTTGCTGGTGCCGGTAATCATACCGTTGGTTTACGTGTTACCAGTGATAAATCTTGTCAGAATACAATTACAGGGACAGTTACAACGGATCCGATTCCTGTTGCCTCCTTTAGCTCTGACAGGGTCTGTTTTGGCAATTCAACAAAATTTGATGCAGGGGGATCAAATATTACTACGGGTACTATAATCCAATATGAATGGGATTTTAATAATGACGGGACATATGAGACAAACTCAGGTAGCAATACAATCTCCGGGTACACTTTTGATCCTGCCGGTAATTACACGGTTTCTCTCCGTGTAACCAGTGATCATGGATGTATTGATCAAATATCCGGAACAGCTATAGTTGATCCGCTTCCAACTGCCACCCTGAGTGGTGACGCCACTATTTGTCAGGGAACATCAACAGATCTTTCCGTTACCTTGTCCGGATCTCCGGTCTGGTCTGTCACTTTGCTCAACAACGGAGTATTTTTCCAAACGGTTGATACAATAACCGTACAACCGTTACATTTCCCCGTTACAGATAATGGAATATATACATTGTCTTCAGTTTCCGATAATACCGGATGTTCCGGTACGGCAGGCGGATCGGCAACGATTGATTATTATCCCGCAGCATCGTCCTCGATAAGCGGGAGTTCCGAAATCTGCCAGGGTGATTCTGCTGCAATCGAGATTAACCTGTCGGGAACAGCTCCCTGGTCTCTGACATACCAGCGTGATCTTGCCAACGACGTTCCCGTTACAGGAATCCTCTCCAGCCCGTATATCTTTTATGCCAAAGAAAACGGGTCATATACTGTATCTCAAATATCTGATGTAAATTGCCAGGGTACCGTCTCCGGGGCATATAATCTTACCGTACATTCACTTCCTGTTGTTAATATCACGGGATTGAATTCCGCCTATAATGTTGCAGGCAATCCGGTTACCCTTAATGCGACTCCTGCAGGCGGACTGTTTAGCGGGCCGGGTGTCGTAAATTTTCCTGATCCGCTTTTCTATCCCGATATCGCCGGAACAGCCAACTCACCACATACCATTTTTTACAACTATACGGACATTAACGGTTGTTCCAGTTATGACAGTGCCTTGGTCAAAGTTATTCAGGCCGATGGCAGTATTACCCTGCCGGGTTTGGTCTTCTGTCATACCGACGATACACTGTTGGTAAAAGGGGAAAATGTTACCGGAACCCCAGGAAAATTCAGCATTTCCGGTGGAACAGGATTATCGGACCTGCTGAATGACAGGGCAATCATCGACCCGTCGCTGTTACCAGGCAATACCTATACCATTACTTATAGCTATATCGATGTTGATACTTTCTATATATATAAAGATTTTACGATAGAGGAGCTGGGACCGGTAGATTTTGTCGATTTTACACAATCGGAAAATTGCCGCAACCATCCTGCATTCAATCTGAAAGGGACTGTGCCAACCGGTTTTTACTCAGGTGGTAAAGGTATATTCTCCGGTAATGGGATTCAGGGGGATACCCTTTCCGGTTTTGAATTTAATCCTGCCCTTGCTTCAATAGGCAATAATCCGGTTCAGTATATCTACACTTCTGATAATGGATGCTCTTCATCTGTCAGTCGAAACGTAACCGTTTATGCCCTTCCGTCTATAGATTTTGCAGTAGCAGACCAGTGCCTGAACGGACTGGATTCTACCATATTCATCAATCAGACAGTTTCCTCCGATCCGGTTGCTAACTGGGAGTGGGCTTTTGATGATATTATCAGTGGAACTGAAAACTATAGTAATCTGACAAATCCCAAACATCTCTATCCGGCATTCGGTCGAAGAAGTATTGAACTTATTGCTGAGACAGACAAAGGATGCCTCGATACCCTGGTAAAGGATATAGATTTCGAGGATAAACCCGTTGCCGGTTTCACCTGGGATAATGAATGCTTCGTTGCCAATAAGTCCATCCATTTCAACGATGTGTCATTTTACAATTCTCCCATCACAAAATATACATGGAAATTTTTCGACACGAATAATCTTTTGCTGGACAGCCTGGATACCAAAGAAGTCGACTATCTGTTTCCTGCTCTTGCAAACTATACCGCTGAACTGAGAATTGAAACCGGAAACGGATGTTCAGATACAATCAGAAAAGCGGTTCAGCTGAGGCCAACCATCAGCCTTAAAGACGGTGCCTATTTTCAGGATTTCGAGAATAGCTCCGGCGACTGGGCTGCTCATTCCGCTTCCGGGTCATCGTATAGCTGGCAGATGGGTACACCTGCCGGAAACAGGATTAACACCGCCGCTTCAGGATCGATCGCCTGGGTAACCTCGCTTAGTGGTAACCATCTGGATAACGAAAATTCATGGGTAGAGGGTCCATGTTTTGATTTTACCGGAACAAAACGTCCCATGTTCAGTATGGATTTGATTACGGTTACGGAACCTGATCGTGACGGTGCCGTTTTACAGTTTTCTTCCGACAACGGTATCAACTGGCAGAGAGTTGGCACTTTTGATGATGGCAGGGGAGTAAATTGGTTTAATTCTGCAGGAATATTGGGTGAGCCCGGAGCACAGCAACAGGGTTGGTCGGGAAACAGTAATCCGGAGTGGAAAAATGTACGTCATGATCTGGATGCCCTGAAAGATCTGCAGGGAGTACGGTTCAGAATAGCTTTCGGCTCGGATGCCAGTTATAATGAAGAAGGCATCGCTTTTGACAATGTATGTATCGGTGAGCGTGAAAAAACGGTACTGCTCGAGCATTTTTCCAACCTGAATGCTTCCGGCAGTCCGGCTGCCGATCAACAGGTTGCCGCAATATCAGATGCGGATTCCCTCGATGTCGTTGATCTGTATTACCATACAAATTTCCCCGGTAACGATGTGCTGAACGGCTTTTACCCTCAGGGACCCAGCGCCAGATCGCTGATTTATCAAGTGTCACAAATACCTTATTCCGTCATGGACGGACTTGAAACGTATAGCTGGAATGATCCTTCTGCCGAATGGAATCAAGCAGACCTCATTCAGCGTGCACTTTATGATCCGGGCGTGTCCATGCAAATGTCCGGACAATTGATTAACGGCAATCATATTACCCTGAATATAAGAATTGACACAACCGGTGTCCCGTTACAGGGCGATCAGGTAACCCTCTATGTCATAGCCGTTGAAGACCATGTGGCTGTTCAGGAAACGGTTTACAGAAATGTTGTCAGGAAAATGATCCCTGACGAAGGGGGTACGCAGATTTATGATGATCTTGTCAATAAAGGTTATGCAGAAATAACATTAAACTGGGATTTCAATCCTTCAGAGATTCAGGCATCAAATCTGAAGATAGTGGCTTTCGTTCAAAATGAAACAACACGCGAAGTTTACCAGTCCGGCCTGATGGATTATGATCTGTTAACCGGGATTGGTCAGCGCGGTATACAACAACCTGTCCTGCTAACCCTCTATCCAAATCCGGCCGTATCGTATATTACTTTAGCCCTGAATAAACAGATTAAAGGAAATGCTGTAATCCAGGTGTATTCATCCACAGGCATACTACTTGAAAACAGGAAACTCGGAAAGGGAGAACAGATATCGACACTTCCCCTTGAGAAGTATCTTTCCGGTATCTATTTCATTCGGATTACCAGTCAAAACCGGTTAATCAGCCAGGCAGTATTTACCGTAATAAAATAATATATTTCAGTCAATACCTTGGATCCGGCTTTACAGGTAAACGTGTCATTTTTTCAACTTCGAGGCTGGGGAAACCGAATTCCTCGATAACTTTACCGTAGAGTAGATAAACACCGTAACCGCGGAAGGGGCAGGATCTGAGTACCTGTGGAAAATGTACGGTATCAAAAAATTCTCCTTCATCATCCAGCCATGCGGCAAAGTGCATCCATGCTTTCTTTACGGTTCTGACATATTTTATGTTTACAAGCTGACCCACTATACGCACCTGTTTCCCTTTATTCTTCATTAGGTCACGGGATTTGATCTCATCACGGGAAGCGGTTTTTACCAGGTCAAACCATGTCAGTGTCACCGGAAATCCAAGGAGTTCAATCTCATCATAGGCATCTTCCAGTGTGTTTTCTTTAAGCCGGGGTAAGCTGAAACGGGTTTCCGGAACCTGATAAAGCGGGTAGGAGCATACCTCTTTTTTCCTGCCGGCCAGGAGGCGATGTGCTTCCCAGAGCAGTTGTTTTTTTCCCTTTGCGGTAAACCGGAGTGCCCCGGTGCGAATCAAAACCACAGCCTGTTCAATGCCAAGTGACACCCGTTGCAGAAAATCCTCAAGGCTCCGGAATGGCCCGCCCCGTTCCCGTTCCGCCGGGATCGCTTTTACCCATCCGGATTCCAGGTTTTTGATGTGCACAAACCCCAGGTAGATCGTTTTTCCCGTGATCCGGGTCTTTGCATGGCTGTGATTTACACAGGGTAGCTCGATGTCAGCGCCATAACGCCGGGCTTCGTTTACATACACCCATGTCTTGTAAAATCCCCCGAAGTTGTTGATCACGGCTACTATAAATTCGCGGGGATAATGGGCTTTGAGATAGAGGCTCTGGAAGCTCTCTGCCGCATACGAGGCCGAATGTGCCTTGGAAAACGAATATCCCGCAAAACTCTCGATTTGCCGCCACACCTCGCGGGTAATCTCTTCGGGATATCCCCGTTGCCGGCAGTTGGTAAAAAATTTATCTGCAATCCGCACAAATTCCTTTTTCGAACGGAACTTACCGCTCATGACACGCCGCAGGACATCGGCATCGGCAAGGTCAAGGCCGGCAAAATGATGACATACCTTCAGCACATCCTCCTGGTAAACCATCACACCATAGGTCTCTTCCAATTGCTCTTTCATTACCGGATGAAGGTATTTGAAATCATCCGGATGATGGAACCTGCGGATGTACTCGCGCATCATCCCCGAACGGGCGACACCGGGACGTATGATCGAACTGGCAGCGACCAAAGCCGGATAGGTCTCACACCGGATCTTTTTCAGTAAACCCCGCATAGCCGGACTTTCGATATAAAAACACCCCAGTGTTTCCCCGTTTTTCAGGTGCTCCTTTACTTTCGGATCTTCCTTGAAGCGGCAAATATCATGCACGTCAATCGTTACATTCCGGTTCCCGCGAATGATCGCTACGCTTTCACGAATGTGTCCGATACCCCGCTGGCTGAGCACATCCAGTTTTTCTAACCCGATATCCTCGGCGACATACATATCCCATTGAGTCGTCGGGAAGCCCTTCGGCGGCAGATCGAGTGCGGCATAGGCTGTAACGGGTTCTTCAGAGATCAGTACCCCGCCGGCATGGATGGTCCGCAGATTGGGAAAACCGGCAAGTTTTTGCCCGATACGGAAGATTGTCTGCGTGATCTGATTTTGGTTTCCGGGTGACGAAGGGCTTTCTATCAAGCTGTCAATCTCAGTCTTCGGCAGGCCGTAAACCTTTCCGAGTTCACGGATCACAGACTTCCCCTTAAAGGTGGATGTTGCTCCCAGCAGGGCTGTATGCTTTCTGCCATATCGCTTAAAAAGATAATCCAGAACCTCGTCCCGTTCTTTCCACGAATAGTCAATGTCAAAATCCGGAGGGCCGGTTCGTTTCGGATTGATGAAACGTTCAAAATAAAGGTCCAGTTCGATCGGGTCGACGTCGGTAATTTTGAGGCAGTAGGCAACCACCGAGTTGGCACCACTGCCACGCCCGACATGGTAGAATCCCCGCGACATCGAATAACGGATCATATCCCAGGTAATCAGAAAATAGGAGGCAAAACCGAGGTTATATATGATATCCAGTTCATGACGGATACGTGCAGCTGCTTCTTTGTTGTCCCTTCCATACCGGCATTGCAGCCCGTCGTTGGCAAGCTTTGTCAGCAGAAGCTGGTCGTCATGCCTGCTCCCCGTAAAGGTTTTCCTGTTTTTGTAGAGCGAGAAATTAAAATCGAATGTACAACTGTCCAGTAATTTTTCAGTATGACGTATGCAGTCGGGGAATGATGAAAATGCTTCCCGCAGGAAACCCGGAGAATACAGTATTTCGTCATCGCCGGCCAGACTGGAAGGATCGAGTTTGCCGAGTAATGTATTGTGCCCGATAGCCCTCAGGTGACGGTGAATGACTTTGTGTGATTCATGTCCGAAGGTTACCGGCTGTGCAATAACCACCTTTCCGGGTGGAAACGGCAGGTCACGGACGGCATACCGGCGGCGTTGGGATAGCCTGATCCCGGTATATTCGTATGCTTCGGGAGATCGTTTGGGACAATTCTCCGGTGGATAAATGACGAAAACATTTCGCAACTCCGGGGCATAACGGGGCAGGGGGGTACGTGACAGATTATGCCGCGTAAGCAGGGCGTTGATCTCCTGAAACCCTGACAGGTTCCGTGCCAGCAGAATATAACGAAGTTTGTCACCGGTACGGATCTCAGCACCTGCTATGGGACGTATACCCTGTTCCAGGCACTCCTTTGCAAACGGAAAAATGCCCATCGTAGTGTTGATGTCGGTCAGAGCCATGGCTTTGATACCAAAGGCGGCAGCACGTTCTGCCAGTTCCTCAACCGGCATGGTGCCGTATCGCAAACTGTAATATGAATGAACTTGCAGGTACATGGTTCTCGGTTCTCGGTTCTCAGTTCTCGGTTCTCAGTTCTCAGTTCTCGGTTCTCAGTTCTCAGTTCTCAGTTCTATTTTGTGTATTAACCCTCCGAAGTCTTGGCGAAAGAGGACTTCTTTTTTCTTCTGCACTGACGACTCTCCTGCGGTTCGTGTCAGTATCTGCGACCTTCTGCCTTATCAACTTTAGTGTCCGGTTTTTTTCATCGTTCATCGTTCCAGCTTCATCCTGCCGGACGGTATCCGTTGCGTCTGTCGGTAAACCAGCGGGAGAGGTTTTCCGACTCTTGTTGTGCTTTCTGTTGTTTCTCCCCCGGGTATGCATTCCATTCTTCGGGTGGGGGAATCCCTACCGCCCGCTGTACGGCCTGTGAGCCAAACCGTTTGCGCAGGCTGTCCATGGTCAGGTAAAGGTTTACCATCTCCGGGGTATCCTCAAAAAGGTTCAGTTGCCGGACACCCTGTATCAGATGACTGAACCGGACCCCGATCAGGCGGATACGTATCCTGCGCCGGTAAAGCCTGCCGAAAAGTTCGCGTACCGTTTCGATCAGGACATGGTCAAACGAGGTATAGGGAATCCGTTTCTGCAGGGTATGGGTGTCAAAATTGGCATAGCGGATCTTTACCGTGACACAGGAGGTGAGTTTCTGCCGTTTCCGCAGGGTAAAGGTGATCTTCTCAACCATACTTATCAGGATATGGTTCAGGTGTACAAGGTCGGTGGTATCCTGGTCAAAAGTACGTTCGGTGCTTATAGATTTTTTCTCGTATTCATTGACAACCGGGGTATCATCAATCCCGTTTGCTTTTTTCCAGATAACCATGCCGTTTTTTCCCATGATACTCTCGAGCATATCCGGCGGGATGCGGCTGAGGACATCAATAGTGGTCACCCCCATCGACCGGAGCAGGTGATACGTTTTGTCGCCGATCATGGGTATCTTCCTGATCGACAGCGGTGCAAGGAATGGCTTTACCCTGGGTGCCGGAACATCCAGCTCTCCGTTGGGTTTGGCTTCGCCGGTGGCAATCTTTGATACGGTCTTGTTGACCGACAAGCCAAAGGATATGGGTAACCCCGTTTCGCGGGTGATCAGCCGGCGCAACTCGTGTGTCCACTTCAGGGTGCCGAAAAAACGGTCCATTCCGGTCAGGTCCAGGTAATGTTCGTCAATTGAGGCTTTCTCATATACCGGGGCACGTTCTTCAATAATCTCCGTTACCGTATTTGAATATTTGCTGTATAGTTCCATATCCCCCCGGATCACCATCGCACCGGGGCAAAGGTTACGGGCCATCTTCATCGGCATAGCCGAGTGAACACCATATTGCCGTGCTTCGTAACTGCAGCTGGCTACCACACCCCGCTCCGAAACCCCGCCAATGATAACCGGTTTTCCCTTCAGCCGGCTATCCTGCAAACGCGCTACCGATACAAAAAAGGCATCCAGGTCGAGGTGGGCAACCTGTCGCCCTGTGCTTCCTTCCGTCATATATCTCCTTACCGGATTACTCATTTCCATCACCTTTCCGAAAAAAATCCGCAAAAAACTTGTTTATTAAAAATTCTTGTTTTAATTTTGATTAGTTTTTAATCAATTTTGTGATTATAATATAATCATTTTATAAAAAACAACAAAGACCTTTGATTTTTTATGACAGATATTTTTCATTGACCTGAAAATCTGCAGAACGACCTGCCGCAAAGGAAATCTGAACAGACTCTTGGTGCAACCTGGTGCTTTGGTGTCTTCGTGGCAGAAACAGATAAATACGGTAAAATTGCATACTATGAAAAAGAACGGCACAAAAGAGATGAAGTATTTCAGCAGCAACATCAAGTTTCTCCGGAAACGTCGGGGCAGGACACAGGATGATGTGGCCTTTGCCCTGGGGATGAAGCGCCCGACACTCAGCGGATACGAAAACGGCATCGCCGAACCGGGGATGGATGCCCTTGTGGCGTTTTCCGGTTACTACCGGATCGCCATTGACACCCTGATCCGTGTGGATATCTCTGCATTGTCGGAAAGCCAGCTGTCTCAGCTTGAACGGGGTGCTGATGTTTACATCAAAGGCAGTAAACTTCGTGTTCTGGCAACCACTGTAAACCCTGAAAATGAGGAAAACATCGAACTGGTATCCGAAAAAGCCAAGGCAGGATACCGCACCGGCTATGCCGATCCGGAGTTTATCAGTCACCTGCCTGCATTTCAGCTACCCTTTCTTTCACCCGACCGTAAATACCGCACCTTTCAGATCAAAGGTGATTCCATGCTTCCCATTCCGGACGGCTCCTGGGTGACCGGGGAATTTCTACAGGACTGGAATACCCTCGTGAACGGACAGGCTTACGTGATTTTTACCCTGGATGATGGGATTGTATTTAAAATTGTTGAGAATCTGATGAAAAAACACGGCGTACTGCGGCTGTATTCCCTGAATCCCGTTTACGAACCGTATGATGTTCCTGTGCAGGATATCCGTGAAATATGGAAATTCGTACATTACATCAGTGCCGAAATACCCGAACCGGCCATTCCCGAAAACCATCTTTTATCAATGGTGGCCCGGTTGAAAAAGGATGTGGACCGTTTAAACAGGGAAGTACACCACTCTTAAAATATCATATTCTGACCGTACCGAACAGCCATTACGCGAAATGTATGTTCATATGTAGTAGCTGTTTTCCATGAATTTCATTATTTTTAGGACAATCTTTTCCCTGATCCTATGAAAAACATCTTTTTGTATTGCTATGATCCTGATGAGAAAATGTTAAAGGAAATTAACAGGCTTGTCAGGGATTCAGGTTTTACGGCCCGGATAATTTCATTGCATACTCCGGAAGAACTCGAAAAAACGCAACCTGAAAGCCATTATTCTGTTTTCCTGCTTTTCCGACGCAATGAGGATTCTGTTTTATTATCGTTGATCAGAAAAGTCCGGCAAAAATCACCATGGGTTCCCTCCGTTATTATTGGAGAACCATGTACCGGTGATGAAGTAGCCCGCTGGATAA
The DNA here is from genome assembly GCA_013152085.1 of Chlorobiota bacterium. GTDB lineage: Bacteria > Bacteroidota > Bacteroidia > Bacteroidales > VadinHA17 > JAADHC01. Next base: position 48,796 of record JAADHC010000041.1, read on the forward strand.
GGGCAGGAGCGGGCAGTTATCTGGAATATTCCCGTTTACGTAATTTGCCGACGGTTACCAGTCAGCTGCTGTTGGAAGATCCCCTGAAAGATCTGTCACCGGATGCTATGCTTGCCCATTATGATTTTTTGTTAAATATTTCCGGAAACCAGCTTTCCATGATTGACCGGAATTATACTTACCTGGCCATTAACGAAGCCTTTTGTAAAGCCCATCATTTATTGCGGAATGAAGTTATTGGAAAAACTCCCGAAATGATATGGGGTAAAAAAGCCTGCCGTGAAATCATATACCCCAATCTTGAAAAATGTTTTTCAAGCGAAAAAGTCCATTACCGGGCCTGGTTTGACCTGAAGGAGCAGGGAAAACGTTTTTTTGAAGTAACTTTCTTTCCACATACCGGTACGAATGGCAAGGTGGATTACCTGGTCGTTGAGACCCGGGATATCACATCTGACGAAGCCGTAAAAGAAGACCTCCGGGCCAGAAATGAAGATCTTCAGCTTTTGAATCACTTAAGCAGCATGCTTAATGAAGGAGCTTCAGCAGAGAGTATAGGAAATTATATATGTGAGCAGCTGATTAATATCTATAATAGCTTTACTGCCAACCTTTATTTTTTCGATGCACAAAATAACCGGCTGAAACCTGTTCGATTTATGCTGGAAGAAGAGGTGGTCAGGGAAATTGAGAAAATTACCGGCCCGGAAATAAGACAGATTCGTTCCGGCTATTCCGGTTCTTCTCTGCTTGTACAAACCCTTAACGCCGGTAAAATCAGACATATTAATAATACCGGCCGGATAAAGAAAATTATAAGTGAATTATCACCTGATAATAAATCCTTACTTGAAAACCTGGACAGGATTTTGGAGATTTTTCCTATCCGTGGTGTGCTGCTGGTTCCGCTTATCCGGGGAGATGAAAAACTGGGTATGCTGACATTAACACACTTTAAACCATTTGGTAAAGAGGAAATTTCCAGGATTAAGAATATCTCTGTTCAGTTTACGATTATTCTGCAAACACACAGGGAAGAAGAAGAAAAAAAAGAACAAACCGAAAAGTTACGTCTGCTTTTTGACCAGGCCATGGATGCCATTTTTCTGCTTGAAAATAACCGGTTTATCGATTGTAATCCCCGGACACTGGACATGTTTAAGGTTAAACGAAATGAGATTATCGGGTGCACTCCTGTTGTTTTTTCCCCCCGGCTCCAACCCGGTGGGGAAAAATCAGATGAACTTGCCCGGCAATATATACGGAAAGCATTGGCCGGAGAACCACAGGCGTTTGAATGGTTGCATATCCGGGGAGATGGTTCTCCGTTTTATGCGCTGGTAAACCTGAACAAAATGGTCATCGGCGAAAAAAAATACCTGCAGGCGATTGTTCGTGATATTGATGATTTGAAGAAAGCCTTTATTGAACTTGGCAACAAGGAAAAAGCCCTTCGTGAAGCACAGGAAATCGCACTCATCGGCAGCTGGGATCTCAACCTGATAACGGGTGACCATAACTGGTCAGAACAGGTGTATAAGATTCTTGAATATTCCCCGGAAACCGTTCAGCCTTCAAGGGCACATTTATTTACGAGGGTTCATCCTGAAGACCGAAATAGAATAAAGAACAAAATTGCCGAATCCGTAAATACCGGCAGTAATTATGAAGAATATTTCAGATTGAAAATGCCGGACGGAAGAATTAAATACATCCATGGCAAAGGAAAAGTTGAAATATATAATAATAAACCGGTGAGGTTCAAGGGAACAATACAAGATATATCTGTATTGAAAAAAGCCGAGATTGAGATCAGGGATCATTCAGCGCAACTGAATATTATTAACCGGGTGAATGCGGATATTAACCACGGAAAATCGATCCGTCAGATTGTCAGGAATATGCGGCAAAATCTCGCCAAACATTATCCGATTTCTCATATTGCCATTTTTACAAAGGATCTTATTCCGAACTCCTTTTCTTTACTGGCCCATTCGTTTACCAATTCCATCCGGAAAAAAGCCGTAGGGGTTATCGGTAGAACTGTACGTAATTTTCAGGTACCTGAGAATGACAGCAACAGTGTTGCGCAGTATTTTTATCATCCACGCCTCGGTGTTATTAATGAACCGGAAAAAATTCAACGGTTTTTTGATGATTTTCTTATCCTGTTAGGCGCTAATATTCCCGGCAGGATATTAAACCGGATCCTGGGAATCCGTTCCCTCATGCTTTATCCGGTAACTGAAGACAAAATGATGAAATATCTGGTGGTCATTACCAGCAAGCAAACGATCTCAGGAGAAATTGCCGAAAAACTGATTACGCTTACAGAACAGTTACAGGTAGCCATCCGGAAAAAACTGGATGAAATGGAAATGTACCGGCTCTATACTGCGATCGAACAAATGGATGAAATTATGTTTATTTCCACCACGGAGGGTTCGATACTTTATATGAATCCGGCAGGACATAAAATTACGGGTATTCCGGTAAAAAATTACCTTGGAAAAAATACGCGTGATTTCAGACATCCGGATGTTGAGCCAAGCCGGTATGAACAGATCTGGAAAACTGTATTGGCCGGGGAAACCTGGCAGGGAGAACTTAAATTACAGTCAAAGGATGAAAAGATCTTATTTGTCCATACCATCATCACGCCTGTTAAAGATGAGCAGGGCAGGGTGATGAATTTTGTGACGTTGATGCGTGATGTTACCCGGGAAAAGGAGATGCAGCATTTTATGCAGCGATCGCAAAAACTGGAGATGATCGGTCGTTTTGCCGGTGGCCTTGCACATGACTTTAACAATATCCTGGCCACCATGATGGGCTACAGTGATATGGTAAGGGATGAACTTTCCGGGGACAATAAAGCTGTGGAATATCTGAAAAAACTGAAAAATTCCGGAATTAAGGCAAGAGAGCTGATACAACAGTTACTTGCATTTAACCGCGGCATAGAGCCGCAAAAAACCAGATTTTCACCATTACAGATAGTGCAGGAATCATTGGATTTGTTAAAACCTCAGATTTCAAAACAGATACAGATTGATGTCGCTGGTATTGATCAGGATGTTATGCCGGAGGCAGACCCCGTACAATTCAAACAGGTTGTCTTAAATCTGCTCACCAATGCCGTGTATGCCGTTGAAAAGAAAAAGGATGGGATAATCCGGATAACCGGAAACCTTGTAGTGGCAGGCCCGTCCTCAACTGTCAAAGGTCTCGGGGAAGAAAAGGGTTTATTTTATTGTTTTGCGGTAGCCGATAATGGTGTCGGTATGGAAAAAAACATGCTGGAACAAATTTTCGAACCGTTTTTTACCACCCGCCCGGTCGGAAAAGGATCGGGAATGGGTTTATCTGTAGTTTATGGAATCATTGCCACCCATAACGGGAAGATATTTGTTGATAGTAAACCCGGAAATGGAACCGCTTTCACCGTTTGTCTTCCTTATCATTAGATCATTTATCGGTTAGTCATAAAAAAAACGGTTTTGACGCTTTTTAACAGGATGTTGATAAAAAATATATTTTTATTAAGATGTTTAACTTGCATTAACCCTATTTCCTGATTATTTTGCAGGAGATAAACGATAATCATGTCACGGATTTTAATTATCGAAGATGATCCTGATTTCAGGGAAATGCTCAGGGAAATGCTGGAACGCTCCGGATACAAGGTTAGCATTGCGGTAGATGGATCGGATGGTGTCAGGAGGGCCGAAATGGATATGTTTGACCTGGTCATCACCGATATCATCATGCCCGAAAAGGAGGGTCTTGAGACCATTCTTGAATTGAGGAAAAGAATTCCCGGTTGTAAAATATTTGCCATCTCAGGCGGTGGACGATCGTCTGCCGGAAATTATCTCAAAACGGCAGAGTATTTCGGGGCACTCAGGACATTTCAAAAACCGTTCGACAGGGAGGAATTGCTCGAAGCCATCAGAATGGTACTTGGAAACTAAGACGGCCTTTTTTTAACCATTGCCTCAATATTCTTTCCACGGATTTTCTTTCCTTTATTAATTTTGAGAAAGACAGGATAATCTCTTTTTCCGAAGAAGCATCCGCTGTTCTCTTACCTTTATTTTTTACATGATCCGGTTCCATGATAAATAATAAGCCGGGGTTCAGCCTGCGGGCCAGCACAGATGATTCACAAACCAGGACATGATTTCGCCGAAGTTGTTTATACAGGCAATTAAACGCTTCCGTCATATGCGTATCTGTAGATAGGATAAGATAGGCATCTTTGCTGCCTGCATCCAGCATACGGGCTGTATCTTTGCCGCTTTTCCTGTCAGTTTCTCTTACGATCAGATAATCCGGCCGATGATCTGCAAGAATTTTAGTTTTGGAAGATAGTTGATGAAAATGAAGCGAGGTTTTTATGCCTGTCACCAGTATTTTGTCGGATAAAAAACGGATAATCGCCTCGGCAAGCGTGGTTTTACCGCAGTTTTGTCCCGTGCCGGAAATAAGAATCATCTCCGGGATATACAAAGGCCCAACCATCAGAGATTTGTTTTGTATAATAGCCGGTATATATAATTTGCCATACTTAGTGATGCCGTTAAACCCGGTGATTCAATCCCCAGGAGATTTACAAAGCCGGGGTTTCCGCGCTCCCTTTCCTCCCTGATGATAAAATCTTTCCATGGATCTCCAGGCTTTTGAAGTTTGGGGCGAACTCCAGCCTGATCAGGCGTGAGATCTTCAGGTTCGATGAAGGGTAAAAACCGGCGTACGGATTCATGGAAACTGGCTGCATGGGAAGGATCAACTGAGAATTCGGGAATACTGCTTTCAAGGTAGATGGCGTTGGGACCCAACCGCATCCTTCCGTAAGTATCAGGTGTGGTATGAATACCTAACCCTGTTGTATCGGGTTCAGGTGCCTGGTAAACCAGCCTGCTTATCATTTTATGCTTGCCATGGATCAGGGTGAAATATTCACCTTTCCAGAAATACTGTCTGTAAGTTTTGTCCGAAATTCCGGCAAGAGCAGCAGTCTTACCGGCGTTCAGCCCCGAAGCGTTGATCACTTTTGCCGTCGTAAACGAAAATGGAGTATCGTCAGCCTGAACAACCGTAATTTCATACCCTCCCCGTAACGGACGTATTCCCGTAACTTCATGCGCATAGGCAAATTCAACGCCCTGGCTTATGGATTCCCTTTCAAGAGACTGCATGAATGCATGCGAATCTATGATTCCGGTTGTCGGAAACCAGGCGGCAAAATCACCGGAAACATGAGGCTCGAGTTCATGAAGCTCATCATGGTGTATCAACCTTGCGTCGGTTACTCCGTTGATTGTTGCCTGTTGCACAATCTTTTGGATCTGAGGAACCTGGGATTCATCACAGGCGACAATTAATTTGCCACATTTACGATAGGGGATATCATGCTGTTCACAATATTGATACAGCCATTTTTTTCCTTCAAGACACAATCGCGCTTTCAGGCTCATTTTCGGATAATATATTCCGGAGTGTATGACCTCGCTGTTCCGGCTGCTGGTTTCCTGCCCGAATTTCTTATGTTTCTCTACCACAATGACCGGTGAAATATCCCGTGAAAGTCTGGCGGCAACGGCCAGTCCGATAACACCTGCGCCAATAATCGTTACTTCTGCGTCCATATGAATCATAACCTTTATTGTCACGAAGATACTAAGAAACCGTTGCCCTGGAAAGAAGAAAAATCAGATTCGGCGAATTCACGGAAACTGATGCATTTTCAGGAAGTCCAATGAATTATTGGAACTTTGCCTTATTCCACCGGATCAGACTAGCGAGATTATGATTTTCTAAGACGAAACAACATTACTTTACAAATAATAAGTCCAGTTTCTGATAAAATAATTTCATTTCATTTTTCAGATCAGGGCTGCCAGGTGCAGGCAGGTCGCTGGAAATCATACCGCTAATCGATCTATGTAACTGTCTTTCAAGTGATTTTCCACTCCGTGTATCTCCTTCTTTGGTAGTTCCTTCGGGCCTTTCAGTAGGATGTTGGTTCTGACAGGTAATGGTGAAATAGTTGAGTGCTTTTTCTTCCTCTCCCTGTTTCCACATAACAAATCCGGCAAGAAGATTTGATACGTACCGTAATTAGTCAGGGATTATTCCTGTGCCTTCAAGGATTGTATGATACTGATCAACCACCGGATTTTGTATTACATCTGTTTTCCCATCGGACCATTGGATTACAATCTTATCAACTGTTCTATTCCGGCCAAGGCCGATATGTACCCGGGGATCATTATTGGTCAGGTAGCTGGTCGCCCATTGGTTAATATGGACTTGTTTCTTTCCCCCGTAATAAACCGTTACCCTGGCGCCGATGGTTGCTGCGGGACCGTTTTTCCCTGCCAGTTTTAACCCGAGCCAATGATTGATATTACCACCATCATTCCGCAGAAGTGTAGCAGTGGCCTGAAGGTCAACATGTGATATGATGATATCCAGATCACCATCGTTGTCATAATCCCAAATAGCTGCTGCCCTGCCTGATCGCTTTGTGGAAAAGTATTTGCTCTTTTCAGGCCCGACATTGTAAAAATGTCCCGTGCCATCATTTTCCATTAATAACGGGTATTGTAATTTCAGTTCCTCCGCTGTTCCGTTTGCCGAGAAAAAATCGAGGTCGCCGTCATTATCATAATCGAAAAGAGCGGCAGCCCAACCTCCCTTTCCCGCCAGTGCTCCGGCGATACCACTTTCTTCGGTAATATCCTCAAAGATTCCGTTGCCTGTATTATGATACAATGCACCGTACCGGAGGTCACTGACGAATAAATCAATCAATCCGTCACCATCAATGTCACCAATGGTCCCATGCATGGAACCGGTAGGAATGCCATTGCTGTTTGCAGCAACACCACTGGCCACGGCGACATCGGTAAATTTAAGACGATCGTTCCTGAAAAGGAAATTTAACTGATGGTCATTCCCCTGAAATATATCCAGGTCTCCGTCATTATCATAATCGTATATGGTCAAACCCATACATTTCGAATCAGGGAAAAACAATCCGTATTCTTTAGTTACATCTACAAATTTTCCATTTGCCTGTTGCTGATATAATATGGTCGCCTGACCTTTATATTCAGAAGGATGCGGCATCATGTTTGGTGTAAGCGGTGAAACATAATCAGGGTCAAAGGCAAGAAAATTACCTACCATGGCATCTAACCTGTTGTCGCTGTTAAAATCCCAGAAAGCGACACCAATACTCCATTTTATAAAACCGTTTAACTTTTCCGGACCCCGGAGTCCTGTTTTTTCCGTAATATCACTAAATGTTCCGTCTCCGTTATTACGATAAAAAACATTCGGTCCATAATTCAATACATATAAATCTGCATCCCCGTCATTATCGTAATCAATAGCTCCGGCTGCCATCCCCCAGTGCGGATCATCAACACCGGCTTTCCGGGATACCTCGGTAAATGTGCCATCACCATTATTTTTATAGAGTTTATTCCGTGTATTCTTAAATACTTTTCCCTCCGGATCAGAGATGCCTTCAATATAGGTGCCGTTAAGCATATACAAATCGGGAAGATCATCATTATTATAATCAAATACGGTAATACCGGAACCACTGCTTTCCAGAATGTTTTCGTAAGTAAAATCCCCGAAGGTATATTTGAAATCAATCCCGGCCCGGGCGGTCACATCAGTAAAATGAACCTTGCTGCCCTGGGCGGAGGTATGTATTGCATCGGATAAAAAGAAAGCAATAAATAAAGAATAATAAAACCACTTTGTCATGTTTGCATCATTTAGAAAAAAATCACGGGGATTATTAAAATTATATGAAAATCAGGAGAAGAGATATTAACAGGTTTCAGGAATGTACTGTTTTCGGACCGTCCAAAATGATTTCGGCAGTAATCCTTACGGCTTTTCGTACTACGGAGCTACATATACTGGTTGCACCTGCCTCCTGGAAACACTTAAGTTCTTCGGGATTGGTTAAATGAAAACATTTCCCGAATTTTTGTTTTTGGATGTTGCAACACATTGTGCTGCCGTACTCTTTTTCAAAACGATTACAAAATTCGCCGGAGGGTACAAGTGATTGTCTGTAGGTTTCCCAATCATTCAATCTGTTTTTTCCACGGCCATAGATCAGCCCGAAACACATCAGCGAACCGATGACAGCTCCGCATGTTTCTCCCCGTTCTGCTATGCCGGTTAAAGGGGTCAGGGCTTTTAATACACCTGCTCCCTGAAGGCCAAACTGCTCTTTTAATGCCAGAAAACTACTTTGCGCGCAATTAAAGGAGATCTGCATATACTGATCAACTTTCTGATCAAGGATTTTCATAACCAGTTCTCTGGGCATTTCCCTGTTTTTTGAAATGCTGTTCTGCGATGTCGTCAAAACAGGATTCTCAACCGTTTGGCTGATCCCTTCTTTTTTCCCGCTTATACACGATCCCAGCGTTACACTTCCGATAACCGCTGCCGTAAACTTTCCTAAAAAATTGCGACGTTGCAGCTTGTGTGTCATTTTAATCCCAATTAAAACAAAACAATAAATCAAAGATTGATGCTCATGGGTTACAAAGTTAGAAAATATTCATCAGCTCAACAGTTTTTTTCTATCCTTGTCAATTATGTGTACCTTTATATATATTAACAGAGAAGAAAATCTCCAATTGAAAATTTCAAAATTGAACTGTTTTATTCTTTCGCATGAGCATTTTTATTAATTTATTATTGATGAATCAATAATAAATACGGGTTAAATGCAATCGATTGCAATAAAAGTAACAAGCAGTATTACAGACCGATAGTTCTTATTTGTAATGTTTCTAAATTAATCGATGATTTTCATTTTATATGAATATATTTTTTTTTCATTTGAAAATATAGTAAACTTGTGATAAGTAAAATTAACGGAATTGTGTATGCAATTGATATTATATGGCTTGTTTATCTGGAAAAAGAATCTTTCATCATATAAGAATTGTTATTGTAATTATCTGATTATCAATCCTTAAATACTAACCTAAATTAACCTAATTATGCGAACTTTGCGAAATTCTCTATCATGGAAGAGAAGTATTTTATTTCTTTTCCTTTTGAGCTTTATGCTCAGCTTTGCCGCCGCTCAGGAAAGAACGGTTACAGGTAAAGTAACTTCTGAAGAGGGACCGCTCCCCGGAGTTAACATTTTAATCCAGGGAACCATGCAGGGTACTGTATCAGATGCTGATGGTAATTACAGTCTTCTGATTCCCGGGCCGGATGCAGTTCTGGTATTCTCTTCAGTCGGATACGCTACGCAGTCGATAGTTGTTGGGAATCAAACCACTATTGACGTCGTACTGGCACCCGAGTTAAAATCATTGGATGAGATCGTTGTGATCGGCTATGGTACGCAGAAAAAGAAAGAGCTTACCAGTGCCATCTCAAATGTGAAAGCTGATGAATTTAATAAGGGGAATGTAAACAGTCCCGCACAATTGATCCAGGGTAAGGTAGCCGGATTGTCTATAAGTAAACCCGGCGGAAACCCCAATGCAGATTATACCATACGGCTTAGGGGTTTAAGTACCATTGGCGCCAATACCCAGCCATTGGTTGTGATCGATGGCGTAGTAGGCGGATCCCTGGATAATGTCGACCCAAATGACATCGAAACCATAGATGTATTAAAAGACGGTTCGGCCGCTGCTATTTATGGTACCAGGGGGTCGAGTGGTGTGATTATGGTAACCACCAAACAAGGAAGAAAGGGTACCGCACAAATTGACTATAACGGCTATGTTACCGTTGAGACTGTTGCCAAATTCCCGGATGTGATGAATGCCGATGAATGGAGGGCATTATCACAGGAGACCGGATTAGGCACCGACTTTGGTGCAAATACAGACTGGTTTAAGGAAACCACCCGTGCGGCACCTACCCAGGTGCACAATATTTCCATGTCAGGCGGGAATGACCTGACCACCTACCGCGCTTCATTTAATGTTCGCGATGGTATGGTAAGGGAATTGCTCTGAATACGGGATTTTCCCAGCTTAACGGCAGACTTAACCTGACACAAAAAGCCCTCAAAAACAAACTGACCATGAATGTTATCCTGGGCGCCACCCAGCGAAAATCACAGTTAGGTTTTAATGAAGCCTTCCGTTATGCTACCATATATAACCCTACGGCACCGGTCAAAGATAGCGATCCGAAATTTGATATCTATGATGGTTATTTCCAGCAGGTGTTGTTCGATTATTACAATCCGGTACAAATCCTCGAAGAAGATAAAAATGACGATGCGGACAAAATAATTAATATATCATTAAAAGGGAGCTATGAGATCGTTAAAGGGTTGTCCGTTGATGCTTTTTATTCCGTACAGAGAGGAAGCTGTATCGGAGGCCAGTATTATGATAAAAACAGTTATTGGGTAGGTATGGACCGTAACGGTCTGGCTGATCAACGCATGGATAATTCCTCAAGCCGCCTGTTTGAATCTACTGCACACTGGGATGGACAAGTAGGAGGAGCAAACCTGACCGTCCTGGGAGGCTATACCTATCAGGATTTCACTAATGCAGGTTTTCATGCCAGAGGCGGTGACTTTATTACGGATGCATTTTCTTACGATAATCTGAGTGCCGCACTTGATTTTAATAATGGTAAAGGTACCGTTCAGAGCTATAAAAACTCATCCAAACTGATCGCTTTTTTCGGACGTGTTAACCTGAATGTTACGGACAACTGGTTTTTAATGGCCAGTGCCAGGTACGAAGGTTCATCCCGGTTTGGTGAAGACC
>JAADHC010000036.1 GCA_013152085.1 Chlorobiota bacterium
AAAAGCCAATACTTGACAGCGAATGGTGGACGACCATAAACGGAACGGATAATCAAAAGGCCATTCATTTTCTTTCACGACGCCCCGAACTTTATAAACTGTTAACTGATCCGAACCCACCATTACTGAAACGCTATAAAAATATTCACCTTACCACGGGAGACAGGGAGCGGCAACTGAAAGCAGTAAAAAAGGTTGACTACGGACCAAAAGACAAGAAAACTCCTTAATCAATAAAACAGGAAAACAAATTAATAATATAAAAATGCGTTATTTATGGTTATTGACTTTGGTTTCGGTCTGCACAATCAGTTCCCTGTCGGGCCAGGTACGTATTTACAGGGAACCGCTTACTCTGCCTACATACAGGGTGCTGCAACCTGAAATCATGCCTGACTGGGATGCCAGGCGTTATCCCTATCCAATGCTTGACAGGATAACCAATGAAAAATATAACAAGACCTAGACCTATCATGCTCTTTGGATTGAAAATAAATATATAAAAGCCCTTGTGCTGCCCGAGATCGGGGGCCGTCTCCACGGAGCACAGGACAAAACCAACGGATACCAGTTCCTGTATGACCAGAAGGTGATCAAACCGGGACTGATCGGGCTCACCGGTGCCTGGATTTCAGGAGGTGTGGAGTGGAATTTTCCGGATGGGCACAGACCCAGTGGTTTCAGGGATACCGATTGGAAACTGGTGGAAAACCCGGACAGTTCCAAAACGATCTGGGTAGGTGAAATTGACCGTATCACCGGGATGCGCTGGTCTGTCGGTATAACTCTACACCCGGGTCGCAACTGGGTGGAAACCAAGGTCCGGCTTTTTAACTGTACTCCTTTAGTACACCGTTTTCAATACTGGGCTACAAGTGCAGTCCGGGCCACATATAACTACCAGGCTGTTATTCCCGGTGAGTTAATGACGGGTCATGGAAAGCACGAGTTTTTTCACTGGCCGGTGAATAATGGAGTTGATCTGTCCTATTGGAAGAATATCCCGAAAGCCTCCAGCTTTTTTGCCGTGGAGTCTGAATCGGACTATTTTGGCGGATACAGCCCTGAAGAACAAGCAGGCATGGTACATGTGGCTGACCATTATATCGTGCGTGGAAAGAAACTCTGGACCTGGGGAACAGCTCCGGCCGGCCGTCTTTGGGAAAAGATTCTCACTGACGGTGATTTGCCTTATTTTGAACCGCAAGCCGGTGGTTATTCGGATAACCAACCGGACCTGCACTGGATAATGCCCGGCGAAACCAAAGTATTCAGCCACTTCTGGTTCCCCACACGGGATATTGGCGTATTTGATTATGCCAACCTGGAAGGTTCGCTGAACCTTGATTTGAAGAAAGGAAAAGCTCTTTTCGGATGGTCTCCTACCGGAGTGAACAAGAATGCTGTAGTCATCATGACCTATGGCAACAGGGAAATATTCAGGCACACTGTGGATGCGGATCCGGCAACTCCATTTCTTGGCGAAGCCAAAGTCCGGGGTAATGCTGATATTTATCAACTCAGGATGACCGTTCTTTCATCAACAGGAGATACCCTGCTAACTTTCCGGCATCCGGTTCCGACCAATCCTCCCCTGCCTGAGCCGGCCCCTCCATTACCTGCTCCGGATGAGATTGATTCACAAGACAGTTTGTTTGTAATAGGAGAACACTTTAACAAGTTTCATGATCCGGAACGTGCAAAACTCTATTACCGGGAAGCATTGGAAAGGGACAACGGCGATTTGCGTTCGAATACGGCCCTCGGTGAAATGTTTCTCAAAGATGGTCTTTTTTCCAGAGCTCTGGAATTTTTCAACAGATCTATCGAACGGGATCCTGCCTTCTACAAGGCATGGTATTTCAAAGGCCTGACCCAACTCTGGTTGGGAGACATTAAAGGGGCTGAAAAAAGCCTAAACAGGTCAAGCTACAGCCTGGCCTGGTATGCAGCAGCTCATCTCGAATTGGCACAGCTTGCCGCTTCACAGAATAAATGGTCAAGCGCCTTAGAGCATATCGAACGCAGTATCCACGGTAATGGTGATAACTCCCGGGCATATGCTGTCAAAGCACTTATCCTGAACAGACTTGGGAGGTATGATGAAGCTTTGGAGACAGTAACATCAATTCAGAGTATCGATCCGCTTGACTTTTTTTCCCTTGCACAACGGCTGATGACATTGAAAAAATCAGGAACCGGGGAGGAAGAAATAAATAGGGCGGAAAAAGCCTTGCTGGAACTTACCCGCCGTGACAGCGAAAATCACATTGAACTGGCATTACGCTTTGCCCGTTGCGGAAGCTTTAAAGAAGCTGCTTATATACTTAACATGCTTACCGGAGAATCAGGAACAACAACAGTGTCGCCGTTGGTCTATTATTACCAGGCATATTATATGCACCTGACAGGAGATGAGAATGGTTCTGATGCATTGCGCCGGAAGGCCTCAGAAGTCAGTGCAAAGTACTGTTTTCCAAATCGCCTGGAGAGCTTTCCCGTACTTAAATGGGCGCTTACCCGGGATCCGCTGGACGCCCGGGCACATTACCTGTTAGGAAACCTTCTTAAAAGCCGGTCACGTTCTGCCGAAGCAGTATCACAGTGGGAAAAATCGGTGGTATTGAATCCTTTGAATGCCGTAGCTTACAGAAACCTCGGTTTGATCTATCACGAAGAAGGTAAACTCCAGAAAGCAAAGGAAGCCTATATGGCTGCCCTGAAAGCCAATCCTGCGGCAGGTTTGGTAATTGTAGAACTCGGACGGCTCAACCGGGAATTAAAGATCCCGTATGAAAAGCAGATAGCATTCTTTGAGAATAACATCAACACAGTTTCCCGATATAATCAGGCGCTTACACAGTTGATTGAACTATACGTGCTGACACACGATTATAAAAATGCGCTAAAATGGTTGACTACACACCATTTCAAGTCATGGGAAGGCCGGTATGGCATTCACCAGTACTGGATACAAAGCAATATAAAACAGGGAGATATTGAATTCGAAAACGTACATTATAAGAAAGCTCTCGGGTATTACAGGCTTTCGGTTACTTATCCGGATAATCTTGAAGTAGCCGAGCAACCGAATACGATCCATGCAAGAAAGTATTTCAAGATCGCCACGGCACTGGAAGCCATGGGAGAAAAGGAATCTGCACATAAATATTACATACAGATAGCAGCTGATAAAATTGAAGCAGGGAATGCATATCAGTTCTATCGCGGCCAGGCACTGGAGGCCCTCGGAAAAAAGAAACAGGCAATAGCTGTATATGAGCAGATGCTTGCCGCTCTGGATAAACAGGAAGCACAGCAAAAGCATATTGAACTGCAAGGAATGATTAATGAAGATATTCGCACGAACAGAGCAAAAGCTTTACAACTTTTTTGCCGCTCTCTGGCCCTGAAAGGACTGGGAAAAACAGTTGAATCGGAAAAAGTGCGTAAAGCAGCTCTGGAACTCGACCCACTGGTACCTTTAAATGCATTTAAGTCTCCCGGGGCCGGGTGGTAGGTATTCTGTTAAATTGTAAAAACCATAAAAAGAAATGTTACCTGGGGTCAGTTTACAATAACTATTGGAAATGCTAAAGACTAATAATTGCTCCTTAAGAAAATTATAATCAATTAAAACAAAAACATATGAAAAAGTACCTGACATTAACAAAAATTGTTCTCATCCTGTTTGTATTTTCCGGTGTTTTAAAAGCAGAAGTAAAATTACCGTCAATTTTTAGCGATTACATGGTCTTGCAGCAACAAACCTATGCGGCTATCTGGGGTAAAGCAACACCAGATAAAACGGTAAAAGTCACATGTTCATGGAACAACAAAAGCTATCCAACCAAATCGGACAAAAATGGGAACTGGAAGCTAAAGGTAGAGACTCCCTCTGCAGGCGGACCTTTTAATATTATTATTTCTGATGGCAAGGCAATTACATTAAATAATGTTCTTATTGGTGAGGTATGGGTTTGTTCGGGACAATCCAACATGCAGATGACCATGAGTGGTTACCGGAATCAACCTGTTTTAGGATCTAACAAAGCTATTCTTGCATCAACCAATAAATCCATCAGGCTGTTTACTGTGAAACGCAACAAGAGCCTTGAACCCCTGGACGATTTTTCCGGTGAATGGAAGGAATGCATTCCTGAAAATGTGGCCAGTTTCAGTGCGGCAGCTTATTACTTTGGTCGAATGCTGCAAAATGCATTGGGTGTTCCTGTTGGTTTAATCAATTCCAGTTGGGGCGGAACCCGTATTGAACCATGGATTAGTGAAGCCGGCTTTAAAAACTTCGACTGGGTAACCCTGCCGGACAAGAAACAGGAAGGTGAATTTTCCACTCAAACTCCCACCGTTCTCTTTAATGCCATGATTAAGCCTATGGTTGGTTATGCTATCCGTGGCGGATTATGGTATCAGGGTGAAGCCAATCTTAACGAGCCCGCCCAATATGAAAAACTAATGCCGGGATTGGTTGAAAACTGGCGTGAAGAATGGGAAATAGGAGACTTCTCATTTTATTATTGCCAGATTGCACCATTTGATTATGGTAACCGGGGACTGAATTCGGCTTTCCTTCGTGAAGCTCAGTTAAAAGCTTCTACCTCAATTCCTGATATAGGTATGGCCTGCCTGATGGATATTGGAGAAAAAACATGCATCCACCCGGCAGATAAAAAAACAACCGGAGAAAGACTGGCTTATCTGGCCCTGGCAAAAACCTACGGTAAAAAAGGATTTGAATTTTCAGGTCCGGTGTTGAAAGAGATGACCGTTGAAGGAAATATGGTAAAACTTACCTTCGACCACGCGGAAAATGGACTAACAACCTTTGGTAAAGAGCTGGTAAACTTCAGAATTGCCGGAGAAAACAAACGTTTTTATCCGGCAACAGCCATTATTACCCGTGATGGGATTACCTTGTCTTCACTGCACGTGGAAAAGCCAATAGCCGTTCGGTATGCATTTGACGATTTTGTGGTTGGCGAACTTTTTAATACGGAAGGATTCCCGGCTTCATCTTTCCGGACAGATGACTGGGAGATAAAATAATGAAATCTAATTTAATACTATTCCCTTGCTGTCTTATTATTATCTCATGTACCTGCTGTAGCAGGAACAATCTTATTGGAATACAAGATGATTTTTCAGGTACTGACGGATGGTACGAAGTCCTCCCGGAACATGACACCGTCCCGCCACAACTTAAACTTGAATCAAAAGAAGGTGCCCTGGTAATTCATCATAAATTCAGGACCCTGGAACGGGCCGGAAAGAAATGGTCCTGGATTGAAAGTGATATTGATTATTCCACAAACCTGAGAAAGAATTATGGCAAACTTGACCTCGACAAATATCATTATGTAGTATTAAACGTCAAAGCCAAAGGATCAAACAGCTATTTCGACATTAACGGTTTTACGACCAAACTGGGATTTACGACAGGATTAACGGTCATTGATCTGAAAGATTATCCGGACGACAGGATCCACGGGGAAAAAAAAGTAGATTTTGGTATTGATTTGCAGGATAATCATACCTATTTGACACTGGCGCATCTGAAATTTGTTTCCGGGCTTACTGACAAAGAAAAAGAAAAACTTGTCGGTAAGGGATTGAACATACGGGAAGAAAAATTAAATCCCAGGCCCTATCACGGGCTGGAAGCATTAAAACAGAGGGAAACCCTTGTCCTTCCGGTTACAGACGAAGAAGAAATGGCCATATTCAGGGATGATGCTACCGGCAGTATAACAACACGCCTCACCGCTACTCCCGGAGACGATTATTTCGGGGAAGGGGGGATATGGTCTGTCGATGGAACTGCCATAAAATTCAAAAGTCAGCGGAATATAAAAGGAGTCCCCATCTATTTGCCCGGAGAAGGCAGGGTGATCGCCGGCCCGTCCGGGGCCGAATGGAGAATGTGGAGCAGAACAGACCCTGCAATCCTGTATGTCATGAAAAGAAAAGGATATCTCTTCAGTGTATTTTCATGGAATCTTGTGACCGGGATATCAAGACACATAGCCGATTTCAGCGTCCCTGAAACAGGTTCCTACATAGAGTTTAAAAACTACACTCCCCTGGGAAATATTGTCGTTGGTTTTCGTGAAACCCCGCATCTGTTTATCATTGATGTTCACAATGACACGGCAAGATACATAAAACTGCCAACCCGGTTGAAGGAAGGAAGTGTCGGCAAAGATGAAAAAATCGTAAAATGGTATAACTGTTATACATATGAACATTTCTGGCTGAACCTGGAAACCGGGGAAAAAGGGTTGATCCCGAGTTTCAGCGCAGGACATGCCAGTTGGGGATCCAATGGGATGGTAGCAAATTTTGGTGGGCATCTGAATATATTCGTCCCCGGGAATATCGGAATGACGTACACACCGGGAAACCTGATCTCGATATGGGCAAACTGGAGGAATGACATTATCACCGATTACGGCCGACTTACCTCTGATAATAAATATGTTTTCACCAATGGAAACAAAGGCGATGTGGCAAATCAACACCTTATGATCCCGTCCGGCTTCCCGGGTTCCGTGATGCGCGTAGCCCGGTATTTTACAAAATTTTCCTGGACATCTACTACTTACAGCCGCCCTAGTCCGGATTATACCAAACTGATATACAACGAAAATGCCATAGGTAATACAGAACTGTATATGGTTTATGTCCGACGTCCCGACGCCCCTGTGGATGTAAGAATAGCAGATAGTATTATAACCTGGTCCTTACCCGACAGGCACAAAGAAATCTCGGGTTATAATATTTACGGATCAAACCAAAGCGGATTGGATTTTATCAGGCTCAATGAAAAGCCCGCAAAAGAAAACAGATTCTTAGTAAAAGATACCTGGAAATTTTATGCAGTCTCCTCAATAGAACATTCCGGTCTGGAAAGTGAGCTATCCGGGGAAATCTCCGGAGAAAAACCAAAATCCTTTTATTTCGAGGCAGAAAAGATGACTTTATTGCCTCCGGCACGTCCTTTTTTTGACGGATATTGCAACAATTTTCAATGCGTAAGAATCAATGCGGAGTCTGAAGAAGAAAAATCACGACCGGGAATGATCCGTCTGTCATTAAAAAACATCCCCTCCGGTCAGTATGCGATCTGGGCCCGGGTAAAAGGAAACGGACAATGGCATATAAACAACACGGATATCTCCGTTTCCACCGGCATCTGGAGTTGGATACAACTCACCCGTATCAATATTAATCCGGAAATGGTTCTGGACATCTCATCGAACGATGACGCACTCAAAATGGATATGATTCTTTTAACCGCTACCGATCTTCATCCCAAAGCTCCGGACCCAAGAGATGGAATACCTCCCAAGAAGCTACAGGGACTTACTGTAACAGCTTATGGAAAGCAGGTAAAAATATCATGGCTGCCGTCAAAAGAAGGAGATTTGCATCATTACTCTGTATATTGTGGGAATACGGAAGATTTTATCTGTGACAATGCCACGGTTATCCGTTCCGTTTTTAAAAATTCGATTACCGATTTGCTCCCTGAAAAACCGGTACACCTTTTCTATAAGGTTATAGCCATAGACAATAGGTGGAATAAGAGCCGACCGGCAACAATAAAAGTATATTAATGGCTATTTTCGAACCCGTGTATCACACAATATTAATAAACAAATGATGGAACACCAGAAAAAAGATACGGGGAATGTTTCCCTATACACATCTTTAACAGTCATTCCCGTTATTCTCATTATTTTTTTGTCATCATTTAATCTTTCCGGAGCCTCTTCCGGATTTGCAAAAAAAGGGAATATCGACTCCGGTGGAAAAATAAAAAGAACCTTTATACTCCACGCTCCGATCAGAAACCTTGCTGAATTCGAAAAACTGGTAAAACAGGCAGTCCGTCTGAAACCTTATGGAAAAGTTGAGATTAATATCAGTACACTGGCTGATAAAAGTTTTTATGAAAAACCGCCCGGGAGAAATCCCTGGTACGAATATGCCGGTAACAATCCCACACCTTATAAATTCTTTCCCGATTCGCGTATCGCTCCCTTTATACCTGTTGAATTTGTTAAGAAAAACCGTCAACTTATTTTGGCTAAAGCTAAAATTCTGCGTGTATACGGACTGGAAGCTGCTTTTTGGTGTTATGAACCGAATTTCCTTCCGGATGCCTTCTTTAATGCCTATCCCCACATGCGCGGCCCGAGGGTGGACCATCCCAGAAGAAGTAATCATCCGGCTTTTGCTCCTTGTATCAGTGTAAAAGAAACTCAGGATATGTATGCAAACATGGTAAACCTGTTGGTCAGGAATGTCCCCGAAATAAATACCTTTTTCTTTAAAACCAACGATGCCGGATCCGGTATTTGCTGGTCTGACTGGCAGTATTCCGGACCTAACGGGCCCGCACATTGTAAAAATCTTACCATGGGTCTAAGGGTTCAAACATTGATGAATACATTTAAAGCCGGTGCCGGACAGGCAGGAAAAAGCATAATCATCTATCTTACCGGATCCATGTTCTCCGCTGAAGAAAAAGAAGATATTTACCGGCATTTACCGGAAAACTGTTTTTTTCAAAGTCACAATTCCGACAAAGTCAAAGGCATAAACAGCGCTATTGTATCCTATTATCCCGTTAAAGGATTTTTCAATCCGCTGGAGATTTTAAACACATTAAATTCCGTAAATAAAATATCAGGAAACACCATATTTATCAGTTTCAGGGCATCTTATGACAGAGGATATGAACGGTTGGAGGCTACAGATCAGTTAATCGGGATGATTGAAGGTTATTTTGCTGATCCTCCGGCTGAGGGAGAAATTGCCACTTTACAAAAACTTCATAAACTATGTGAAAAATGGGCAGGGATAGAATATGCGGATCAACTATTTGATGCCTTTGTCGTACTGAATAACGCTGATAAATTCAGAAAAGTTACGCTTCGTAGCGTAAGTCCGATGTATTGGGGTGTCTCCACACGACAAATAACCCGTCCTTTGGTATTTGTTCCACAACAACTGACAACGGAAGAAGAAAAATACTTTCTGCCTTATATTTTCAATGTATCTGAAAATGAAGCCCGTCTGGACTATACGGACATAAACGGAGGTCACCGGACCATTCAACCCGGAGTTATGGAACAATTTCTTCATAAGATTGATCAGGTATGCCTCCTGTTTGAGAATGTGCCTCCGTCAGCGCCTGAAAAAAAATTCATAGAGAATATGACAACAGCTCTAAAGATATACCGCAGTATAATGAGGAGTGCCGGCAATTTTGCCGGGGCCCAGGTTATCCGCGATCGAAATAAGGATAAACTCAACGGGCCTGCACACAGACCGGATAAAATTCCAACCTGGACCGGAGACCCGGATCTTCTGAGATTTAATGAGATCATGCGTGATGAACTGGACAACGCACAGGAATTGATCGACTTGCTTGAAAACGGAGGCATGGATATGATTTGCCATGCCGATGACAGTCTTCACGAAGACACCTTCTTGCTTGGGCCGGACCTGATTGATCAGATAAAACAAAAAAGAAAGATCATGCTGAAACACTGGACAGATATTGAAGGTTATATGACTACTCCATTTAAGTAAAACATAATTTATTACGATTTCAAAAGTATTCGTTATTGCTGGATTATTCACTTCTATATTAAATTTCATATGATAATCATACAAATAGCAGGTTGGTTTTCAAGAACTGTTACCAGCCATGTCTTAAGTAAATAAAACATTCTTTACTTGCTTTATCTTTCGCATTATAGTATTATTGGTTTTTTATTATTTCATTTTAATATATTTTATTTATATATTTGATAGCAATATTTTTTCTATCAATGAAACTATTCGTACGGTTATTATTTTTTATAGGTGTTCTTTTACTGGCAATCAATGCAGTCGGACTTTTTAAATCTCTTAGGAATCCGGATCTGGCTTCTGAAAAGACTCCTTATAAAAATGATCTGACCATATCCTATGCTGAAGCAAAGAAAAACTGGGATCGCAAGCCGGATGAATCTGAAAAGGATTATGCCCTCCGGACCACGATGCTTGTCAATCATGCAATGGCTCATTACTGGAAAGATGAGGGCATCAGAAAATACAATATCCGGGTCCCGATATGGGAAAATTACATCCTTTATTTTGCCAGCATGGTCAAACCGGAAAAATACCGGAAATATGAATTCCGGGACTTTAAAAAAGCCATTGAAAGGGGGGTCGGTATCTGCTCGCAACCATCCATTGCCTTAAAAGGATTGCTCAATGCCAATGGGATTAAAGCCGACCTGTGGGATATTGCAGGACATGTTGTTGTCTGCACCACATTTGATGACGGTACCGGATGGATCCTGGATCCTGACTACGGAAAATATGTACCACATAATATTAAAGCAATAGAAGCCAATCCGGAATTGGTAAGGGAATCATATAAGGATCAGAATAACATATATGCCAGCCATGTAACAAAACACAGAGGAACAGACGATATTGTCAATATATATGAAAAAGAAGGAAATCACATTTACTACATGAACAGTTCTTTTGAAAATTTCTCCTATATATCCATATGGATTATCCCCTTCCTGTTTATGTTGCCATATTTATTAATACTTTATAAAAGGAAGTAAATAATGAATAAAATCAGATTCTTTCTGCTGGCAACCTTATCATTGGTTTTACTAGGATTTACATATTCCATTACAAAAAAATCATCTTTGGAAAGCACGGAAACATCAAATCGATCTCGGCAAAATATTTCCACGAATGGGGATAAAAGAGATCTTTTTCAGAGATGCTGGTCTTACGTGTCTGAAACTTCTGCGGTTATATACTGGCAATTGGGAGATATCAGTTCCTCGGCAAGAAGTTACATAGAATATGGAAAAACGAAAAAACTCGGATCACAAACTCAGGTTACCATAAAACCCCGCTGGGCCCAATATCATCAATTAAAAAACCTTGATCCGGAAACCACCTGTTATTACAGGATGGTGGTGGTTGATCCGGAAACCAACCGGGAAACCAAAAGCGAAATCCTAAAGATTACGTTAAAAAACAAAAAAAATGCAATCCGGATACCGGATAACATAACCGGATCGACTCCTTATATATTAGATAAACCGGGAGCTTACTATATCCTGACAAAAGATATTACAGCCAAAGGTACCGCCATTGAGATCACCGGTAAAGGAGTCACCCTGGATCTGAACGGACATACCGTAACTTTTGGAGACGACACAAACGAACAGGTTTATGGAGTAAGATTTGCCGACTGGGGCAATTCGGTATTATGTAACGGATATATCGTTCAGGGAAGAAAATCCCGTGACTACAGTGCAGCGATTGTCAGTCTGGACCGTACGGTCCCCACAGAAATATTCGGAATCACAACGGATGTTCATCTTCCAAATGCTTTTCCCGTTTTTATGAACCATGCCAACAAGGTAAATATTCATCATAACTATATTTACAGCAGGGTTACTGAAATTGAGTGCCGTCATTATCCGGGTAATGCATTAATGAGAATATACACATACGGAGGGGATATTCACATCCATGACAACCTGTTTTCGGAAGGATGTCATTGGGGTATTAATGTAAGAATCGTCAGCCGTACGGTAAAAAATGTCGAGATAGACCATAATGACATCCGGCATCACCAACAATATGTAAACGGGTATGCTATTGCACCCTGTGAAGGAGCTCGGGTTCATGACAATAAAATCACTTCCTCGGGTAGGGGCATTCATATTACCAAAGAAAATATTCAGGTCTATAATAATTATATTGACACCAAAGGGCATCAACAACTTAGCGATTATCCGGCAAAGACCCGTCCTTTCAAACACCGCATGATAGAATGTCACGGTATTAAACTGGAAGGGAACCATGCCCGGAATTGTAAGATCTATAACAATTTTGTACGGATTACACAATATCTTCCTGCCGATTCTGACGGGAAAGGATCCCCGGAGGATAAAATGGATAATGGGGTTTATATTCGTTCCTCGGCAACATCTCTCTCTTCAGATAAACTGGTTGATACTACACAGAATTGGGAAAAAGACCGCTGGAGGTTTTATTATGTCAAATACATTCCGGATCAGCCACCGGTAAAAATCACGGGGAATGACGCCCATACACTTTTTGCTGATTTCAAAGAGGCTGTCCCCTCAGAATATACCATTTACATGAAATGGATTTATGTACCGCCCACTCCCCTGAACATCGCCTGCTATGACCCTAACGGAACAAATGAAATCTACAATAATACGTTTACCGGAATAACCTATTATAATGAAACCCGGCATGGGGATTACGGAGATACGGGAGAATGGGCTACTGCAATTATGTTTATCTGGATGAAATACGGACCGGCCGAACCCGGAAAATTCGCTGCCTGTGTTCATAACAACCGCTTTTTCAGCAATGACCTTTTTCTCAATACCGGTACGGAAGTTAACATGACGGTCCGGATTGAAAATAACACTTTCACTCTGTTAAAGAAACCTTTTGCCACCGTCAGGACAAACCGGATACGAGGCGTTGGCGAAGCTTTTGAAAAACAAGTCAGAAATAGTAATAATACTTTTAATGAACAGGAAAAAAAATAATCCATATGAAAACAATAATTTACCTGGCTTTAATATTACTGCTCATTCCTTTCGCTGGCTGTAAAAACGCACGGAAAACTGAAAAGGAAAAAAATTCCGGTCAGGGATTTCCGAATGAGATGGTACGTTTTGCTCCTTACAAAACCAATCCCGTTTTTTCAGGTTCGGACACCAACACCTGGGACAGGAAAATCCGCGAACGGGGATATATTTTATTGGATGAAGGAATATATAAAATGTGGTATACCGGATATAAAGGAGGAGACGATGATCCGAAATATGTGGGCTATGCCACTTCAACAGACGGAATCCGTTGGAAAAGATATCCTGATAATCCGGTTTATAGCGATATCTGGACCGAAGATATGCAGGTCATAAAACATAAAGGCGTTTATTATATGTTTGCCGAAGGGAAAAATGATGTGGCTCATTGGTTAACATCCATGGATGGGATCCATTGGAAAGAGAAAGGACCACTCGATATCCGGTATGCCGACGGACAACCGCTCAAACCGGGACCCTACGGGACACCTGCCGTATGGATCGAAAATAACAAATGGTACCTTTTTTATGAACGTAATGACGAGGCAATCTGGCTTGCCGCCTCCACCGACCATAAAGTCTGGACAAATGTTCAGGATGATCCCGTTATGAAACCCGGTCCCGGAAAATATGATACTGTTGCCATTGCCGTAAATCAGATCGTAAAATATAAAGGGAAATATTATGCTTTTTATCATGGAACCGATTTTGCAGACTGGTTGAACAACGAAGGGAAGTCAACCTGGTCATCCAATGTCGCCATGTCAGAAGACTTGATTCATTGGGTTAAATATCCCGGTAATCCCATTATCGGCGACAACCATTCCAGCCCCATCCTGGTTTTTGACGGAAAACAATACCGGTTATATACGATGCACGCAGCCGTATGGCTCTATTTTCCAGACAAAACCCGGTAAACTGGCTGATATCAGAACATGTTTAAAATTCATTCACGATGAAGCATATAAAATCTGATAAAAATGAAAAAAACATTAAGTTATTTAGTTATCCTGGTGATTGTTTCAGGGATAACAATTAAAGCATCAGCTCAAAAAACAATTTATGTGAGACCTGTTGTAACGGATGAAGTTCTGACCAATCCCGGGATGGGTTTTATGACTTTTCAACGTTTTAACGGAGATACGCTTAATGCAGGATCAGGGTGGACGGAAGGATTTCCTGTCGAATACCAGAAATTTGACGGAGACCTTAAAAACAAGGATTACCCGGAAACGTCCATAGCATATTTCAGGGTTTATTGGAAGTTCGTAGAACCGGAAATGGGAAAATATAACTGGGAAATGATTGACAAAGCCCTGAAAACAGCACATGATCGGCAACAAACACTTATGCTACGCATCGCACCATATGGCACCGGGCCTGACCGGGATGTTCCGGAATGGTATCGCGCCATGACGGGAGACAGGGATGAGTGGCTGCCCGATGGTAAAAAAGGCTGGCGGGTAGATGCCGAAGATCCCGGATACGCCCGGTATTTCGGGAAAATGATTAAAGATCTTGGTCAACGGTATGACGGACACCCGGACCTTGAAGCCGTTGATCTTTCAATTGTCGGATTCTGGGGAGAAGGCAGAGGTTCCGCCATACTTACACAACAAACAAGGGAAGCTTTGGTAAACGCCTATACTGATCATTTCAAAAAGACACCACTAATTATGCTTCTGACAGATGAAAAAACGAATAAATACGGTCTTACACAGGCAAATGTGGGCTGGAGAGTGGATTGCATCGGAGATTTGGGCTTCTGGGCAAAGGAACAGGATGGCTGGACACATATGTACCGCTATTATCCTCAGGGAATTATCAATTTCGGAATGAAAGACGCCTGGAGAAAAGCACCGGTGAGCCTGGAAATCTGCGGCACATTAAAAAGCTGGAAAGCAAAACAAGGGTACAACATTAATGATGTGGAATATATCATTAATGAAACTTTAAAATGGCATATTTCTTCTTTTAACGCCAAATCTTCAGGAGTGCCCGAAGAATGGTGGCCCCAGATCAACCGTTGGCTTAATAAAATGGGGTACCGTCTGGTATTGCGCAGTTTTGCTTACCCTGAATATATTGCAGCCAATAAAAAACTTTCTTTCAAATCCTGGTGGGAAAATAAAGGCGTAGCACCCTGTTATAAAAAGTTCCTTCTGGCAATCAGACTTACAAATGAAAAAAGATCTGTGGTTATGATCACTGATGCAGATATTACTACATGGCTGCCCGGTGACAATCTCTATGACGATGCGGTGTTTGTTCCTTATGATATGCCTGCAGGTGAATATATTTTACAAGTTGGAATTGTTGACCGGCAAACCCATGAGCCCAGGGTGAAACTTGCTATCGCTGGCAGAGACACCGAAGGATGGTACACTATTGGCAAAATAAAAATTCAATAAATAAAACCAACACCATGAAAAAAAGACAATTTGCTTTATCGTGGATCATTATGATAATTCTTATGCTGACACCCGCTGAAATCCGGGCTCAGAAAATCATAACCGTGAAACCTCACGAAATTGATGACGTGCTCATAAACCCCGGAATGGGATTTATGACTTTCCAGCGGTTTAACGGGGATAAATTAAACGAAGGAACCGGATGGACGGAAGGGTTTCCTATTGAATATCAGAAGTTTAATGGGAATCTGGAAATAAAAGGACACCCTATGACTTCCATAGCTTATTTCAGGTTATACTGGAGGTTCCTGGAACCCGAACAGGGAAAATACAACTGGGAGCTTATCGATAAAGCATTGAAAACCGCTCATGAAAGAAAACAACAGCTTTTGTTCAGGCTTGCTCCTTACGGTAACAAAATACCCGAAACAGATGTGCCCGACTGGTACAGAAAGATAGTGGGTGATACATTCATTAACCAGTCTGTCGTAGAACACTGGCAGGTTGACCATGAAGATTCCCGGTATACAAAATATTTTGGTAACATTATTCGCGAAATGGGAAAACGGTACGATGGTCATCCTGACCTTGATGCTATCGATATGGCCCTTATCGGTGCGTGGGGTGAAGGGGAGCACACTGAACTTCTGTCAGAAAAAACCATGAAAGCCCTGGTGGATGCATATGTGGAGTCTTTTAAAGAGACTCCTCTGATAATACAGTTAACAGATCCTGAAAGTAATCAATATGCCCTTTCGAAAGCCAACGTCGGCTGGCGTGTGGATTGCCTGGGAGATCTGGGCTTCTGGGCCAAAGAACAAAATGGCTTTACTCACATGTTTGACAGATATCCACAGGATGTTATTAACTGCGGAATGCAGGATGCCTGGAAAAAAGCACCTGTATCCCTTGAAGCCTGCGGAACCATCAAAGGGTGGAAGGAAAATCAGGGGTATTCAATCGAAGATGTCCGGTTTATTATTCATGAATCATTACTATGGCACATTTCCTCATTCAACAATAAATCTTCACCCGTACCGGAAGAGTGGCGCCCGGAAATAGACAAATGGTTAAAAAAAATGGGATACCGCTTTATACTCAGAAAGTTTACTTATCCTGAATCCGTTATTCCTGACGGCAAGCTTTCTTTCACATCCTGGTGGGAAAACGGTGGAGTGGCCCCATGTTATAAAAATTATCTGTTGGCAATCCGACTGACAAATCCGGCATATTCCAAAATCTTCATAACCAAGGCAGATATCAAGAGCTGGCTCCCCGGGAACAACCTTTATGATAATGCCGTATTTATTCCATTGGAAATGCCGGCCGGTTTTTATACCCTGCAAATCGGGATCATCGACCCCCTGACTTCAAAACCTGAAATTAACCTGGCTATTGAAGGAAGAGATACAGAAGGCTGGTACACTATGGGGAAAATTAAAATCGGAAAAGCAGAAAAGTAAAACATGTTTTCAGTTCTATTAAAATATTATCGTAAAGAATATGAAAACAAAAACAAACAGAAGATCTTTCATTAAAACTGCGGCTTTAGCCGGTATCAGCTTAAGTTTTGTTGGAAAAGCAGATATATTTGCAGGTAGCAGAGCAGAGGAACTTCCGCCTTTGCTCATCGACTCAGCCGGTAAGTCAATTAAATCCTTACCAGGCTGGGAAAAGCAACGGACCATAATCAAAAAAAGATGGCTTGATTATCTTGGAGCCCTGGAACCAAATCCGAATCCGCCTGTACTTAAGATAATGAAGGAAGATCATCCTGAAGGATTGATTCGCCAGCTCGTTGAATACGAAAGTGAACCCGGTATCATTGTTCGGGGTTATCTGATCAAGCCGGATGATATCAGCAACCCTCTTCCCGGAATTGTTGCATTGCACTCTACCAGTGACAACCAGATGGTTTATATTGCAGGTGTGGAAAAAGGAAAAATAGTTGCCTTCGGAACCAAACTGGCGAAGCAGGGTTTTGTGGTTTTTTGTCCACAGTGTTTTCTATGGCATGACAAAGGAGACTATAGCTGGGCGCAGCAGGTACAACGTTTTCAGGAACGGCATCCCCAATCCAAAGGGATGTCCAAAATGCTGTTTGATGCACAAAGAGCGGTAGATGTTTTAGTGAATCTGAAAGAGGTTGATTCAGAACGAATTGGGACAATAGGTCATTCTCTGGGGGCAAAAGAAGCCTTGTACCTGGCAGCATTTGACGACAGAATCAAAGTTACCGTAAGTAATGAAGGAGGGATAGGTATCGATTTTTCCAACTGGGATGACGTATGGTATCTTGGAAAAGAAATTCATGATTTCGGCCATCAGCACCATGAAGTACTCTCCCTGGTAGCTCCGAAACCTTTCCTGCTGATCGGGGGAGATATGTATGACGGCGAAAAAAGCCGGCCTTACATTCAGGCTGTATTACCGGTATATGAACTTTACGGTAAAAATATGATTCACCATATCGAATTGTATAATCACGGACAGGGTCATAACGTCACCCCCGTCGCAGAAAAGCGAACCTACGAGTGGATCAGAAAATTCCTGTGAGAACCTTTTTTCATCAATCCATAAACGCTTTCTTTAATCGTTTATGTATTACCGGTTTGCTTGTAACTTGTTACTTCAGTGAATAGTACACATTATTTCCTTATAGTGAGTTTAGGTGTTGTTTATTCGTTTTTATTTGAATCTGTTTTCCTTATTCCGGAGGTATCTGTTGCCGACATTAATGAAAACAAATATTTTTTTCAACATCTTCCGGCATTATTTTTCTATCTGGTTCGTTAAACAAATCAACCTATTTAAATAGGTATTTAAATAGGTTGATTAGATATTATAACTTCTTGTTACTTAGTTGAATATAAAATAAGACTGAATCTTTAACTCGTTAAACACCGTGTATGTTCTTCCAATAAAGGTTATCTGAATTATTGCTTGACCGGAATACATTCTATCAGCAAATGTTTATTGAATTCCGGAGTTATAACCGCTTCCGGACCTTTTACCGTTCCCATTTCCTTTTCATTCACATAATCAAATACCGTGTATTTTTTCGCTTCAAGTCCTCTAAGTTCTATATCCCCGTGCCATTCATCAGCATAAAAGGCATAATACAAAGTATCCCCCTTCCGGATAACGTGGGATTCCGGTTTATCGTAAATAATATCATAAAGGTTCAGGTAATCCCCTTTACACAACATTTTTTCATTATACAGTTTAAGCCATTTTTGCCAGTGTTTTTCCCTTTCGCCGGTTAGTTGCATATTTTCCGGTCCTCCGGGCCAGGTAAATTTTGTCCCGATCACTCCGCCGGGTCCCATAGATGTGGCAAAATCCTGTCCCACCTTTGCCGTATCGCTTTTATCATTCATGTCGACATCAATCCTTATATGCTCAACATGATCAGTGTATGCAGGAGCATCAGTACCCCATAATGCTTTAATTACTTTCACCCTTCTTCTCGATTGCTCAACACTTGTCGGATCAGATGTTACAGGCTGGTCCGTATAAATCGATTGATAAAAGTCCTGAGGGGTTCCACAGTTACATATCTCGGTTACTGAATACGGCTTTAGTGATTTTGAAGTTTCATAAATGGTCTTTATCATTTCCGGAAGATCTTCATAAGATTCCCCGGGATATTTGTGATGATGTTCAGGATTATAACAGGGGGGAACCACATAATATGCATCCAGCTTATGCCCGTCAAAACCCCAGTCTTTAATAAACCGGGTCGTTAATTGTTTCATATACTCCTGCACTTCGGGAACAGCCGGACAAAGTTGAACCATATCGCGGCAATCCCTGGGATAGTTTCCATCCTTGTCCATAATTAACCAATCAGGATGGTCTCTCATAACCTGTGCCATACCCGGGTCAACCGATCCGCCAAAGGAGTTTATTTCTGCCGGTTGAACCGGAGTCGGCGCCCACCATATCTTCACTTTAAATCCTTGATGATGAAGAGAATCCACAAATTCCTTAACTTGTTTTTCACCACCAGGGAATGTATAATCCCTGAGATTCCAGTCACCATATTTATCCCACCACCGATCATCGATTACAACCCAGTGAATCCCCAGTTCCTTTAATTTTGGAAGTGTTTTGTAAATATCATCCGTGGTGAAATCAGTAAGGTATCCCCATCCGCACCATATAGCTTCATATGCTTCCCCGGAAGGCTTCTTTTTTTCCACTCCCAGATCTGCCATTAATTTTGAGTAAATGCTTAAAGGATCAAAATAATCCAGAGAGTGGGCAATAACAACAGATTTTAAAGTTTTATAGCTTTCTTCCGGGGATAATTTTTCATTTATATCTTTGCGAATGGCCATGCTGACTTTTTGATCCGGTTCAACCTCAACCGGAAAAGATACTAATTGTGGTTTCGTTTCCAGATGGGCAATTGCCATTCCCATCTTCTTGGTCCAAAGATCAACCAGGGGCACTCCCCCACCGGTCTTTGTTTTCGGATGGACTCCCATCCAATTATCCCGTTTGAACCCATCTTTAATTTTTATAATATAATCAAGGCCCCAAGCTATGGAAGCGCCCTGAAATGACCAGAAATCATAAGAATGAACATCCGGGTCAACTAAAGAGGCATCCATACGAAAATTATTACAATAATCCCGGTTAATTATCAGATCAGATACTCCCGTGTTTTTATACTCAACATAAGTAATTGCTATATCCGGATATTTGTCATACAATTCCACACTCAGCGTTTTTTCAATCCTTATTCCATCAGGGCCATCAGCAATTCCTTTCAGGACCAGTTTTTTACCCGTTCCAAATTCTGTTGAGACCGGTTCAGGTTTCAGATGATCATAGTTAACCTTAAAACATTTCACTTCTTTACCGTTCACCACGATAAAATGAGTTGGTTTTGATAATACCCCTCCGGAATTTACATCATTTAGCGTGTTTCTTACGCCTTTATAATTGTAATAAACTTTACAATACATGTTACTATCGAACCTGAGTTCTATTCCTGAATTCCGGAACCATATATAGCTTCCCGGTTTAAAGGAAAAATCAATTCCCGGCTTAGTACAAGAGGAACCAATCATTACAAAAATGACTAAAAATGATTTTAAAAACGACCACGATTTCTTCATAAAGGTTATATTTTAATTAAGAAACGAAAGATAAAAAAGAAATTTTAAAGAATGATTCCCTTTTTCAAATATTTTTTTCCTATTTTCATCAGGTAAACATTTCGTTTCATTTTCATTCCATATTATGATAAAATAATTTAATTAACTAAAAAAATCATTCTATGAAATTATATAAAAAACATATTTTGGTTATTGGATTTTTATTGGGTTTGACTGTTGGATTATCGGCTCAAAATATAATTTCTGTCAGGCCTGTTGAGATTGATGACGTTTTGGTCAATCCGGGAATCGGTTTTACCACCTTTCAAATGTTTAACGGCGATAATCTGCAACCTAACATTGATGTTTTGGCAAACCCTGATATTACGGTTTATGAGAGAGAGGATAAAAACCTTGAAAACAAAGGTTATCCCATGACTTCAATTGCATATTTCAGGATTTTATGGCAATTTATTGAACCAGCCAGGGGTGAATACAGATGGGATTTTATCGATAACCTCTTAAGAATTGCTCACGAACGCGGTCAAACGCTCATGTTACGCATTGCTCCGTATAAAGGAAGACCCGGAACCGATGTTCCGGGCTGGTACCGGTCAATGGTTGGTACAAACAGGCAATTTGCCCATCATAAGTGGGTAGTTGATCCGGAAGATCCGAGATATATTGAATACTTTGGAAAGATGATAAGATCAATGGGTGAAAGATACGATGGCCACCCGGATCTGGAAAGTGTTGATGTATCTATTGTAGGATGGGCAGGGGAAGGTGGTGGTACAGAACTTTTGTCCCACGAAACAATGAAGAAACTTATGGATGCATACCTTGAGGCTTTCAAAAAAACGCCTCTTATCATCTTATTGCAAGGCAAAGAATCTAATTTATACGCAGCGTCCGGGGCAAATGTAGGTTGGCGGCAAGATTGTTTGGGTGATCTTGATTTTTGGGCTGCAGAGCAAAACGGATGGACACACATGTATGATTACTATCCACAGTCAATAATAAATAATCAGATGGAGGATGCATGGAAAAAGGCTCCGGTTGTTTTTGAAGTTTGTGGAGATATGTTAAGGTGGAAGAACAGACAGGGATATGGTGAAAAAGAAGTAAACTACATTATTGAACAGTCTTTAAAATGGCATATTTCTTCATTTAATAATAAATCTTCACAGATACCGGAAGAATGGTGGCCAATGGTAAACAAGTGGCTGAATAAAATGGGATACCGTTTTGTGTTGCGAAAATTCTCCTACCCCGAATCATGTAAAAACGGAGGAAAGCTGGTATTCACATCATGGTGGGAAAACAAAGGTGTGGCTCCCTGTTACAAAGATTACCTTCTGGCGATTCGATTAAAAAACAGGGAACGGGATCAGATCCTGATTACGAATGCGAATATCAGAAACTGGCTCCCCGGCGATAATCTTTATGATGATGCGGTTTTTATTCCTTATGATTTAAACCCGGGAGATTACTTACTGCAAATTGGCATAATTGATCCTATGACGTCAATCCCTAAAATTGCACTTGCCATCCGGGGTAAAGAACCGGATGGATGGTATTCATTAGGAAAGATAAAAATCAGGAAAACCGAATAATAAACCCTGTTAACCATAATATTTCTTAATAAGCATCTTAAATGTATTTTCACTAAAACATTATCAAACATGAAAAAATTACTGGTTTTAAGCATTATTCTGTCTATTCACGTATGTATAGCTTTTGCTGATATCCGGCTTCCAGAACTTTTCAGTAATAATATGATTCTCCAACGTGAGATGCAGGTTCCTGTATGGGGTTGGGCAGATCCCGGAGAGAAGATTACAGTTGAACTGGGTGGCCATTTTGCCGAAACAGTAACCGGAACTGATGGTAAATGGAAATTATTATTGGGCCCTTTGGATGCAGGAGGTCCTTTCAGATTAAAAATTACCGGAAAAAATACCATTATCATCAGTAATGTACTGGTTGGAGAAGTCTGGGTATGTTCAGGTCAATCAAATATGGCTATGGAGGTGCAAAACTGCCTTAATGCCAAACAGGAAATATCTTCAGCAAGTTACCCGCAGATCCGTTATTTCCAGGTTAAAAGAACTAAAGCAATTAAGCCGCTTGATGATGTATCGCCGGTAGAAAATGAATCCGGATTAAACAAATGGGAAGTTTGTGATCCTACAACAGTTGAACACTTTACCGGCGCAGGGTATTTTTTTGTTCGTGACTTATATAAAAAACTTAATGTTCCCATTGGGATAATCAGTGCTTCATGGGGCGGAACGACAGCTGAAGCCTGGACACCCTACGACACATTGGAAAACGATCCCGAACTGAAAATAATACTTAAAAACTGGCCCGATTATAACAATGACGAAGAATGGCTGAAGGAGGAATATGAAAAATATTTAAAAAATGTTGAAAAAGCCAGGAAAGAAGGAAAAACCAGGCCTTTGTATTTTAACCAGCCCTCTGTACTGTATAACGGAATAATAGCACCCGTTGTTCCTTATGGTATTCGTGGAGTCGCATGGTATCAGGGAGAATCGAACTGTTACCGTGCTTATCAGTACCGTAAACTGTTTCCTGCCATGATAGAACAATGGCGGAAGAAATGGGGCCAGGGAAATTTCCCTTTCCTCTTCGTACAACTTGCCAATTACTATTTTGAGCCCCAAAATTTCCCTGAATTACGGGAAGCACAATCCATGGCCCTGTCATTAGCAAATACGGCTATGGTTGTAACCATCGATATCGGAGATTCAAGCAATATTCACCCAAAGAACAAACAGGAAGTTGGCAGGCGGCTGTCTCTTGCAGCCAGAAAACTCGCTTATGGAGAGGATTTGATTTATTCAGGACCACACTTTAAGTCTATGCAAATAATGGACGGAAAATGCCGGTTAAGTTTTTGTCATATTGGTGACGGATTGATGGCAAAAGGATTCATCCCCTTAAAAGGGTTTATTATTGCCGGAACTGATAAAAATTTTGTTACAGCGCAAGCCCGGATCGAAAATAATCAGGTAGTGGTTTGGAGCAAAGTGGTTCCGCACCCTGTAGCCGTAAGATATGCCTGGGCCAACCATCCGGGAAACTGTAATTTGTATAATAAATCAGGTGAATTGGCAAATCTGCCTGCTTCGCCTTTCCGGACTGATGACTGGCCGGGTATTACAATTAACAGGAAGTAATCTTTGAATTTAACAAAACACATCGTTATGACCAAGTTCAGGTTTTTTACTTTCTCATGTACTTTCTTTATTACGCTGGCAATGACTTCTGACTTATATTCTCAGTATCAGGAATATAATCACATAATACCCCCTGCAGGAGTTGTACCTGTATCCGGTACCGGCAGTTATGGTCGTCCGGGAACAACCTATATGTTAACACACAGCCATTTTAAATAAATTACCGATGAACCGAAAAGGAAAGGTTGACCTTAAAAATATTACTATGATCCCGATGATTATCTTCTTTTGGATAATTGTTTCTGCATGTCAGAGAACTCCTGGGAACACCCGGCCTGAAGAGATTCTTTTTTATGAAAGTTTTAACGACAGTGCACTCCCAAATCGCGGCTGGTATGACGAAACCCGTATCCGGATCGTTGATAATGCATGGTCTGGAAAAGGATGCATTGAATACGAATGGAACGATGAACGGAAAAGCTGTGGTTCTTCCGGTATCCGGCACTTATTTCAACCAACAAACGAGATTTATATACGTTTTTATATAAAATTATCCGAAAACTGGGGATGGTCGGGCAGAAACTATCATCCTCACCTCATTCATTTCCTTTCCACTGAAAACTCAGCTTATCATGGACCGGCAGCCAGTCATCTTACTCTGTATGTTGAACCGGTAAATGGCAGGCTACGCCTCGCCGCCACGGATATCCAGAATAAGGACATGCCTCACGGACTGACACAGGGGAAGTTGAAAGGGGGCTACAACGGGAAGTTCTATGACAGCAGGGAAGTGCTTTTCAACGATGACAAGTGGCACTGCATTGAGGCATACTTCAAACTCAACACACTTGATATGGAGAACGACCGTCCGAACCCTGACGGCATTGTACGCGGCTGGTTTGATGGTGAGCTCGTTATCGAACATACCGATGTGATCCTGCGCTCTACAGATTTTCCGGAAATGAAAATCAACCAGTTCCTGATGGCTCCTTATTTCGGGCCCGGACTGCTTCCACATGCCCAGAAGCTTTGGATTGATGAACTGGCCGTTGGAACGAAACGCACCGGATTATAATATTGATTTTTCCCCGGGGTCTAAACTTTCAGCCAAGGGGATTATCCATACCAACAAAAAAACGTCATAAAATACACTTCGACTTTAATACAAACTTATTAATAAAACCATGGCACTATGAGCCGGGATATTTTTTCCGGTAAACGAGTTTTTAAATTTCCCAAGGTCTTTATGTCTCCATAAATCACGTACTTTAAGTCTCCCTTCCATTCCAGTTTCCTGCCAGTTCACTTTGATATCAGCAGGATGGCTGCTACGGTTAAACAAGGCAACCGCCCGACGGTTGCCAGAAAGCTCTTTACTCCAAACCTCCAGGTCTCCGTCATCCCTGATTCTCCTCGCTTGTTTACCTAAAGGATCCTGGTTAACAGCTATTACTTCTTTATTGGTAAGTATCTCAATAATCTCAGGAGTCATGCTCTCCAGATTATTGCCCGCGATTAAAGGTGCCGCTACCATACACCATAAGCTGAAATGTGCCCGGTATTCAGTAAGGTTCATCTTTTCCGTCGAGATATTCCCCCACACTTTTTCCTTATTTGTATTTCCAACCTCCAGCATGTCAGGATCATTCCAGTATCCCTGTCCGGCATATTTCCACAAATCCGCAGTACTTTCCAGACAATACAGCATCCTGCTCCAGTTGTCTTTTATATCACCGCTGGTACGATGCATATTAGCAATTGACTTCACCCATGGTAAAGCATTCCCTTCATCTAAATTGGTACATTTATCATGTACGCTATAAACAACAGGCCGTCCGGTATTATCAAGGCAATTACGCATTAATTCAAAGGCAACCCGGCATTCATCCCGTGATATTTCTTTTGCCTCTTTTCTTGTTTTCGGATAATTGCAAAAGTCGTATTTCAGAAAATCAACCCCCCATGCAGCATAATCATTGGCATCTGTTTGTTCATGCCCCAGACTTCCCATAAGTTTCTGACATGTGTAACATCCCGGAGCAGAGTATATACCGAACTTCAGTCCGAGACTGTGAACATAATCCGCTACTGCCTTGATTCCATGTGGAAATTTTACGGAATCAACAATGATGTGTCCTTCTTTATCCCGGTTTCCTGTCATCCATCCGTCGTCTATTACAATATACTGATAACCCGCATCTTTCATCCCCGAGCTAACCATAGCATCAGCAATTGATTTTATCTTTGCCTCATCTATATCACTTCGAAAACAGTTCCAACTGTTCCACCCCATCGGTGGTGTTTTTGCAAGTTGTTCATATTTTTGTGCCGAACCATTTAGAAAAATAACGGATATTAAGAAAAATAAGATTTGCTTTTTCATATTAATCATATTTAAATAATATATATTTTTTAATTTACCTGTATATATCCTTGAGGAAGCTCAGCATATACTTCACCATCAAACTGAACATCCGCAGTTATAATATGTACTCCGGTTTGTGCCGACCTCTCAACCTTTATCTTAAGGGGGAAGTCCCTTTGCTCCCCGGGTTGAAGGGTATATTCGACAGATTTCTCCTGTATTGCCAGGTTACCGTAGTTTTTAGGTCTAAACATACCATAAACCATACGTTTACCAGGGTTCTTTATACGCAGGGATATTTGTACTTCATCACCGGGTTTGGCATACACCCGGGCAGGATAAAAAGTAACCCAGTACGGATTAAATCCCAACTCCGGATGAGGGGGTGACAGAAGGGCGGTAATGATATCGGTTGTTTCAATTGCCCAGTTTAAAAACTCATTTTTATCATCTTGGTGAGTTGCAAAGCAGTTTGAATGCGCCGGCAGGCAAATATACGGATCTGCATCATAAAAGGATTGTGCCGTTTTTAAAAGTCCTGATGACAATGAAATACCATTGTAACAATGTATAGAGCAACGAACCTTCCCATCTTTACTTAAATAAGTACCATCAGCTATCATATAGAAAGATATCCCATCTACTTTTGCACGCAGTCCTATCTGTTCTTCCATGTGTACCGGATGATGAAATACTTTAAATGAATACCCTTCCCATTGAAATTCTTCCCCAACTGACAAGATACGGTCCGGCTTAATACTTTTTCCTGTCCAACAGGTTGTCCCAAAACGCCCGGGATGTTCAAGATGTTCTGCCAATCCTTCCCATACCCATATATCCGCTCCTTCAGCTTCAGCCATTGCCGGAATACCGTCAACATGGTCGTAATGCCAATGACTGGGTATGATTACTGAAACTTTTTTAATTCCAAATTTGCGTTTGGCCTCCGCTAATCGTTCCGTGGTCATTTCTTTACCACAATCAAACAGCAGTGCTTCGCCAGTGTTGGAAATAATTATTTGGGAAGTAGTGCCACAATCCTGAATCACATGAGGTGATACCTGTACAAATCCGCTCCAATTCCATCGTCCGGATCTTTTCGAGTTAAAGGATTCCTGAAATTTTTTCAGCCGAATAGTAAGCATCTCAATTTCATTGCAAGGATC
This sequence comes from Chlorobiota bacterium, assembly GCA_013152085.1. GTDB lineage: Bacteria > Bacteroidota > Bacteroidia > Bacteroidales > VadinHA17 > JAADHC01. The sequence continues at coordinate 26,940 of JAADHC010000036.1, forward strand.
AGGAATGATTTCACCATGTGAAGGAAGTAATTTGTCTATGGATAGTGTTTTAATTCTATTAAGAGATAAAATTGAAGAATCGATTCCGGGATTGCCAAGATAGATCCATTGCATGCTATACAGGTCGCGAATATGCCCTCCTGACATGATCAAATCTCCTGAAAAACAAATTCTCTGACCGTCAACATCCACCACATAAGAGACACTGCCTTTGGTATGCCCCGGAGTATTTATTACTTTAATGGCATATTGCTTCCAATGAAATATTTCTCCTTCTGCAAATTTTCTGTCAACTCCGGGTTTTAAAAAAGGTGCCATTCTTCTGCCCCATCCCGGAAATTCTCCGTTTAATAAAAAATTATCGGGTATCCTAAAAGGAGCTTTATCTTCAGCCGGTTGAAGAAAATCAGCCTCAGATTCTCCAATGGCCACTTTTGATCCACTCTTTTTCAGTTTCAAATCACCTGTACATTGATCCCTGTGGTAATGAGTATGCAAAACCCACTCTATTTTTTCAACTCCTGCCTCATCCAAATGTTCCGTCAGCACTTCCGATCCGGCATCAATCAGGATTCCGGCAGACCCTGACTTCAAAAGGTAAACGTTACATGCATCTTTATATTTGTAAAGGTTTTTACTGATCAATTTAAAATTCTTTTCTGCCGTTTGATTCTTTTTGGCATACCTCTTTTTAACAGTTCTATGAAATAAAGTTACAGGATTACCAGACGGTATTACAGTGGCGTTACCATAAATGTTGCCCGGATCAGTGTTCATATCATAGCGGGTAAAGGAAACAAATAGAATAAATAAAAAAAATAAAGTAATGCGATATGTTTTCATACGTTTAAACTTTAAGTTTTTATTGGTAACGTATGATCTTGAATTCCCTAATAATATTAAATTGCCGTGTACACAGTTACCCGTAATAATAAATATTCTTATAGGCCGGAGTTGAGTTTAGAAAGCCCCGGGATAAGTCAGAAAACATCTCCCGGAACTTTTTACCTAAATAATTAATCTATAAACCAACCTGACACACTTCATATTAACTATTTACTATCAATGAATATTTTATGTTCCGGCCCTGTAACATTAGCAAGATTCACAGCACGAAAGGCTAATTCATATTGATCTCTTGTTAGTTTCAGGTTTAACGTATCGGCAACTGCATGCCAATTCCCGGCAGGTAATTCCTTGATTTGATATTCCTTTAAATTAGGTGTATCCGAAGTTAACTCAATCCGGGCATTACGATTATTAATTTGCACCTTTGACATTATGGTATTTGGGGTCCATTCTATTGCGTTCCTGTCTTTAACCAATTTCAGGAACTCAGTATTATAGGCCCAGTGAGGTTTCCCTCCCCATATCCATGTGTGTTTCTCAAAATAATCATCATCATACATAATCAGCATTGTTTGAAAATCAGGCCATACTGTAAATATATTATTATACATATCCCACTCTACCCAGGTAAAGGTTTGAGCATAACGCTCTTTACTGGTTCCCAGTACATCATCAACTTCTAATGGTCTCCGGTCAGGTCCTTTAACCATTATTATATCCACTGCTTTGTTTTTTAAATATTCGTCACGAATCTCAAGTGCTGACAACGGGATACCGTTTTTCTCGAAGTGATGATCATATTTAGCATCAGACATGAACCATTTATGGTATCTGTTAAGCCATATCTCGTTTATTCCATGATGACCGTCCGGACCACCATTAACACCAGGACCTGCACCCAGACATCGTGTAACATATCCATAGGCATTCATAACGGCATTTTGAACGACCATAAAATGTCCGCAGTGAAAACCTTCACCTTTCAAAGCGGCATCCAGAATACCTTCAGCATAACCTTCTCCACTATAATGTTCGCTGTGATCTTCAATTTTAATTACTGTTTTAATCCAGTGACGCAAGAGCAATATCCTTTTCAACTCATCCTGCTCACCGTGAAAAATGGTATCAAGTTGATATTTCCTTTTTAAATGTTCAAATTTCGGAGATCTCAAATCTTCGTAGGATTTAAAAACAGTATTTGGTTTAAAAACCGGATTTTCAACATCTCCGACATAATGTTGTTTCCTGTTGCAACCCAAAAGCAGAAAAAAAACAGGGACAATGAAAATGAATATATTATTTTTCATTTCGATATATAATTATTTTATTTTATAAAAGTAATTAATATATATAATTTTACCAAATCCTTATTAAATAATTGTATTATATTTATGAGCTTTTTTATAAAACAATATCGTTCTGTGCCAAATATGATTTTGCATGCTAAAAATAAGATAGCGTATCAGGTAAAAGTAACCTTATAACCCGGGAGGATAAAATAACTGCTCCCTGTTATAAGTCAAGTAATTACAAATAAATATATTGATAATGAAAAAACCGTATGATGTTCTGGTTGTTGGCGAACTGAATGTTGATATTATCTTACATGATATAGATACTTTCCCCGAAGTCGGAAAAGAAATATTGGCTCAACGGATGACCTTAACGCTGGGCAGTTCATCTGCCATTTTTGCCAGCAATATTGCAAGCCTGGGGGCCAGTGTGGCGTTTTTAGGGAAAATCGGATCTGATAAGTTTGGAGATGTTGTTTTGCGTGAACTCCAGAAAAAGAAAGTTGATGTTTCAATGATATTAAGTGATGATCAACTGAGCACAGGGGCAACGGTAGTCTTAGTTGTCCAGGAAGACAGGGCAAATATTACCTACCCGGGTGCAATGAACGATCTTAGAATTGGAGATATTTCCAAAGATGATTTATCCAAAGCCCGACATCTTCATTTTTCATCCTGTTTTTTACAACCTGGCATAAAAGACGATTTGGGTAAATTATTCAAAATGGCCAAGGAACTGGGACTCACAACTTCTTTTGACATGCAATGGGATCCTCTGGAAAATTGGGATATCGATGTTAAGGAGGTTCTGCCCTGGGTCGATATTTTTCTTCCAAACGAAAAAGAACTATTGTTACTTACCGCTAAAAGCAAGATTAATGAAGCTATTGATTCAATAAAAGAGTTTATCCGTATTCTGGTGATTAAAAGAGGGAACAAAGGTTCAATACTATTTTATAAGAATAAGCTTAAGGAATTGCCACCATTCTTAAATAAAAACGTAGTTGATACGGTTGGGGCAGGTGACAGTTTTAATGCCGGTTTTATTTTTAAATATATTAACCGTTGCAGTATTGAAAAATGTCAGGAATTTGGCAATCTTACAGGCGCTGTTTCAACCACGGCAGCCGGAGGAGTTAAAGCGTTTGAGGATTATGAATATTTGAAAAAAATGGTTAAAAATAAGTTTGGTGTTAATTTATAATAAAGATGATGCAAATCCAAGGTGCCTGAAGCCCAAATCGAAAGAGGTTCTGTCGTTGCATTACCGAGTGACGGATAATATGGCGAACATGTTTTTTCTTCATGATCCCGGTAATACCTGTCGATAAAATCACAAATTCCCGTTTTATCAATTGATATGCAAAATCCATGTCTGGTTTTTACAACACCTTCGTCAAGATATTAACGGAGACCGGCACTTACCAAACCTGTTTTTAAATTCTGCCGGGGAAGAAAAAAAATTATTATGCTATCACTTAATAATTTTGGGGTTGGGTCTGACGATAGCTATATTGATTTCATCAAAAATATCCGTTGCCGTCGTAATCCCCTTAAGCGGATGAATAATTTTTCCGTCAGGGGAACCGGGCACGCTCATACCGGCAATTTCAGGTTTCACTACTTTCCCGAGAATAGCTTCAAACTCTGCCCTGTACAGCAAAGCCGGTTGTCCTGTTGCAAATTCATCTGTAGTTTTTTTCGTTTCATTATATTCCTGATAATACTCATTGAAGTCACCTGCAAGATTAACTTCGATCCAGCAAATCCATTTGCTTCCCGGAGTTACCCTTACTCTTGTTTTAAAATAACCCGGTTTTGGGGTGGCTCCGGTAATAGCAAGTGGAGCAGGCTTTTTAAAAGTCGGCAGTTCTTTTGTCCGGTTCTCAATCTTATAAACTTCAAACCATTTCGGCAAAGCAACCGGAACCTCGGTCTTTCCTTCCCATTCTCCCGAAGCCGCCCGTTTTGTAACAAATACAGTCTGATTGATACCTGTTACGGGGTTCTCAAGCCAAATCGCAAAGGTAGGAGATTCTCCGAAAGTCGATTCCTGCACCAATTGATCATTAATATGAATTCTGAATTCTATATCAGTTTTGTGCCACGTCCGTGCAAAAGCTATAATCACAAGGTAGCCGGCAACCAGGAGGCCTGAGATTAATATGATAACAATAATCTTTTTTGATGTTTTATTTTTCATAAGATCCCTATTCGACCTGTTTAAATAAATAACTCAAGGGAAGATAATTTTAACTTCTTCCCGATTTTCTTAGTCACTTTATCTATACTTCTTTTGGCATTTCATAACCCTTTCTATAGTTTCCCAAAGCCAAAGTCTGAATTTTATTATCGTTGGTAATCGTTTCGTATTCAGGGGAAAACATTAATTGTTTATTGCCTGCACGGTAAGAGAGGTTAGCCAGATGAATCATTACAGAGCTTCTATGTCCCTGAATAATATTGCCTTTCGGCTGTTCCCTTGAACGGATGCAGTCAATATAATTCTTCAGATGGGCTTTACGTGGGTATAACCCGGTTTCCTGTGCTGCTATCCTGTTGTCTTTCTCATATACCTGCCATCCCCCACCCATTCGTCCCAAAAACATCATTCGTTTTGTACCCAGAATTTCTATCCTGGTAGCATTTTGTTTCCATTCAGGAAAACCTTTACCAAACCGGATTTCAGGGCTTGATTTTGCCATATAGGGAGCAAAAGCGCCCGCTTGCAGTGTTATAATGAAATTATCAAAATCAAATGTTGCCATTTGGTAATCAGGAATATCCCTGTTGTCATTAAAAAGATACCGCCCCCCCGCGCAATAAACTGACTTCGGGAAACCGGGATCATCTAAAACAAGACGCGCCATATCCAATTGGTGTATTGAACCGCCCGAAAGGACATCCCCGCCGGAATAAGCCCAGTAATATCCCCATGACTTGTTTCGGGATATACTATAGGGCACTTTAGGAGCAGGACCCAGCCACATATCCCAATCAATTGTATCAGGAGCTTTAGTGCCTGGTTTTTCCTTAAAAGGAACAGGACCATCCAGCAATTCCCGCACATGGACCGCAACAATCTCACCTAATTCTCCTTTTTTTATGTATTCCCTGGCAGAATAAGCATAATCTGCGCTCCTGTTTTGCGTACCGCACTGAACGATCCTCTCATATTTCATTGCTGCCTCGATCATTTTCTGGCCTTCCCGTATATTGTGGGATACACACTTCTCAACATATACGTCTTTACCAGCCTGACAAGCCCATACTGTTGCCAGTGCATGCCAGTGTTCAGGAGTTGCGATAATTACACCGTCAATATTTTTATCATCGAAAACTTTACGCATATCCCTGACCCGTTCCGGTTTGTGTCCCTGTATTTTTTCAAGTTCCACAATTGCACGCCCACCACGTGTATCATCAACATCACATATATATTTAACCCTGACATTCTCATTTAACGATGCGACTTCAAGAATCAATTGTGTTCCATAGCGGCCTGCACCTATCAGCGCCAGGTTCACAGAATCATTAACACTTATATTTTGTCTTTTTTTGAAAAACGGTTTAATGTTTTTTCTATAGACCGGCACCTGATGAATCTGTTGTTCATTCCCGGCCTCGGAAACAAGCTGGTTTTTATCACTTACCGGATTTTTGCACGATGATGCAAAACCAATGCCGGCAGCACTCCACAATACATTATTAAAAAATTTCCTTCGTTTCATCTGTCTAAATCTTTTTATATGCGGTTTTATGATTCATAAATTCTTTAATCAGAATCCGGAATCAGGTATTTATCCCTGTGTATAACTCATGTTAAAGCTATTCCGTGATTTTTTCATAAACAGTTTCATTTAATTTTTCAATACAAATATATAATTAATATAGTATCAAAACATAAAACGTTACATAATATTATATGTATATATTACTTATTTATGCTTATTTTTATGAAAATATAATAATTATTTATCTTTGTTTTGTAAATTTAAAAATATTTATTAAATTTGTAATCATATACGAAACGTTAAATAAGATTATATGATTTTTAAAGCAATGTTATGTAATTTAATCAATTTTTAAATCTTTAATTATTTATTTAAAATTTATTTCTATGAAAAAAAAGCTATGGATCGCAAGCATACTCATGTTTACTTTTGTGGCTAGTGTGTTTGCCCAGCAACGTACGATCACGGGTACGGTCACCGCTATAGACGGATCATCCATACCCGGGGTCAACGTTCTGGTAAAAGGAACCGGCATTGGTACCATTACCAATGCTGAAGGCAAGTATTCAATTACAGTGCCTTCTGATGCTAAAGCTCTTGTGTTTTCATTTGTTGGAATGGTAACACAAGAAATTTCAATTGGCAGTTCTACAGTTATTAACGTTTCACTGAAAATTTCAACTGCTGCACTTGATGAAGTTGTTGTAACTGCGTTTGGTATTGAAAGAAAAGCAAAAGCCCTGGGATTTTCTGCACAAAAAGTGCAGCCGGAAGATCTGGAAGATGCCCGGGAAACAAGCGTTGTTAACAACCTCAAAGGTAAAATTGCAGGGGTACAGGTTTCAAGCACTTCATCCGGCACCGGTGGATCTTCTGTGGTTACAATCCGCGGGAACAGCTCCATTACGGGAAACAACCAGCCTTTATATGTTGTTGACGGTGTCCCGATCACAAATATTGGCCACAGCAGTGGCGGTTTATGGGGAGACCAGGATTATGGTGACGGTATTGGGGGTATAAACCCTGAAGATGTTGAATCAATAACTGTTTTAAAAGGTCCCAATGCTTCAGCACTATACGGCTCCAGAGGCGCCAATGGTGTGATTCTTATCACTACCAAATCCGGTAAAGCTCAAAAAGGTATCGGTGTCGAGATTAATTCCAATGTTTTACTTGATGTACTCAACCTGACACCTACCTTTCAAAACAAATATGCCACAGGATATGAAGGGACCAACCTATACGGAAGTATGGTCGAAATTCCATCAGGCAGTGGTCAATACTATGAAACCATGGATACATGGCATGGGGATAGCTGGGGCCCTCCTTTAGACGGAAGAAGAACAATCGTAGATCCCTTTGTTTATCCTGAAGACAAAAACACCCGGACCCTGGTCCTTTTACCTCAGGATCCGAATAATGTCAGGGATTTTTGGGAAACAGGTATGGTCCAGAACACAACAGTTGCCTTTACAGGAGGTACTGAAAAATCCAATGCAAGATTATCACTTGGCAATACATATACCAAAGGAATCACACCCCAACATAGAATTAAGAGGCAAACTGTTGATCTCAGGACTACTACTCAGCTTAATGATAATTTGTCCTTTGACGTAAAATTAAATTATATTCATACGGAAGGAAAGCAAAGACCTGCCCTGGGTTCCTCTTCAGACAACCTTGTCAGGAATTTTGCTACAATGGGGAGATACGTTCCATTGAGCTGGTTGAAGGAATACTATGAAACGACTGGCGACTGGGGAAGATGGCCGGGCATATCATACAATCCTTACTATATCATCAATGAATTGAAAAACAATGATGCCAAAGACCGGATTATCGGTTATGTATCATTAAATTACAATTTTACAAACTGGCTGAGCCTGATGGGCAGAGCAGGAACTGATTTCTATAATGAAACCAGAAATAAAACATGGCCGGTAGGTGCCAGAGGCGGAAGCAACCGTTATGGCAGGCTGACACAAAACAGATATAACGTGGGTGAAAACAATTATGATGCCTTATTAACAGCTAATGGAAACTTGACCGGTAATATCACAGGAACTTTTACTGTTGGCGCATCATTATTGCAACAAAAATATGAAAGTCAGGGCTGGGACGGAAGAACCTTTAAGGCCGATGGTGTATATGATATAAGTAATTGTCAGGATATTTATCCGAATTATTTTATAAGCCGGAAAGAAATGCAATCAGTCTATTTCATGGGACAACTCGGATATAAAAACTTCCTGTTTTTGGACATAACCGGCCGGAATGACTGGTCCTCGGCATTGGGTAAAGACAATTACTCATTTTTCTATCCTTCACTAAGCACAAGCTTTATATTTACCGATGCTTTCAAGATAAGTTCAGATATTTTAACTTTTGGTAAACTCAGAGCTTCATGGGCACAGGTTGGTAATGATTCCGATCCTTATTTAACCATGGCAGGCTATAATTCATTCACCACTACTTTTAACGGACAGAATTTTGCTTCCATGAGTAGTCAGATTCCTTTATTTGATCTGAAGAATGAACTTACTTCATCCTGGGAAATAGGCGGTGATCTAAGATTTTTTCAAAACAGACTCGGATTGGATATAACCTACTACAATGGAAAGACAACAAATCAGATTCTCCCGGTAACCATCTCAAATGCCAGCGGTTACTCAAGAGTTGTTATCAATGCCGGGGAAATCCAGAATAAAGGGCTGGAATTGGTACTGAATGCAAATCCTATTAAATCAAGCAGTGGGTTCCGATGGGATCTGGCGTTCAACTATGCAAGAAATCATTCCATGGTCATCGAGTTGGCTCCAGGAATTGAAACATACAGAATTGCTTCTAACTATCCAAACAATATCGAAGCAAGGCCAGGTCAGCCTTATGGGAACATCATAGGATACGCATTTAAGAGAAGTCCTGATGGCCGGAAGATTGTCTCACCGGGGGGCTATTATGTAAGAGAAAGTGAGCAAAGTGTTCTCGGGAATATCACTCCCGACTGGACAGGTGGCTTAAATAATACCTTATCTTACAAAGGTTTATCCATGAATTTCCTTATTGATTTTGTACAGGGAGGTGAACTCTCTTCTTCAACCAAGTACCAGATGTGTGCCAAGGGAACCGGAAAATTCACCGAAGAAGGCAGAAGGCCACGGGATACCGACGACCAGGGTAACCAGTTGCCCTATGTAGGTGTATTGGATGGCGTTGTTGAAGTTCTTGACGCGGAAGGCAATGTTACAGGTTACGAAGAAAATACCAAAGCTGTTGACGGCCAGACTTACTGGGCCGCAAGAGCATGGGGTGGTCCTACGGAAGAATTTGTACTGGATGCCAGCTACATCATGTTAAGAGAGGTTATACTCAGTTATGAATTTAAGCTGAAATCATCTCCCTTTACCGGTGTAAGGCTCTCCCTGGTTGGCAGAAATCTGTGGTATATTGAGGAACATATGCAGGACATGGGCATTTCTCCTGAATCAGCTCCCAATACTTCTGCCGGATATGCAGGTATTGAGTCACTTTCAATGCCTACTACACGTACATACGGATTGAATGTTAAGTTTACTTTCTAATAACCAAACCATTATGAAAACATACATAAAAATCAGACTTATAATTGTATTGTCATTAACACTAATGATAATGAACAATGGTTGCACAAAGAACTTTGAAGAACTGAATACACCACCAAACCTGGTTACAGAATCCCTGATTAATGTTGATCTGATATTAACCCGGGTTCAGTATTTATCTATTGTAACTGGCAATCCTAATGGAGTCGGAACAATAGGTAATTATTGTGGTTATTCTACATCCTGTTCAAACCGTCCCTTCCAGAGCGGAGATGATCCCGGTGTCTGGAATGCAGCTTATGGATCTTATGTTAATAATTTGTCCGAAATAATCCGGCTGACAAAGGATGATCCGGATCTTGTTAATAAGAAAGCCATAGCAAGAATAATGAAAGTATGGGCATTTTCGAAAGTTACCGATACTTATGGTGATATTCCGTATTCAGAATCCTGTTTACCCCAGGATCAGGCGGTTTACCGTCCGAAATATGATACTCAGGAAAGCATCTACACTGACTTCTTTAAAGAATTGAAAGAAGCAGCTGCTGAACTGGATGTCAGTAAAGAAAGTTTCGGTAGCGCTGATCTGATTTACGGAGGAGATGTTGTTAAATGGAAAAAATTTGCCAATTCTTTAAGGCTCCGTCTGGCTTTGCGTATTCGTTATGCAGACGCAGCCTTGGCAAAAGCCAATATGAGTGATCTGACGGAGGCCGATTTAATTACTAGCAGGGAAGATGACGCGTTTATCAACACCTCCACGGATTATGTGGATAATCAAAACCCGTTATACAACAGAATAGTTAATAATGGCGGACAAGGTGAAACCGGCTGCTGGAATGTTGGTAAAACATTATTGGATATAATGAAGGATAACAGTGATCCCCGCATTGGAATATTTGCAGATACTGCCAAAGCTACGTGGATTGCAGAATACGATACCTCTTTTGGTTATCGCGGTCACCCGGTGCTTGGATATGTTCCTGTGGAAAATAAATATCCGTATGGTGCCAGGTCATGTTCCGAATGGACGCCCTTATGGTTTGTACCTGTAATCGAAAGACCGGTATTAAGATGTTCTGAAGTTTATTTTGCTCTTGCCGAAGCTGCATTGTTTAATATAAAGGGAACTCCGGCAGATGCCAATGCGTATTATCAAGCTGGTGTCGATAAAGCTATAGAATGGGCACAAGATTTTTACGATGCTTGCGAACCCCAGATGTATGAAACAATTCAGCTTTATAATGACAGTACCTGGACTGTTGATGCATATAATGAGTACATGAATTTCAAGAAAATTACACAAAGCAAGATTGACGCTTTTAAAGCATTACCGGTTTACACATTATCCGGATCAGAGGAAGAACAACTGGAACAGATTATGAACCAGAAGATTATTGCGCTCTTCCCGTTAGAATATCAGGGGTGGGCTGAATGGAGGAGAACCGGATACCCAAGGGTACTCGTAGGACCTGACAACGACCATCTTGCGGGGGTTTCTCCAAGGAGAAAAATGTGGCCAAACAACGAGCAATCGGTCAATAGCGATAGTTATGCCGAAGCACTTACCCGTCTTAACCATGTGGATAACGAACTCGCCAAAGTTTGGTGGGACGCCAACCCAAATGCTCCTCATCAACACCCCGGTACAGTGGAGTGGCGTGATCAGCCCTGGGTCGGTGCAAAGAAATAGATTAGATTATCTATTTCAATTAATTGTTTAGGTTAGGTTAATAAAAACCGGGTATGTCTTATGACCTGCCCGGTTTTTTACGTCTTTCGGGTCAGTACATTTCCTGATTTCCCGAAAATACAGGACAAATATTGAAATATCCGTAATGATTTGTTTCCTGAGATCAGAAAGAATCTTGTATGTACTGACAAATATAATATATTTACTAAATTAGATGCTCATAATGAAAGACAATACTTTTTTGTAATGTGTAAAACATTTTCTTTTTTTCTAATCTTACTTACGATTCCTTTCTTATTACCTGCACAGGTAATAGGAAAACGAAACCTGTTAAGTTCCGGATATAATAAAAAGCAGTTATCAGAAATCATCCTGTCAAAACATGACTGGCATCCCTACCCGACTATCTCCGACAGAGACGCTTGGAGGCGTGTTCCGGAAAAAATGCGAAATCTTTACATAGCTGAAGCGGAAAAATATCTGGGCCACAAGTGGGAAGTACTTCCGGCATCTGTTTTTTTGGAATTTGCACGAAACGGAAACCGGACAAATTACAGTAAAATTTATACCGAGAGGAGGAAAACTCTTTCAATTCTCGTTTTTGCTGAAATATTTGAAAATAAGGACAGGTTTACTGATGATATCGTAAATCTCACCTGGGCTATCTGTGAAGAAACATTCTGGGGCGTTCCGGCACATTTGGGAATGCAAAAAGCCGGGGTGGGCCTGCCTGATACTGAAGAACCGATCGTTGATCTGTTTGCCGCCGAAACCGGAAGCATGCTGGCCTGGGTATCATATTTAGTTGGTGAGAAGTTAGATAAAGTCTCGCCTTTGGTGCAAAAACGGATTCATTACGAAATCAACCGCAGGATTCTTACCCCAAACTTGGAAAGAACAGACTTCTGGTGGATGGGATTTGGAGAAGGAAAAGTTAACAACTGGAATCCATGGATCAATTCAAACTGGTTAGCCTGTGTGTTGCTTTGTGAAGAGGACAACGACCGGCGCATTGACGCACTTCATAAAATCATGCTGAGTTTAGACAATTTTATAAATGGTTATCCCGACGACGGGGGTTGTGACGAAGGCCCTCAATACTGGGGCAAAGCTGCAGGAGCCCTGTATCTGGCTCTTGAACTTTTTGATAAGGCAAGTAGCGGATCAATCAATATTTTCGATCAGGAACTGATTAAAAATATGGGAGCATATATCTACAAGGTTTATATTGGTAACGACTATTATGTGAATTTTGCGGACGCATCCGCCAAGGCCGGGCCGTCGCCTGCATTGATCTATCGATATGGAAAATCCATTAACGATGATGTAATGACGCATTTCGCGGCATATCTTGCAGAAAAACATCAATTCGGGAATACGATCATAACGGACACCTGGGGACAATTTACCCGCCTTCTTCCTGAACTATTACAAATTACAGATTTAAGGAGAATAAAAGGGACCATGCCGTCTATTCGCGACACATGGTTACCTCAAACTGAGTTAATGACTGCCCGATCGACAGGAAACAGCCTTCAAAGTTTTTATGTTTCAGCTAAAGGCGGCCATAACGCTGAAAGTCATAATCATAATGACGTGGGAAGTTTTATGGTATATTATGAAGGAAATCCTGTCCTCATTGACATAGGCGTTGAAACCTACACCGCGAAGACCTTCAGTTCACATCGTTACGAAATCTGGACCATGCAATCGGCTTATCATAATCTGCCATTGATAAACGGGCAAATGCAGGCGGCAGGCAGGGAGTATGCTGCTAATAATATAAAATACAAAGAAAGTGACTCAAAGGCTGTCTTATCAATGGATATTTCAAAAGCATATCCGGCAGAGGCAAATGTAATATCATGGGAACGTACAATTACACTGAACAGGGGGAAAAATATTGTAATCGCAGAAAAATACAAACTGAATAAAGTGACTGGCAATATAAGTTTGAATTTTATGACCGTTCAGGAGCCGGATGCCTCCATTCCCGGAAAAATCAAAATTACAGGAAAGAAACTTAACGGCGACAGTTTTGAACTTGCTATGTTTTATGATAAGTCAAAGTTCACAGCCATAGTTGAAGATATGGAAATTACTGATCCACGTCTTAAAAACACGTGGGGAGACAGGTTATACCGGATTGTTTTAAAGTGGGAAAAACCGGATATTAAGGGGAACTGCAAAACGGTAATAAAGGAATTATAATTGGTTGTTCCAGAGTCTTAATCAACAAAGCAAGGAGTCATTTATGTTTGGAAAAGGAATTCTTACAGTGCTGATTTTGGAGAGTGCAGGTTTTATTTTTCCGTCAGAAAATGCAGCTATTACCGACTGAATATGACAAAATCAGGATATTATATGCTCTACTCTTAAATATTAAGTTTAAAAAATTATACAGATGAAAAAGACATTGTTTATTGCTACCCTGGGAATTGCATCCTGTTTTTTGTTTTCATGTTCCAATAATAAAAAAGTATTGTATAAGGAAATTCCTAAAATCGATGCTCATGTGCATATCAGGACAACTGATACGAACATCATTCAGGCAGCTATGGCTGAAAATTTTAAATTCCTTTCCATATGTACACGATCAAATAGCCGGGAAAACATTGACAAGCAACTATACTTTGCGAAAAAAATGCACGAACAATTTCCTCAGGTCTTGTCCTATGTCACAACCTTTTCGATGGAAAACTTTGAAAAACCCGGATGGCGGCAGGAAGTGATCCGCAGATTGAAAAAAGATTTCGAGGAAGGCGCGATCGGTGTAAAAATCTGGAAAGATATCGGAATGACTTTTCGTGATAGTCTGGACAATTTCATTATGATTGACGATCCCCGCTTTGACGCCATACTTGATTTTATAGCAGATAACAATAAAACGCTGGTCGCCCATATCGGAGAACCAAAAAACTGCTGGCTGCCCATCGACTCCATGACAGTTAATAATGACAAAATTTATTTCAGGGAACATCCTCAATATCATATGTACCTGCATCCGGATTATCCGTCCTATGACGACCAAATTAACGCCAGGGATCGTATGCTTTCCAGGCATCCCAACCTCAGGGTGGTTGGTGCACACCTGGGCAGCCTGGAATGGAATGTGGATGAACTGGCCAAACGCCTGGACCTCTATCCAAACTTTGCCGTTGATATGGCCGCGCGCATTTGTCATTTCCAGGTACAGGACAGGCAGAAAGTACGTGATTTTATCATAAAATATCAGGACAGGCTCCTCTATGGTACCGATTTTAGCATTAAAGAAGATGATGACCTGCAGGAAAAAAAAGACAGAATGGAAAATGTATGGCATGCAGACTGGAAATATTTTTCCACGGATGAGGAAATGAATTCTCCAAATGTCAATGGTTCATTTAAAGGCCTTAACCTGAATGAAAAAGTACTACGGAAAATCTATTTCCTGAATGCGAAAAAATGGTACCCGGGCATCCTCTGAACAACCGCCGTTTAAACGCTTTCAGTCTAAATAATGCAAATATTATGAATAAATTCCTGGATGAAATATTCGAACAATCTTCTTCCCTTGAAAACACTTTCGGATTTTATGAAAACGATACCGGGAAAAGCCTGTTAAAAAGGACATTGACTCTTTACAATGAAAAGAAGTTTACGGAAATTATTTTCACCGGAATGGGAAGCTCTTACTTTACTTCATATCTTACTTCCTGTTTATTAAATGAATACGGGATCCGGTCGTACGCGATAAATGCAAGTGAATTATTGCATTATCACTTTTCTCTTATTACAGCAGATACACTATTGGTTTGTGTTTCCCAATCGGGGGAAAGCTATGAAGTTATTAAGATACTGCAAAAACTGAAGCCTGACATAACCTGTCTGGCCATTACCAACGAAGCATTGAGTCCCCTGGCGCAGAATAGTTCCGTGGCTCTCCTTTCGAAAGCCGGGCATGAAGAAATGACTTCATCAAAAACTTACACATCCATTGCTTTGGTTATGTTAATATCCGGATGGGTTTTGGCCGGTAAATGGACTAAAGAAATGAAGATGAAAGTACGGCAGATGATTGACAACTTTAACAAACTTCTTAACGGTTATAATAACTGGATGCCTGAAATCACAGACTTTTTAGGTGATTATAATTTTATTGAAATTATCGGGCGGGGGCCTTCCTATGCTTCGGTACTTCAGGGAGCTTTGATGTTCAAGGAAGCGGTAAGAAGTCCTTCCGAAGGTATACTGGGAGGTGATTTCCGGCACGGTCCGATGGAAATGGTAAAAGAGGGTTTCAGGGCAATTATATTTGCACCGAAAGGGAAAACTTTTGATCAAAGCGTTAAGATGGCTGTGGATATTGCCGGATTTAACGGAAAAGTTGTTCTGATAACCAATGCTGATCTGCGTTTTTCCGAACCCAACATCCATGTGTTACAAATACCTGTTGAAGATGAGTATCTGTTTGCTGTCAGCGGTGTTATCCCGTTGCAATTTATTGTTATTTCCCGTGCTCTTGATCTTGGACTCAAACCCGGATACTTTACGCGTGGCGCCAAAGTAACAAAAGAAGAATAAATAACTCTGATGAGAAAAAAGAAAACGTACTGGTTCCTGCTCACCATTACGATCTTAATGTACATCTCGTTCGGGTTGTTAACATCGGTAATCGGTGTTATTATTGAAAGATTTCGGATACAATATGACGTATCCCTGCAAATTGCCGCTTTATTGCCTTTTGCCTTCTACCTGTCTTACGGATTACTATCCATACCATTTGGTATGGCAATGGACCGGATCAGCCCCAGATTCGTTCTTCTCCTGGGGATGGTCATAATGACCGTTGGCAGTTTTCTGTTTTACTTTAGCAGCAATTACCTTGTGGTCATATTTATGATATTCTTGACAGGAGCCGGTGTTACGGCTATTCAAACGGCCGGAAATCCTTTTATCCGGGAATTAGACATACCCAAAAGATACACGGCAAATCTGACTATTATCGTTGGCATTGGTGCCCTTGGATATGCTGTTAGTCCCATTTTACTTCCTCTGACAGAGGCCGGCGGACTTACATGGAATACCGTCTATCTGTTTTTTGGTATTATTAATGCTGTTCTGCTATTTTTACTGATCATCGCTAAATTTCCTGCGATAACTATATCCGCAGAAGAAAAAATCCAGACTTCGGTTATCCTGATACTTATAAAAAAGCCAATTATTATAACCTATGCCCTCGGTATTTTTTTTTATGTCGGTGCTGAAGTCGGGACTTCTTCCTATATTATTTCTTTTATGGAAAAAATACATGGTATAGGAGTTAATGAATCTCTCTGGAAAAAAGGTTCGTTTCTTGCATCTGTTTTCCCTTCCGTTTCGGCAATGGCTGTTGCTGCATTCTGGTTGTTTCAGGCTGTAGGACGGCTGATAATAGGCCCGATAATGAAGTACGTCAAACCACGAAAAATCTTTATGATTCATAGCGCTTTAACCTGTATTACACTTCTGATCACCATTTACAGTCCGGCAAAATTTGCTTTGATTGGTTTTGCCCTGACAGGCTATTTTACATGTGCCTCTTTTACTTCAATTTTCAGTGCTGCCATACAAAGCTTTGATAAATATCATGGCACCATATCCGGAATTTTATGTACAGCAATAGTCGGAGGTGCCGTTTTAGGATTTCTCGTCGGGTTTGCCGGTGATATCTTAAACCTGCAAGTTGCCATGTACATTAATATCCTGGCATTTTTATATATATTTTCCCTTGCAGTATGGGGAAAAGGAAAACTGGATTTTGCATAAAAACGAACTCAAAATGACACAAAAATCAATTCTTGGTGTCGACCTGGGCGGGACAAAAATCATGAGTGGTCTTATCACGCAAGAAGGTGATATTATTGGAAAACCATATACTGTCCCCACCGGCAGTAAGGATCCCGAAAAAATTATTATCAACCGTATTTTTAATTCAATAGAAAAAGCGTTGAATATAGCTCAGTTACGAATAACAGATATTGAAGGAATCGGGATTGGTGCTACAGGTCCGCTGGATATGAAGGAAGGACTTATTCTTGAATGCCCTTTCCTTCCCACATTAAACTTTTTCCCATTGAGAGAAGTGGTCCATGAAAGACTTGATATTCCTGTATTTCTGGATAATGACGCTAATTGCTTTGTCCTCGGTGAATGTTTCTTCGGGGCAGGACGCGGACATGAAGTCGTTATGGGATATACACTTGGTACCGGAATCGGGTGTGCAACGGTTATCAATAAAAAGATTATCCGGGGATCCACCCAGCATGCAGGCGAAATATGGCCTGCACCTTATCAAAATGAAACAATTGAAGATTTTGTGTCCGGTAAAGGGATTACCCGGATTTTCAAGGAAATCTCCGGCGAAGAAAAATCAGCTCTTGAGATTGCTCAAATGGCAAACAACGGCAATAAACGGGCTAAAAAATCCTGGGAGCAGTTCGGTGAAAACCTGGCTTTTGCAATTTCATGGGGAATCAACATAATAGATCCGGAACTGGTGATCCTTGGCGGGTCCATTGTAAATGCAATGAATTTATTTTCTCCGGCAATGGAAAAATTCCTGCGAAAACATATTTGCAGCGTACCTGCAGAAAAAACAAAAGTGGTTAAAACGCAGTTGGGAGATCACGCGGGTTTCATCGGAGCTGCATGTCTTGCCCTGCAGGCAACCAGATAAACGATTTTAAAAACATAAATAAAAACATAATGAAAAACTTCCTGAAATCGCTTAACAACACTAAAATTATTTCTATAGCTATTCTTTCCATGGCCCTGTTATCAGGTTGTCATCAGAAAAAAGAAAAACGACCCAACATCCTTCTGGCCATAGCTGATGACTGGTCATGGCCGCATGCCAGCATTGCCGGGGCAAAAGGAATAAAGACACCTTCTTTTGACCGGATAGCAACCGAAGGGGTTTTATTCACCAATGCCTATTGCTCGGCTCCCTCCTGCACTCCTTCCCGCGGGGCTGTTCTAACCGGCCAATATCACTGGCGACTGGAAGAAGGAGGTAATTTATGGAGCACACTGCAAAAGAAATTTGTTTCCTATCCTGAAATACTTGCTGATAACGGATATTATACCGGATATACAGGCAAAGGATGGGCCCCGGGTATGATAGAAAAAGGAGGAAGGCGGCAAAACCCTGCAGGAAAGAAATTTAATAATTTAAAAAATAAGTCTCCCAGGTACATCAGTGATGTGGATTATGCAGGCAATTTCAGGGAATTCCTTAAAAACAAGCCTGCGAACCAGCCATTTTGCTTTTGGTACGGAGGTTTTGAGCCTCATCGCCCCTATGATTATGGAATCGGCCTCCGTTCCGGTAAGAATCCTGGTGATGCCATGGTTCCGCCATCTCTTCCTGATGCCGATACAGTGAGAATGGATATTCTGGATTATTACTTCGAGGTTGAATGGTTCGACCGTCACCTGGGAGAAATGATCGCTACACTTGAAGAAGCAGGGGAACTTGAAAACACAATTATTATCTGTACATCCGATAATGGGATGCCTTTCCCCCAGGGTAAAAGTAATCTGTATGATTTTGGAACACAAATGCCGCTGGCTATTCGCTGGGGGAAAAAGGTAAAAGAAGGCAGAATAATTGAAGATTTTGTAAATCTCACCGACCTGGCTCCTACTATTTTAGAAGCTGCAGGGATAAACCCTCCTGCACAAACAACCGGAAAAAGCCTGATGGACATTCTTCTTTCAAAAAAAACAGGACAAGCAGACAGCAGCCGGGATCATGTACTCTTTGGTAAAGAGCGGCATGCATGGGTAAGACGTGGCGGGCTGGGATATCCTATGCGGGCCATACGTACAAAAGATTTTCTGTATATTATAAATTTTAAACCGGATCGATGGCCGGCCGGTGACCCTTTTCCTGACAAGATTTCAAATCCCGACAGACCATACGGCGATATTGATGCTTCACCTTCAAAGCAATTTATGATGGACCAAAAAGAGGACTCAGCTGTGGCTTTTTTATTCAAACTGGCATTTCTGAAGCGGCCTTCAGAAGAATTATATGATCTGGCTAAGGACCCGGGGCAACTTAACAATGTAGCCGGGTTGTCAGAGTATCAGGTATATAAGGAAAAACTTCGTGAAAGACTCATTGCCGGACTTAAGGAAACAGATGATCCAAGAATATTTGGAAGAGGAGATATCTTTGATAAGTATCCATATTATATCGGAGATTTTCATCCCGCAATGTATTATGATTCACTTGCAATATATTCTCTGAAAACCCCTGATATAATAGATGTTACCGGGACATCTGTAAAACTTCAGACCCGTCTGACTAAAATTAATAAGAACCCCTACGGAAATGTTCCCGGAGAAGAAGGTATTGCCAGATTTGAAATTGACACTTCACCTGAGTTCGGTCATCCTATTCTTTCTTCCTGGAAACTGGCATATTCTGACAACGATTACTTTATAAAAGTCGAAGTGAAAGGACTGAAACCTGCCACTCAATACTATTACAGGCCGGAATACGGAATAACAGCTACATATACCAAGTATGGGATAGTCAATAGTTTTACTACCCTGCCGGCTAATCATTTAAAAAAATAGTTTTTGAACAAAATTTTAAATTACAAAAACCATGGTTACTCATTTTAAAAAAGCTTATTTCTTTTTGCTGATCTTATTCTTACTTCCCGGACTGAATGCTCAAAATCTGCCGGTGCAAACGCAGCCTGACCCTGATCAGTGCAATAATATCCGAACCTACCTGATGCAA
The DNA here is from genome assembly GCA_013152085.1 of Chlorobiota bacterium. Taxonomy (GTDB): domain Bacteria; phylum Bacteroidota; class Bacteroidia; order Bacteroidales; family VadinHA17; genus JAADHC01. The sequence continues at coordinate 46,865 of JAADHC010000036.1, forward strand.
GAGGCTGAGAAGATTACTGACAATTCGTTTAACGGTATTACCACTCTGCAGGATTGGGAGAAAGTTAAAACCAAACGTTACAATGAACTTGTTGAAATGTTAGGCCTTGAAAACATGCCTATGAAGGGTACGCGGTCTGAATTAAATGTGAAGATCACCGGTATTATTCAAGAAAAAGGATATCGTATAGAAAAATTATACTACGAATCCCTGCCTGCTTTATACGTACCGGCAAACTTATATGTACCTGACAACATTCAAAAACCCAGGGCCGCCATTTTATATGTTTGCGGACATTCACCAACCCAGAAAGTTCATTATCAGGCACATGCTAGGAAATTCGCCCAGTTGGGCTTTGTTTGTCTGATCATTGAAACAATACAATGGGGAGAAGTCAGGGGAGATCACTGGGGTTGCTATTCCAAAGGTTGGTTCAACTGGTATAGCAGAGGCTATAATCCGGGTGGCGTGGAAGCCTGGAATGCAATACGGGGCCTCGATCTTCTTTCTGAAAGACCGGAGGTAGATCCTGAAAAAATGGGAGTAACCGGCATTTCCGGAGGAGGGTCTCAGAGTTGGTATATAGCAGCCCTGGATCCACGTGTAAAAGCAGTGGCACCGGTATGTGGAGCCAGTACACTCAAGTTCCATATATTAACACGAACCATTGACGGACACTGCGATTGCATGATGCCCATTAATACTTACCGTCTTGATTATCAATCTATTGGTGCACTTATCGCACCGAGACCGCTCCTTATAGCCCAGGCAGATCGCGACGGGCTGAATACCATCGAATCGGTACGTGAACTCCACGCAGATATCAAAAATATCTATAAGTTTTATGGCAAACCGGAAAACATCAGCCTTGTAGTAACCCCGGGAGGCCATTCTTATCACCGGATATCCCGGGAAAAAATCTTCTCATTCTTTATGAAACATCTGATGGGGAAACAAATTCCTCCCGAAAGTGCAGGAGATATCAATGAATCACCGGAAGTTCAATTATCCGAAGAAGAACTAAAAGTCTATATTGACGGGCCCCCGGAAAACGACCGTACCACAAAGATTCAGGATTCTTTTGTAAAACTGCATACCGATCCTGAAATTTCCAATAAAAAAGAGTTGGGTATTTTCCGTGATTCAGTCAAAAGATTCCTTAAGCGTGAGACTTTCGGTGCTTTTCCTAAAATACCGGAGCGTTTAGAGCCGAGACTTATATATCGAACGGCAGACGGAGCCCCATACGGTAGTGACATTTATAGCTTCGTATCAGAAAAGGGCTGGCGATTAAAAGTGGATATTCGCTGGAAAAATGATCCTTACAAAAAGAAACCTTTGATGATTGTTTTGCGAAGTCCCGATGAAGACCGTTGGGAATCGGAAGGTTTTATTAACGATCTGGACTCAGACTGGAATATTGCCTTTTTTGAAGTAAGAGGTGTAGGTGAAAACGGATGGGCACCGGATCTCCAATGGCATATACGCCGGGCTTCAGCATGGACCGGGAGAACAGTAGCCTCCATGCAGGTGTATGACCTGTTGCGCTGTATTGAGTTTTGCCGTACCCTGAAAGGTGTGGATGCTGATAAAATTGGTATCGCTGCCAGAGATGACATGACCGTAATTGCCATGTATTCTGCTTTGCTTGACGGAAACTGTCAAACGCTGATATTGAAAAATCCACCTGAAAGCCAGGACAGACCGAGCCAGCCTGATGGTAGAGGTCCGGCCATAGAAATGCTCAATTGCCTGAGAGTGACAGATGTTTACCAGCTTCCTGTATTATTGTTTCCGACCAGAATAGAATTCGTTGGTAAGATACCGGATACTTATCAATGGTCTGAAAAAACTTTAATAAAACTGCGGAAAGAGTAATTTGTCAAACTTGAATCCGCAGGAGAAAATCAAGAATAAACCAAATCTATCTTCGGGAATAGATCTGTAATTTATGCTATAATTCTATTCATCACCCGAATTCAGGACCGCAAATCAAATATTGTTTGTTAATCTCTCCCGGATGAGGGTTTTCTTTATAGTGCATTCTTGTAAAGGAGCGTTGCGTTGTAAAGCCAACCGAAAGCAACCACTCGGTTAATGCAGTTTTATCCTCAGGGATATCAACGACTACAGGTTGGCCAACATTGCTTTCAAAGGATTTCTTTACTAGGGCTTTAGCATCCTTAACCGATAAAGCGTACACCGGACCTGTTTGATTGTATTTAGTGCCCTTCCTTCCTAAAGCATAACCGGTTATCCGGTTATGCTTTCTCAATATCCACACCCGGTCAGGATAATCTCTTATAAAAGCTTCAATCAGTATGGTTCTGTCTGCTCCGAATATCCTTTGGTCAAATTTTACAATTTCGTCTATATCTTCATTCCCGGCCTGTACAGGCAATATATCATATTTTTCCGGAAGCTTCAGGTCTAAGGATGGATGTATCATCCGAATTATTTTGTATTCCGCGACAAAGCCCATCTTTTTATAAACCATTATCCCTGCCGGTGTTGCATCAAGTTTAAGTGATCGGCAGAAAGTCAGATTTTCCATCAACCGGGCAAGCAACTTCTTACTGATTCCCAGTCCCCTGAATTCTTTATCAACAAGTACCATGCTGATCCATGAAACTTGATTTGAATAATTAATTGCTGTAGCAGTCCCGATAACCAATCCTTTCAAATCAGCAACCAGACATAAATCAGGATTGTTTTTTATAAAAACCTCCCAGTCTCTCTGAGTTTGATTCCAGTCTTCAATATCTTTTAAACGCATGGCAGCAAAGATATCATCGGTTCTCATTGCTCTGACTGAGTAAGAGATCTTTGCCATAGCAGGGTAGTCTAATACCGGAAGGTAAATATATTTATTTCAGCCATTCATCAAGGTTTTTCGCCACAAAATCGTCATCATTTAGTTCAGGGTAGGCAAGGTAAACCCTGTCAATTTCAGCTTTCTGTGCCGGGGATAATATTTCATTCTTATTCAAAGTCCACAACCCTTCCAACAAACCCTGGCGCCTTAACACTTCATGCAAACCAACAATACAACCTTTAAAATTGTTTATTACATCAAAAAACGCAGCATTACAATCGGTAATTTGTATGCCAGTGCTTAATAAATTATCAAATTCATTTACACTGGAAACTTTATGTATTTCATTCAGGAGATCCACAGCTTTTTTAGTCCACACTGCCCAATGGCCCAACAATCCTCCGACGATGCGCTTTCTAATTATTTCCGAACCCGCCTTAAACCTGTATTCTGTTAACAGATCAGCAACAATATTATCATCATTTCCGGTGTAAAGTGCTATTTTATCTGCCCTTCCTGATTCCGCAACTCCTCTTATAACATCCAGTGTCTGATACCGGTTAAAAGGAGCTATCTTGATAGCAACAACATTTTCAATTCCGGAGAAATCCCTCCAGAAATCCACATCCAGCTTACGTCCTCCGACAGCAGGCTGAAGATAAAATCCTATTAAAGGAATGATCTCAGCAATATTCCGGCAATGTTGCAGAATTTCTTCATTCGATGCTTCCGCAAAGGCTGACAAACTTAACAAGCCGGCGTCGTATCCCAAATCTGAAACCAGCCCGGCTTCCCGGACAGCCTGTTCCGTTTTGCCTGTGATACCGGCAATCCTGATAATCGTTTTATTTGTCCTGGCCATAAAACGATCCAGTTCTTCTTTGGCAATTTCAATAACCGGACGGAACAACTCAATCTTTGGCGATCGTATCTCAAACTGGGTTGTATGTACCGCAACTGCAATCCCTCCCGCACCAGCATCGAGATAATATCTGGCCAGCGCCCGTTGCCGGTGTTCGTCCAGTTTACGGTTTTTATCTAACGCCAAAGGGAAAGCAGGAATAACGACACCTTCGTTCAGGACTTTTGATACATTATTATTTAACTCAGGTAATTTCATTTGCATAAAATTATCAATATTTACCATTCCTGACCTCAAAATGAGTAGGCTTATTGTAGGTTGGATTATCATGAATGAGCCAGTCGGCAATCCATTCAATCATTTTTTCAACAGGAATTTCCGGATCGCCAAATAATTTATGCGACAACGAAGCATTACTCAACAGTGCGGTTTTTGCTTCCTTACCTGTAAATTCCGGTTCACAATTAAAGAGCTTTCCAAATTGTTCAGCTATCTTACGAACAGAAAGGGTTTCAGCACCGGTAATATTTAAAATTCTGGCAGGTGTCTCACAATAATCAAGTGCCCTGAGACCCATTGAATTTACATCACCCTGCCATATAACATTAAAATATCCCATGGAAAGGTCGACCGGTATCCGGTTTTTTACTTTATTGGCAATATCCACCAATACTCCGTAACGCATTTCAATAGCATAATTAAGCCTGATCAGGGCAACAGGTGTTTTGTTTTTCCTGCTTCCGTACTCAAACATTCTTTCTCTTCCAAGGCAGGACTGGGCGTATTCTCCGACCGGAGCAGGATGATCAGTTTCAAGAGACCCCCCGGATCTTACCGGGACAAGCTCGTAAACACAGCCCGTTGAAAAAGCTACTATTCTGGAATTCTTATAACGCTCAGCAACCATGGCAGGCAGATAGGAATTAATGGCCCATGTGAGAGAAAGGTTTTCTTCCGAACCGAATTTCATTCCGGCCAGGAAAATTACATTTTTAACATCAGGTAAACTTCGGATGAAGCTCTGATCAAGTAAATCGCCCTTTATGATCTCAAAATGCTCATTCTCCAGTTTCTTCTTTTGTTCTTCAGAGGCAAACCGGTCTACCCCGATTATCCTTTTTTGTACACCGGCTTCCTTACATGCTCTTTTCGCCATACGTGCCATGGACCGGCCTATTTTTCCGCCAATTCCCAAAAACAACAGATCTCCTTCAAGTTTTGAAAATAGCCTGACAAGCTCCGGTGTAGGTGTGGATAAAAAATGATCCAACTGGTCTGTACTCTCAAATCCGTTTAAATTTTCAATCATCATTCTGGTCATTTAATAAATTTATTTGTTTATAATTATTTTCTGCTTGCTTTACAGAGGCAGTTGTCATGGCAGCCAAACCCCTTTTCATATCGTCTGCCTCTCTTCCGCAGACTTTCCCATCTTTTAATTTAGCTCCAATAAACAAAGGAAATAAAATATTTAGATTAAGTTACAAAAGAATATGAAATTTTTAATATATTTGATTTGTTTTTTAATAAAGCCGAATATTTGATGCATTAATCAGCTATACAGCTCTTTATAAAATAATAATTCACAAATACATGCCTTTCAGATTTATTATTCTTCTTTTCGCAGTTTTTACCTTAAACGGAAGCCATCATTCTTTTAGCTTTTCCAGGAACAGAACGATTGAAGTATCATTTCAATTGAATAAAGTAACAGAAATCCATCCTTCCTGTCAGATAGCCATTTGGCTTGAAAATCCTGACGGAAAATATGTTAAGACATTATTTGTGAGTGAATACCTTTCCTATGGTGGGTTCTCAAAATCTGAAATCTGTCCTGACTGGTCAGGGAAAGCAAATTGGAACCATACTTCAAGAGAAAATATCGATGCTGCTACAGGTGCCACACCTTCAACCGGGGATATTCATTTTAAATTTCATTGTTCTGAAGAAACAATACCGCAAGGTGTTTATATTTACATGATCGAAGTCCATTTAATTGAAAATTATAATGAGTTATATAAGGGAAAGATCGAAATAGGCAAAAAGAAAAATGAAAGTCCGGCTTCGGTTATCTATCTGCCGGAAAAATTCTTAAAGGAAGGGAATATTCTGTCACAGATTAAAGTTAAAGTACATTAAATCAATAATATATAAGGTAATAATGAAAAAATATTCACGCAGGAAGTTCATTCAAAACTCCGCTATCGGGGCTGCAGCAGTATCTGCTTCAGGCATTATTTCATCATACTCATTACTTGGAGATAATGAAAAGGGGAAAAGGATACCGAAACGAACTCTTGGAAAAACAGGCATGGAAGTTTCCATTTTGTCTTTTGGCGGAGGTTCACAGTTTCTGAAAAATAAAGACGGCGACTGGGAAAAGCTTTTGAGAAAAGCCGTTGAAAGCGGGATCAACCTCTTTGATACAGCTCCCAGCTACACTTTTGCTTCTTTTAACATGGGGAAAAACAAATCGTTGAGTAGTGAAGAACGATATGGCCGGGTATTATCAGAATACAGAGATCATATTATTCTTTCAACGAAACTGGAATCCAGGGATCCTGATGAAGTTAAGAAAAATATCGAAGAAAGTCTTATCAGGATGAAGACAGACCATATTGATATTCTTTTTATACATAGCATCGAACCTTCGGATAAAGTTGTTGATATTGAGAATGGGGTTTATCGGGAGTTGGTTGCATTAAAAGAGTCCGGGATTATCCGGCATATTGGATTTTCAAGTATGGACAGTGCCGAACGTTCCCGGGATTTGCTGGAGAAGCTCGATTTTGATGTTGTTCTTCTGGCAATGAACCCCACCGGCTACGGAGATTTTGCAAAAGTAGCCTTGCCTGTAGCTCAAAAGAAAAATGTGGGCGTTCTTGCAATGAAAGTAATGCGGAATATTGTTGGGAAGGAAGCAACGGCAAAAGAACTTTTTGAATATGTGTGGACACAGAAGGGTGTTTCAAGCGCATTAGTCGGATTCTTTGGTATTGAGATTCTGGAAGAAGATATAAAGTTGGCGAAGAAATTTGGCATAAAAAATACAGCCGGTGTAAATCCAAAGGAACTGGAATCACGTATGGCAAAACTTGCCGGACCACATGCATTATGCTGGGCTCGCCCGGGATACAAAGACGGTGGAATTATCGTATAGAATATTGAGTCTCTGACTAATAAATACCTCATATTGTGCCTGCAAAATAAGCTTATTTACTGTTGTATTTCCTGCTCTTACACATACAAGAGTTACTCATTTAACTACATCTAAACGATTTTATATGTCGCCGGAGAAAAGAAGTATATTTAAATCTATTGGTCCCGGTTTTATTATTGCTTCGGTTGTTTTGGGTCCCGGCAGCATAACCGTGGCGTCAAGAATTGGTTCAGAACATGGTTATGCGTTTTTATGGGTAATTGTCGTCGCTGCAGTCTCCATGGCTATATATACTTCAATGGGTGCTCGTTTCGGAGTCCTGCATAATGAATCTCTCCTTCAGTCCATTGCAAATACTTATGGCCGCTGGTTTGCCGTATTAATTGGTATCTCCGCATTCCTGGCTGCTGCAAGCTTTCAGTTCGGGAATAACCTTGGCATAGGAATCGGCATGAAAGAAATTACCGGTTTGAATGAACGGATATGGCCATTCATATTCACGTCTCTTGGTATTATCCTTATATTTTGGGCTAAAAACCTGTATAAAGTTATCGAAAAACTTATGATGATTATGGTAATGGTTATGATCATTGCTTTCGTATCAAACCTGGTTATGACAAAACCAAATATCATTGCTGTCTCCAAAGGATTATTACCTCATTCATTATCATTTGATCATCTTGATGTAATAGCCGCATTGGTAGCAACTACTTTTGTGCTTCATGGCTCAATATACCAGTCCTATCTGGCGCAAGACAAAGGCTGGAAATTAAGTAATTTAAAAAGTGGGGTCAGGGATACCTACATGGGAATATTCATGCTTGGTCTTATCTCTGCCTTGGTTATTATAACCTCAGCTGCCGCCTTGCATCCAAAAGGGATTACGGTAAATTCCGCCGCCGATATGGCTTTGCAACTTGAAGCTTTGTTTGGCGGTTTTGCAAAAATTATTTTTAGTATCGGGCTTTGTGCGGCAGCTTTTTCATCCCTGATGGTGAATTCCATTATGGGAGGAGGCTTGTTGGCCGATGGTCTGGGACTGGGCCGTTCAATGAATGATAAAATGCCAAAAGTTTTTACATTGATAATCTTACTTCTGGGTATGTCAATAGCCGTATTTTTTCGCGGCAATGTTATCTATGCTTTAATCATGGCCCAGGCATCCTCTATTTTTGGCGTACCTTTGATTGCCATCGGACTCTTTTTATTGCTGAATAACAAGAAAGTAATGGGTAAATTCCGTAATAATAAACTTCAGAATGCGCTTGCTGTTTTTGGATTTATCCTGATCAGCATTATGGTATATTACATGTACCATAAACTCGTTACATTTATCGGAACTGCCTGGTAATCTGATTATTTCATATAATCAGATATCCGATAGAACGGCAGACACCTCTCTTCTTTCGTTAACAGGAAAAAACACTTAACTTCGGATTTGACCCCTGTATAGACTCAACTTACAACCGGGGAATAGTCATTCCACCATCCACCATAATAACCTGTCCTGTCGAATACGGAAAATCTCCCCGTACCAGCGCTGCAACCGCCCGTCCGATATCTTCCGGAACACCCCATCTTCTCTGTACACATAGCCCGTCATCAATCATCCTGTCATACTTATCTTTTACCCCTGAGGTCATGTCTGTGGCAATAACCCCGGGGCGTATTTCGTAAACAGGTATATTATACTCACCCAGTCTCACCGCGAATAATTGAGTACTCATACTAAGACCTGCTTTTGATATACAGTACTCACCCCTGCTTACAGAAGCTACTGCAGCAGAAATTGAAGTGATGTTCACAATGCAGGTCATGAGATCGGGATCAGTTTTTTTTTGTTCAATCATCCAGTTTGCGACGGTCTGTGTCATAAAATGGCTCCCCTGCAAATTGGTTCTTATTACATATTCGAAATCTTCTTCAGTTGCTTCAAGGATATCTTTTCTTTCCGGAGGGGCTACACCGGCATTATTGACCAAAACATTCAAATGGCTGTAATGCTTTTTGATTTTTCCGATTACGGAATCCCTGGCCTTTGCCACAGCTATATCTCCCTGGCAATAGATTACCTCTGCACCAAGTCCCTGTAACTCTTTTAAATGTTCTTCCGCCAACGATTTATCCCTAACCCCGTTTACTGCCAGGTCGAACCCCTCTTTTGCCAGACTTTTTGCGATACCGAAGCCAATCCCTCTTGTACCGCCCGTAATTAAAGCTACTCTTTTATATCCCATGACCACGATTATGATTATACAGAATCATTTTTTATGAAAAAACTTTTAAAATTAAAGTTCCGGAACCTCAACCCATTTACGTTTTTCCCAACTTTCTATTCCTTTTTCGGCCAGTTGCACTCCTTTGGCTCCTTCTTTCAAACCCCATGGGAAAGGCTCATTTCCAACCACATGTCTAAGAAAAAGTTCCCACTGGATTTTAAAAGCATTCCCGTAATTCTCCTGATCCGGTACCCTGGCCCAACCTTCAAAAAAATTAATAGGTTGTTCCATTTCCGGGTTCCAGACAGGTTTGGGTGTATTTCCGGAATGCTGAATATAACATTCCCGCAAACCGGCTACTGCTGAGCCTTTCGTCCCGTCCACCTGGATAGTAAGCAAATCATCTCTTCTGACCCTTGTAGCCCAGGAAGAATTGAAAATTGCCACGATACCGCCTTCCAGTTCGAAAGTTGCGTAAGCTGCATCATCGGCAGTACATTGAAACGGCCTCCCATTCTCATCCACTCTTTCAGGAATATGAGTCGTACCCAGACAGGATACTGCTTTTACCTTTCCAAAAATATTATCGAGCACATAACGCCAGTGTGGAAGCATATCCACAATCATACCCCCTCCATCTTCTTTCCTGTAATTCCAGGATGGTCTTTGGGACGATATCGTATGTCCTTCAAAAACCCAATAACCAAAGGATCCCTGTACCGAAAGAATTTTTCCGAAAAAGTCCTGTTCAATCAGCCTTTTCAATTTTCTTAACCCGGGGAGCCATAATTTATCCTGTACAACACCATGCTTTACTCCGGCCTTCTCACAAATGTGGAATAACTCCATCGCTGTTTCCGTATTTGTAGCCGTTGGTTTTTCACAATAGATATGTTTCCCTGCTTCAGCAGCTTTTTTAATGGCTTCTGCTCTTCTTCCGGTAACCTGGGCATCAAAGTACACACTGTACACCGGATCAGCCAAAACCTTATCCAGGTTGGTGGTCACACTCTCCACCCCTGACATAAGCCGTAATTTATCCAGCTTTGACGGATTCCTGCCTACCAGTACCGGAACAGGCATGATCACTTCATCTTTACGAAAAGTTACGCCACCCTGTTTTATGATCTCAACCACCGATCGCATCAGATGCTGGTGAGTACCCATTCTTCCGGTAACACCATTCATAATTATTCCAACTTTATGAATTTTCATTTCTCTATCAATAAAATTTTAATCTGTAATTTTTACTTGTTTATGAATTTTCAAGATAAGCTTTTTTAATATTTTTGAGAAACCGGTGTTGGTCTTCTGCCCAAAATCTGTTTGAAAAGATCTCCACTTCATTGAATCCGGTAAAACCTGCCTGTCCCACCCAGTCCCTGATTTCTTTTAGGGGTATGCAACCCTCTCCCATCAATCCCCTGTCGTTGAGGAGATCTTTCGTTGGAGACAGCCAGTCGCAAATGTGAAAAGCAAAGAGGTTATTCCCACATCGAATAATCTCGTTTTTTAAATGCGGATCCCACCATACATGATAGACATCCACAGCAACACCAACAAAGGAAGAATTAAAGTATTCAGCAAGATCATTTGCCTGGGACAGGGTATTGATAGCCGATCTTGTATCGGAATATAACGGATGCAAGGGTTCAATGGCCAGTTTAATATTTTGCTTTTCGGCGTAAGGTAATACAGCCTCTATTCCATTCTTGATCTGGGATATTGAAACTTTCAGTGGTTGTGCCGGATCAGCCCCGCATACAAGTACCAGGAGAGGGGCTCCCAGTAAGGCCGCTTCATCAATGGCTTTTTTGTTTTCCTCAATCGCTTTCCTTCTTATATCCGTTGATACAGAAGGGAAAAAACCTCCGCGCACCAGGGAGACTATTTCCAGACCCTTGTTTCTTAATAACAATCCTGTTTTTCCAATATTTCTACCATCCAGTGCATCCCTCCAAACGGAAATACCTTTTATCCCTTCCCGAGAATAATTCTCAGCTGCCTCCTCAACCTTCCAGGGTTTTGTAGTAATGGTATGGATACAAAGTTTTGTAAAATCCGTTAAATCACCGGGCATCACTGTACACAATTATAGAATGTATAATATTTTTCTTTATTCAGGATTTTTTGAATATACAGCACAAGTTCCCTTGCATGATAATCTCCCCACATACCGGACTCACCATACGGAATTTTACTGTTTTCCGGAACATAGTCCCAACCGTTCGGTCTATGATAAATAGAATGAAGGATCAGCCCCTGATGTCCCGGGTCCGTACTTAGGTAAGGCTCTCTTAAAAGTGTTTTTAATATCGTAAGACCTGCCTGCCAGTATTTTCTTGCTTCATCATTCTTTCCGCCTGAGTGAAGATAATGGCCCAGACGAAGAAGTCCCTGTGCGCCAATAGTCGCAGCAGAACTATCTACCGGTTCATAGTCGTTAAACGGATCAGCCGGTTTCCCGAGATAATCATTTATCTCACGTAGCTTGGGAGCACCCGTATCCCAGTAAGGGATACCATCAACCGGTGAATTACTTATATAAAAATCGCAGGTTGCCTTTGCCGCCTTAAGTATAAAAGCTTTAATTTCTTCTTTTTCACCAGATAAAACCGGTTCTTCTTTACTTTGAGATTCAATAAATTCAAGTTCCTCGGCAAAACCCAGCATAGCCCAGGCTAAACCACGTGTCCATGTGGAGAATCCGCTGTATCCCTGTTGGGAATTGGGACAACGGTATTGACCATTATTGATATTAAATATGCTTTCATGGGCCGTCCGGCCTCTTTCGTCATATAAATCCCTGCCCTCTCCATAATATACGTTATAACCGGCAGTGGTTTTCAGATGCATTATAGCACGTCCAAGCAGATTAATCATCCGGTCACTCTCGCTATATAAACGGTGTCCCAACACATGGCTCAGCATCAGTATCCGGCACGACCTTATCGTATCAACAAATAAGGAATGAGGACCGTTGAAGGAATAAATAAAGCCGCCCTTTTCAACTTCCGTCCACCTGCGGGCTTGCACCGCTCCGGATATCTTTAGTGCAAGTTCATAGAAATTCTTTTCCCATTCATTATAGGGAATCCTCCCCTCTCTCATGATCCTCAATAGGTTACCATATGTGCTTATATTATTGAAACCGTGATCGTGGACCCCCGTATTGCTAATGTGCGGAGCCATAACTTTCAGCGTATGTTTACGACCAAGATTAAGAAATTGCTTCTCACCTGTTGCCTCAAATTGCAAAATGGCAGATCCAAACTGAAAACCCTGTGTCCACTCTGTCCAGCCCCTGGTGAAATATTTGCCATTTACAGTAAATACCGGAGCACCTGTTGACGACTTATATTCCTTTTCTATTTTAATAATCTTTTCACCCGATATCCTCCAGAACTCTTTAATCAGGCTTTTCAGATCATCTGTTTTCAGATCATAATCAATTTTGATCATCTGTCAATAATTTGCTTATTACATTTTTTGTTTAAATATTTCAGCTAATTTATCAAAAAAAAAACATCACTTTATCACGCAATCCTTTTCAACATAAGTTCCGGCATATTCCGCCTGCCATTTTGGAATATTCACACTGTCTGCGTTTCCATGATGAATAACCGGGCGATAACGCAAAACCGTCGGTATATCCAAAGACAATTCAACTTTTTCCTTACCTGGAAAGACAATATTCTGCATACTGCTTTCCTGCCGTAAGATCCATGGCTCCGGATAATCAGGATTATCCGGATGACACAGCAACATAAGACCGCTTTCTTTTTCATAAGAACCATAAGAAGCCGAAAAATCCATCCACAGACCGGCATCTGCCTGGAGTGTCCTCGGGGTAACCGGACCGTTTATGGCTGTAAAGATCAATCCGTCAGGCATTTTAATACGACAGCAAAATCAAGTGGAATTTACCTTCCGGTTTCTCAGACAATTTTTCTTTTTACCGGATCCCATTCCACGTACCGCTTTTCCCTGTATGATTTATTAGCCATAATACAGGTCACACCTTCCTCAAAAGCACGTTCTATATTTGCCCTTGGAACTCCGCCGTTACGGATACAATCTATCCATTCTTTAATATGTAAATAAGTCAGGTCGATCTGGTGCCCGTTAATATTTGTATTGATTAACCCTCTTGAAGCATAATATTTTTCCGTTGCTGAAGTAACAGCATCAATTTTATTTGAACCGGGATGATATGAAAACACAGGATGGTTCGGATCAATAATCCCATCCTTAATCTGCTGTTTAAAACGGGTTGAATCATTATCAACCGTAACTTTCAGAGAACTCCCTAATTCCATGGATGCATCATGACCCATAAAAACACGGCCTCTGTTACGACTACAAGCCAAATCGGCACTATACATTAATGTTAAATCCTTATCAGGATACTCCCAGACACATTGAAGTGTATCCGGGATTTCCCGGTTATCTTTCCAGTAGTAGATTCCACCAGAAGATAATGCTGATTTCGGGATACCAATTCTCAGAAGTTGATTTACTGCATCAAATTCATGTGTAAACAACTGGCCGATCATACCCATATCATATGCAAACCATTTTGTCCAATTGTAATAGCGATCAAGACTAAAGGGCACTTTCGGACTGGAGCCCAGCCACTGTGCCCAGTCTATCGTTTTCTCATTGCCGGGTTTGGGATTTCCGTTAGCATCCAGATTCCGTATCCAGGCACCACTGGCCGTATTACGATTGGTCGTTGTTTCAATCAAAGTGATCTTCCCAAGAATATTTTTCCTGATAACTTCTTTCGCTTGTTGGAAAACGACACTTTGGGTAATTTGATGTCCCAGCTGAAAAACAATATTGCTTTTTTTTACAGTATTATAGAGGTCATTTAATTCTTTTTCCGTAAGAGCCACACTTTTTTCACAGTATATATGTTTCCCGGCATTTGCTGCGTCAACAGCCATTTTAGCATGATGAAAATCCGGTGTGGCAATCATTACCGCATCAATATCCTTATCATCCAACATCTCCTGGTAATGCAGATATCGTTTCACGGGGAGGTTGGTCCCTGTACCCCCGCCCGGCCGGATTTGATTACGTGCGGTTTCAAGTCCGTTTTCTGCATGAAGGTCAAACACATCACATATCCCGGTTAATGCCACGTTCAAATCTTCCTGGGCAAGCCAATTATCCAGGGTGCCATTTTCCTTTCTTTTTATAACATCCAGGGGATGCATAAAACCTAACCCGTTTGCATGGGCTTTGGCCCTGTTACCAAAACCAATAATCCCGATACGAAGTAAATCACCTTTAGTACCTGATGAGCTTTTTATTACTGTTGGGGCTTTAATATCCCGTAACCCTAATTCCGCCAAAACTTTGTTTCTCTTTTCCCGCTCATAAGACCATTTTTCCAATAACTCAAAGGCAAAAACCCCTAATACCGGAATTCCTGTCAAAGCTTTTAACAATGTTCTGCGCTTAATATTTGATTTTTGCTCTGTTTCTGCCTTTTTTTCAGGCTTTTTTGATTGTTCTTTTTCTTTTTCCATTGTATTATTTCCCCCTTCTGTTTTTGCGATTCTTAAACCGGTAAATAAACACATCCAAACCTGCAACCGAATCTGTCGGGAAAACAACTAAAACAAACAGGGCTACAGCCTCAATCAGGGTTTTGCTGACAATCAGATAGTTTCCTTCCATGGGTACTGAGTACTCCAATCCAATCAGCGGTGGATTATTCAGATAGTAGATCAAAAGAAGAATCGCTCCGGAAATTGCTGCTGTCCGTGTAAATAAACCTACAATTAAGCCTAAACCGATTGCTGTTAATCCCCATGTATTCAAAAAATCAACAAAATTTAAAATCCCGGGATTGGAGATAATCCACTGGGAAAATCCCGAAAGAATCCATTTTGATTCCATTAAAAAACCTGCTGAGGTCCAGTTTGGATTTATAAGTTTTGTAATACCCTCGTATAATAAATGCCATCCGATCAATATGCGCAAACTTATCAGAACGATCAATTGCCATGAGGTGTATTTATCAGATTCTTTCATACGATTAATATTTCTTACATGAAAAATTAACAAAAAATTTTATTCGTGAGATCGCTTTGCTCAGTTCACGTTCGTTCCATAAATATAATTAAATAATTATGTCGGAAAAAAGCATTCCTAATCTTGTATTTGAAAATAATCTTTATAATATTGAATATACGCCTTTAGTTTTTTTAAGTAACCTTCCATATCCAATAATTGTTCATCATAAATAAGATAAGTCATATCCGGCCTTCTGTTTGCAAAATGACGGGCTCTGTCTTGCTGATAGAAATATTTCTTCTCTTCAGTAGAAAAACCTTTGGGAAGTCTGGTTTTCTCCCAGGTTTTCACCAAATCATCAAATACGTGTTGTCTTCTTGTTAAACTGTTTTCAACGATATTCTGAGCTTTTAACAAATCATTATAAGCAACTTTATGATCGATAAAAGTCTGCCGGTGGGCACTTTTAATGGCATTTTCCAAATCGGAAAGATCCAGATAAGTCAGGCAGGTATGCCGGATTAATTCAGCAACCGTCCGGAATATATCAAAATCATAATCATTTTTGACTCCTGATTTTATATTGTTTTCAATAATTTGTAATGCTCTTCCCATTTTTTTCAATTCATCCCTTGAACGGTCAACCATTTCCTTGTATTCGGTATTCCAGAATGGGTCATATTCCAAAGCGTCTCCACGGGGAAGATCAGGCAGGTGAGTTTTTCCGATTTCACCATAGTGCCACACATTACGTTCAAAAGTAGCCATATAATAGATTGCCCCTTCATTCAACAGGGAATACAATTCCTCCATATTTTCGGATGAATCACCATAGTAATTTTTAAAGAATGTCTCTTTGAATTCCTGCAAATCCGGTTTGCTGCCATTCCAGGAATATCCGGCAGAAGTAATAAAACTCAACATCCACATCTGATTATGTAATCCGGCATCATCCCATGAAGTATTTATCATTCCATCAAAAACCCCGGAAATAGCGGCTGAGGTAAGTTGTTGATATGAATTTTCCAAACTGCCGATAACTTTTTTCCCATTCCTGATTCTGTACAAATAAGGGAGGAATAAAGCTTCTGTTCCCGGATTAGGATCATATGCATAAACTTCAAGCCCTGACTTTTTTGCTTCCTGAGCGTACCGGTAATTTGGTGTGTTATAATTATAACTTTCAGTGAGGATCAAACCTTTCACCGGACGGATCCCCTTCGCCGGATCTTTACCTATCTTCCATCCCATAGGTCTTTCCCATACCATAACCTTTCTTCCTTCGGCTTGAAGATGTTCTGCGGCCTTGTTAACAAAAAGAAGGTATAGTCCGCTTTTACCTATTTTTTCCGACTTAATTTTGCATTTGCTGCAACTTCCCAGCTCATAGGTTTCATCCGACCCGATATGAATATATTCAGACCCCGGTGTAGCCTCAATGGCATCGTCCCAAAGATCAAAAAGCAGATCATACGTCCCTTCTTTAAGAGGACAGAACTCCCAGTTTGATGCTTCAATTTCTCTAAGGTGTTCATATTGTGGCCATTTAAGGATATAACTTACATGACCAAGGCCTTGAACCAATGGCACAATTTGTATATGATATTTGTGAGCATATCCGGTTAGCTCCTGCATCTCTGCTAAGGTAAATGCTCCGGGGGCTCCGATTTCAGGATGACTCGGATATGCAAATTTATCTTCCCATTCCCAAACCAGAATATTGATCTTATATTTTGAAAGATTTTTAATAAAACCCTTCACATAAAACTTTTTATCCTGATGATGTTTCGTATCATAATGTACAGTTCTGTTTTCAATATCAGGCCAATCCGTAATTTTCATTCCATGCACTTTATATCCTCTTCTGTCCCTTTGGATGATCTGCAATAAAGTCTGTGTACCATAAAACAAACCGTCTTCTCCATTAGCTTTTATTATCAATTCATTTTTCCCGGTAATCAATTGATACCCTTGTTCACCTATCATTTCAGGTGCATCATTGTGTGTTAAAATAATTGAATTGCTTCCTTTGATATTTGAGATCTTTGCAACCACATTCCATTCTTTTCTCAGATCCTTAATAAATTCCTCTGCGGTAAACTGATCGACAGCAGAATGTTCCTGATCTAATACAATGGTTAATTGGTCTTTCAGATAAAAATCATCCCCTCCAATAAATACTTGCTGAGGATAAGGAATTACATGAATTCCAAGAGACGATAAATCAGATGCATAATTATTGCCAGAAGTAATCAGAAAAGTGCAGATGATTAAACAGATCATTCCGTAAGAGCGATAGTTTTTCATAAAGTTAATATTAACTATTTATAATTTTTAATTTTTCAGAAACCAGATTTGTAACAGCCTGTATAGCAAACGGAAACAGCTTCCGCAAATCAATCTCACTTTCATGCATCAAACGGTTTCGAAGTGTTTGCATAAAAATATTCTTTATCTCTGTGGCTATATTTATTTTACAAATACCTCTCCTGATGGCTTCTGTAAGCGTGGAATGCGGAACGCCGGAACCGCCATGTAAAACCAGGGCTGCATTCGTTACGGCATGGATGCGGGACAGCCGTTCAATATCCAATTCAGGTTTTTTCTTATAAAACCCGTGAGCCGTACCGATAGCTATTGCCAATGCATCAACACCGGTTTCTTCAACGAAAGACTTTGCATCCTCCGGCTCTGTAAAACCGGTATAATCTGTTGATTGATCTAATTTGGCAATATATCCCAATTCTGCCTCAACACAAACTCCATATCTGCCGGCCAGTTTGACCACCTTCTTTGTCAACGCTATATTATCCTTTAAAGGTCTTTCACTTGCATCAATCATTACCGAATCAAAACCTGCATCAAGGCATTTTTCCACCAATTCATAAGATCCCGCATGATCTAAATGTAACCAGGCCTCGACGCCATAATGCTGAATGGCGGATTTTGCCATATTCACCGCAACAGGCAAACCCATATAATCAATAGAACTTTCTGTAAGTTGCAGGATTACAGGATTCTTATTGAGTGAAGCCGATTGTAAAATGCCACGTAAAGTTTCGAAATTATAAAAATTTGTTGCCAGTAAAGCAGCGTGTTTTTTCCTAAGTTCCTGATATTTTTCCTGTAATTTCATTTCAGATAATCAAAAAAAAATCTATTGTTTCATTTCCGAGAGCTCAACCTGATTAAAAAGCCTGTCCACATCCTTCTTATAAAACATACCTAAATCTTCTCTGATACAATTTGCAGCTCCGCAAGCTGCAGCTAACCGGGCTGTATCCTCAATCGTATAGGATTTAATGTATGCATATACAAGACCTGCCACCAGACTGTCGCCGCTTCCAACTGCGCTAATTACATGTTTCACTCTTGCCAAGGCATGAATCAATATATTATTTACATGCATATATAAGCCTTTTTCGCCATATGTAACTACAGCCTGTCTGCAATTCTTCGAGAGTTTTCCGGTAATTTGCTCAACAGAATCATTTTTCCGGTAAAGTGATTGACCCTCCCGGTAACTAATATGCACGGTATCCGGATAAAAATCCAAAGCACTTCGCAATAAATCACCTGAACAATCAATGAACGTAACCTTATTTTTTTCTCCGGCCATCTCCAGAAAAACAGAATAATCAGCATTATTGAAAGATTCCGGCCACGATCCGCTCATTACAACACAATCACTTTCAGCTAACAATCGTTTATAGTCGGCAAGAAAACCTAAGAATTCCTTTTCTTTGATATAAGGTCCTTTACCTAAAATCTCGGTTTCATTATATTTGCTGTCAGATTTAAAAGTCATACAGGTTCTGTTCCATCCTTTAACTTCCGGGCCAAAGCATCTTATCCCGATTTTTTCACATAAACTTTTAATCCATTTCCCATTTTCCCCGCCCCAAAATCCAAGAACCCGAACCTCTTCCCCAAGTTCATGTATTCCCATCGCCACATGAATTCCCTTACCCCCGGCATAGGATTTTTCCATTAAAGCCCTGTTAACTTTTCCATACTCAATATCTTTCACCCAAATATATTTATCAATTGAAGGATTAGGGCATAAACAAAGAATCATATTCTTAAAACTTATTCTGCGATTTTAATTTTCATATACATAATGATCCGTCAAGATCTGCTTATTACATGTTTTTGGAATATATTTTAACGCCTTCAACAACCCGTGTAATCATACCGTTCTTTGAAGGAAAATCCGGAGCCAGATCAAGTTTCAATGATTTATAAAAACCAAAAATCTGAGCCGGAAGAACATATAAAACAGACAGGTATTCCTCCGGTAAAGTGAGGGTTTCATCCAAAAACTTAATTGCCAGATCAATTCCAAGTTCTTTGGAATGATAACCGTCCCCGATACAAACGAATTTGGTTCTATCGGAAAATTCTTTTACCGATTTTATTAAATCAATCTCATATTGCCTTACATACAGATCATTTGATAATAAATAAAAAACAACGGTAGCGTTATCAACAACTGCGACGGGACCATGTCGAAATCCCAAAAATGAATCAAATTTGCAAATCACTTTACCACAGGTAAGTTCCTGAACCTTTAAATGTGATTCCTGCGCCGTCCCAAACAAAGGGCCAGAGCCTAAAAATACGGCTCTTTCAATTTTCATTTGCGCAAGTTCCCATAGCTTTTGATGATATTTTTCCAGAATATGTTTTCCCAAATATCGAATTTTATGAACCAAAGATGATTTCTTTTCAATATTTTTTATATCTGCAATCAGAATCCCTGCCAGTAACATGGAAGTATAAGATCCTGTCATTGCCAGGGCTTTATCATTAGCTTCATCAGGTAAAATAAAAACATAAGAATTCTCTTCATTCTCTTTTGTCGCCAGATTCCCTTTCGAATTACATGTTATATTAATTTCATAAAAATTATCACAATACTTTTTAGCAAAATTAATAGATGCAACACTTTCAGGACTATCTCCGGAACGAGCAAACGAGACCATTAAAGTAGAAGCCGACTTTACAAAGTAATCATCAGGATGGGTTATAATATCAGTTGTGGCAACAGCTCTTGTCGGAACGCCAAATTCCCGTTGAAATACACCTCTTAAAGCTTCCCCGATAAATGCTGAAGTACCTGCACCCGTTAAAACAATATTGATATTCTTGTTTCGTAATGCTTTTGCCAAAAAATCAACAATATTTTCTTTTTCTTCAATTACCCTGGAATATGTTTTCAACCATAAATCAGGTTGATTGTTTATTTCCCTGGCTGTTAAAAGTCCCTGATATGCTTCCAAATCAGAAGTTTCGTAATTAAGATATTTCATATTTAATAGGCTTCTTTTTATTTCTTTACAAATTTAATAATTTTCATTTACTTTCTAATATTTATTTGTTAATTTCATTTCATTATTTTACTTTATTTTATTTTAATAAAGCTATGAAACGAACATGAAATAAATTATTAATCACTTCATATGGAGAAATAATTAGTGATCTGAAACTCCCTTTTCGGCTTTTTGTTCCGGTTTACCCTGTCTGATAATTTTCTTATTTTTGCGGCCTGAGACAGAATAGGATGCAGAAAGTTATTGTCGGATTATCGGGAGGTGTGGACAGCAGTGTGGCGGCATATCTGCTCAAAGAGCAGGGGTATGAGGTCGAAACATTGTTTATGATCAACTGGCACGACACTACGGGAGTGCTGCAGGGTGATTGTCCATGGGAGGAAGATGTGATCATTGCCGAACTGGCAGCCCGCAAACTCGGCATTCCTTTTCATACCGTTGACCTGAGCGTGCCGTACCGCAAACGGGTGGTGGATTATATGTTTGCTGAATACAAAAAAGGACGCACACCCAATCCGGATGTATTGTGCAACCGTGAGATCAAATTTGACCTGTTTGTGGACGAAGCCCGGAAACTGGGGGCCCGGAAAGTAGCTACCGGCCATTACAGCCGTATCGGGACTCTGCAAACTGACAACAGGGTTATTTACCGGTTACTTGCGGGAAAAGATCCCGGAAAGGACCAAAGCTATTTCCTCTGCCAGCTTTCCCAACAGCAACTGGCTATAAGTCTCTTCCCGCTTGGAGAATTGCTGAAATCCGAAGTAAGGGAAATTGCCCGCAAACGTGACCTGCCCACGGCAGAGCGGAAAGACTCGCAGGGGATATGCTTTGTCGGGAAGGTTGACCTTCCTACTTTCCTTCAACAGGAACTGGAAGCACGGGACGGGGATGTGATTGAAATACCCGCATCCTCATCTGATTTTCCTGTTTTTGCACCCGGCATACCTGTGGAGAGTCCTGATTTAATCACAATAAAGAAAATGTGCTCGGGATATAAATTCAGACCGGGAACGGTTATCGGTCATCACCGGGGCGCTCACTTTTATACCATTGGCCAGCGCAAGGGACTGAATATCGGGGGAAAAGCCAAACCGTTGTTTGTACTCCATACCGACACAAAAAATAACCTCCTGTACGTCGGGCAGGGACATGATCATCCCGGATTGAACCGGAAGGGCCTTTTTATCCGGAAAGATGAGTTGCACTGGATCCGTGAAGATCTTAAAATGCAGTCCGGGGAATTCCGTGATCTGCTGGTCCGCATCCGTTACCGGCAACCGCTGCAGAAAGCCCGTTTATATATGAAGGATGACGGGATGTATATCCTGTTTGACCAACTGCAGCGTGGAATCACACCCGGACAATTCGCTGCCTGGTACGATGGGGAGGAACTGCTGGGATCCGGAGTGATCAATGCATAAAAAACGGTTTTGCCATAATGGTTCATTTACGTGAATACTGTTTCCCGGTAAGCCGGGAAAGAATATCCGGGGTAATTTTCTTTTCTGCCCGCCTGAGTGTTACGGGCTTACCGATATCATACCAGAATCCCTGAAGATACGGCACCAGTTTTACCCTATCATTCCTGGCCAGGTTAAGGTAAAATTCCGTAAGTGAAAAAATATTTTTTACAGGCATCATATTAAAGGCTCTCTTACGAATAACCTGGATACCTGAGAACCCGTACCTTTTGATTTCACCTTCAGGTTTTCTGACCACTTTTCGCTTACCGCTTCGCGGATCCTCCCACCCGCAGAGCAACATCCGCTCATCGGCCAGAAGATAACGTGTTGCTTTCCGTTCCCTGACAGACAAAACAGCCGGAATATTTTCTTTCATAGCCATATTAAAAAAATCATCGAGCGGCAGATCAGTAAGGACATCAACATTATGAACAAGGATGCCTTCGGCCTTTTCGAGCATGGGCAGGGCAAATTTCACCGCACCGCCGGTTTCGAGCGGCTGCGGTTGTTCTTCGGACAGGGATATGTGAATTCCGAAATTTTCCTTTTCCTCCAGATAGCGACGGATACTGTCTGCATAGTGGTGAACATTCACAACCATATCGTCAAAACCTGCCTGTATCAGGCGGCGGATCACAATCTCAAGTAACGCAAACCCATGAAAATCAACCAGCGCTTTCGGAGTATCGCGTGTCACCGGGCCAAGGCGTGTCCCCAGGCCGGCAGCAAGGATCATGGCTTTTTTATCGGAATGTTTCTCAGACATTTAGTTTTATGGGTTTGCAAACATATCTTTTCCGGGTAACCCGTTCGTCGCATTTTTTACACATAAACCGGGATTCTTCCGTCCGTCGTTTGCGTCTTTTCTTTCCGCCGGATTCACACATGTTTGTCATAAAGTCATCATCATTTACTCTTTTTCAAGTTCCTGTTCAAGATGCCGGAGGACAACGGTTACCGGATAATGATCCTTTAGGAATCGGACCGTATCTTCGGCCATATACACCGACCTGTGGCGGCCTCCGGTACATCCGAAGTTGATCATCAGGTTTTTAAAATTCCGCTCCAGGTAGTTCTCCACCGACTGGCTGACCAGTGCACGGACATGCGATTTAAAAGTATTCACTTCTTTACGGTCATCCAGGAACTGTGCTACTTCGGTATCCATCCCGGTAAGTTCTCGGTATTCTTCCAGTTTTCCCGGATTAGGCAGTGCCCGGCAGTCGAAAACAAATCCGCCGCCATGCCCGGTTTCGTCCATGGGCATACCCCTTTTGAAAGAAAAACTGTTGATCCGCACTGTCAGGCCGGGATATGCTTCGGGAAAACTCCGGAATTTCCGGTTCATAACAATCCGTTCCCAAACAACGTGCAATGCAGGCAGGTCAAGTGGTAACCGAACTTTATTAAGCAGGTATTCCAGGTTCTGTAATGCAAACGGAATACTTTGCAGAAAATGGGCCTTTTGTTCATAAAATCCCCTGAAACCATAAGCTCCCAAAGCCTGCATAATCCGTATCAGAACATATCCGTAAAAATATTGCCTGAATTCCTCACTGCCGGTTTTAACGATCCCTCCTATCCGTTCAAGATAATACTCCAGTAATTCATTTCGCAATGATTCGGGCAGATCGGCTTTGGCATCAAAAAGCAGCGAAGCCAGATCGTATTGCAGGGCCCCTTTTCGCCCCCCCTGGTAATCAATAAAATACGGCTCACCTTTTACCAACATGATATTCCGCGACTGGAAATCCCGGTAAAGGAAATAATCCGTTCCGGTCTGCAACAAATAATCGGCAAAACGATGAAAATCATCCTCAAGCAGTTGCTCATCAAAGGGAACCTTTGCCAATTTGAGAAAATAATATTTGAAATAGTGCAGATCCCACAACATGGATTGTTGATCAAATGCCTGCCGGGGATAGCACACACTGAAATCAGCCGATTTTCCGGCCTCCACCTGGAATCGGACCAGATGATCAATGACTTTCCGATAAATATCCCCGATCTCTGCAGTCAACCCCTCCTGTTCACGTACTTCGGTAAGATAGCTGAAAAGTGTGGTATTGCCCAGGTCTTCTTCCAGGTAGATAAAATCCGATGGCGCAGATTCATAAATTTCAGGTACCGGCAGACCGTGTTTTCTGAAATGTTCCGAAAAGGAAAGGAAAGCCTCATTCTCCCTGGAATCGGGATTATATACACCGATGGCCGTCATCTTCGGCCCGAAAAGGCGAATATATTCCCGGTTTGATCCTGAAGGAGGTAAAGGTTCGGCACGCAAAACCTCCTCACCAGACCATTCGCGAAACAGTTCCTTTAACCGATAGAGCGCTTCAGTATTCAAGGATATTACTGATTTGAATTGTTTAAATCTTAATAAATATTCTTTTCCTGTAAAGTATCTCAGCTACAATCCAGAACAGGCAGACATGTGCCAGCCCGAAAAGGAAAGAGCTGAAAGCATTGTTTCCGGACAATGGAACAAAAACAGCATTATAAAGCCAGGCATATCCGTCAAGTTTCTCACCATGCAGGGGAAGACGGACCGCAAAAAGTAAAATAACCCACAGATCGGCAAGCACATACACAAAAAGCGGATTCATACCATAAACCCTGAACGGATTGGTCCATTTTTGCCATCCTTTTACATCGATTACCCAAAGGAACAGGGCAAGGATCAGCGTACCGATTCCTGTAGTGTAGACAACATAAGATGATGTCCAGATCGGTTTGTTGATGGGGAGAACCATATTCCAGATTAATCCCAGAATGACTCCCGCCACACCGAAAATTAACAGTCTTCTGGACACCTGGGCATGGTTGGATGAGGTTCCGATGAGTTCTCCGACCTGGTAGCCCAGGATCACATTTACGATGGCAGGAAAAGTACTCAGGATACCTTCGGGATCGAAAGGAATCTTATTCGGGGAATCCAGCGGGAATCCATGCCACACATGGTTGGGTCCGAGAAGAGAAAGGTCTATACGGCGTACGACATTGGTAAGGAGTTCAAGCGGATGCTCCCCGCCAAAAAGCATCAGGATCCCCCAATAGGCAAGGAGGATGAAAGCAGCCGTAATCCATCGCCATTTCCGGTCGAGAAGCGTGACCAGGATGGCAGCCATTCCGTATGCTAATGCAATACGCTGCAGTACTCCCGGGATGCGTAGGTTCTTAAGGTTTAAAACAAACAGGAAATTGATTAAGAGACCTATAAGAAAGATCAGCAAAGTACGTCGCAGGATTTTCATCAACGCGGGCCGGTTAAGCTTATGATCGAATTTCCTGAATGAAAACCACATGGCAACACCTACAATAAAAAGGAATGAAGGAAATACCAGATCAGTAGGGGTACAGCCATTCCACGGAGAATGGTCCAGCGGTGGCCATACATGCGCCCATGTCCCGGGAGTATTGACAATGATCATCAATATAATCGTCAAACCACGGTAAACATCCAGGGCAACCAAACGTTGGGTTTTTATCATAGCAGGCATTTTATTTCATATGCAGGTAAAGATAATAAGTCTGGATTTATTTTAGTAAGATTGATTTTAATATTAAAAAAAACCGATAAATTTAATATGTCCCGGATAAATCCCTGACATGTACGGATGATGATTTTACACAGCATCCGGTTTACTTGCCGGAAAAAATCATCAGGCAACCATCACAAAAATCCATTATTCCATTATTCCATAACACACTGTTCATCCCGCTATTTTTTTCTAATTTTACGCCTTATCCACTAACCCTCGACTTATGGCTTTTATTACCGAACATCCTTCCCATTTTAATCATCTCGATGAAATGTCAGTTCGGGAGATTCTTATAAACATCAACAAAGAAGATGAAACAGTGCATCTTGCAGTTCGTAAGGTTATTCCACAGATTGAAAAACTGATCACTGAGATCCTGAAACGGATGAAAGAAGGTGGCCGGTTGTTTTATATCGGTGCCGGCACCAGCGGCCGGCTGGGGATACTGGATGCTTCTGAAGTTCCTCCTACTTTCGGAATGCCTGACAATGTGGTTATTGGTCTGATCGCCGGCGGGGATTCGGCCATCCGCAAAGCCGTCGAATCGGCAGAAGATGATTTCACACAGGCATGGAAAGATCTGAAAACCTACGACATCAATAAACAGGACACACTTGTCGGAATTGCAGCCTCAGGACGCACACCATATGTAATCGGTGGGGTAAGGGAAGCACGTAAACACGGTATCCTTACTGCATGTATTACCTGTAATCCTGACAGTAACCTTGAGAATGAAGTGGATATACCCATTGTGGCTGTAGTAGGACCCGAATTTATCACCGGCAGTACACGCCTGAAAGCCGGTACCGCCCAGAAACTGATTCTCAACATGATCACGACCAGTACAATGATCAAAATGGGCAGGGTCAAAGGAAACAAAATGGTGGATATGCAGCTTACCAACCAGAAACTCATCAACCGTGGCAGCCGGATTATCATGGACGAACTGGGCCTGGACTATGATACAGCAAGGAAAGAGCTGCTGCGTCTCGGTTCGGTAAGGAAAGTACTGGAAGATTACACGAAAAAGTTTGACAAAGGCAAAAACAAACGAAGAGACTGAGGGGCTGAAGAAAAAAGTTTGGGATATGTGAAATGATAAGTTTTTTTACTGATTTTATAATATATTCTTTGCGAATCTTCGCGTTCTTGCGACTTTGCGGTAAGAAATAAAAAAACATCTTGAAGAAAACAACAAGTATTTACAGGAAAATATGATTATACCTATGAGAAATTTTCAGTTCTATATTATTCTGTCTCTTTTGGCCGGAGTGATTCCGGTTAGTATGCCGCAACTCAGTGCACAGAAGAATCCGTTTGCCGCACTGGAAAACCATACGCCTGCAGAAAAACAGTGGGTGGATTCGGTGTTTTATTCCCTGACACCTGACCAGCGGATTGCCCAGCTTTTCATGGCAGCTGCCTATTCGAATAAAGGCATTGCCCATGAGGATGCCATTCTTCAGTTGATCCGGGATTACCGGATCGGGGGGTTGATCTTTTTCCAGGGAACGCCCGGAAAGCAGGTCGAGCTGATCAATTATTACCAGTCGCAAGCCAAAGTTCCTTTGCTGATAGCAATGGATGCCGAATGGGGCCCGGGTATGCGGCTGGAGGGAGTTCCTGACTTTCCCTATCAGATGACACTCGGGGCGATACAGGATGACAGTCTCATTTATATTTTCGGAGCTGAAGTAGCACGGGAATTGAAAAGAACCGGTATTCACATGAATTTTGCCCCGGTGGTGGATGTGAATAACAATCCCAATAATCCGGTCATCAACTACCGTTCGTTCGGAATGGACCGTGATAACGTTGCCCGCAAAGGGATCATGTACATGCGCGGGATGCAGGAAAACGGCGTGCTTGCTACAGCCAAACACTTTCCGGGACACGGAGATACCGACACAGACTCACACCTTGCCCTGCCGGTCATCCGACACAGCAGGCAACATCTTGACAGTCTCGAGTTGTATCCGTTCAGGAAAATGATTGATGCAGGTGTCGGTGCGATCATGGTTGCCCACCTGAACATTCCCGCTCTTGACAGTACGCCCGGACTTCCTTCCACACTTTCCAAACCGGTTATCACTGATCTGTTGAAAAAAGAACTTGGTTTTAACGGAATTGCAGTCACCGATGCCATGAATATGAAAGGCGTAGCCGATTTCTTTCCTCCCGGTATTGCCGATGTAAAATCCCTGGAAGCCGGTAATGACCTTGTGGAGTTTTCTATGAACATTCCCATAGCCATCAGCGAGGTAAAAAAAGCACTCCGGGATGGCCGTCTCAATCATACCGACCTGGATAATCGTATCCGTAAAATTCTTACGGTCAAATATCGTTTAGGGTTGAATCACTTCAGACCGGAAAGCCCGGATAATATTGATAGTGATCTGAACACAACAGATGCCTGTTTACTTAACCGCCGTCTTTCCCGCGAAGCGATCACCCTGTTGCGCAACCGGAACAATACCCTGCCGGTAAACGGCCTCGGGGATAAGAAAATTGCTGCCGTTGTCCTTGGTGCTGATGAGCCGACATTTTTTCAGCACATGTTACGGAAATATACCCGGGTTGACCTTTTCAATCTCTCCTCAGACGCGCCGGCAGCGGAGACCGCCCGTCTGATGGATACATTGCAAAACTATAATTTTATTATCCTGGGGCTGCAGAACCTCAGCCAGCGCCCTT
>JAADHC010000061.1 GCA_013152085.1 Chlorobiota bacterium
TCACGATTACAGCATCGAAATATGCTGCCAATGGCAGCATCATATTTTTACAATGAAACTTTTGGCTCGCTCATATAACGGCAATCTTACGATTACAGCATTGAACGGCTGACTTTTTCCACTTCCGAGAATACGCGCATCAGGTTACCTCCCCAGAATTTCCGCAGGTCATCTTCGGTATATCCCCTTTTTACCAGCTCCAGCGTAAGGTTGGGAAGCCGGCTTTCATCAAAAATGCCATCTACGGCACCTCCCCCGTCAAAATCGCTGCCAAAACCTACGTGATCAATTCCGGCCACTTTAACAATATGGTCAATATGGTCGGCCACATCGGAAACGGAAGCCAGGAACGGCGGATATTTACGATCCAGGGCATTCCTTTCTTTTTGTGCCCCGGCCATCTGCTCGTCAGACAAGTTTTCAAAATCCGGGTATTTCTCCCGCAGTACCTTTCTTGCCGAGTCCCTTTCAGGGTTGGCCGGCAGTTCGCGCAGATATGAGCTGACCAGGTTTACCTGAATCACCCCGCCGTTAGCTGCAAGCGCTTTCAGCATATCATCATTCATATTCCGGGGATGGTCAAAAACAGCCCTGGCTCCTGAATGGGATGCAATAACCGGCGCTTTGGTAAGCCTGATCACATCAAAAAAAGATGAATCGGAAATATGTGAGATATCAATCATGATCCCCAGGCGATTCATTTCGGCTACCACCTGTTCACCAAACGGGCTTAATCCGTTATATTCCGGTCCGTCGGGATCGGTTGAAGAGTCACAGATATCATTATTCCGCGTATGGCATAACGTAATATAACGTGCTCCCATATCATAAAATGATTGTACCAGGGAAAGATCTTTCCCGATGGGATAACCGTTTTCCATACCGATAAACACGGCTTTTTTGCCTTCTTTTTCCAGGCGATAAGCATCATCAGGGGTTTTCGCCATTTCGGCCATTTTTTCTGCCTGTTTAACGCTGCTGAAAATAGCTTCGAATATTTTTTTCGCTTTGTCCTTTGCCTGTTCATTGCCCTCCGGTGTCCGTTCTCCCTGGCCGATAAACACGGCAAAAAATACCGCATCCAATCCACCCTCCCGCATTCGCGGGAAATCCACTTTGCTCCCGTCCTGATACGGATCATGACGAACCGTCAGGTTAAAATCGCCGCGCATCAATCGCATCGGAGTATCCACATGGGTATCCACCGTTAATACCTTACTGTGGATTTTATTCGCCCGTTCAACTATTTTTTGTTCCGGGGACTTGCACGAAGAAGCCAAAAAAACAAGAGATAAAACGGGTACAAGAATCTGTTTCATGGAAAAACTTTTTTAGGATTAACATTCCTCAAATGTAAAAATAATCAGCTGTCATTATCCGGAAACGGAAAGAAAAATAACCACGATCAAATACCAACCGGGCAGAAAGATCAGTGATCAGAGGTACAATAAGTATTTGAACAATATTTAAACGGGACTAAAAGGGGAAGAAAAGCGTACCCAGGACAACAAGACCGAAGATCATGATCAGTGCCCCGGCAAGTTTGTTAAACCAGAATATTTTCTGAAATCTGATTTTTTTACGGAATCGCGATAACAGCGAAGTAAGAAAAAGCCACCAGCCGGAGGCTCCCAGACCAATGCCCAGTATCAACAGTACCGGACCCTGGAAAAAATTCCACTGATCAGATGACTTAAGGCTTGCAAAAAGGGCAAGATAAAACAAAATAGTCAGGGGATTGGATAAAGTAAGCAGGAGAACGGAGAAATAATCTTCAAAAAGTTTAGGTCCTTTTTTATTTCTGTTGCTACGAACAAGCTTTCTCGGTGAAGTAAAGAAAATTTTAAGTCCCAGTGCAAGGACTACCAGTCCTCCGGAAATCTGAAACAACAACTTTCGTTCATCAATAAATGCAATGACTACCGATAATCCAATCGCAGCAACCGAAGCAAAAATAAGATCTGCGGTAGTGATGCCCAGGCCCGAGCGAAAACCTGCCCAACGGCCATGATTCATGGTTTTCCGTACTACATAAATTCCCATGGGGCCAACCGGAAGTGATACCAGAAATCCGATCAATATCCCCGCTATGAACAATTTTGCTTCCATGTGCAAGTGCAAATCTTTATACTTTCTGAGCAAAGAAGTTTGCTGTATCAAGAAAATAATTGCGCCAAATGTAAGAAAAATATCTTCAGGATTTCCAATCCTCAATCAAAAACACCGGTTGGTTAGTCAAAATACGCTAATCATGAAGACTGTTTATACTTTATTTTTAACCAAAAGCCTGGGTTCCATCATTTCGTGGATGGAATATTTTATCCCTTCCCTGCCGAATCCCGAATCTTTCACCCCACCGTAGGGCATGTGGTCTACGCGGAAGATAGGCACATCGTTAATAATGACCCCGCCAACCTTAAGGTTGTTAAACGCCTCATTCATTTCATCCAGGTGATTGGTAAAGACGCCTGCCTGCAGGCCGTAACGCGAATCATTGATCATCCCGACGGCATCATGGAAACTGCTGAATTTTTCGAGCGTTACTACCGGGCCGAAGATTTCCAGCGAACAAACTTTCATCGACGAGGCGGTACGGGTCAATACCGTAGGCTCAAAATAATTTCCCTTTTTCTTTCCCCCCAGGATGATCTCTGCCCCCTGATCCACACTTTCCCGTACCCATGCTTCCACCCTGGCTGCATTTTCCTCATCGATCATCACAGAAATTTCCGTTCCGGGATCGAGAGGATCGCCGAATTTCATCTTCCTGACTTTTTCGATAAAAATACGGGTAAAGGAATCAAACACCGCTTCGTGGACATAGATTCTCTGGACATGGATACATACCTGTCCCGAGTAGGCAAAACCTCCGGTCACACAACGTCCGGCAGCCCGGCTAACATCTGCAGAAGGGGTGACAATCACGCCTGCATTCCCGCCCAGTTCCAGCAGGATTTTCTTTTTCCCCGCCCGTTCTTTCATTTTCCAGCCTACCTGGGGAGAGCCTGTAAAGCTCAGCATCTTAAACCGGGGATCAGTGACCAGTTGATCGCCCGCCTGGCGGTCCATAGGCAAAACAGAAACTGCCCCGGGGGGCAGGCCGGTCTTATCCAGGATCCGGGTAAGCTCGAGCACAGACAACGGTGTAGCACGTGCCGGTTTGAGGATTATCGGATTTCCCGCTGCCAGTGCCGGGGCAATTTTATGTACTGCCAGGTTTAACGGAAAGTTAAAAGGTGAGATACCTGCCATCAGACCTACCGGGAAATATTTCACCCATCCTTCTTTGCCATCTCCGGCCTCAGTCCAGTCGATCGAAAGGTATTCGCCGGGAAGTCGTTTGCTTTCTTCGGCAGCAATACGAAATGTTTGTACGGCACGCAAAATCTCTCCCAGGGCATAACGGTAGGGTTTCCCCGATTCCATAGCCAGTACCCCGGCCAGCCGGTCTTTATCTTTCCTGATCGCTTCGGATACATCGGTGAGGATCTTATATCTCCGGTAAACCGGCATGTCAGCCAAAACAGACTCGGCTTTCAATCCGGCAGTTATGGCATCTTCCAGCTCATCCGGACCCGCCAGGAAGGTACGGGCAAAAACCTTCCCTGTAAACGGATTGGTAACGGGTAGTTCGGTCGAAGTGGTTTTGAATTTTCCCGCGACATATATTTCATACTGATCCATGGTTAAGAATTTTATGAATGACAAAACAAAGTTATTAAAATCTTTCCTGCATGGCTCAATCATCATATAAACTAAGGGAGGAACAGAAAGGAAACAGGCAGAATCATTACCTTTGCATACAAAAATTCAAAAATGGATCTTACGAAAAAGCGATGGCAATGGGCATTGCTCCTGTTGTTGTCCATCATCTGGGGATCATCCTTTATCCTGATGAAAAAAGGTCTGGAAGTCTTTAACAACAATCAGGTAGCTGCTTTTCGCATTTTTATCTCCTTTCTGGTTTTATTTCCGCTGATCATGCCCCGCCTGGGAAGAATTAAAAAACATCATATTAAATCTTTACTTATCGTAGGCATTATCGGCAATTTTCTGCCGGCTTTTCTTTTCACCAAAGCCCAGACGCAGATCGACAGTTCTATTGCGGGCATACTGAATTCGCTGGTACCATTGTTTGCCCTGTTGATCGGTTTATTGTTTTACCGCAGTCATGTTTTGCTGATCAATATTCTCGGTATCCTGTTGGGGTTAGCCGGAGCCATTGGACTGATCTATGACGGGTCACAGGATTTATTCCATCAGGCAAACCTGTATGGTCTTTTTGTTGTTATCGCAACGGTTTGTTACGGGGTCAGTATAAACGAGATCAAATACAAGCTGGCCGATCTTGACGGGGTCACGATTGCCTCGGCAGCCTTTTTTATCATCGGGCCTTTTGCTTTTATTGTACTGGTATTCTCAAATCTTCCTGCAGCATTCAGCCATCCGCAGGCATGGCAAAGTCTCGGATATATTGCTCTTCTGGCCATCATGTCTTCTGCCATTGCCGTAGTACTTTTTAACATTCTCATTAAATACACGACAGCCATTTTTGCCGCATCCGTAACCTATATCATTCCTATATTTGCCATCTTCTGGGGGCTGTTTGACGGAGAAAAAATCTCAGTACAACAACTTCTCTGGATGTCCGTTATCCTCATCGGTGTATATCTGGTAAACAAGAAACATTTCATACATATATAAATTCGCCTTATGATCCGGAAAAAACATATACTTCCCTTTTTAGTCCTCAGCGGTATTCTTCTCAGTCTTCCTTTCTACAGACAGTTTTCCGGAATTGTGATGTTCATCGCCTGGGTACCGTTGCTTTTTGTTGAAGATTACCTTACGGCCAACAAGGAAAAATACCGTTCAGGAAAGGGCTTTGTCCTGACAGCAGTTACTTTTCTGATCTGGAATATCCTCACCATCTACTGGATAAAAAATGCCACGGTATCCGGTGCTATTGCCGCTATTATTATTAACAGCTTTGTGATGACCGTGGCCTTCTGGCTGATCCATCTCACCCACCGGACGCTTGGCGATAAATTCGGATTTTTTGGATTTCTTGTTATCTGGACCGGTTATGAACATTTTTACCTGAATGCGGAGATTTCCTTTCCCTGGCTAAACCTTGGAAATGCCTTTGCCAAAGACTATAAACTGATCCAATGGTACGAATATACCGGCACACTGGGAGGAACACTTTGGATTTTAATGATCAACCTTTTGATTTTTCTGCTTATTCGCCATTACATCCGCTACAGGAATCTTAAGAGCCGTATACCCGAACTCGTTATCCTGGTAGTACTTATCCTATTTCCCGTTACCGCCTCATTGATACGTTACCATCAGTACAAAGACGAAGGCAAACCTTATGAAATTGTGATTGTCCAGCCCAATATCGATCCTTATAACGACAAGTTTGGCGGATTATCCCCCGGTCGGCAACTGGATATCATATTACACCTGGCCGATTCACTTACCACAGCATCAACAGACTATATCGTTGTTCCGGAGACTGCTTTGAATGACAATATCTGGGAAAACGACATTGCCATGAATCGCAGCATTCGCAGGATCAAAGTATATATAAGGAAATATCCGCATGTAAAATTTATCATCGGAGCTTCGACCTTTAAGGCATATCCTCCAGGTGAAGAACCCTCACCAACTGCAAAGAGATTCAGTAATGGCAGCGGTTACTATGACGCCTATAACACAGCCCTGCAGATTGATACATCATCCGTAATCCAGATTTATCATAAGTCACAGCTGGTTGTCGGGGTTGAGAAGATGCCCTACCCGGGCAAGTTAAAGTTTCTTGAAAATCTCATCATCAACCTTGGCGGGGCGACCGGAAGCTACGGCACACAACCCGACCGGACTCCGTTGTATGAGCCGGGAGGACCGGGGAAAGTAGCAGCGGTAATCTGCTACGAATCGGTATTCGGGGAATATGTGACCCGCTATATCCGTAATGGTGCCAATATGATCTTTATTATTACAAATGACGGCTGGTGGGGCAACACACCGGGCTATAAACAGCACATGTCGTATGCCCGTCTGCGTGCCATCGAAACAAGACGCAGTATTGCCCGTTCGGCCAATACCGGTATCTCATGCTTTATCAACCAGCGCGGGGATGATTTTCAAACTACCGGATGGTGGGTTCCGGCCGTTATAAAAGGTACTATTTATGCCTCGGATAAAATGACTTATTACTCACTACATGGCGATTATATCGCCAGGTTATGTGACTTTTTTGCTATCATAACCATGCTGTACACACTGGTACGGTTGCTGATGGACCGTAAGGGAAACAAAAACAGACCGTCAACGGCATCCTGATTTTATAATGCTGATTCTGTAAGATTAAGAATCCTCCGGAAAAACACTCTCTAAATTGTAATCTCCCGGACCGTTCCGACAGGATTATTCCCTACCTTTGAAGTCAACAGAGGCCTTCTATGATCAAACACAGATTTTTTCCAACCGTGTTTCTGATCCTGCTGATGACATGGATCCTTTCTGACCTGACTGTCAGCGGACAAGAAAAAAACCATCAGCAGAAATATGTTTTCAGCGGATATGTGCGTGACGACCAGGATGAGGAGCTGATCGGAGTAAACATCTATTTCCCCCGGTTACAAAAAGGATGTGTATCGAATGAATATGGTTTTTATTCCATTACCCTGCCACAGGGAAAAACAACATTCCGTATTTCATACATTGGTTTTTCAACAATCCTTGACAGCATAGTTATTGACCGCAACATAAGCCGTAATTTCGTCCTTAACCCGGTTACGGACATGATCCGGGATGTGGAAGTGCATGCGGCGGCGAAAACGATTCTCTCTTCCGGCCGGTTTCAGTCGATACGGATTCCGATGAAGATGATCGAAAGTTCCCCGTCGCTGCTGGGTGAAACCGATCTGATCAAAACCCTGCAGTTATTGCCGGGCGTTCTCGCCACCAACGAGGGGGTATCCAATTTCAATGTCCGCGGCGGTAACTATGATCAGAACCTGATCCTGCTTGATGAAGCCACGGTTTTTAATCCTTCGCACCTGATGGGCTTCTTTTCCGTTTTCAATGCTGATGTCGTAAAGGATGTCAGGCTATACAAAGGGAATCTCCCCGCAGCTAACGGAGGACGGCTTTCTTCGGTATTGGATGTCAGGATGCGCGAAGGCAACCGCGAACGGGTTGCGATGCGTGGTGGGCTCGGAAATATTGCCAGCCGGCTGACACTTGATGCCCCGATTGCCGGGAAAAAGGGATCCATACTCCTCGCCGGGCGGCGTTCCTATGCAGATATTTTTCTGCCGCTTTCCAAAAACGAAGAAGTGAAACAAAACAAGATTTACTTTTTTGATCTTAACTTCAAAACAAATATCACGGTGAACGACCGTAACCGGATTTTTCTTTCGGGATATTCCGGACAGGATGATTTCACCTATAAGCACAAATATTACCTTAACTGGGGAAATTATACCACTACCCTCCGCTGGAACCATCTTTATTCACAGAAGCTTTTTTCCAATTTTTCCCTGATCTACAGCAGGTATAACTACCGGCTGGGCCAGACGACGAAACTGACAGGGGTGGAATGGCGGTCGTATATGGAAAACTTACAGGGCAAATATGATTTCACCTGGTATTTAACTCCCGGCAATACCCTCCGTTTCGGGATAACCTCTTCCCGTTTTCACTTTTCCCCGGGTTTGATACGTGCCAGTGATACCCTGTCAGTATACAACAATTACACCATTCCCGGCGCTACAGCCTGGGAAAATGCCGCCTATATCGAAGAGGAATTGAATATCAGCAAAAAACTTACCCTTGAGGCAGGCCTTCGCGGGGTTCTTTTTCTGAATGTGGGGAAAGCAACAGTGTATCATTTTAATAACCTGCACGAAACTATCGATTCGACGGTTTATCCGGCAGGAATGATTTTTAACACTTATCCGGCTTTGGAACCCCGGATCGGACTTACCTGGACCCCGGATTCAACCCTGAGCTTCTCCGGCAGTTACTCTTACACGCGTCAGTTTATTCATCTGATATCCAATACTACTGCCGGTACCCCGCTGGATATCTGGATTCCATCCGATCCGAACATCCGACCCCAGTATGCACACCAGTTTTCTGTCGGTTTGCAAAAGAATGTCAGCAGAAACTACGTAATCACTGCAGATATCTACTACAAACTACTGGGGGCGCAGATCGACTATAAAGACCATGCCAACCTGCTTCTCAACCCTGAACTTACCGGCGAGCTGCGATTCGGAAAAGCAAAGGCACGGGGTATTGAACTCATGATAAGGAAAGACCGCGGGCGGCTAAAAGGCTGGATCAGCTATACCTGGTCGCGGGCTATTCGTGAGATTCCTGAAATTAACGGCGGGAAAGCTTATCCCGCTTCGTATGACAGGCCGCAGGACCTTGCGGTTGTCGGCATTTACGACCTGTCCCCCCGGTGGCATGTTTCCCTGTCATGGATTTATCAGTCGGGAGCGCCGGTAACCTTCCCTGTAGGGAGATATGTCTTTGACAATGTCGTTGTCCCGGAATATTCGGACCGCAATGCTTATCGTCTGCCGGTTTATCACCGCATGGACTTTTCAGTTACCCTCCTTCCCCGGCCGGAGCGGCAAAAAAGGTTTCACTCCGAATGGAATTTCTCAGTGTATAACCTGTATAACCGGAAAAATGCCTGGATGATCTACTTCCAGGCCAACCGTGACGACCCCGGAAAAACCGAAGCCTATAAACTCTATATGTTTCCGGTAATTCCGTCAATCACATGGAATTTTATCTACTGATGCTGCGGGGAGAAAAACATATCATACTGCTATTCACCGGTTTGCTGGCCGGGTTGGGAGCCTGTACCGAAAAGATCGATCTGCAGCTCGATACCGGCGAACCGCGTATTGTCATTGAAGGCTCGATAAGCAACCGGCAACAGTCACAAATCGTAAAGATCACACAAAGTTCGGGTTATTTCAGCACAGCTCAGCCGGTGCCGGTAGAAGGAGCCATAGTCACCCTGTCGGATTCTGCAAATCAGATAAACCTCACCGAAACATTCTCCGGCATATACCTGACACCTCCCTTTTTTGCCGGGGTTCCCGGGACCGAATACACGCTTACCGTTGAAACGGGAGGAAAAATTTACACGGCACATTCTGTCATGCCCCGTCCGCCGGTTATCGATTCGATTAATTTTTCCGAAGATGACGTAGATCCTTTGTTGTTTCATATCCGTCTCTATGCCCCGGAATCTCCTGTACCGGGGGACCATTATTTCTTTGGGGTATTCAGAGAGGGAATATACCAGACCGATAACCTTACCAAGCTGATCTTCGCCACCGACAAGCTGATCAACGGGAGATATATATACGGGCTGCCGGTACAATCCGTGGAAGCCAGCCCCGGGAACCGTGTAACATTGCAGATGGCTGCCATTCCCAAAGATTTTTTCGATTACAGCATCTCCGTTCTCCGTGTCACCGTATATAATGACAACCCTTTTGAACAAGCCCCTGCCAATCCCCCCGGAAATATCAGCGGAGGTGCCCTGGGGTTTTTCTATGCCTTTGCCGAAGCCAGGAAAACGAGGATGATCAGGATTATTAATTAAAAGGTCAAAACATCGATTACTGCTCCGGATGCAGCCCGTAAATTGTGTGAAACTGATCCTATGCAAAACCGGAAGTCAATGCTTCCGCTGCGTCAGAATGATAGCTGATAAGCCTGTACTACTTGATGCAGCGGTGAGCATGCTGATGATCACAGCAGTGGTTGAATCAAATGAAAATTCAAAAAGTTTGCTTAGCAGCCATACTGCAAAGAGACTTGCACCAAAACTCACAACAACAACCAGTGGAAGCAACCACCAAAGGGTTCTAAGTATTGAGTTGTCTTTTTGTTTCATCTGTTTAAAATTTTGTAATTTATTACGCGGTTATTAAATTGTTATTTTGCCAAATGCGGGCTTCACCTGCACGGCGGTCGTAGCAGCTAACATAATATTCTACCGCAAATTACCATATAAATTACATATTTCAAAGCAGGTATGGTTCCCACATAATACTTTTCCCGTTTGATAAAATGACGGGAGTCACATATAATGTGTCATTTTCATATATTTCAGCTATACTCTTTATCAGTATCTCATCAATATTTTATGGAAATATATAAATAAACCCGTATCTTTAATAGGTCACAACTGAACAGTCAGAAAAAAGAAAAGTACGGAAACATTGAATGGATTTACAACATAAAATTAAACTCATGAACATCATCAAAACATGTTGCAACCGCTATGGGATGCTCATAACCGTGGGAATGCTTCTTCTGGCTTCCTGCGTAAAAAACAGCAGAACGATGAATCCCGGGGTATTGAGCAATGGCTCCGTTCTCCTGCCCAATCATTACTTAATATCTCCGGCGGGGAAACAGATTCCGGTGGGAGACCTGCCGTTAAATATGGCTATCAGTCCGGATGGAAAGTACCTGGCCGTCACCAATAACGGTTTCAGTGAACAATTCATTTCCATTATTGATATAAGCCGGCAGGAGCAGGTACAGACACTGCCGGTGCGGGCCTCTTTTTTTGGTCTGGATTTCAGTGCAGACGGCAGTACACTGTTTGCTTCGGGCGGAGGGAAAAATATTATTTATCTTTTTGCCCGTAAAGACACCCTGTTTGTCCGGATTGACTCCATCTCCCTGACTCCGGACTCACATGTGGAGTGGTTTGTAACGGGATTAAAATCTGCTGATAATGGGAAAACGCTTTATGCCGTAACCAAAACGGCAAAGAAATTACTAAAGATTTCCGTTCCGGAAAAAAAGATCATTAAGAGTCTCTCTTTTGATCATTTTTTGTATGATGTTGTTACGGCTGATGCAGGGAAAAAAATCTATGTGAGCATCTGGGGCGGGAGTGCCGTGGCTGTAATCAATGCGGAAGATCTGACACTGACCGGAACCATCCCGGCAGGTGATCACCCGAATAAGATGGTTCTGGCTAAAGACGGACGCCTTTTCGTTGCCAATGCAAATACGGATAACATCACGGTTATAGACACAAAAACGGATAAAGCTATGGAAACCGTTTCCGTTGCTCCCTACCGGGATGCTCTTTACGGTTCCACCCCGAACGGCCTTGCGGTTTCATCCGACGGGAGAATTTTATATGTTGCCAATGCCGGAAACAATGATGTGGCTGTGATTGATGTTTCAACCGCAGGAAAGGCCCATGTTACCGGTTTGATCCCGGCAGGCTGGTATCCCACAGCCGTTGCCCTGTCCGGGGAAGGGAAGACCCTTTTTATTGCCAACGGGAAAGGCATTCGTTCCAGGCCAAACCCGCAGGGGCCGGATCCGACGAAAAAAAGCACCCGCAGCACACAATATATAGGCCGGCTTCTCTGGGGTACGGTTTCCGCCCTGCCTGTCCCGGATAGCCGGAAACTCACGGAATATACCCGGCAGGTAAAGAAAAATAACAACTGGAGCAAGATGACGGGAAACCGGGATTCACAAAAGGAACACCATGCCATTCCCCTGCCCGGCGGGACCTCCCCGATAAAGCATGTGATCTATATCATCAAAGAAAACCGCACCTACGACCAGGTATTCGGCGACCTGCCACAAGGTAACGGCGACTCTTCCCTGGTTTTGTTCGGCAGGGATATTGCTCCGAATCACCACAAACTGGCTGAAGATTTTGTCCTTTTCGATAATTTCTATGTGGATGCCGAAGTGAGTGCCGACGGACATGAATGGTCCACCGCAGCCATGGCCACCGATTTTGTGGAAAAAACCTGGCCCGCGACCTATTCAGGCAGGGGACAGGGTTATCCTTCGGAAGGAAGTTACCCGATCGCCTCTCCCACTCTCGGATATATCTGGGATATGGCAGCCAGAGAAGGGATTTCTTACCGCAGCTATGCGGAATTTATCAAAATAGGCTCCGATACTACCGGCCGGTATTATACCACTATGGAGAATCTGAAAGGTCATTTTGACCCGGCGTTTCGTCCGTGGGACCTGGATTATGCAGACACCCTCCGGGCAAAGGAATTTATCCGGGAAATGCATGAGTATGAAAAAAACGGCAAATGGCCCGGACTGATGATCATGCGGTTGCCGAACGACCATACATACGGAACAGCCAGTGGGAAGCATACTCCCCGTTCTATGATGGCCGATAATGACCTGGCTCTCGGTATGGTAGTGGATGCTGTTTCCCACAGCAGGTTCTGGAAAGAAACGGTCATCTTTGTGCTGGAAGATGATTCCCAGAACGGCCCCGATCATGTGGATGCCCACCGTTCCATCCTGCTGATAGCCTCCCCGTATGCCAAAAGGGGATGGGTGGATCACAATATGTACAGCACTACCAGTGTATTGCGTACCATAGAACTGATTCTGGGGCTGCCGCCCATGAGCCAGTACGATGCAGCCTCTTTCCCGCTTACTACCGCCTTCCGGGATGAGCCGGATCTTACCTCTTTCAATCATCTGAAGAATACCTGGCCAACGGACCGGA
Source organism: Chlorobiota bacterium (assembly GCA_013152085.1). GTDB lineage: Bacteria > Bacteroidota > Bacteroidia > Bacteroidales > VadinHA17 > JAADHC01. The sequence continues at coordinate 12,566 of JAADHC010000061.1, forward strand.
TCAATCCCGAAGATGCTTACGGGGCAAAGACATCCATGCTGATGGATTTCGATGAGGAAGATGCGACTCCCGAACAGGCATTAAACGAGATCCTCTGGAAATCCATTAAGGGAAGCCATTCAAAGATGCCCGCGATCAAAAACCTGCGATACAGTCAGTTGTTTGGACATTAAGCGATACATCAAAAGAGTCATTCCGGAAATTTATATCCGAACACATGACCTCACGATGTCCGGTTGATACATCGGAAATCCATCTCAACGCTGTCAGGTTTTCGCACAGGCTCAAACGCTGACAGGTTGAGTACATCGCAAGACCTGACAGTGTGGGCCGACCGGCAGGGAGGAACTCCTGTCAGAAAAGCTGGGAACGTAAGAGAAAATTCTGTTCAATAACGAATCTGCAAAATTATCGTTTCACTTATTCAATTTTTTATCTACCTCTTTTATATTCCATCCCCCGACATGCAATACCGGTTTTTCCCCATCCAGGTCTTCCGCATTGAATTCGACTTTCACGGTTCGTTTTTCTTTCGGAAGCAGGGAAAAGTAATTGTCTTCCCAGAAAACCGGCGTAACCAGATCTCCGGAACGGTCCTTTTTAATTGACGGATTAACCGCAAATGCCAGGGATGAAGACGGATTTTCCACATCCACGGTAAGAATATACTTATCTCCTTCTTTCCGTAAAGAAGAGACAGAAACATTTAAATTCACTTCGGGAATTTTGTTTAAACCGGTAAAATCCGCTTCCTCATCTCCTTTAGCCGACAGCCAGTAAAAGTTGGAGGAGATCATTTTATCCGAGTCATCCTTTAATTCGAGTTTCAGGAAATAGACATTACTTAAATCCGCCGGCCAGGCAATATCCATGATCTTTTTACTTTCATCGGAAGCAATGTTTACCGGAACTTCATCGGAATATTTTTCCTGCATATCCAGATTATAAACCTGTGCGGAAGCTTTAAGGTTATTAAATTCCTTGTAATATCCGTTAATGACATAAATCGTACGGTCATCATAAGAATACTGGATATGCAAAGGTTCGCAGGCTTTTTTGGTTCCGTAAAAAGCGCCATTGGGTGTCAGGAAATAATCGTATAACTGCCAGTACAAGGAAGGCCATGCAGAATTGTACATCCAGTAAATAATACCGCTTGAACGATATTTGTTTCTGGCAAAGGCTTCGAACATAGCCCGTACCGCCTCTTTCTGAAACACCTGTGATTTCATACAGTACTCTTCCACCCCTGTCGGTTCCCCGTAACGTGAAAACAAAGCTTTTCTCGCCTGGGGATCAAATCTTTTATGCAGGCGTATATTCCAGGATTCACTGATGGGCCACAAATCTTTTTCAGGCATCATTTTCCGCAAACTTTCGATCGGTGATATTTGTTCACCTGCCGGAGCAGCTTCCGAATTAAATTCCAGCTTCCCATACCAGTAAGCCGGAGTTTCATAAGCATACACATCGGGGTAGGGTCCCATCCAAAGCCCGGTATATCCGGCAATTGCACTTGAATCCTGTGTCGCAGAAGACTCATAAGGCCTGGTACCGTCATATTTATCAAGAACGCTTATATATCTTTTTTCCACATCAGCCGGCGGGAAATTATCACTGCCGTAAAGCCATGTAAAAACCGAAGGATGATTTCTAAGACGAATGATTTGATCTTTCCAGCTCTCTTCGGCAATATCGGCAGTATGGGGTGTCCACCGGGACCATCTTTCCCACGTACTGCAGCAACACCATCCCACCATAAGCATGATCCCCTGTTCATCACACAGATCAAACAGGTAATCCGGGCCACGCGGGGCTTCCATACGTAACGCATTCAGGTTCATAAATTTCGCATACCGGATGGCTGTTTCAACACTCTTTGCGGACGGGCGCAACATCATATCTTCCACATATCCTCCTCCCCGGATCACGATATTTTTACCATTGATCTGAAAAACCCGCGTGTGTTTGCCATCAAAGTTATTCATATAAGATGTAATCTCGCGGATACCGAAACGCTGCTTCCTGGTATCCGAAACTTTGCCGTTAACGACAAACTTTAAATTCAGATCATATAAATTCTGGGGACCTACGGAATGTGGCCACCAAAGCCGCGGGTTGGATACCGACAGTTGAGGAAAATCATCAGGAGAAAAAGTAATCAGTTTCGTTTCACCGGGAGCAAGGATTACCTTGCGGGAAAATATCATATTTTCAATTTCTCCGGTCAGAAGGCCCGTAACCTGATTTTTTTTCGCGTTTTTTAATTCTGCAGATATGGTAAGCCTGGCCGTATCTGTCGAGGGTAAATTCAGGTCCGTAATCACATAGGGTCTTTGAATGGTCACCGGGCCGGTTGCATGTATGGAAACATCATACCAGATACCCATGGCCCTGTCGGGAGGTGTTGGGTTCCAATCCACCCAGGTGATGGTAAGATCGGCCTTCTGGGGCGGAAATATCTCCAGGGCCAGGCAATTGGTTGTACCGGCGACAGCGTATTTTGTTATATCAAAATCAAATAACCGGTAAGCACCCTCAACGGTAGTTGTATCAGCGATTAAATGACCGTTAAGCCAAACATTTGCTTTATAGTTTATACTGTGAAAATCAAGCCAGATGTTCTTTCCCTTGTAACCATCCGGTATTTGAAATTCCGTGCGATACCACCACGGAACATTAAAAGGACTGTTTTCAGGCATCTCCCACATATTTCCGGGTACGTATCCGGGGAGTGAATCAATATTTGTACCGTAGTAGGGATCCGGATATACCTTATTTTTAACAAGCGCTGCCAGAACGGTTGAAGGCATAGTAGCAGGATACCATCCCTGAGGATTATATTCCGGAACAGAGATACTGTCACCTGCGGTTTTAATCTCTGCAGAAGACTGGATTTCCCAATTGTCTTTAAGAAGTGTTTTTCCCTCCGGAGTTGTTTGAGATGTACACGAGGCATAAAAAATCATACCCGGCAGTAACAAGCCATAAAGCATACTTTTTTTCATGGTTATATCGCTTAAATTAAATAAGATGAAAACAGATATAAAGTTAAGAGATACTTTTCAGACTTAAAAGTTTTCCCACCAGAACTTTACAAAATGTTACCCCGGTTGGTTCGTGATCGTTTTTAAGCCTGTAATACCACTATTCCATTCCTTCGGAATTTTCGTAATCTTTAATTATTGATGATTGATCACTTCCTGCTCAACGCTGACAGGTTAAGTTGAGTGCCTGACCTGACAGTGTCCGCCGTCCGAACACCGGCCTAAACGACATATGAAAAACAAGATTCAGGTAAAAAAGTTTGATGCATACAAAGTAAGATATCCCGGAACTCCGATAAATCGGGATCTTCGTTACGCTTCGATTTTTTACTTTCCTGCCTCCCGGCAGCGAGGTATCTTTTATCCTCAAATTCTAACCGGCATTAATAAAGCAGTTCGTCGGGCTGCACGTCAATATAATCCGGTTCCGGTGTATTTTCGAATATTACGGCATCAATGGTTTTCAACCCGGTATTCAAAGCCTTAAGAACGCGATGCATTCCGTCCATGATACGATGATCCGGACTCATGATTACAGGATAACCCAGATCAGCGTGTTCAATAAGCCGGGCATGTACGGCTATCTGCCGGCAGGTTGGGATATCGTCCGGACGATCAAACCAAAACGGTTCATCAATCTCGGCAATGTCGCCGAGCTTAACTTTTTGCGGCTTGCAGGCAGATGCCAGTGATACCAGCCGATCTATATCCCATGCATAGTAACCGTTTGCAGACGGGCGAAAATGATATTGCTTTCTCATAAATGATCATTTAACATTACTGACATATTAAATTCTAAAAGATATATGAATTATACAAATAAAAAGATTTTAAGGATTTACGAAAGGTATCAGTGCCGACCCGGCATTAGCGGCCAATGCTTCCAGGATAACCAGGATATCCCTGCGGTTAACGTTAAGTGCCAGGGTTAGCGGTACGATCACAATCAAGGTAACATCATTTGTAACCAGATTTGAAAGGAAAAATGTGGTTACCACCTACTTCAAAGGGCATTTTATCACCAGTGCTTTCTATATTCAACCCGGTTTGTCAAATTGTATTTACATTTAAATCATCTTAAATTCCCTGACCGGTTTCGGCCACCCTTGGTTTAGTCATATTATATTTTCTTTGGTCATATTATTCAAATCTGGATAGGCTTAAAAAATTGTTTTCTATAGATCAATAATAATAGAAGCGCAACAATAAAATACACACCCGCTGTGTATGTAAACATATGGAGTAAATCTATATCCGGTATCTTGAGTAAAAAATTGAAAAGGAAATGAATCCACATAGCGATAAGTATATTCTTACTTCGTATATAAATAATCGTGATTATTATCGATAAAGAGACTATCGCTACAAGAAAGAAGAAAATGTACTGGATCAAGTTGATTCCTGAGTATCCCGACAGAAGCCATAACGGTAAATGCCAGAATCCCCAAATGAAACCTAAAATAATTGATGAAGTGAAAGCATTTTTCTTCTTCAAAAGTTCATTTAAAGCGTAACCGCGCCAGCCCAATTCCTCACCCATCGGGCCACTCGTTATTATTATTAGAATAGTTGGCAGTATTGCAGCAGGGCTTATTAGTGAGAGTGATCCTATAGTTAATTTATTAAGTAAAATATATGACAGAACTGCAATAACGGATATAGCAAGTTGTAACGCTAAGATTGCGATAAAGGTCAGTGGATTAACTTTTGACAGGAAATTTCTTTTGAAATAATCAATTATAGTTGTGCCTGGGTATAATTTCCTGAATAAAACAGCAACAGCAAAAGTCGGGGCCCAGGCACATATATTTTTCATTATATTCTGTATATATGCAGGTAATTTTAGTGATATCAGGATACCCGTTATGGCTAATAATAGCCAGAATATCACATAAGTAAGGATTGCATATGTTAGGAAATTCTTATTTTTTGCTTTCAACATTTTCCCTTTGAATCGTCTTTTCTTTTACCAACTAATTGTACACACTTATCTGTTAGATTTACCAAAGATTTTATTTTGGCTTAGAAACCAAAATAAAAAAGGCAACCCTAAAATAATCCCTGCCAAACCTTCGCCATTTATATAAACCATATTGCCAACCATAATTCCCGGCTGGTTTCGATAAATGTTTCCAAGAACAATAGGATTATAAAGATTCCAAATGAAATGAAAAAGCATCGGAGGAAAGATGTTCTTTGATAAGAAATAAGAATAGGCAAACGGCATTGAAAAAACAAAGACAGCCCCTACCTGAACCACGGTCAGCAATAACGGATTTTTCATGTGAGTGAATTTTGCTAATTCATATACGAGGGGAGCATGCCAAGAAGCCCATACTACGCCAACTACTATTGCGGCAAATACTTTCCCTTTAGCCTCAGCTAACGATTTCAACAAAAATCCTCTCCAGCCGTATTCTTCGCCAAAGATTAAAATAAATCCCATTATTATCATGCCAATCGAAGGAAATTGTGTTATTAAATCTGATAATTTATTTTTATCAAATTCAGCCAGACCAATTATAAAAACAGAGATAGCCGCTATTCCAATAAATAATAAAGGATACAGAAGTGAAAATAAAATTGATTTTAGGTTTATCCTCGTCGTTATGGGCTTCAAAACCAATCGAAATGACCTATAGCGGATGGAATTTAATAGAAGAGCCACGATGGCCGGAATAAGCATTACCAGAACATATAACTGCACTGTTTCAGGACTTGAAAAAGCGTAGAAGGCAAAACTCCAGGTGGCGATGAGTACGATCGTGATAAAAAGAAGGGAATATTTTATTTCTTTCTTTTTTACCATGTTATTCATATATAAAGTTTTTTAAAGTTCTGTATATTAATTAATTGTAAACTGCTATTAGCTAAATTCTCCGGTACCTGCCACCTCACAAAGTAAATTATTTTTAATAGCGTTCTGTGAGTCCTCATCCCTGGAAGCATTGTGTCTTTATATATGCTCTTTTGTTTTTGTACCTCTGAATTAATCCAATTTAAGGATGAGGGGTTCATGATTTTCTCTTATTAAATAAATATGTTAATAAACCGGAATTGACTGCCTTATTTTTTTGCCAGGAACCATAACACGAAAAGCGTAACAGGGATCAGAAAATCCGGTATCGTTGTTATTGCATTCCCGGGATTGAAATTTCCTTTCTTAAGCATTTCTTTGATGTGAACCAATGCTGCACCTAAGAGGAAAACGGTTGTAAAGACAATCGTAGCAAGCCAAAAGTTATCTCTATACCAGAAGCACATTACTCCGAGCAGACCCATACCCAAACAGCAGTATCCAAGTTCGACCTGAAACAGAGTCCCTTCATGCCATCCAATGCTGCGTGCGACCCGATCCCCCATGAACAAGTGTCCATACCCGCCTAAGATTCCTGTTAACCCGACAGTAACGGTAAGTTGGTATAGCAAAAGTATGTGTGCAGCGCTCGAAACATCTTTCGTCGAGCCTGTTACGAACATCATAACCAGCCCGACTATCCAACCGATAACGTAATAAATAAGAAAGATCATACCTTTTTCTCCTTTAAAAGATTTTAATTAATTGTTTACTCATTCAGTATATTACTAACTATGAACGTCAAAACCCATTAACCTAAACCACTGTAGTCCGGAATTTTTTCCTGTCCTGTTTGCACAGCGTCTTCACAAGCCGGCGGCCGGACATGACACTGGTTGGAAGGCCGCCGCCCGGTTCGACCCACTGCCCGCACATATAGAAGTTCTGCAGGCCGGGTAGTGTTTGGCGCATGCGGTTCATTATGGTAGACGCGTTCTGTGGTGTGAGCAGCCAGCCTTCGAAACTACCTTTCCAGTTACCCGTGTAACGTTCAAAAGTCAATGGTGTTGCAACATTTACCATCTCCACCTGTCGGGAGATACCAGGGAAGCGCTGGTCCAGCAGTTTCACCACTGTGCGTGCTACCTGGTCTTTCTTTTCCTTGTAGGCTACCCGATCCTGTGCGATCTCTTTCCAATACTCGTAACTGCTGGGCATCATCACCACCAGGCTGGTTTTGCCTGCCGGCGCCAATGTGGGATCCTGATTAAAAATGTGGATTGGCAATCTGTCCCGCATCGCATACCCGATTTCCGTCGGTTGGCGCAAGGGGAAACTCATTCCGGAGACTGTTTTGGGTTCATTTGCAAAAGAGCGGTTCACCCCCACTCCCACAAACAACAGTGGCTGGAAAACGGGCCATTTTTCGTAAGGTTCACGTGTTTTTTCGTCCGCGTATTTTCCTTCCAGCATTTTAAAGATGGTAGTATTTCCATCCGCCGCTGAGATCACCCGCCCGGAACGGTACTCGCTTCCATCCGACAGTCGGACGCCTACCGCTTTATCCCTTTCCACCAGAATTTTCTTTACCCGTTTATCGTAATGGATGACTCCCCCCAGATCGGTGTAGCGCCTGGCAAGTGCCAGCGACATGGGCAGGGAACCGCCGATGGGATAACCCGCATTCCTGTTATGCAGGTAGGCAAAGGTGAAGAGCATAAAGAACATCGAAAATTCCGGAAACCACATTTCCAGCAATGCTTTACGGAGTACCGGGTCTTTGATGCTCATAACAAATTCCGTGCAGGATATCTTCATCCACTTCCGCATTTCTCTCCCTTTGGTCGCCATAATCAGTCCAAGCTTAAGATTTTTTCGCAGACGTTTGAGCGGCGGGGCTGATTCGGAAGGCTGGTCAAAATCGAGGCACATCCGGATACCCCGTATGAAATCCCTGATGGGTATGGCGTCCTGCGGTGAAAACTCCAGAAGGTGCTTTTCCAGTTTGTCCACGTTCGTGTAAAGGATGAGGGTACGCCCATCGGTACTCTCGTAACGCATGTATTCATCCATGTTGATGAACTCGCGCCCCTTGGCAATGCCGACTTCCTCCCAGTAGCGGTACATTCCACTCCGGGGGGAGGAACCCACCAGCCAGTGGATACAGCCGTCGATGGTGTAGCCTTTGTGTT
>JAADHC010000058.1:0-112500 GCA_013152085.1 Chlorobiota bacterium
TGGCAAACAACGGATTATAACGGAGAAGGGTCTGAAATGTCAATCAACACCTATACCACTGCAGGAGCCTGGTGCCCGTCAAAGGTTGAAACTTCTATAGTAACAAAGACATTACCGGGAGAATCCTCCTTTTCACGCTCAACAAATTATACATATACACCCGAAGGCTTGGTGTCTTCGATCATAACTGATACGGGCGCATCCAAAAGTGTTACAACAGCTTTTCAATATGATGCTTATGGGAATATTACTAAAAAGACGGTTTCTGCTTCGGGCCTTGATGCACGCACTGAACAATACGAGTATGACAGCAAAGGAAGGTTTGTTACAAAACAAATCAACCCGTTGGGTCATTATATAACCAGAACTTATGATCCTGTCAACGGTAATGTAACTGAGGAAACGGATATAAATGGTCTTGTAACCAGTTATTCTTATGACGGATTCGGTAATCTCACTTCAACAACCACGCCACGCGGGCATACGATTACAACAAAAACAGGATGGAAAATCCTGTTTGCTCCGGACCATGCTGTATATTATGTTGAGAATATTGTGCCGGGTAAGCCCGATATAAAAACCTGGTACGATGTTTTGGGCAGAGAATTGAAAACTGAATTAGATGGTACATTTGGAACTATTATTACAGAAAAAGAATACAAGCCGGATAGAAATGTTCTACGTGAATCAAAACCGTATTATTCAGGAGAAACCCCAAAATGGACGGAATACGCTTATGATGATTATGGCAGGAAAGTCTCAGAAACATTTTTATCCCTTTCCACATCTTATGATCTTATGCTTATGATGGCCGAACGACTTCGGTTACCGATCCGGACGGACATACATCTTCAAAAACCATCAACGCCTTGGGGAATGTGGTTACGGCTACCGACAATGGCGGGACAATTAGCTATACCTATTATAGTAACGGCCAGCCTAAAAGTATATCCACGCTCGGCAGTACGATAACCATGGAATATGATGATTACGGGAGACAGAAAAAGCTGACCGATCCGGATGCCGGAACAACAGAATACGAATATAACGCTTATGGTGAGCTGGTCTGGCAAAAAGATGCGCAAGGCAATATCTATACTACAGACTATGATGTGGCAGGACGAATTTCTTCTGAAACAGGTCCGGAAGGGACAACAAGTTACAGTTATATTGCATCGGGTAATGGGATTGAACAGGTATCCGTTGTTACAGGTCCGAACAACATAAGCAAAAGTTTTCAATATGATGCTTATGGTTCGGTTACGCAGATTACTGAGAATATAGAGGGAAGTAATTTTATCACTCAGTTTGAATATGATGAATACGGGAACAATATTAGAACTAGTTATCCTTCCGGATTTAGTGTCATACGCACTTTTGATAATAACGGGTATCTGGGTCAGGTAAAGCGTGGAGACAACAACCAGGTGATCTGGCAAAGCGAATATGTCAATGCCATGGGACAGGTTGAACAATACCTGTCAGGTAACGGTCTGCAAACCAATCTTACGTTTGATCCCGATTATAATTTTATTCAGGAAATAAAAACGGATAATATTTTCGACCTTGAATATATTTTTGATCATACTACAGGCAATCTGACCTCACGAAAAGATAAAAACAGGAATCTCACGGAGACATTTACCTATGATAACCTGAACCGGCTGACTTCTGCTGCTGTTACCGGACAATCTGCTATGTATTTTAATTTCAGCAGTAACGGGAATATTACTTCAAAAACGGATGTTGGGACGTATGCTTATCATCCTGCAAAGTTGCATGCGGTTCAACATATTGATGATAATCCGGGAACCATTTTGCCTGATGAACAGGATATTACTTATACCCCTTTTAACAAAATTGAAACTATAATTGAGGGTGATGGGGAGATGCATTTTATATATGGTCCCGGGTGTAACCGGAAAAAAGTAGTCTATTCGGAAAACAGTGTACAGGTTTGGACAAAAAATTATTCGGGCGATTATGAAAAAACCATTGGGAACACAACCCGTGAAGTTCATTACATTGTCGGCGGTGACGGCCTGGCAGCGGTTTACATTGTTGAGAATGGTACAGGACACATGTATTATGTGATAAAAGACCACCTCGGTTCGATAATGGCGCTGACCGATGAAACCGGACAAATAGTGGAAGAGCATAATTATGATCCGTGGGGCCGCCTGCGAAATCCCGCCGACTGGTCTTACAATAATGTGCCGGCAATGACTGTGCTTGACCGGGGCTTTACCGGTCACGAGCATTTGAATGCATTCGGATTGATCAATATGAACGGAAGGTTATATGATCCCCTCCTGGCCCGCATGCTCTCGCCCGACAACTATGTGCAGATGCCGGACTACACACAAAACTTTAACCGGTATACATATGCGTTGAATAACCCGCTTATTTATACTGACCCTAGCGGGGAATTAATTTTCACAATTCTTGCTGCTATTTTTGCGCCCCCATTGGTTCCTGCAGCTGTTCAACTTGATATATCTTGGATGCAAGGAGGCTTCATCTCTATGGCAAATGGAGGAGATTTTTGGAGTGGTGCAGGAAAAGGCTTTATTACAGGATTAATGAATGTAGGTCTTTCATTCCTGAATGTTCCAGGAATGATTCCAAATGGGTTTCTGCATGCCGGAGGAAATGTTTTGGCAAATGGTATTACTAATACCATGTACAAACAAGACTTTTTTAAAGGGGCAGGATTACAGGCTTTAACGGGATTTGGGGGAGGAGCCTATTCTGGATATCATATAGCAAATGATATGGGGTTAAATCCATGGACAGGTGGGTTGAACCAACAACAACGTGCTATTTGGTTAAGCTATAAGAAGGGTAATATAACTTTGCAGGATGCAGCAGCAAAGATGCATGGTGCAGATTATACCAATGCAGGATCACCAAGAATAACTGCTTCAGGTTTAGATATCAATTCTAGAGCAACAACATATTCACTTGATCCAAATGGTAATAGAATTGGCATTTTGGCAGCAGCCAGAGATTATTCTTCTGTGAGTTCTGAGATTGAATTTCATTCTGCTGGCCTTTCAAGTGGCAAGAGATTTCTTTTTACTTCATATCATGAGTTGACCCATGCTAAAATGTTTTATAAAGGGGATATGCATAATTATTACAATTTTTTGCAGATGAATTATGGAAGTGGATTGTTTACAACGAACTTGAATAAAGTTGCATATTCTCAAGCTGGATTAAAGATTTTTGCAGAAAGGTGGGCCTATGGTTCACAATGGGGACGTTGGCGTATTCATGGTTTGAGAATTAATTACATAGATTTGATGTGGGAATCTATAATTAGAAGAGGAAATTATTCATTGCTAAACACTTTTTAAAAGTTAAGAAAATGAAAATCAATTTATATTTAATTATTTGTGGTTTGCTTTTCATTTTTTTTAATATCTCCGGACAAAATATTCCCGGCTTGTATTTTAGTAAAAGCAAGGGAGGTTTTATAAGACAGAAAGGAGTTTATTTAATCAGTCTCAATGAATCCAGAGTAGCTTATGTACTCGTTTTAGGTGGTGATTTAGATATAGTTACTGAAACGAGTTATAGTTTAAAAGGTGATACTATTAAAATTGTTGATCATGGGAATTTTGTAGTTCATGATTGTAAACTCATCTCTACAATAAATAAAAGAAATAAATTACATAAGGCTAATGATAAAATGATTAAAAACCTCTTTGAAGAATACGAACATAAGCTCAATAAACATCATTTTACAATAAAAAGAGGTTTTATCGAAAAGTTTTGAATAGTTAATTTTACTTTTAAAAAAAGCTATCTTAATCCAGAATCAGTTTTATAAATAGAAAAAGTAAAAATATCACCAAAATGAAAAGAAAATCTTTCACAATTATTTTAATATACTGTACGACTCTTTTTCTGCCGTTATTCGGGCAGTCTTCATTTGATTATCTGTACGATCCAGCCGGCAACCGCATCAGCCGCACGGTAGTGGTGGGGGGTGGTACGGAGAAAAGCCTGAGTATCTTTGATCCTTCGACCGGCAAGGTGAAGGATGAAGCGATACTTAAAAGCCTGGAAGAACAACTGGGAGAAATAAAGATAACCGTCTATCCCAACCCCAACCGGGGTGAGATGGTAGTGCAAATCCAAAACCTGCCTCGCAAGGTTTCCTCTTCGGTGAAAGTATATGATGCGGGAGGGAAACTGATCATGGAAAAGAAAAACCTGCAGCCCTATACGCAGGTGGATATCACAGGGTCGCCACCCGGAATCTATTTTCTGAAGATATCAATCGGCAAAGAGGTGAGCGAGTGGAAAGTGATCAAAAAATAATTATCGAATAGTATAATATGTTAGATAAACAGTAAAAAATATAACCATGAAAACAATCAGATTCATTCTTATGTTTGCGACGGTTTTCCTTTATGCCTTTTCAAATCATTTGTCTGGGCAGACCTCGGGCACTGTTACGGCCGGCAACTGGTACAGGATTGCGGAGAATACCGGAGGAGGGAAACGCGCCAACGCCCGGTTTATTTTAACCGATCAGATTTCGGGAGGCGGCCATTCAACCCTTGAATTTATTGCCGGTATATCCTACAATGATCAGACACATATGGGTTTTACGCTGTTGAACCATAATATATACAGCACTCCGACGTTTACGAAAATACGAATCCTGGAGAACTCAACCTATGATGCTCAATACCTTGAAGTATATGTAGAACGTACGGGTAGTGTGGCATTTTCCATATTGGATAACCTTCAGAATTCCGGCTGGGATGCCGTTGCGTGGCAGACCGGCTCTGTGCCTGCCGGGTATGCTGTCCATGAATATGATGTGAATAACAGTTTTGTCGTGGGGGATTCGGATGCAAGATTTATTGTAAAACGCGGTGGGAAAGTTGGGATCGGTACGACAAGCCCTGCCACAATTTTAGATGTATTAGGTCAAAATGTAAATTTTTATAGTGGGTCAGGTATCAATACATTAAATATTGGTAGAAATTCGAATGAAAAATTTAAGATTTATGTAACTGATAGTCACGGATATCTTGATTATATCCAGGATTCTGACAATAATACCAGTCACGTGTTTTATATTAGAAATTTGGCTTCAGGTTCATCAGGTAGTAACGATATTCGTCTCCAGACATCTTCCGTTGATCGGTTAACAATTAAATCTAATGGTAAAGTTGGTATTGGCAAAACAAATCCAATTGCTCAATTAGATATTAATGGGTCGGTTGCCATAACAGGTTCGAGCCATTTAACATTTGCACATCCTGAAGGCAACGGTGTAATAAATTTTGGAAATAACGGAGAGGGGAACCTATATTTCCGAAGTTTAAATACTCTTGGGGATATGGGTACATATAATCAGCTTATGATCTTGACCTTTGATGGAAAACTTGGAATAGGGACATGGGAGCCAGGTGATTATATGTTGGCTGTAAATGGAAAGATTCGTGCAAAAGAAGTAAATGTTGATACTGACTGGTCTGACTTTGTTTTTGACCCAGATTATAATCTATGTTCCCTTAATAAAATAGAAAAATATATATCTGTTCATGGACATTTACCGGGGATACCATCATCGGAAGAAGTAAAAGAAAATGGTGTAAACATTGGAGATATGCAAAGTAAGTTATTGCAAAAGGTAGAAGAGTTAACGCTTTATTTGATTGAAATTCAAAAGGAGAATAGACAATTAAAAGAAAGAATTGATTCATTGGAAAATAAAATACAAAAGAGATAATAATCAATAAAACCTGTTTCTTAATATTTAAGGAAATGTTATAGCTTGCTTCTTTAATTCATTTTTATTTTATTTTATTCGTACTCTTTACACCAATACAATATCCTATTATTCAGGGTACTACAATTTTGCAAAAATGTTGATTATCCTGCTTTTATTTCTTTCTTATCAATATCTTCGGAGATAGAGTAAATAAGGAAGGGCATTAAAATATTAAAGTAACTGATATCAAATGCTGATTCATAGACTATGTTGTTAAACCCGTATTTTACTAGTGAAATTGTAAATGCAGAAAATACGGGAAGCGAAAGGAAAAGTATGCAATAAGATAAAATATGATTTAATGTTTTGTATTTTTTAAAAAAGAAAAATGGGAGGAGTATAAATAAAAAACTGATAATAAAGGGGAGTTGTTTATTTTGCAGCAACAATGGATTATAATGTATAAAGGTATCATAATCAGGGCAAAGCCTTATTAAAAGTAAAGATAAAACAATTGCAGTAGTAAATATTGATAAAAAAAACCATAGTCTTTTTCTTAAAGAAGATTGAAGAAAAGGTTGAATGAAAAGAATGGTTAATGGGATAATGGCAACGATCCTTGTTAATAAAAGCAGGCCGGTTAATATACCTGAAACAAGCGGTTTATAAAGCCCATGAGTTTTATTCTTTTCATGCAAGAAAATAACAAATCCCATCAATAATATAAAATTACTCATCAAATCACTTTTTACGTACATCTCCCATAAGAAACTGATACTGAAGATTAACAATAAAATACCCAGGAGTCTGGCTTGCCATGTTCTTAACGTTCTAAATAAAACAAATGCAAAAAACAGCAATGAAAATGATTGTAAAAACCCGATATCTCCCAATAAATAAAATGGCAGTCCAATGATCATTAATCCCGGAAGATTTGAACTTCTGCCATTTAAATGAGTTAAAGCTGTATAGGGATATTTATTTTCAAAAAATGCTTTTATTGTAGCGTCCATGGCTGACCATCTGTCTACATTTAATGCGCTTTCGTTGACTTTGAGATTAATGAGAACAGAGAATAGAAAAAAGGAGATTAACGAAACATAAAAAGCAATTTGCAGATATCTTGTTTTATTACATCTCTGAATGATCAGGAAGATAAAAAGTATGGCAACAATGTATAGCCCCTGGAGTATGAAAACATTGATTTTTCCCTGCCTCATTCCATACTTGTAAATAAATAGAAGGTTAATGAGAACGTACAGTAACGGTATAACAAACTTTTTTATCGCTGACATTTTTTAAGCAGTAGATTATTCACGCTGTATTGATTTCAAATGTACAATAATTCAGTTTACATGAACTATCAA
Organism: Chlorobiota bacterium; assembly: GCA_013152085.1. Classification (GTDB taxonomy): domain Bacteria; phylum Bacteroidota; class Bacteroidia; order Bacteroidales; family VadinHA17; genus JAADHC01. The sequence goes on from JAADHC010000058.1 coordinate 7,105, forward strand.
AGGCAATACAAAAAAAATAAACTTAATTATTGATAATTTGACCTATATCCAATATTTTAATAAATTATAATCCAACAGGACGATAGAATATAATTTGCATACTTAAAATGCTGAACTTAAGAATTATTCTTGCTATTGTATATTGTATTATTCCAATATATTTAAACAACCGGCCACCTGTTGTAAGCAACCAATATCCCGATCCTTTACGGTTTGAGAAGGGAATCCGGGCTTTCGAACAAGCTGACAGTCTGATAATACCACAACAGGGTGCGATTATCTGCACCGAAAGCTCAATCATACGGATGTGGTATGACAGCATCCAAAATGATCAAACCACCACTTCCCTTTATTCCCCGGGGAGTCGGGGGCAGTAATATGAATGACCTACGGTACTATTGCAATCGGATCATCCTGTGCAATAAACCCTGGGCTGTTGTGGTATACGAGGGAGATAATGACATTGCCCGGGGTATCTCGCCCGAAAAGATCACGGAAACTTTTTGTGCTTTTGCCGGCACAGTGCACAACGAATTTACAGAATACCGGATATATTTATTAAAGATAGCCTGCACATGAAACGGCAGGGTTACCTGATCTGGCCTGAGATACTCAAACCGGTACTGATGAAGAGGGAACTGCAGTAAGAACCGGTGGAGGTTTGGCTTCAGCACGAATAGTCCCGTTTCCGTGGAGAGGAGCCACGAATGCACGAATTTTTTGCGAATAACATTTTGGGTTAGCGGACAATTTTCTCTGTTTCGGAGTTTTGATCAGTAGTTCTTCAACGAGGAAATCGCATACAGGGGGAGGTTGGTAAAATGTCCCTGCTGTTCAAAATTGCGGGGTGAGACTGCGAACAACCTGCCCGGATGAAACCGGCGGTCGTAACTCTGCAGGTTCTTTTTCCTTCTCGAAGTGTCGCTTTTCACTTCCACGGGATAGATATGATTACCCTGCAATATGAGAAAATCCACCTCAGCATCGGCAGGAGATGACCAGTAAAACAGATCTGTGAAATCCGCTGCGGAAAGTTCTGCCGCCGCACAGGTTTCGATAAGCGTGTCATGATATTGCCCGAATAGTTTCAGCGGATGGGAGACAAGTTCCTGCTTCAGGCCGGACATGGCCCCCGACAGGCCCGTATCAAAAGGATAGATCCTGAACTGTGAACGACTTTCGTATTCACGCAGCATGAGACGGGGAACACGCATTCTGTTTATCACCCGGATCAGGCCGTTCACTTCCAGCCATTGTACGGATGAACCGAATGTTGCAGCACGTCCCTGCTCCCGCAACCGGTTAAACCTGAACTTTTTATTACCGGCATTGAGCTGGGCAGGAACGGAATTCCACACTTCCCGGATTCTTCTTTTTTGCAATCGTTTTCCGTAAACAGTAAAATCTTCTTCGAGGGATGACAGGATTTCCTCCTGTTTTTTACGGGCACAGGAAAGATCATCACTCTCCAGGAAGGTTTTGATCACTTCAGGCATCCCTCCGAGGAAAAGATATTGTGCCAGATGACGTAGCAATTTCTCATGGATAATACCGGGAAATGCATCTGCGGGATTGATTGCGGACAACCGCCCTGCCAGGAGTTCTTCACCTGTGGCATTCAGGTATTCATGGAAAGTAAGCGGATACAGTGTCATGTATTGCAGGGAAGATTCCTGTTCATGCATATGTTTTGATATGAAGGAACCCAGGGCCGAACCGGCTGCAATAAGATGGCAGTGCGGGGCTTCCGTGGCAAACGATCCCAGGCAGTGAATCACCCCGGGGGTGGCCTGTACCTCATCAAGAAACAGCAATGTGTTTTCCCAGTCAATCCTGCGTCCCAGGTAAATGCTTATGTTTTCAAGGATCTTCAACGGATGCGCGTCCCCGGAAAACAGGGACGCCAGGGCAGGATGTTCTTCAAAATCCAGGGAAATGAGATCGTCGTACTCCCTTTTGGCCAGATCATTTACCAACCAGGTTTTTCCAACATGCCGGGGACCCGAAAGCAGAACAGGTTTGCGCTTCGTTTGTCCTGCCCAGTATTGGAGTCGTTTTGATAAAGTCCGGAACATAATATCCGGGTAAATGTATATAATAAAATATATATATACAAAAATAGTTTACATATATTGTATATAAATATTCATTATTGTTAATAATGATTATAATAACTCCTTAAATATGTATTATATTCAAACATGAAAAAACAATAATAATTAACGGATATTGATTTTTCCCGGAAATAAACCTGAATCAGGCAGATATTCAGCCGGGACGGGTTCAGGGTTGGTCAGTTTTTTTTTCTTTTTTAAAGGATGAGGGGATAAAACTGAATCTGATTCCGAATTTACGGGCCAGGAACTCCAGGCCCAGCAGTGAGAATACCCCGCCGGGAAAGATTACTGCTGAAATAAACACCGACAGGCGTCCCACATCCTTAAGTTGTTCGATGGCTTCTTTAACTTCTTCTCTGGTGGGCGGCTCGTTACGTTCGTTCAGGTTAAGTTTGTGCTCAAGCAGTTTATAAAACGATTCGGCCATTTTGCGTGTTTCCCCGGCTTCCTGTCCCAGGCCGGCCATCGCCTTTCTGATCCCTTTGATTGCCTTACGGGCATAGAGCCGGGCAAGCAATTTGTGTTCTGCATTCCAGCCGCGGCGCAGAATTTCAACCGGATGAAAAGTGCGTGGTTTTTTCCGGGTCATCTTATTTCAAGTTATTTACCGGGATGAGGTTTTTATTCCTGATCAAATTTCCTGCCAGAATAAACCATTGGATTAAATGTTACAGTTCCATCGGGTTAGAAATACGGACAGGGTTTACAACACAAAAAAGCGACTCTTCCGGAGTCGGATATCAAAAGGAGTTGGCAAGATACAAAAATTTGACTCCGGAGGAATCAATGGCATAGAATCCGGATCTTTTATTTCTGATCACGCAGTGATCAAAGTATTTAGCCAATAACATGCTCCACAATCTTCCCGGGGCAGGGTATGGTAAATTATGGAAATTAAATCAAAATGGTTACAACGAAGAAGAATCGCGAAGATTTATTCTTGTTAAATCTCCTTAGCGTAACCTGGCATCTTCAGTGTCCTGGCAGTAAATTGAGATAATTTTGTTTAACTTCTTTTAATCGTTATTTCCGGTGCAGTTTAGAACCGCCGGTGAGGTTTGCATTGATATGGGGATTTCCTTCCAGATAAACCTGGCCGCCACCGGATGCGTTCAGATCAAGGATACCGGTTACATGGAGTTTTGCACCCGAACCGCCGTTAAGATCGATTTTTGCCGACTGCATTTCACATTCCGAAGCATCCAGGTCACCACCGCTTTTGATCTCTCCCGAGAAACTATCGCATGATCCTTTGAGCCATGCATCCCCGCCACTACCGGCAAAAAGGGAAAGCTCCCGGGTTTTGAGTACGAGGTCAAGGTCTCCGCCACTATTAATGGAAATCTTGGCTTTCTGAACCTGATCCCCTGCATGAATTTCTGCATCCCCGCCACCGGAAACCTGAATTGTCAAATTGTTGCAAGGGATATCCATTTCGAGGTCACCTCCACCGGAAATGGTGATATCAGCCGTTGAGACATTCCCGTCACCCCTGATCTCTGCATCACCTCCACCGGAAACTGTAAGGCTGATTGTTTCCAGGAGAGCATCAAGTTCGAGGTCACCACCTCCGCTTAACGCTGCTTTAAAATCATTTATACGTCCCTGTACTTCTGCATCTCCGCCTCCCGACATGGACAGATTCAAAGCCGTTGCATCTAAATTCATTTCCAGATCGCCGCCACCACTAATAACGATTTTAAGGTCTTCACTTTTAATGGTTCCTTCGGATGCGACATCCCCGCCACCGGAAACCTTTAGCGACCTGATATCCCCGATGGAAACGTATGCATCCATTGCATGACTCTGCCAGATATTACGGTTCTTTTCAACATAGACATACAGGATACCATCCTTTACTTCTGTTATGATGTACTGCTGGAGATTCTCATCACTCTTTATTTCAACCGAGGGATTTCCGGTTTGGGAGATAAACAGGTCAATACCACTGCGAACAATAATGCCGTTAAAGGGTCCGACATCCCTGGTTTGCCGCACAATATTTCCGTTTCCACGGATCTGAGCCGTCAGGCTGCCGGAAAACAGAAAAATGATCATAATCCAGGACAGAGATTTGAAAAAGGTTTTTGATTTCATGATTTGAAAGTTTATAATTAACAGTTGGATGACCAAAAGACGCGGATATGCATGAATGTGCTGCACGCTTATCTCAATATTTATTTGTTCAACTTACTGTCCGGGTAAAAGTGGCAAGGTTACATGCTTAGTTACTTTTTTCTGCAGGTAATGGTTTTACGGGAAAATTCTATAAATTTGTTATATGGTTGTAAAAAGATTTTACTTATTCATTCTAATAGGTTAAATTACTGCAGGTTCTAACTTTAAATGTATGGTTATGACTGAAAAACATTTTCTCTTTTCTCTGATTTTTCTGCTGGTGTGTTTTCCCTCCTGCAAGAAAGATTCTCTTCACCCTGACGTCCCGGACGAAGTGACGGATATTGACGGGAACACTTATAAAATTGTTCAAATCGGAACCCAATGGTGGATGGCTGAAAACCTGAGGGTAACCCATTATCGTAACGGAACACCGATACCGGAAGTTTCTGACAATAATCAGTGGGTTAACCTGTCCTCCGGCGCATATTGTAATATTTCCAATGATTCACTAAATGCTGATATTTACGGAAGGTTATACAACTGGTATGCCGTTCATGACAATCAGAATATTGCTCCCGAAGGATGGCATGTCCCGGATAATTCAGATTGGGAGGTGCTGATTAATTTCCTGGGAGGGAGCAATATCTCCGGAGGGAAGCTTAAGGAAGCGGGACTGGACCATTGGCATAATCCCAACTACGGGGCAACCAATGAAACCGGATTTAATGCATTGCCTGCCGGAATGCGCAGCAATAGCGGTTATTTTATTGAAAATGGCATAAATGCATATTTTTGGTCGTCATCGGAGAGTAATGATTATACGGGTTTTGCTTTTTTACTCAGTTACGGACATGCTGAAATGATCAGGTATGGAAAGGATAAGCAACTGGGCTTTTCGATCCGGTGTGTAAAAGACCAGGGTAATTAAGTGGGGCAGATTTCTCTTTCTTCTATTCAGCTTTTATCTGCGATTATGCTTACCATAATCCGCCGGTCGTGGCGCGGGCCGTCGAATTCGCAGAAGAAAATGTTCTGCCAGGTGGAGAGGGCAAGCTCCCCGTTCGTCAGGGGGATGGTTTCCTGCGGGCCCACAATGCCGGCCTTCAGATGGGCGTCGCCGTTGTTGTCCTGGCGGTCGTGTTCCCAGACACCCGCAGGGATCAGTTTACATAACAGGTTGACCACGTCGTTCTGTACCGACTGGTCCCAGTTTTCCTGGATCATAATGGCCGCCGTGGCACCCTGGGCATATACATTTACAAGACCATTACGGATGCCGCTCTTCCGTACAATTGCCTTCACCTCACCGGTGATATCATACAGCCCGTTTTGCTGAGATGTGCGGATGTGTATTACTTCATTCATTTTTTGTACCTTTATTCCACTGACATATTTTCAAAATTAAAATATTCAGGCGGTTTTTCTGCAAAATTATAAAGAAATGGATCATAAAGAATTTACCCTGAAAAGTACCGACGAACTTGCCTTGTACGGACAATCCTGGACTCCCGAAGAAGCCCCGGAAGGGGTTATTGCCCTGGTTCACGGATTCGGGGAACATTCGTCACGTTATAAACACTGGGCAGAGCGGTTTGTTTCGAAGCATTTTGCACTGATTTCCTTTGACCTTCGCGGACACGGTAATTCGGAAGGGAAGCAGGGCCATACCCCATCTTACGAAAGACTGATGAATGACATAGACGTTTTCCTCTACCGTGTGCGGAATTATTTCCCCGGAGTTCCCCTTTTTCTTTACGGTCACAGCATGGGAGGCAACCTGGTGCTGAATTATGCCATCGACCGCAACCCGGAAGTTTCCGGGGTAATTGCTACCGGACCATGGTTAAGACTTAAAAAGGAATTACCCGGGATTGTCAGGGCTCCGGTAGAAGTGTTGCAATGGTTTCTGCCCGGGCTTGTTATTCCTTCGGGACTTGACACCGATGGCCTTTCCCGGGACAAAACGGTAGTAAAAGCCTATGATGAAGATCCGCTGGTTCATGGCATGATCTCTCTGAAAATGTTTTTCTCGATCCGCAATTCCGGAATTAGGGCGATAAAAGAAGCTGCCGGAATAAAATGCCCGTTGCTGGTGGTACACGGGGCTGATGATCCGATATGTGATCCGGACGCTTCCCAACAGCTTATAGAAAATGCCAGAGGAGATAAAACCCTGAAACTCTGGAAGGGACTGTTTCATGAAGTCCACAACGAACCCGAAAAAGATGAAGTGTTTGATTTTATTTTCGGATGGATAAAAGAACATATGCCGGCGAAAAGCTGAGATCAAATATCTTTCTTTCTGTTTTTAAATTTTTAGCATGCAACCATTCAGAACCATTGTTGAGCCGGACGAATTCCCGGTAAAAATCAACTATGATACTCCGGCATTGTTCATCGGATCATGTTTCACAAATTCAATCGGTGAATATCTGGCAGCGATGAAGTTTCCTGCTCTGGTTAATCCTTTCGGGATCATGTACAACCCGTTATCAGTCGGGCGGACCCTGGAGCGGATACTGGAGGGAACCCCTTTTACCCCGGATGAGCTGGGAAACCAAAACGGGATGTGGTTCAGTTTTATGCATGATACTTCCTTTTCCGGGCCGGAGCGTGAAAAGGTTTTGGAGAATATCAATGATCAGTTAAAACAGGGCGCTGCTTTTCTGAAGAAAACAAGGTTGCTTTTCCTGACTTTTGGTACGGCCCGTGTGTATGAATGGCTTGAGGACGACCGTGTAGTTTCCAACTGTCACAAACTGCCGGCACGCATGTTCCGGCATCGCCTCTTACATCCTGAGGAGATCATAACCCATTACGAAAAACTACTGGCCGGGCTTTACGCTATGAAACCGGGTCTGCAGGTAATATTTACCGTCAGCCCGATCCGTCACTGGAAAGACGGAGCCGTCGGTAACCAGGTAAGCAAGTCTGTGCTTTTTGTGGCGATACACGAACTACTCAGCCGTTTTCCGGAAGCGGGATATTTTCCTGCCTACGAAATGGTCATGGATGATTTGCGGGATTACCGGTTTTATGCGGAGGATATGTTACACCTGAGGGATGAAGCGGTGAATTATATCCGTGAGAAATTTGTAAAGGCTTTGATGGACCCGGGTGCTACGCCTATCATGAAAGAGGTGGAAAAACTTCAAAAGGCATTACGACACAAACCCTTCAGGCCGGAAAGCCGGGAATACAAAAACTTTGTTCGCAGCCAGATTGGATATATTTCACAACTGGAAAAGAAATATCCTTTTCTGGATTTCTCTGAAGAAAAAAAGCGGTATGCGAAAAGTCTTTAAGATTAAAGGAAAAAGAAAAAAGTATATGCCTCAGGTTAATAATTTTCACTTTCCAGCTCAAAGTAGGCTTGTGGGTGGAGGCATGCCGGGCATACTTTCGGGGCGGTTTTCCCTTCGTGGATATATCCGCAGTTCCTGCATTTCCAGATCATGACCCCGTCTTTTTCAAATACTTTTCCTTCTTCGAGGTTTTTGTATAATTTCCGGTAACGCTCTTCGTGCGCTTTTTCCACTTTTGCGATCATACGGTATGCAACGGCAATCTCCTTAAATCCTTCTTCTTCGGCAATATCTGCAAAAGAAGGGTAAAGCGCTGTCCATTCTTCGTTTTCCCCTTCGGCGGCAGCCTGCAGGTTTTCCATGGTTGTGCCGATTTTTCCGGCAGGATAACTGGCTGTGATCTCAACCATCCCGCCTTCGAGAAACTTAAAGAAACGTTTGGCATGTTCCTTTTCGTTCAGGGCTGTTTCGGCAAAGATCGCCGAGATTTGCTCAAGGCCTTCTTTTTTTGCCTGCTTGGAAAAATAGTCATATCGCATACGTGCCTGCGATTCGCCGGCAAATGATTTCAGGAGATTCTCTTCGGTGCGTGTTCCTTTCAATGATTTCATAATATCGGGTTTAATTGGTTAATTATCCACTTCAACAAATTCGTTTTTATTTACCCCGCATATCGGGCATTGCCAGTCATCGGGGATATCTTTAAAAGCGGTGCCGGCCGGAATTCCTCCGTCGGGATCACCAATGGCAGGGTCATAAATGTATCCGCAAACCGGGCATTTGAATTTTTTTATTGTCGGTTTGCTCTTTTTTTCAAGCGCATCTTTATCGATGTAGGTAGGTGCGTTTTTGGGTGCAATGCCACGTTTTGCCTCACGATAGTATGCGTAGGTGAGCGGTTCTTTATTTTTATCCAGAAGTTCGGCATCCAGGATCTCGCCGATAAACATCAGGTGGGTTCCCGCATCGATCACCTGTGAAACCCTGCATTCAAACCAGGCGACAGATGATTCTGTGACCACGGGAGTACCGTTGGGAGTATTTATGTGGGTTACCGATTCAAATTTGTTTACGGTATTTCCGCTTTTAAAACCGAAAAGTCCCATAATCCCCGTCGGAACATCCTTTTCAAGAACGGATACCGAAAAGGTACCGCTCTTCTTTATCATCCCGGCAGTATGGTTGTCTTTATTACAGCATATGGCAAACTGAGGTGGAGTGGCCGTGACCTGGAAAACCGTGTTGGCAATATACCCGTTCTTTTTTCCATCTGCAGCACTACTGACAATGAACAAACCGTAGGATATCGTATAAAAGGCTTCGATGTTCATAATGTACTGATAAATGGTTTATTATCAGGCAATAGGTTAATTTGAGAAAATGCACATTAAAGTAAAAAAAAATATGTGAAAAAAGAAACAAAATAACCCTATGATTTATTTACGTACCTTGTGATGTTTCTTATTTATATGATGATGTCTTTTTCAGAACTTGACGGAAGACGGTTTTTTTATTCTTTTTATGCCGGTGCACTGAGGTTGTTTGAGCACCAGCAGGAGATCAACCGGTTGAACGTTTACCCGGTCCCGGATGCGGATACCGGTACCAATCTTGCTTCGACCCTCCGGTCTGTTATTGATTCAACCACACCGCAACGATCTTACAAAGCTACCACGATAGCTGTGGCCGAGGCTGCCCTTACAGGTGCCCGTGGGAATTCCGGGATCATTTTTGCCCAGTTCCTGAGTGGATTGAATGAAGAAACCCAAACCAGCCAGAGTGTAACCGTTAAAGAGTTTGCCTTGTCCGTTAAGAATTCCATTAAATATCTTTATGAAGCCATCTCAAATCCGGTAGAAGGAACCATCCTTACCGTGATCCGCGAATGGGCCGAATATGTTTATGAGAATGCACACATGGAAGATTTCAGGGTATTGTTACAGAAAGCATATATCGTAGCTGAAGAATCACTGGCCGGCACATCGGAAAAAATCAAGGCTCTGACTTCTGTATCTGTTGTTGATGCCGGGGCCAAGGGATTTGTTGTTTTCCTGAAGGGGATCAATGATTTTCTCAGGTACGCTGATATTCGCCGGCTTTTGAACCAACAACAGGTTCAGGAAGCAATCATCCCTGAAGTAGAAATAGAACATGACCGGATTAATTTCAGGTATTGTACCGAAGTTTTGATCAAGGGAGAGAACCTGGAGCGGAAGCAGGTGGAACAAATGGCTGAAGCAGCGGGGGATTCGGTAGTGGTTGCCGGGACATCCGGGATGATACGCCTGCATGTTCATACGGATCATCCCGAAGAACTGATAGACCACCTGCGCCCGATGGGAACTCTTTCATTCCAGAAAGCTGACGATATGCTGGCCCAGTACCGGGCAGCCCATGAACAAAAGTACAAAATTGCTTTGGTGACCGACTCGGCCTGTGACCTTCCGGACACATTTCTTGAAGAATATCAGGTAAACATGGTTCCGATCCACCTGTATATTGATGATAACCAGTACCTGGATAAAGTGACTATCAAACCCGACCGGTTTTATGAGATCATTGACAAAGAAAAAGTGACACTTCGCACGTCGCAACCTACGGTAAAATCATTTGTCAACCTTTATTCACGGCTGACCTCACATTATGATTCGGTCGTTGCGGTGCATCTTGGTTCTACATTGAGCGGGACATGGAATACTTCGCGTCAGGCGGCAGAAAAGGTGATGAAAGAAACAGGGAAGAAGATTTCTGTCATTGATTCAAAGTCTTTATCCGGCGGACTTGCCTTGCAGGTTCACCGTGTGGCATTATTGATTGCCGGGGGAAAATCACACTCGGAGATTGTACAGGCAGCGATTGCCAATTCCGGGAAACCAAAAGTGTATGCTTCTGCCGGTTCGATGAAGCAGCTGATACGCAGCGGAAGGGTGAGCCGGATGAAAGGACTGATCGGCAAATTGTTGCATGTCCGTCCTGTGGTTACCATTAATCAGGATGGTGTTGCGTACCTGACGGGAAAAGCATTGACGAGAAAGGGAAGTCTTCAGAATATTATCAGATTTATAAAGGAAGATCCCGATTTCCGCGGATCGGAATATATTGTAATGCATGCCAATGATCCGGATACGGCCGGAATCATTACACAACGGGCTATGAAGTACAATAATAAACCTCCGTTTACGGTAATCAATATTGCCACCGTTTTCGGGGCACATCTGGGTGCAGGTACCGTGGCTATTGCTTATCTGCCGAAAAATTAATTTCCCCTGCGTACCATGAAACAAGGATTGTAGAATATCTGCAATAAAAGATCTACCTAATTAAATAGGTTATTAATTAGGTAGATCTTAATATGTGATAAAAAAGATTATCTTACGATAATTTTCTTTCGAACGACTCCTTTTTCCGTAGAAATTTCAAGGATAAAGATACCTTTCATTTTATCCAGGGTCAGGTCGGTTGTGGTAAGGCCTGTTTCATGAGGTTGTTGCATCAGTACTTTCCCGGCCAGTGACAATACCCTGATATTGCTGATCGGTATCCCGGCCGAAACGGTAAACTGTCCTTCCCCGGGATTCGGATAGATGGTAACGGAAATTTCTGCCAAAGTATTGACAGCGGCAGGCGACTGCACCAGAACAACCATATCGGCGGATGAACAGTAATCCGGACTGCTGACCAGGCATACCTTATAACTTACAGTGTCCAGACCAAGAAAATCCTGTTCGGGTGTATAGGTAATGGTTCCGTCTCCGTTATTCAGGGCAGTGCCGTGAGGCGGATTATTAAGTAAAGTCAGTGTAAAACTCCCGGGAATTTGATCATTTGCCGTTACATTTACCGTTGTATCCTGGTTTTTATCAAGGGTTACGTAATCATTCTTACATTCCGGTACTTCAACGATGATATTCCCATTGGCAAACCGTTGTGTAAATTCCTGGTAATATATGTTTGCAATCGTGGCATCATGAACGATGAGCGTATTTTCATCATTCCGGTATTCTGCCGAGGAACTCCAGTTGTGACTACCGGTCAGTACCAGGGGGTCGGAGGTTGGATTTGAATTGTCTACGATCAGGTATTTGTGATGCATAATCCCCGATTCGCCGGTTTTCCGGAAATTGGTTCCAAGCGCACTTTCCAGGGTGGTTTTTACCGTGGCCATACTCGGATCGGTATCGCTGTTTACCAACACTTTTGCAGTAACGCCGGCATTAGCCCTGTCGCGGATGGCATAGCCCAGTTCATTCCGGGTGATGATCATGGCCGCTACCGAAAGATCTGCATCGGCGGAATTTATAGCCCCCAGGATCTTTGAAGTGGTGCCGTCGGAAGGACTGAAATAACATTCCACCCTCCGGCCACCGATCACAAATTCGTGAGGGGTATTATCGGTTTTATCAGGACCGAATCTGCTTTTACCGGGGTCGGGTTGAAGGCCTGTACTGCCGAACATTTCATTGAACTCCAGGGTATAGGCTTTGGCCAGACTTTGGTCCTGAAGAATGATCACATTATTGGCATCTGTGTTGATCTGGCCATCCGTAAAGTTTGTGGAACCGGTCCAGACAATGGGAACATCCGGGTCTGATACGTAAGCGTCAAAGATCACGAATTTATTATGCATGATTCCGTAATCGGGATATCCCTGTACCGGATCGGCCAGGGTGCCGATACCGGGATCCAGATCATTAATTCCGGCATTTCCGGCGTCACTGTCGTAGATTACCCTGACTTTGATTCCCCGGTCATATGCTGCATTTAAAGCGGTGGAAATATTGGAAATTCCGGAATTATCAAAGTTGTATATCGTGACATCAATAGATTCCTGTGCCCGTTCAATATATTTTATCAGGGTGTCATCAATGGCATGGTCGAGCTGAATGGCATCTGTTCCGGTGGATACCGAATGGTCAACAGACCGGTTAAAATAGACCTTGATATCCCCGGTAGAATTGGAGGCGGTGATATAGGTGCCGGTATTTGATTTTGCCGTATCGCTGCCGTTTACCGAAAAGGCCATGATATAGAGTATTTCAGAGGGTGATCTTCCGGTAATGGAATAGGTATGGCTGGTTCCGGTACCGGAGCTGGGAAGGAATCCGAGTTCGAGCTCCGGTGTATTTCCAAACTTTAACTCGGACGTACCTGGATTATCAGTTCCCCAGGTAAGTGAAAATCCGGTTGTTGTAATATTACTTACGGTAACCGGTGAGGTGAGATTGATGGAATTGGCAGGGATAAGGTCATTTTCATCCCGGGGTAAAACCTGATAGGCTGACTGGTATTGACCGAGTGGGCCAATGATCGTAACTTCTCCCGAAGGAATGACCGTTCCTGCCAGCGGAGAAGCATTGTCGCTGATCCTGATTTCACCGGTTTGACCGTTAGCCGTAAAGTTATAATTTGTCTTTCCCTGAAAGGTACTGCCTGCAAGATCAAAAACAGCATTTTCAATACGTACCAGTTGCGCTTCGTAGGTGTCACTAAGCTGGTCAGGAGTGAGTATTACCGGATCGGGCAGGGTATTTCCCGAAGAGATGACCGTAAAGTTACTTACCGGACTAATTTCCAAAAGGTTATTATAGTCTGAAAGGGTTCCGGTAACCGAAATGCTGTCACCCCTTTGTACACTGCTCATGCTGCTGCTATAGACAGCAATGCCACCGGTAGGGTCCTGGAGGTAACGGATGGTTCCAAGTTCATTGCCATTGGTAACGACACCATTAACCGTTACCTGGGCACCGATACTTTGCTGACGTGCCGATGATATGGTGATTTGTGAAAAAACGGAACCGGAAATCAGGAACCAGGAGAGAAAAGTGATCAAAGTTTGTTTCATGTGTTTAAAATTTTATTCATTTTATTCATGAGATCGTTTCGCTTAGTTCATGTTCGTTTCATATTCATTTTGTTATGGATTATTAGAATGTGATTTCAACCGAGCTGTTAAATCTCCGGCCCATACCAAAGAATACCGTGGCTGATTTGGCATCGAAATCATTAAACGGCAGGGAATTATACGGGTCGTTATTTACAGCGTCGGAGATATATTTGGTATTTAATGCATTAAAAAGGGAAAAACGGAAATTAATTCCTGTTTTACCGGCACGGAGATGGTAACCGAGATGCAGATCAAACAGGGCATAGTTGGGTACTTTCCATGAGTCCACAGGGTTTCCGGCTTCGTCTGTGGTGGATTCCGGCGTAAAATCCGAATAATACCGGGCAAAATAAGTATATCTTGAATTGATATAGAAACCTCTAAAGGGTTCGTAGCGGATGCTCGTTCCTACTTGTGTCTGTGCGGCATCACCCACATGGATACCGGTAGCATCAAAATTAATAACTTTATTTACCGGTTCATTGGTATCATAGTTATAGTATTGGAGGTTTTCGACTCTTTTATCCCACCGCCAGTCACCCAAAGAGAGGAGTCCCTGAATATTCAGATTATGCCGGGCTTTCCAGATCATGTCCAGTTCAATGCCTTTGTGCAAGGCATCCATCCCGGGGATATCGGCATATACCCTGATTTTGTTTTTATCGGGGTCATCGGGATTGAACCCGTTTTCACCGGGTTGCAATACATAGTTTGAATAGACCCGGTTGGTGGGTTTATTCTGCCACTTTGTCAGATAAGCATTCAGGTTTAAAGAAAAACGAGGAGAACCGTAATGGTAACCGGTTTCCAGCGCCTTGATTTTTTCATTTCCGGTTTCATCGGCAAATTCGGTCGTGTATCCTTTATAGAAATAACGGTAAGCACGAACCTTTGAAAGGAATCCGGTATTCAGATAGATATTTGAACGGGGAGAGAGGTTGTAGTTTCCTCCGGCCTTAATGGTAAATCCGGGTTTCCAGAACCAGCCGGAATTTCTGTTGGCGAAATAATCAATCTTTTTGTATCCGTTAATGGCTGACGTCAGATTAATAAAGAAACTATAACCATTTCCGGTATATTCGGTCTGGAAAAACAAGCCTCCCCAGTTTACCAGGCCTTTGTAATAATACCGGGTAGTATCTCCCGGATATTTCATCGCCAATGAAGAATCTGTGTCGTAATTATTACGAAGATCTGACTTATCAACGGCATAATCTCCGCCCAGCAGGTCGGTAATGGTAGTATAATGAATTCCGGTATACTGTCTCAGATCCACACCTCCGGCAATTTTCAGATTATCGGAAGGCGTTAAATTAAAGGTAGAAAGCAGGCCTGTCCAGATGTGATCATTATGCTGACGGGTCATATAATTGTAAGAGACGTAAAGAGAATCAGAATAGCGATTGTCAATGGGATAAACCGGACCGAAAGGGGTTTGTGTTGGTTTTGCATTGGCATCATAGATGCTCTGCCAGTCGATTTCGCCATACCGGCTGGAATCGGGGTCCTGGATCAGCATGGTTTCGCGTATACTGTGTGCCGGACGGTCACCGCCACCCGTACCCAGCGATAAATAGGCGATATTGGAAAGAGTCAGCTTATTACTGACTCTCCAGAAATCACGCAGGCTGAATTGTGGTTTATGGTAGATATTTACCCGTTCGCTGAGACCCTCGAGCGGGGCATCCGGGTTAAAACGGTCCCGTTTCAATTGTCCCCAATGCTGGTTATAACCTATACCTTTATCATAGATTTTAGGACGGTAAAGAAAATTGCCGAGAGAATCTGTAACATCAACATCAATACCAAGCTTTCGGGCATAATCCAGGTTATACGTTGCTATGGCACGTTTGTAAGATCGCTGTTCATGGTGTTGCGGAGCTCCCATGGCCGAAAAGGTCAGAATATGTGCACCGGTGCGTTTATCGATCTTGGCATAATAAAACCACCCTTCGGAAAAGGTATGATCGACCCAGCCCTGTCCGCGTTTGTATGAGCCGGCAAGCGTAATGCCCCAGCCACCGGGAAGCTTTCCGGAAGTATAACCAACGGAGGAACGGATTTTTCCTTCGCTGGTAATTTCCTGTTTTACGGAAAGTTCCCTTTTGTTCCGGATACCCATGGTCAGAATGTTTAGCGTACCCCCGACAGACGGGAGGGCCAGTTTGGATGCTCCCAGTCCCCGTTGGACCTGAATGGTACGTGTTACCTGATCGAGGCCGAACCAGTTAGACCAGTACACCCATCCGTTTTCCATATCGTTTACCGGAATACCGTCAATCATCACGGCAATATTGCGTTGATTAAATCCGCGGATGGTAATTCTTGCATCGCCGTCACCGCCGCCCTGCTGGGTAGCATAGACACCTGGTGTGGAATTAAGAATCAGGGGAATATCCCTGCCACCGAGTTCCTCTTTGATCTTTGCCGGCAAAACATTGGTAAAAGCTACAGGGGTTTGTCTGTTTCTGGCCACATCGGCTACTACCTGAACTTCATTGATCGTAAGCGTTTTGAGAGAGATCGTGATATAAACATCTTTCTGACCAACGGTTACCGTAATATTGCGTGGTTCGTAACCTACATAAGAAATTCTCAGTGTTTGTTTTCCCGGAGTTAATGTCAATACAAAAGAGCCATCGACATCGGTAACGGTTCCCGAACCGTCTTCGGCAAGAATATTGGCACCTATGAGTGTTTCTCCCGTCGACTGGTCAGTCACCACTCCCCTGACCGTTCCCTGTTGTGCAAACATAAACCCCTGTATGGAAAGTAACAGGAATGTGACCGGAACTATTTTTTTCATTACCAATAATTTGGAATCGGACAGTGTTCGTGAACTTATCTGATCATAATTTTACGTACTTCTGTCCGGTTTCCTTCCATAGATACTTTGGCAAAGACCATTCCGTGAATATCGGGTGGTAAGGAGATGCTGACTTGCCGCCTTATTTCACCCAGGGTTTCCAGTGAAATAAGAATTTCCCCCAGTATATTGGTAATCTCAATGTGCCGGATGGTGTAATTGGTTATAATTTCCATATTTCCGCCGGTTACCGGGTTAGGATAGACGACTACCTGTGCAGGACGGGCAAGGGGCTGATTGACTGCAGTTGCAATATCACAGTTACTGAAATGGGTGCCCAGGGAATCCCAGAAATCCTTTTCACTCGAAGCGGTATCCCATTCCATGGTAACCACAAAGGGATCGGGATTGTCCGTAACTCCTTTGGTGACGGTAACTTTACGGATCAGTGTGTGGTCTTTGGTCCAGGCGAGCCAGTACGGGCCGAAATACTGACCGGTTGTGTCATTTGCCTGTACGATGTAATTAATAACTTTCCCTTTGGTATAGATATTATTTACGGAATCGACACGATATTCGACCGTAGTATCCTTAACAAACGACCAGCCGGTTTCTGACGAGATGGCACTTCCCAGACCGATTTGCCCGATCAGGTCAACAGCTATGGCGTTGTCAATGTTCTTATCATCAGATTTGAGGAGGGCAATGGCATCGTTCCCGTTCATGTAGGTCGGAGCCGGGTAGGCATGGTCAAGCTGGTCGGCCAGGGCCTGGAGTGCGGGATCGCATTTCGGGGAAATATTGCCTCCGCCCAGGTCAGTATCTTCAGTTTGTCCGTTGACAAGCACAAAAGCGGTGTGTGCGGGAAGGAACCCTTCCAACTGGGTAAATCCCCCGGCGGTATAAGATGAAGATCCGTTACTATAGCGGGCGACAAAGTATTTGCCCAGATCCACGATCTGATCAGTGGGGTTATAAATCTCAAGCGCTTTATTATTTCCGGAACCCTCAACATATTCCGAGAAGAAGAGCTCACTGCAATCCTGCCCGTTTACCAATATAGCAGGTGTGGCAAGAATCAAGAAAAAAGGTAGAAATTTCTTCATAATGCATGCTTTAAAAGTCTGTAAAAGATCACTGAGAAAAAGGATCATAAAGGTAATAAACTTTTTCCTGTAGAAGAAAATGTGCGGTGCAATGTTATCAACAAAATCGGGTGTTTTATCAAATCCTATTTGTGGGTACAGGAAAGGAGACTGATTATCTTTTCGAGGTCACCGGGTGTATCAACCATATGATTATCATAGCTTGATATAAATGTATTAATCGAAAATCCGTTTTGAAGCCAGCGGAGTTGTTCAAGGGATTCGGCGGTTTCGAGAGATGAAGTCGGTAATCCGGTCACTTTCTGCAGAATCTCTTTTTTGAATCCGTACAGCCCGATATGCTTGTAAAAAGTATGATGTTTCAGCCATTGATCCGGAGGAAGATCGCGGAGGTAGGGTATGGGGGTCCGGGAAAAATAGAGTGCATGATGATCGTTGTCCGTAATTACTTTCGGGATGTTGGAATTAATCAGTTCACTGTGAGAAGTGATCTTGCGAATCAGTGTGGCAATCATGGTGGAAGGGTCGTTGAAACAGGAGATCAGTTCCCTGATTTGTTCTGGCTCGATCAGGGGTTCGTCACCCTGGATGTTCAGAACAATATCAACAGAAACACCACGCTGTTCTTCCCAGATGTTCAATGCCTCAAAACACCGGTCGGTACCGCTTTTATGGTGGATGCCGGTCATGACCACCCGGCCGCCGAAATCATTAACTTTCGTGAATATTCGCTTATCATCGGTAGCCACTACGGTTTCGGTAACCTTCGATGTGCGTTCATATACATGCTGTATCATGGGTTTCCCGAGAATATCCGCCAGGGGTTTTCCCGGGAACCTGGATGACTGGTAGCGTGCGGGGATGACAGCAAGAATATTCATGGTTCAAAAATAAACAAAAAACTTTATCCCGGACAGTGCGGTTATTTTCCGGCGATTCCGGGAAACCGGCCGGGATGTTTTCTTTGTTTTAAAATTATCACCATTTTTGATTAAAATTCGGAGGTAACGATGATACCGGGAATTACGGTTTTTATCAGCAATAAATCATTAACCGCGAAGTTACGCGGAAAACGTGTAGCCTTTTTCGGAAATGAAGCTTCTGTTGATAAATGTGGCCGGTCATCCATGTCGCTGCTGGGAGAACATAAAGATATTCATCTTGTTTGTGCCTTTGGCCCGCAACATGGATTTTACGGCGAAAAGCAGGACAACATGATTGAATCGGATGATTTTCATGATCATGATCTTGGAATTCCGGTTTTCAGTCTCTACGGGAAGGTACGACGACCCACACCTGAAATGATGGATCATTTTGATGTCCTGGTTGTCGATTTGCAGGATCTGGGGGTCAGGGTTTATACCTATGTTACCACGCTGTTTTATTTGATTGATGCCTGCCATCAATTTGGCAAAGCGTTATGGATCCTGGACCGTCCGAATCCGTCAGGACGGCAAACAGAAGGTCTGATGCTGGAGGACGGTTGGGAAAGTTTTATAGGACCGGCACGGATGATCATGCAGTACGGACTGACCCTGGCAGAGCTTGCTTCGTGGTATATTGCCGAACACAACTATACGGTTGATCTTTTAATCGTAAAAATGGAAGATTATGATCCGGGTGCAGCTCCCGGCTACGGATGGCCGGTATTTGAACTGCCCTGGGTTAATCCGAGTCCGAATGCTTCGGGACTCAACATGGCCCGGTGTTATCCGGGAACATGCCTGATCGAGGGAACGAATCTATCTGAGGGACGAGGGACCACACATCCCCTTGAAATGGTAGGTGCTCCCGGGCTGGATTTTAAGCGTTTGCTGGACAGGATGAAAAAATTACTACCCGGGTGGACGGAGGGTGCTGTTGTGCGCCTTTGCCATTTTGAGCCGGTATTTGACAAACATACCGGTTCTGTGTGTACAGGGATCCAGATACATACCGATTCCGGGGCATTTGATCCACAACAGTTTAAACCCTTCAGGTTGATGGCACTGATGTTAAAGGCAATCCGGCTGGAATATCCGGAATATTCATTGTGGCGATATTTTATGTTCGAGTATGAAACAGAACGGATGGCCATAGATCTTTTATCGGGGAGTGATTTTTTACGCCGGTGGACTGACGATCCGGGTGCTGAAACGGATGATCTGGAGAAAAAGCTGACTGATAACGAATCTGAGTGGATAGAAATAACCGGGACATTCCGGATTTATTGATCATGGTACCGGTAACTTCTTTGCTTATTAATATAGGAATGTGTGAGCCTTCCCCGGAATTAAAAATCTTACCGGGAGGCATTTATAAAGTGGCAAAAAATGAGTATTTTCGCAAATTACAAGAAGTATGGCATCCATGGACCGGATACAAAGTGTAAAGCAACGGTTTGGTATTATCGGCAATGATCCCGGATTGAACCGTGCGATAGATATTGCCTTGCAGGTATCTGCTACGGATCTTTCCGTATTGATTACCGGAGAAAGTGGTACGGGGAAAGAGGTTTTCCCTCAGATCATTCATCAGTTCAGTGCACGGAAGCATGGTCAGTATATTGCTGTAAACTGCGGGGCTATTCCGGAAGGGACGATCGACAGTGAGCTGTTCGGGCATGAAAAAGGTTCCTTTACCGGTGCGACAGACAGCCGGAAAGGTTACTTTGAAGTAGCTGATGGCGGAACCATTTTTATGGATGAAGTCGCCGAATTACCGTTATCTACCCAGGTAAGGCTGTTGCGGGTCCTTGAATCGGGTGAGTTTATCAGGGTCGGGTCATCAAAGGTGCATAAAACGGATGTACGGGTCATAACCGCCACCAACATTGATATTTTGATTCCTATCCAGAACGGAAAATTCAGGGAAGATCTCTATTATCGTCTGAATACAGTACCTATCCATATTCCGCCATTACGCAGGAGGAAAGAAGATATTTTATTGTTATTCAGAAAGTTCGCTGTCGATTTTTCCGAAAAATACCGTATGCCACCGATTCGTCTCAGTGAGGATGCCCAGGAAATACTGGTGAGTTACCGCTGGCCGGGGAATGTGCGCCAGTTAAAAAACATTACCGAACAAATCTCAGTCATTGAAAACAAACGGATCATAGATGGTGAAACGCTAAAACGGTACATGCCGGATTATATGGGAGTTAAACTTCCGGCGTTGATCCCGAAACCGGCAGATGAAAAATCATTTGCTTCGGAGCGGGAAATTCTGTACAAGATTCTTTTCGACCTGAAAGGAGATATGAATGATCTGAAAAAGATCGTTTTCGAGATGCTGAAAAAGGGACCGATGTTTACGGATGTTCAGGATAATCATGAGCAATTGATCGAAAAGCTTTCGACTACCATGAAGGGAGGTGCTTCTGCGCCGGCACCGGAAAACAAACCGGTATATTCAGAACCGGAGAATCCTGCCATCGAGGATACCGAAGAAATTGTGGAAGAATCGTTATCCCTGGCAGATAAAGAGATTGAGTTGATCAGGAAAGCGCTGGAGAAGCATCATGGGAGGCGTAAGCAGGCGGCCCAGGATCTGGGGATTTCGGAACGGACCTTATACCGGAAGATCAAAGAATATAATATAAACTAAGAAGTACCATTTCAGGGAATGCGGTTTGTAAAGCAACATATAAAGGTATGGATGATCATTGGTGTTATCTTTACTATCAATACCGTAGTGATGTCATCCTGCAAGGTCAGTTACTCTTTTTCAGGAGCTTCCATATCTCCTGACATAAAAACGGTTTCGGTGCTGTATTTTGAAAACCGGGTACAACGGGGATCAACGGTAAATCCATCTTTAAGTCAGGATTTTACGGAAGCTCTCAGGGATAAGATGAAATCACAAACCTCTCTTAACCTGGTGGAGGAAGACGGAGACGTCCAGTTTGAAGGAGAGTTTACTACCTATAAAATTGCGCCATTGGCGATAACAGGTAATCAGGCTGCCGCACTTAACCGCTTTACGGTAACGGTAAGGGTGAAATTTACCAACCAGATTGATCCCAAACAGGATTTTGATACTTCCTTTTCAAGGTATGAGGATTATCCGAGCACGCAGAATTTTGAGGATGTGGAACAGGATTTGCTGGAAAAGATTATTGCAGATCTGACGGAAGATGTTTTTAACCGGGCTTTTGTCAATTGGTAATGTACTATGAGTATCGATGATTTTATACAGATGATTCAACATCCTGAGACCCTCAACAGGGATCATTTACAGGAAGTGCAGGAGTTGGTTGATGCTTTTCCCTATTTTCATTCAGGGCATCTTCTCCTGTTAAAGAATCTTCACAATATACAGCATATTCGATACAATACCCAGTTGAAAGATTCTTCGGTTTACCTTCCGGACCGGAAAATCCTGTATCACCTGATTCATGATGCCGATTTTCTGCAGCCTGAAAAAGAGGCAGAGAAATTACAAGAGGAAAAGGAAGGTTTGGAAAAGCAACCAGAACCTGTTATAAATACTGAAAAAGAAAAGCGGGAAGACCTCCCGCAAAACGAAGAAGTAAAGGCCGGGACAAAAGATATTGTTGAAGCTGTATCAGCGGAGAAACCCGAAACAAAACAACCTGAGGTATCATCTCCGGATAAGGAAGAAGGGGTGCGATCGAAAGAAGAACTACTCAGGGAAATCCAGGAACGTTTGCAGGAAATCGGGAAGGGTCATACCGGGGAGCCTGAAGCAGCACAGGATAAAAGTAACGGAGGACAGCATAATAATTCCGGATCAAATCCCATGGTTACGGATGACGATCTGTTAGTGCTTGAGGATAATCAGGAAGGCGGGGAAGATCATATTCCGGATGGTAATCTATCCCTGGCTGATATAAATATCAGCGGAACAGACACATTACTTGACCTGGAAACATCCGAAAGCATCGGAGATCAGACAGATGATCATGATTTGCCGGCACAGACAAATGCGGATCCGCCAGAGAGCCGGACGAAAAAAAAAACATTAGGAAACACTGAAGGCCTACCGGAGCAGAATTTTTCGGGTTGGTTGGATTATTTTCAGATAGATGATCATCATAACCCGGATATCACAGAGAATCATTCCGGGAGAAACTCCTCCCCGCATGACCGGTTGATTGATGATTTTCTGACAGAGCAACCCCGGATTGTTCCTCGCATACACACACGGCAGACCCATCAGGATGATATTTCCCGGGACAGTGTACAGGACAGCGGGCTGTTTTCCGAAACCCTGGCAAGGATCTATCTGAAGCAGGGATATTACAGTAAAGCGATTTTAACATACGAGAAATTACGTTTGAAATATCCGGGAAAAAGTAGTTACTTTGCATTCCAAATTGAAAAGATCAAGCAGATACTGAGAGATCAAACAAAAAATTAGGTTATCATGGCTATTTACACATTGGTATCGGTACTCATCATTATTGCCTGTATCCTATTGATACTGGTTGTATTGGTGCAGAATTCGAAAGGTGGAGGCCTTGCTGCGAACTTTACGGGTGGTGCTCAGGTGATGGGTGTTCGGCAGACGGCTGATTTTCTTGAAAAAGCTACATGGACACTTGCCATTGCGCTGGTTGTCCTGACTTTATTAGCCAGTGCAACTATTCCGCGCAGAGGAGGAGCAGAGAAATCAATGATCGAGGATCAGATTTCCAAGACAGTGGATCCGAATGCCATACCGACGCTTCCGACAGCCATTCCACAAGCATCAGGAACCGACAAAAACAGTAGTTCTACGCAGGGAACACAGGGAGGTGATCAGGGAAACAAATAAATCCCCGGATGATAAAGCATTGAGGTGTCAGGATGTCATAATCCTGACACCTTTTTTAATTTATTTGACAGTCATATGTTGATATTTGTAACGTATTGTATCACAATAAGTAATAATGTATAATGTAAAACCGGTCCGGGAATATCCGGTAGAATAAACTGTAATCCTGTCAAAAAAACCTGGTTAAAACGGGTAAAGAGATTTTGGCATAAATTATGCTAATGAGCCAACAGAATTTTTAACCTGTTTAACACATAAAAATTGATAGCATATGAGCAAAGTAAGTATTAAACCATTAGGAGACCGTGTGGTCATTCTTCCGGAACCTGCTGAAGAAAAGACTTCAAGCGGCATTATTATTCCTGAAACGGCAAAAGAAAAACCACAACGGGGAAAAGTTGTTGCCGTTGGAAACGGAACAGCTGATGAAAAAATGGAAGTAAAAGAAGGGGATGACGTATTGTACGGAAAATATTCCGGCACGGAAATATCCCTGGACGGTACAGATTACCTGATTATGCGTCAGTCTGATATTCTGGCAGTTATCTAAGAAAAATCAATGTATAATTTTAAAAACAAATAAAAATGGCAAAAGAATTAAAGTTTAATATAGAAGCAAGAGACTTGCTTAAAAAAGGTGTTGATGCACTGTCGGATGCAGTTAAAGTTACTTTGGGGCCGAAAGGGCGGAATGTTGTATTGGACAAGAAATTCGGTGCTCCACAGATTACAAAGGACGGTGTTACCGTAGCCAAGGAGATCGAGTTAAAAGACGAGTTTGAAAATATGGGCGCACAAATGGTAAAGGAAGTTGCCTCGAAAACAGCTGACGATGCCGGTGACGGAACGACTACAGCAACCTTGCTGGCTCAGTCGATTATTGATGTTGGTCTGAAAAATGTAACAGCAGGAGCTAACCCGATGGATCTTAAACGTGGTATTGATCTGGCTGTCAGTAAGGTTATTGAAAGTCTGTCAAAACAATCCAAGACCATTGGAGATGATTCTGAAAAAATAGAACAGGTTGCTGCTATTTCGGCCAACAATGACATAACCATCGGTAAGCTGATTGCAGAAGCGATGGAAAAGGTTAAGAAAGAGGGTGTTATCACTGTCGAGGAAGCCAAAGGTACGGAAACAACCGTTGAGGTTGTTGAAGGTATGCAGTTTGATCGCGGGTATATTTCTCCGTATTTCATTACGGATACCGAGAAGATGGAAACGGTTCTTGAGAATCCTTTTATTCTCCTGCATGACAAGAAGATTTCTACCATGAAGGATTTGCTTCCTATACTTGAAGCCACCTCACAGGCTGGACGTCCGTTGCTGATCATTGCCGAGGATATTGACGGAGAAGCACTGGCAACACTGGTAGTGAACAAGTTGCGTGGGTCTTTGCGGGTAGCAGCTGTAAAAGCCCCGGGTTTTGGCGATCGTCGTAAAGAGATGCTTGAAGATATTGCCATTCTTACAGGCGGTACGGTAATTTCTGAAGAAAAAGGGCTGAAACTGGAAAACACATCCCTGGATATGCTTGGCCAGACAGAAAAAGTAACCATTGACAAGGAGAATACAACCATTGTTAATGGTGCCGGTGACCAGAAAAGTATTCAGGCCCGTGTTCAACAGATCAGAAAGCAGATCGAAGCCACTACTTCCGATTATGATAAGGAAAAACTGCAGGAAAGGCTTGCTAAACTTTCGGGTGGTGTAGCCGTACTGTATATTGGTGCTGCATCCGAAATGGAGATGAAGGAAAAGAAAGACCGTGTTGATGATGCATTAAGTGCAACCCGGGCTGCTGTTGAGGAAGGCATTATTCCCGGTGGTGGCGTAGCCTATCTCCGTGCTATCGAAGCTCTTGACGGACTTAAAGGCGAAAATGATGACCAGAATACAGGTGTAGCCATTGTCCGCAGGGCCCTGGAGGAACCTATCCGTATGATTGTTGAGAATGCAGGTATAGAAGGATCAATCGTGGTACAGAAAGTCCGTGAGGGGAAAGATGATTACGGATATAATGCACGGACCAACGAATATGACCATCTTTTTGCCGCCGGAGTCATTGATCCGACCAAAGTTGCCAGGATAGCTCTTGAAAATGCTGCTTCTATTGCCGGAATGTTCCTGACAACAGAATGTGTTGTGACGGAAATCGAAGAAGAGAATCCTGCTCCTATGGGCGGCGGCGCTCCCGGCATGGGCGGTATGGGTGGCATGATGTAGTAACTGTCACTTCTTAATTATTATAACGATATTTTTACCCTCTCTGTTCTCAGAGAGGGTTTTTTTTCAGAATGGATCATACCGGTTTTCAGGGAAAGTCGTTCCCATAGTTTTCATTACATTTGTATGTTGTCTGCAATATTTATTGTTTTCTTAAAATCATTATTATGCAGAGGATTGGTTTGTATTTTTTTATCCTGATCATGTTTTCCGGAAATGTTTCTGCGGGTTGGGTTATCAAAGAAGAAACTTATTTTTCAGATCAGGAGGGCAAAGAACACCGCACGGTGTATGCCGAGGGTACTTTTATTAAGCTGGAGGAGAAAGGATTAACAACTATTATTGATGTTGCCCGTGATAAAATCATCTTTTATAATTCTAAAGCCAAAACTTACTGGGCAGGGACGCTGGATGATTATGACCGGGAGATGATTGACGGAATGCGACAGAAATTTCTTGGAACCATAAGTTCCTACAATGATTCGGCCAGGGCAATTGCCATAGAAAGTTTTGAGAAGATGGCCCGGCAATTGATGAATGATTCGGTGGAGGGAGCAGAAAAGCTTTTTGTACAGGTTTCCCAGACCAAAAACGGATCCCCAATGTTCGGATATCCTACACGTATATATATGGTTTGGGTAAATAAAGTGGCTACCGAGGAGGTGTGGGTGGCGCCGGATGTTCAACTCTTCAGGGAACCGGTAACCAGACATTACTGGGAAATGTTTAACCGGATCACACGGTATTACGAAAAGGGATTCCATTATCAGGCAGATCCGAAATATCTGTATCTGATGACCAGGGGCTATCCGGTTAAGGTAAAGGAATTCGGATTTCGTTATGATGTAATCACAGAAGTTACGAGAATCAAACATAAAAAACTACCGGATTCTGTTTTCAGGATCCCTTCCGGTGCCAACAGGGTTCGACTAAGTAAACTGAATCTGTAATTCCGATCATTCGGGTTTCATAATTTCGGATAAGGCCCTGGGTAATAAAATCAGGTCAAAGTCATTCTGGTAAGCCAGGTATCGTGTTTCCCATTCCGGTTTGAATTTTTCTTTGAATTCTCTCAGTCCATTAAAATCGTTAAATTTGTGAATAACTTTTGACAGGAGATTCAATGCCTGTGTAATTGAAAGGTTATCAAGCTCTTTCCCGGTAATTGGAACCATTCCCATGTTTGCATAATGCAAGTTAAGGGATTTAAAATATTCAAACATTTTAATAATCTGATAATCAATAATTCCGTTTGGAGCATCATTTGTTTTGCGGATAAGGTCATAAGTACCTTCATTTTTTTTATAGTCAGGAATAATATTTAGAAATCCGGCTATTTTCCCCTCACTGTTTTCAGAAGCCAGAATAGTTGTATTCTTAACTTCGGATTGTTTAAAAAGGCCCTGGCTAAAGACCAGTTCATCTCTTTTATTTGCAGATAACCATTCATCCGAGACTTGCTGTAATTGTTGTAATTTCCCATCCGGGACAGGAGGAAGATAAATCTTAGCAGTATATCCCGACTTTTCTGCTTTTCTTATGGCATTTCTTATGGATTTCATTTCCCTGCCTTCGAGGGAGAAACGATCAAGATTTACAATCGCTTCCTGACCAATAGGTAAAGTTTTCATACCGAGGTCTTTATACAATTGGATGTCTTTATCGGGTATTCGGTAAATGAAATAGATATAGTCCATCGTGGAGCAGAAATGTTCAAACTCTCTCAGGATGTCTCCTCTTTTTTCAGGTGAACATACCGGGTTTTCCAGAACAATTGAGACACCTTTATAAAATTTATATGCCAGAAATCCATCATCAGGTGATTCCGGAAAGAAAAGAATTTTATCAAAGTAGGTTTTAAAGTAGTCCAATGGAGAGTTTCCATAAAGACCGACCAGTTCAATGGCTTTATTTATCTGTTCAGGTTGATTCTGAGTATACTGGAATTTAGGTTTAAAAATTCCATAGGCAAGGATTCCCATCAATCCAATTCCGGAGATCCGTATCCAAATGAGGAAAAGTTTTGCAAAAGAAGTTTGGGAGTAAATTTGAGAAGAATCGTTGAATGACCAGGTATGAATCAAAGCAACACATGAATCATAAAGGGAAAAGTCATGGTTAAAATGATATTTTTCGATGTAATAGAAACCGGCAATATTGAAGATTATGATTGTGATTCCAATAAGGACAGTCATGTAGAAGAAATGCCGGCTAACGTTGATAATGGATTTGAAAACATACTCTTTATATGTAAATAAAAGGGTGATGACAACAATACCAGCCAGGAAAGCTTCTTCATAGTCAATTCCTTTGGTTAAGTGGCCGATAAGGGATAATACGGAAATTAAAAAAGCAAGCCACCAGGCAGGTTTTAATCTCCGGAGCAGAAAATAAGAATTGGCCAGAAGAATAATCCCAAAAGCAAGGACAAAAAGATTAGATGCTTCAATAATCCTGACGGGTAAATAGTTTGTCAGGATTTGCATTCTTTCCGGAATGGCAGGCGTTATTGCAGAGAGGATATTGGTTAATCCCAGGAGAAACAGCAAAGCAGTTGGAAAAATTCTAAGAAGGATTTTACCGGGCTTCACTAAAAAGATAAGTAAGCCTAATCCCAGAGGGAGCCAAAATTCAAAAAACCTGAACAGAAGCATTCCGGAAGCAGCCTGTATCGTAGCAAATCCGTAATGGGTCAAGAGAAGTGTCAGACTTACTTCGATGGCTCCCAAACCCCTAAGGAAAGGAGATAAGATGAGAAAAACAGTCATTAATACATACCCGATAAGTGAAATAGTAATGTTTGCAGGAATCCCTACAGCCATCAATGCAAGATAAAGCTGGAATATCCCGATAATTTCAATAAGGAGTGAGATTCCTATGACCAGAACAAAGTGAAAGGATGATATACTGTTAGAGCGCAGATTGTCTAATGAAATCAGAAAATCAGGCCATATTTTGGCGATAACTTCCGATCCGAATTCTTTAAAAATGATAAAATACACCAGAAGTACGACAGCAAGGATTATTCCTGAAAGAATAAGAATATAGTGAAATACGGAAGTTCCGGTTGATTGATTTGTTTTCAATGACAGTATAATAGCCGGGATGGCAATGATGATTACCGTGAGGATACCGGTTATTGCATAAATAAATGAGGCATAATAAATCTGTGTTTTAGTAATTTCCTTCTTTACAAGAGGTTTGGTAAAAAATGCCAGGGATGACACTCCTCCTGCCGGTAAAAAAACACTGATGAAATTACGTTTCAGGAACAAGGTGATGCTGTCAGTAAGACTAACTTTTTGATGGATAGCCCTGAAGCTGAAAACATACATTAATCCTTGTAGAATTACGTATACCAGGGTACTTAAAATACCCAGAATTATATATTTACTTTTGGCGTGCGTAAGCTTGTTGTGAATATCATTTATTTCAATATGCTCATTCTTAATAAAATATAGAAAAAAAACAATCATGAACAGTGCAAGGGAGATTTGCCAGAAAGATTTGTTTCTTATAAGTATTCTTAAATTGTTTTTCATGCTTGTTTAATAAATATTTTGCTTAAAAAGCATTTAATCATCCCAAAGATAAATATGTTTTTATGTGATTATCATTTTGAAGGTAATAATCCGTGTTTGCGATTTCCATCATCGGTCACCGTATTTCCGGCCTGAACAGTTATCCGATATGAATGAATATGGTATCTTTGTCGAAACAGATTTAGTATCTCCGACAATGAGGAATATCCGGAATTTCTGCATCATTGCGCATATTGACCATGGGAAAAGTACGCTTGCCGACCGGTTATTGCAAAAAACCCATACGCTGTCTGATCGTGATTTTCAGGATCAGGTACTGGATAATATGGAGCTGGAGCGGGAAAAGGGTATTACGATAAAGAGCCATGCGATACAGATGGAGCATAAGCTGGACGGAGAGACCTTTTATCTGAACCTCATCGATACTCCCGGTCATGTTGATTTTTCTTATGAGGTTTCGCGGGCTATCGCCGCCTGTGAGGGAGCACTTCTCATTGTGGATGCTACGCAGGGTATTCAGGCACAAACCATTTCAAATCTTTATCTGGCCATTGACCACAATCTGGAGATCATACCGGTATTGAATAAGATGGATCTTGACAATGCCATGCCTGATGAAGTGAAAGACCAGATTGTCGACCTGATTGATTGTGAACGTGAAGATATCATTGAAGCCAGCGGGAAGACAGGGATGGGTGTTGATCAAATCCTGACAGATATTATTCATAAAATACCTCCGCCCCAGGGTGATCCGGAAGCTCCTTTACAAGCGCTTATTTTTGATTCGGTTTTTAACCCTTTCAGGGGAATATATGCCTATTTCAGGATTTTCAACGGTGAATTGCATACCGGGGATTATGTTCAGTTTGTAGCAACAAGGAAAAAATATAATGCTGATGAAATTGGCGTATTAAAGCTGAAGACTTCACCGCGTGATGTCCTGCGTACCGGAGATGTGGGGTATATTATTTCCGGTATCAAGGAATCGAGTGAAGTAAAGGTCGGGGATACGATTACACATGTTGAACGGCCTTGCACAGCTGCAGTATCAGGCTTTGAAGAGGTAAAGCCCATGGTATTTGCCGGCGTATATCCGGTCGATGCAGATGAATATGAAGAATTAAGATCTTCACTGGAGAAGCTTCAACTGAATGATGCCTCCCTGGTTTTCGAACCCGAGTCTTCCTTTGCTCTTGGTTTCGGATTCAGATGCGGATTTTTGGGATTGTTGCATATGGAAATCGTACAGGAACGGCTTGACCGTGAGTTTGACATGGACGTAATCACCACGGTACCTAATGTGTCGTATAATGTTTATAATACCCGCGGAGAGGTGATTGAAGTCCACAATCCTTCCGGGATGCCTGAACCTACGCTTATTGATCATATTGAGGAACCCTATATTCATGCGCATGTTATTTCAAAATCGGAGTTTATCGGGCAGATTATGAAACTTTGCATTGATAAACGGGGCGTCTTAAAAAACCAGGTTTATCTGACATCCGATCGCGTTGAAGTGAGTTTTGAGATGCCTTTGGCAGAGATCGTTTTTGATTTTTATGATAAACTTAAAAGCATCTCCAGAGGGTATGCATCGTTTGATTATTATCCAGCCGGTTTTCAAAAAGCCAATCTGGTCAGGTTGGATATTTTACTGAACGGTGAAATAGTAGATGCTTTGTCAACACTGATTCACAGAGATCATGCTTATTCTTTTGGCCGCAGGATATGCGTGAAGCTCAAAGATCTCATCCCCCGTCAGCAGTTTGATATCGCCATACAGGCAGCCATCGGATCGAAAATCATTGCCCGGGAAACGGTAAAAGCCTTACGTAAGGATGTTACGGCAAAATGTTACGGAGGCGATATCACCCGGAAAAGAAAACTGCTGGAAAAACAGAAAAAAGGAAAGAAACGCATGCGTCAGGTAGGTAACGTTGAAATTCCCCAGCAGGCCTTTCTGGCAGTATTAAAGCTGGATTAATCTTTTATTCTGACCGAATAGAAAACTCTGGCGAAAGAAAATTTAAAATCCAGATACCGGTTTTTTGTATATCTTTAAATATTGATTTTATATTCGTATGCCGGTTTTTAATATAAAACAACGAATATAACAGAGTATCTATGGATTGAAGGGCTCAACAGAAATCTTATTTAACGATTGCATTATGAGTTCAGTATTATTCCTTGGATTGGATATTGGTTCCATTTCTATTAATACAGTTTTGATTGATCAGGGAAGGGCCGTTGTTGAGAATCATTATCATTATTGTCATGGCAGGCCGTTTCATCTTCTGAAAGATATTCTGACGGATATTTATACGCGTTATACACAGAATGACATACTGGCCATTGCTTTAACCGGAACGGGAGGGGCGCTTGCCCGGGACTTGATCGGGGGACAATTCGTCAATGAGATCATTGCCCAGTCAGAAGCTGTTGGGAACTTGTATCCTGAGGTCAAAACGGTTATTGAGATGGGAGGAGAAGACTCAAAGCTGATCCTGATGCATTCTGAAGGAGGACAGGAGGTTAGCCGTTTATCTGACTTCACATTAAACAATCTTTGTGCTGCCGGTACCGGTTCTTTTCTGGATCAACAGGCTAACCGGTTGGGCCTTTCCATTGAGAATGAATTTGGCCAGATGGCGCTTCAATCTGAAAATCCTCCGAGAATCGCCGGAAGGTGCAGTGTCTTTGCCAAAACCGACATGATTCATCTGCAGCAAATAGCCACTCCTGTATATGATATTGTAGCCGGATTGTGTTTTGCTGTGGCACGAAATTTTATCAGCAGCCACGGCAAAGGTAAAAAGCTGGAAGTTCCGATTCTTTTTCAGGGAGGAGTTGCGGCCAACTACGGGGTGGTTCGTGCCTTTAAAGAACTTTTACACACGAAAGAGGGTGAATTTATTATACCGGATCATTATGCTTCGATGGGAGCAATTGGAGCCGTATTTCATCTTATGAACAAAACGAGTACGGAAATTGTTCCCTATAAAGGGATACAACAGCTTGATGAATACCTGAAAGGTGACCAGTCGGGAGGCGGACGACAGGAACCGTTAAAAGAAGCGGAAACCGTATATGATAAGAAGGCATATCCCATTCCGGCTTCTGTGGACAAGCTTGAAGTTTCGTTGGGGCTTGATGTCGGTTCCTTAAGTACAAATGTGGTGTTAATTGATAAAGAGAATCATGTGATTGCCCGGCGTTACCTGCCTACTGCAGGCAAACCTCTTGAGGCTATCCGGCGTGGCATGTCAGAGATTTTTGAGGAGGTTGGTGACCGGGTTAAAGTTATTGCTGCCGGAACAACAGGTTCCGGCCGGTATCTTACCGGTGATTTTATCGGAGCTGATGCCATCCGTAATGAGATCACGGCCCAGGCAACGGCTGCTATTGATTTTGATCGTAAAGTAGATACGATTTTTGAGATTGGCGGGCAGGACTCAAAATATATCAGTATAGATGATGGATTTGTTGTAGATTTTGAGATGAATAAAGTATGTGCGGCAGGTACCGGATCCTTTTTGGAAGAACAGGCAGAAAAACTTAAAATCAATATTAAAGAGGAATTCGGGAACCTTGCACTGAAGGCAAAACGCCCGGCGGCTTTGGGAACCCGGTGTACGGTTTTTATGGAATCCGATCTGAATTCTCACCAGCAAAAAGGGGTTGAAAAGGACAACCTTGTGGGTGGGCTGGCTTATTCTATTGTTGAGAATTATATCCAGAAGGTTGTCCGGAAAAAGCGTATTGGGGATCATATCTTTTTCCAGGGAGGTGTGACCAATAATAAAGCCGTTGTGGCTGCTTTTGAAAAGGTGACCGGTAAAAAGATCATTGTCCCTCCACATTTTGACGTAACGGGAGCCATAGGTGTGGCCATACTTTCCAGGGACTCTGTGAAGGACGGACAAAAAACCCGCTTTAAGGGTTTTGACATCAGTAAGGTACCTTATACCATTGACAGTTTTGTCTGTAACGGTTGCTCTAATCATTGTGAGATCAGAAGGGTCAGGATAGAAGGGGAGGGAAGACCATTATTCTTTGGCGGAAGATGTGAAAAATGGGATCTGGATGAACGGAAAAGAAAGGGAGGAGATCTTCCGGATCTTTTTAAAGAAAGGATTGGATTTTTATTGGATGGATTTAAAGAGGAACCCAAAAACGGCAGAATCACTATTGGTATTCCAAGAGGATTGATGATTTTTTATCAACAATTCCCGTTCTGGAAGACATTTTTTCAGGAACTCGGTTTTCATGTTGTTTTATCGGATGAGTCTGACAACGATATGATAAAAACAGCTCTGGGAATGGTAGTGGCTGAAACCTGTTTCCCTGTGGAACTGATGCACGGACATATCCGAAATCTTTTTTATAAAAAGGCAGATTACGTTTTTGCTCCTTTTGTGATCAATGCCGAAGCTGAAAAAGACAATACTACCATGAATTATAATTGCCCGTGGATTCAAACATTTTCATTTATGGTAAAGGCAGCTCTTGGAAGGAAGGAAGAAGAAGAGAGGATGTTGATCCCGGCATTGAATTTTAAATATTTTGGACGGGTATTAAACAAGGAATTAACTGATTTTATGAAAGGGAAGTTTAATATCCCTGGAAAAAACGTAATACGGGCCATTAAAAAAGCTGAAAGGGCTCAGAAAAAATTTGAGGAAAGGGTGGTGCTGAGAGGACAGGAAATCCTGGGAAACCTGCCTGAAGACAAAGAAGCCATTGTAATATTGGGGAGGCCGTATAATACCAGCGATCCCGCATTGAACCTTGGTATTATCGAGAAACTGATCAACCAGGATGTGTTGCCTGTCCCAATAGATTATTTGCCCCTGGGAAGCGAGCATATTTTACAGGATTATCCGCAGATGTACTGGAACAATGGTCAAAAGGTATTGGCTGCCGCCCGGATTGTGGCCCGTGAAAAGGATCTGCATGCTATCTATGTTACCAATTTTCGCTGTGGACCTGATTCTTTCCTGTCGCACTTTGTTCAGGAAGAGATGCGTGGGAAACCTTACCTGGAGGTTGAAATTGATGAGCATGGGGCCGATGCCGGCATGATTACAAGATACGAGGCTTTTCTTGATAGCTTACGGGGGTCACGTCTTGCCAGGAAGAGGAAACAGAAACCAATTATGCCCGGGATCATGTCTTCCACACCCATAAAAGACAGAGTACTGTATTTTCCATACATGAATGACAGTTCTTATGTAGCTGCTGCGGCTGTAAGAAGTTGCGGACTTGATTCTGAATCATTACCTATGCAGGATAAAGAAAGCATGGAATTGGGCAGGAAATATACCTCTGGCAGGGAATGTTTCCCAATGATCTGTACTACAGGTAGTTTTCTTAAGAAATTATTTGAGCCTCATGTAAATCCTGAAAAAGTGAGCTTTTTTATGCCGGATCATAATGGCCCGTGCCGTTTTGGTCAGTATAATAAGTTCCAGCGTATTGTATTTGACCGATTGGGTTTTAACAAAGCTGAAATCATTTCTCCCAGCAATGATACTTCATATGAGGATATTTCAGGGGGGCATGGAACAAAATTCAGGTTTACTGCATGGAAGGGATTTGTTGCCGTGGATTTGTTGCGAAAGTTGAAACAGGAAAGGAAGCCTTATGAACTTATTAAAGGAATCACCGAGAAGATTTATAACGAATCCCTGGATGCTGTGATCAGGTCAGTGGAAAATGGAGCCAAAGATCTTTCGGATGTTCTGCATCGTGCTGCGGAAAGATTTAATGTTATTGCGACAAAGGATGGGGAACGACATCCTGTAATTGTAGTCGTGGGAGAGATTTTTATGCGAGACAATCCATTCTGCAGCGGGTTTATCATAGACCGGCTTGAAAAATTTGGGGCAGAAACTTTTGTGGCTCCTTTTTCGGAGTGGTTGAGTTATTCCACATATCGTTATACCCGGGACAGTTTGTGGAAAAGAGATGTAGGAGGGTTAATAAAATCGAAGATTCAGGATATTTCACAAAATATTTCCTCCGGTAAACTGTATAAAGCTGTGCATGGGTTTATTGACGATGTAAGAGATATTACGGTGAAAGACATGTTAAAGAATTGTGGCCCGTATATTCACAGACACTATGACGGGGATCCGGCATTAAATTATGGCAGTGCCGTAGCCTTGGCTAAGACGGGTATTTCCGGTATTGTCAATATTCTCCCGCTTACCTGTGCTCCCGGTACGGTAGTTGCCTCTATCTCGCATAGGTTCAAACGGGATAATAATAATCTTCCTTATGAAAATATTGCGTATGACGGACAGGAAGATGCATCTATTGAGCTTAGACTTCAGGCTTTTATGCATCAGGCACGGGAATATGCTAAAATCAATGGTTATAATCAACCTGGTGCATGGCATTTATACCCTGAGACTACTTTTAACTCTTAGATTATTTTCGGAATCAGAACTTGTATTTTTCTGCAAAGTTTTTTTATAATAATCATTAACTTAGGCAACTCAATTATTAACTAAACATTAAAAAAGAGATGAAATATTTTATAGGATTATTGCTGGTTCTTGTTTCTATGCCAGCCTTAAAAGCTCAGGATTGTACTACATATTTCCCGGCAAGAACCGGTGCTGAGGTAGTAATGACCAATTATGACCAAAAAGGAAAAGTTACGAGTACTTCGCAGATGAAAGTGCTCGAAGTAAATCAGACTGCTGAAGGTCTTCAGATCAAAGTTGAGTCAAACATTGACATAAATGAAAAGGATAAGAAATCGAAGGATGAAGAAAATCCCGATTTACATTCGAAGCTGACTTTTTATTGTAAGGACGGGGAATTTTATATTGACATGAAAGAGTTTATGTCGAATTTGAGCCTGCAACAGTACGAAGGGATGGAATTTGATGTCAGTTCAAAAGATATGGCTATTCCTTCGCATCCAAAGGTTGGCCAGACATTGGATGACGGAAGTCTTACGATGGTAATATCAAACAATGGAGTGAAATTAATTACCATCACCGTAGATATAACCAACAGGAAAGTAGCTGCCAAGGAAAAAGTGGAAACACCGGCAGGTACGTTCGACTGTTTTAAGGTTACGTATGATATTCATTCCCGTTTTGGATTTGTGAAGACGGTCGGATCTGCCAGTGTCTGGTATGCAAAAGGTATCGGTACGGTAAAATCGGAGAATTTTAATAAAAAAGGGAAACTTACGGATTATTCCCTCCTTACCAGGTTGGTAAAGTAGTATCTGGTTATCCGATCAGTTTAAATCCTTTGCCATGAACATTGATGATCTCAATTGAAGGATCGTCTTTGAGGTATTTACGCAATTTGGTAATATAAACGTCCATACTTCTGGCATTGAAGTATGAATCATCCATCCAGATGGTTCTTAAAGTGAAATTACGTTCAAGAACCTGATTTTTATGATGGCACAATAAACGGAGGAGTTCTGATTCCTTGGTGGTGAGTTTCTGGATATTACCTTCAAAGTTAAGTTCCTGTTTGTTGGCATCGAAAATATATTTACCAATGTTAAATACTTCCTGACCGGGACCGGTGTTTTTACCTGAACGTCTTAAAATGGCTTCGATACGGACAAGAAGTTCTTCCATACTGAAAGGTTTGGTAATATAATCATCTGCCCCGATACGGAATCCTTCCAGAACATCTTCTTTAAGGGATTTGGCTGTTAGAAAAATAATCGGGATATCTGAATTAATTTCGCGAATTTCGCGTGCCAGGGTAAAACCGTCTTTGATTGGCATCATGATATCGAGGAGGCAGAGGTCAAAATGGTCGGTAGTAAAACCTTTAAAAGCATGTTCGCCATCTGCGTATAAAATGGTTTCATAGCCTTTTACTTTAAGGTATTCAGTCAGAAGCGTACCGAGATTTTCATCATCTTCGGCCAGAAGGATTCTTTTTTTTACCATGTTTTTTCTGGTTAACGGGTAGTACAATAATAAAACGTGTTCCCTGTCCGGGTTGGCTTTCCACACGAATCGTACCGTTGTGTGCTTCGACAACTTTTTGTACGTAGCTTAAGCCCAGTCCAAAACCTTTGACGTTATGGATATTTCCGGTAGGGATGCGGTAAAATTTATCAAAGATTTTTTTCAGGTTATCTTTTGAGATCCCGATACCATTATCTTTTACGGAAATGACCATGCCATCATTATGATCAGAAGTTGAAACCTGAATTAGCGGTGAATCCGGAGTATATTTTATAGCATTGTCAAGAAGATTCGAAAACAGGTTGGACACATGCATCTCATCCACATACAGGAGATACTTTTTTGCCTGGAAATTT
This sequence comes from Chlorobiota bacterium, assembly GCA_013152085.1. Classification (GTDB taxonomy): domain Bacteria; phylum Bacteroidota; class Bacteroidia; order Bacteroidales; family VadinHA17; genus JAADHC01. The sequence goes on from JAADHC010000058.1 coordinate 44,280, forward strand.
ACCATAATCCGTCCATCCTTATTTTTAACCTGAAGGACAAAATTATTGATAACATGGGACAATAGCTTATGAATGTTAATTTCTTTGAGATTTAATTGCAGTTTTCCCCGGTCAAAGATGGCCATCTGGAGTACTTTTTCCACCTGGTGGCTTAATCTCTTTGTCTCATCTTCAATAACTTGAGATATATGGTCTAAGTTTTTTTCTTCCGGAGTGATTGATTGATCTTTTAACATCTGGGATGCAAGTGAAATAGTCGAAATCGGGGTTTTCAACTCATGCGTCATGTTATTCACAAAATCAGTTTTAATATCTGATAATCTCTTTTGCTGGAGCATAATATATAAAGTAAAAGCAAAAAGAAGAAAAAAGAAAATGGTCAGAAATTCGGATGAATAGCCGATAATCCCTACAGATTGCTTCAGGTATTTATCTTCATCCGGAAAATATAAGACCAGTTGATTTCCCTGGTTCACCAGATCGTTTGGGAAAAGTGTCTTTTGGTACGTATGATACCCTGTTCCTTTTTCGGTAAAACCGGGACTTTTAAAAACGATTTTGTTGTTTTTATTTTTAACTGAATATTCAAAATTTTGGCTGATCCCGTGTTCCTGCAATTTACTACGAATAATGTAGAAGAGTTGGACCGGATTAATTCTTTGTTCAATGGATGGAGGTATCCGGATAATTCTGTCAAGGATGTTTTCAACCAGAATTGTGCGTTTCGATATAGTGGAAGCATAACCACGCAGATTTTCGATATTCTGGGCATCATTATCCTGGTCAAAGAACAGTGTGTATTCGGAAGAGAAGACAGAATCACCGCTATGTTTATTTATATTCCCATTTAATATTTTCCTTTCTATCCTAACATGATCAGCACCGGGTTTCATATTCAACTCCAGAGAATCCTTATTACCGGGTCTGGAAATAATCATGTGGTAAGTAACCCCGTCGTTTTGCATGTTTTTTTGGAGTTCCTTTATCACTACGGAATATGTTTCTTCGTTTTCAAGAGCAGAGACAATTTCATCCGTAGTTTGATCAATGGTATGTTCAAACTGCTCCCGATTGACTTTCAGCGCCTGGTTTAGCCATAAAGACTGAACATAGATCAGTGCTGTAAGTCCTGCAATCATTAAAATACTTATGGTCCAGAGGATCTTCTTATTCATGGTATTACAAAGATAATGTACTCAATGAGAGAAAGGGTCATTTTAACATACTTTAACACCCGTTAAGACTTGTTAACGATTGTATGCAGTATCTTTGCAGTGTGTAAAAATGAAAACCGCTTACGAAAAACAGGTCATCTCAAGCTTTATTGTTTTAAGGGGAAAAGAAGCGGAAAAAAGTTTTGAACGAAATACGGATGAAAAGGTGCGGGTAAAAATATAAAGGTTATTGTTCAATCAGATGATAAGTCTGGCATGAAAATTGTTGAAAAAGATATACAGGGAAAGAAATGAGGAGAAGATCATAACGGGATTGAAGTCATTGTGGAAGAAAAAGAGCAAAAAAAAAGCAAATAAAGATAAGGTTTTTGAAAATAAAAAGAAAGGAAAAAAGCAGTAGGTTTTTGGTTTAGGTTAGTTTATGGGTTAATACAGGTAAGTGGGGATAAGCTTTGTTTATCCCCACTTTTTTTATTCTATTAGCAAGCGTGCAGGATTGGAAATATCTGCCGGATTCATCAGGAATGCGGCCTGGATGCCGGGAACTTTTTTCAGCTGAGACAACAGATTCTTTTGTAGGTTACTTTCGATTAATTCAGGAATGATCAGCAGGAAGTCGAATGTTGGCCATTCGGTAACCAGAAACCCTTCGGGGGACCGGTTTTGGATAAGAAAATAAGAGATCTTCCGTGTTTCGTCATTAAAAAAGAATACGGGGAAATGCAAAGTTTCTTCATTACCTGGGCGGATTTCTTCCAGGTCTTCTCTACGGGAAAATGACATTTCCATACTGTTGTTCAATGCCCAGGTCAGCGTATAGCCTTTCTCGTGCGAAGATATGCCAATAATCGTAAACAGATCATGATTATGGCCTTCCAGCTTTATGATTTTTTTCTTTTTCATCTTAAGCAGGGTTTGAATAGATCAGTTTCTTCCAGGCCTGTCTTGCAGCTTCCTGTTCTGCAGCTTTTTTTGTTTTTCCTTTTCCTTTTCCTAATGGTTTCTGGTTTACCAGAAGCAGGGTGGAAAAAATAATACCACCTTTGGTTTCAGTTTCAATTTGAGTAGTCTGAAAAATAAAATCCTGTTTATTTTTCTGGCACCAATTTAAAAACAGGCTTTTAAAATCAGTTTCCTGGTTTAATATATGGTCAATATCTATATGTTTTTCAAGCAGGTGGTCAAGAAAATATCTTCGGGTTTTGCGGTAGCCTTTATCAAGGAACATTGCTCCGATTAGTGCTTCCAGTGTATTGGCATAGAGATAGGTTTGGTCATCCTGAAGTGAGGTTGTTTCGCCGTAAATTTTATCCAAACCCATGGAACGAGCAATACGCTCCTGATAATTCCGACTGATTATTTTGGCTCTGATTTTGCTTAACTGTCCCTCATTTTTATTGGGAAAAACACGATACAGAAGTTCGGAAACCAGATTTGTAAATACAGCATCTCCAAGATACTCCAGCCGTTCATTATTCATGGGATTTCCTTCTTTGATCATTGTCCTGGATTTAGGGATAAATGCCAATTCGTATACGGATAAATCCCGCGGGGTGATTCCAAGCTGTTTTTTAAGGAGCATATAAAACCCCTTTTGATGATTCAAAAGGGGTTTATCTTGTTTTCGAGGGAATTTTAGCACGTCTATGCTTCAAACTTTTTTAGTATTAAAGAGGCATTATGTCCGCCAAAGCCAAATGTATTACTTAAAACAGCTTTAACTTCGCGGTGTTTGGCTTTGTTAAAAGTCAGGTCCAGTTTTGGGTCGATTTCAGGATCATCCTCGAAATGGTTAATAGTAGGCGGGATAATTCCTTTCTCCAATGCCATAAGAGAAGCGATTGCTTCAACAGCGCCCGCAGCACCAAGAAGATGACCTGTCATGGATTTAGTCGAGCTAATACTAAGTTTATAGGCATGGTCTCCAAAAACATTGAGAATCGCAAGAGATTCGGCAATATCTCCACGGGGAGTTGCCGTCCCGTGAACATTTATATAATCGATCTCTTCCGGTGTCATTTCGGCATCTTCAAGTGCATTTTGGATAACCAATGTAGCTCCAAGACCGTCCGGATGAGGTGCGGTTAAATGATAAGCATCAGCAGACAGCCCGCCCCCGGCCACCTCGGCATATATTTTGGCGCCACGGGCTTTGGCATGTTCCAGCTCTTCAAGAATGAGCGTGCCGGCACCTTCTCCCATAACAAATCCATCGCGGGATTTGTCAAACGGCCTCGAAGCCGTTTTATACTCGTCATTGCGTGTACTTAAGGCCATCATCGCATTAAATCCGCCAACCCCGACTTCATTTATAGCGGCCTCTGCTCCTCCGGTCACAAACGCATCGGCCTTACCCAGACGTATATAGTTAAACGCGTCAATAATGGCATTTGCGGATGTGGAACAGGCAGATACGGTTCCGAAATTAGGCCCGTGAAAACCATATCTCATGGAAATATTGCCGGCAGCAATGTCCGATATCATTTTCGGGATGAAAAACGGACTGAACCGGGGCGTTCCATCTCCTCTTGCAAACTGGGCAATTTCATCATAAAAAGTTTTGATTCCACCAATTCCGGAACCAAAAATAACACCAACCCTGTTTCTATCTATTTTTTCCAGGTCGAATCCGGCATCAGTAATTGCTTCCTGAGTGCTAATTAAAGCATATTGGGTATAAAGATCAAGTTTCCGCAGTTCTTTACGATCAAAATATTTGGAACCATCGTAATTCTTGACCTCACAGGCAAAACGTGTTTTGTGTTTTTCCGGGTTAAAATGTGTAATAAGATTGCTACCGCTAACACCTTTTTCAAGTGCGGACCAATAATCCGGGACATTGTTCCCAAGAGGTGTAATTGCCCCCAGGCCGGTAACTACTACACGTTTTAACGTCATAAATCCGGTATTAACTACTTAACGTTTTCTTCAATATACTTGATGGCCTCACCCACGGTAGAAATGTTTTCAGCCTGGTCATCAGGTATCCCAATGTTAAATTCCTTTTCAAATTCCATGATCAGTTCAACAGTGTCGAGTGAATCTGCACCGAGATCATTTGTAAAACTAGCTTCAGGTGTTACTTCGCTTTCGTCTACACCTAATTTGTCAGCGATGATCGCTTTTACTTTTGCTGAAATGTCTGACATGATGTTACAATTTAAGTTATTAATAAGGTTTTTCAAAAAATCTGTGCAAAGAAATGCAATTCAGTAAAAAATTTCAAACAAATATAATTTTTTTTGTCATTTTTGAATGATTCTATATGGAGAACTTATCAAATGTTATACATTATAATCCTGAATATACCTATAATACAAAGATAATGAAAAAGATAGCAATCCTTGCATCCGGGTCCGGGACTAATGCCCAGAATATTATCGAATATTTTAACAAAACGTTCGATAAAAGAGTTGTTCTGGTTTGTACCAATAATCCGAATGCGTTTGTCATTGAAAGGGCAAAAAAAGCAGGTGTTCCTGTTTTGATCTTTAACCGGAAAGAATGGATGGAAGAACAGGTTGTAAGGAACAGGTTGCTTAACGAAAAGATTGACCTGGTGGTCCTGGCGGGGTTTTTATGGTTGATACCTGAAACGTTTATACATGCTTTTCCGCAAAGGATCATAAATATTCATCCTGCTTTACTGCCGGAGTATGGTGGGAAAGGGATGTATGGGATGCATGTGCACGAGGCCGTATTGAAGCATCATGAAAAGAGATCAGGGATTACGATTCATTACGTTAACGAGAAATATGATGCGGGGGAGATTATTTTTCAGGCGCATTGCGAGGTGCACGGTGACGATACACCGGAAAGTTTAGCAAAACGAATTCATGCCCTGGAATATCGTTATTATCCCGAGGTCATCAATCAATTACTCGACAGTATCCAGTAACTTGATCAGTACCTGTTTCAGAGAATCAAAGCGGGCTTTATTTTCCTGCTTGACCGGTATAACGGGAGGTGATTTAATTCTTAACGGATCGACAGGGCTGCCATTTTTATAAAATCTGAAATCAAGGTGTGGTCCGGTAGATAATCCGGTACTTCCAACATATCCTATAATGTCCCCTTGTTTTACTTTTTTTCCGGTATACATCCCTTTAGCATATTGTCTTAAATGAAGATATCCTGTAGTGTATATGCTGTTGTGGCGGATTTTAATTATTTTTCCTGCACCGCCGGTTTGTTTCATATAAATAACCTTTCCGTCACCAACGGTATGTACCGGTGTCCCTAAAGGTGCTGCATAATCCACTCCGGGGTGTGGCCTACGAATCCGCAGAATGGGGTGGAGTCTGCTGTATGAGAATCGTGAACTGATACGGCTGAAGCGTAACGGGGTTTTCAGAAAAGTGCGCTTGAGGCTTTCCCCGTCCAGATCAAAATAATTTTCAATGCTATCCTGGACGAACGGAATGGCATAAATGTTGGTTCCCTCATGTGTAAACCGGGCTGCAAATATTCTGGATATACCGGTGAAGACAGAATCGATATATTCTTCTTCATAAAGTACGTCAAAGCAATCTCCCTTTTTCAGGTCAAAAAAATCGATGGTCCAGGCATAGATTTCTGAAAGTTCCAAAGCCAGTTCATACGGAAACTTTAATTCGGTGGCGGTATTCCATAAAGACGTACGAATTTCTCCATGAACAGTTCTGAAATAATAATTTGCTTTATTTTCACCTGCCCTAACATCAACAGGTTCAAAAAGTTTAATTCTGATATAATGTTTTGGATCGGGTTCGTAAATCCAATATAAAGGAATACTATCCCAAAGGTTAAGAACAATAAATTGTTTTGATCCTGACCTGATCATGGAAGGATTGAATACCTCTTTCCATTTTTGTATTTCGCGAATCAGATAAGAATCAATATGTAAATTGTCCATAATCTGTGCAAAGGTTTGATTCTTCTTTATCATTGATTCCTCCACAATCAGTGTGTCCAGTTTGAGTCCAAATCGTTCAATTGCCGGGGTTGTAACCTTTTGTATTTTGATTTCCGGCAGATTTTCTGTAGAGGATTGTGAACAACCAATCAGCAGGGTTGTAAACAATAAAAATATACTGCTTCCACGCAAGAGACGTTTAACAATCATAAAAACAAATTCGTATAGAGGCCGGATTTATATGACAACATTAATGATTTTCCCCGGTACCACGATTATTTTTTTTACGGGTTTATTTTCAATCCACTTTAAACTTTTTTTTTCCGAAAGAATAATATCTTTTATTTTTTCCGAATCAAGATTAAGGGGTAATTCAATCTTAAACCGTAATTTTCCGTTAAAAGAAACAGGATATTCAAAAGTTTTTTCTATAAGATATTTCTCTTCACAGGCCGGGAATCGGGCAGAAGATACGGATTCAGTATATCCAAGTTTTTCCCATAATTCCTCTGCAATGTGGGGTGCATAAGAAGAAATAAGGATCACCAGGGGTTCAAGAATCTTTTTTTTGTGGCAATTCAGGTCGGTGAGTTCGTTTACGCACACCATAAATGCACTAACAGCGGTATGAAAAGAAAATCTTTCAATGTCTTCTTTAACTTTCCGGATGGTTTTATGTAAAGTCTTTAACTCCTGATCTGTTGGTTCTTCATTCGTTACAGAGAATTTATTGTCCTGATCATGGAATAATCTCCAGAGTTTTTTAATGAAACGGAAAACGCCTTCAATACCATTGGTATCCCATGGTTTTGATTGTTCTACAGGGCCGAGAAACATTTCATATAATCGTAATGTATCCGCACCGTATTTTTCAATCAGATCATCCGGATTCTGGACATTATGTTTGGATTTTGACATTTTCTCAATTTCCCACCCGCAAACATATTTCCCATCCTCCAGGATAAATACGGCATCCTTAAATTCCGGTCTCCAATGTCTGAATTTTTCAATATCGAGGATATCATTTTGCACAAGATTGATATCTACATAAAGAGGGGTGGAAAAAAGCTTACGATCTTTTATGTTATAAGAAACGAAAAGTGGTTTTGGCTGACGGATCTTGTGCCTGTCAAAGATGATTCCTGCTTCAGCTTTTTCAATGGCCTGTTTAATTTCCTGAATGACCGTATTATTGATTTCAATAATATCGGCTGCAGGGAGCAACAAGAGCTTTTTATTGGTTTTATTTATATAATCCTTATAGAAGGATTCCAGTTTTTTTAACTTTTCCTGTGTTTTAATTTCTATGATCAGGTTTGCTTTTTTATAGAAGAAATCAAATTTACGATGGCCATCCCGGTAATCTTTGATAACATTATCTGCTTCACCCAGTTCTTTAATCTTTTCCCAAAGAAGATACTCTGCATACTTTTCAGGATTCACCCGGTAGACAAAGTTTGACCTTCCCTGAATTTTTCCTTGATTTATAAGCTTTTGAAAAGGTTCATCCATACAAGCAATACCCAGGTCATAGAGGAATTTATTCCAGAATCTTGAATAAATAAGATGGCCGGTAGCATGTTCATCACCTCCCACGTACAAATCTACATTCTGCCAATACTGATTTGCTTCAGGAGAAAAGTAGGCTTCATCATTATGTGGATCCATATATCTTAAGTAGTAACCGCTGGACCCTGCGAACCCTGGCATAGTGCTGGTTTCGAGAGGATAGCCGTCGGGAGATGTCCAGTTCCTGGCTCTGGCCAGGGGTGGTTCACCGCTCTCGGTGGGGAGGTATTTATCCACTTCCGGCAATTCGAGAGGCAGGAGACTTTCATCAAGGGGATAAGGGATATTATCTTTATAATAAATCGGGAATGGTTCTCCCCAATAGCGTTGTCTGCTAAAAATAGCATCCCTGAGCCTGTAATTTACTTCCCCATAACCGGCGTTTTTACTTTCAAGAAACCTGATTGTTTTGGTAATGGCTTCTTTAACAGGCAGATTGTCCAGGAATCCGCTATTGATCATAAAACCTTCTTTTGAATCGTAAGCATCTTCCCAGTCCTTGATATTTTCTGTTATTCCCTTACTTTTTGTCACAACCTGTAATATGGGAAGATCAAAGTACCGTGCAAAGGCAAAGTCACGGGAGTCATGCGCAGGGACAGCCATGATGGCTCCTGTACCATATCCTGCAAGAACATATTCTGCTATCCATATGGGGATTTGTTTTCCATTTACAGGGTTGATCCCATACGCACCTGTGAAAACGCCGGTTATGGTTTTAACATCAGCAATACGGTCCCGTTCCGATCGGTTGATTGCTTTTTTGATATAAGCGCTGACTTCATATTTCCGTTCTTTTACTGTAATTTTTTCAGCCAGGTAATGTTCGGGTGCCAGGACCATAAATGTTGCTCCGAACAATGTATCGGGCCGGGTAGTGAAAACCTCCAGTTTTTCTTCGAAACCTTTGATATTGAAATATACCACGGCTCCTTCAGATCTTCCGATCCAGTTTTTCTGTACTTCTTTGATGGAATCGGTCCAGTCGATTTTTTCCAGGCCGTCAAGTAGTCGTTGGGCATAAGCGGTAATGCGTAAAGCCCATTGTTTCATTTTTTTTCTTTCGACAAGATATCCCCCGCGTTCAGAAAAACCATCCTTTACTTCGTCATTAGCCAGAACCGTTCCCAACTCGGGACACCAGTTCACCCATGTTTCGGAAAGGTAGGCAAGCCGGTAGTTCATCAGAATATTTTGCTGCTGTTGTTCACTAAACGAGTTCCATTGGTCAGCATCAAAATCATTTTCCTGTGTACAGCTGGCATTGATATTTTTATTACCTTCTTTTTCAAAGATATGAACCAGGTTCGTGATGGGCTCGGCTTTCCGGGTTTCGTTATTATACCAGGACTGGAACAATTGAATAAAAGTCCATTGTGTCCATTTATAATATTTAGGATCACACGTCATTACTTCTCTGTCCCAATCAAAAGAAAAACCAAGTTTTATAAGTTGTTCCCGGTACTTTTTAATATTTTTTTCGGTAGTAACAGCCGGATGTGTTCCTGTTTGTATGGCATATTGTTCAGCGGGTAGTCCGTAAGCATCGAATCCCATAGGGTGCAGGACATTAAATCCCAATAAGCGTTTATAGCGTGCGTAAATATCCGAAGCAATATAACCCAGCGGGTGTCCGACATGTAATCCTGCACCGGAAGGATACGGGAACATATCCAGCACATAAAATTTTGGGCGGTTCGGATCAATATCAGTTTTGAACGTTTTGTTTTTTTCCCAGAACTTTTGCCACTTACGTTCCACGTTTCTGAACGGATATTCCATAGTCAATTCTTTTCCTGAATATGATAAAATCAGAATGCGAAAATAGGAAAAGTTACGCAAAGGTAACGGCCAAACCGTAACGGATTCTTTATAGAGATGAAAATGTTTACGGGAAATCCCTGATTTGGTCTGTCTGAAGAATTATTTATTAAATTTGTCCCGGAATTTTCCGACTGGTCCCGTAGTTCAATTGGATAGAATGTCAGATTCCGGTTCTGAAGGTTGTGGGTTCGAGTCCCGCCGGGATCACAATAAAAAATAAGGTGTTCACCGATGAACACCTTATTTTTTTCATGAAAAAATCTATTTATTTCAGTTTCTCGACTTTTAAGGATGAGTAACTGATTTTCAATGCATTTGCACGGCGTAAGGCTTGTTTAATGTCTGTAACGATACCCATTTTGGTATTTTCATCTACTTTAAGAGATACGGTTAGTTTGTTTCGGTCAGCTTCGTTGAGGGCATCTTTTTCCTGTGCAATAAAATCCTGTATGTCCGGGACCTCTTTAAACTGGTCGTTAAGTTGTACCCGGGGTTCGGTTCCATACAATTTCTGAAAACGTACCAGAGGTTTTCCAATATAGATATAGGAAACCAGTGATTTTTTTTCCAGTTTTTTAGCCTCAGTAGCTTCAGGTACCCTGATATTGACCTTCAGGTCGACTTCACGCATAACAGTTGTAACCATGAAAAAGAACAACAACATAAAGACAATATCAGGAAGTGAAGCGGTATTAATCTCTCCAACTGAGTAATCTTTTTTACGTTTAAACTTTGCCATAATTATTTTGCTCCTCCAACATTTTTGGGTTCGGCTTCAGAGATTACCGCAGGATAATACTTTTTAACGGCATCCTGCTTGTCCTTATCAAGATCTTTATACGGGACGCCAAACTGTCTCATTGACAATTCATTCCGAAGTTCATCCTTTGCGGCAATCAGTTCATTTTGCACTTTTATGTAAGTGCCGTACGATGTTCCCCGGTCGTTTTGCAAAGAAATTACCGGGTTTTTGGTTACAAACACCCGTCCGAAAAATGGGATTTCCTTCCATTCTTTTTCCGGGAGGTCATCCCGGTTATCCGGATTGGCAATAAAATCTCTGGCAGCCGCCCGTAACTGATGGATGTCCATACGTTTATTTTCGACCAGCAGATCGTTGTTTTTATTAATCAGAACAACAAAGACATTACGTTCTTTAATTTTGTCATTTTTTTGTTGCTGATTTTTTTCCGGCATAGGAGGGAGCATCCTTAAAAGGCCTGTGTCCACATCCATGGTTGTTGTTACCAGAAAGAAGATCAGCAGAAGGAAAGCAATGTCAGCCATTGATCCTGCATTGATCGGTTGTAGTTTGCGTGCCATAGTAAATCAAGAAATTAAATATCCTATTTAAAAATCTTGGCTATCTCAACATAAAAAATGGCGAGGATGGCCAGTACGGCAAGTATATACGCTGCATTGAGGCCGGTCCCTACCCATTTAATAACAGAAGGAATATTTCCAGAGCCTTCATATCCCGGCATATTCAAGGGAGTGTCAGAGGCAAGAAAGTATCCTGCAACAAAAACAACGCCTATGAATAGGACAGATATCAATCCTTTTTTTGCGTTAGCGGGGTTAGCAATAACGTTGATTATAGAGAAAACCAAAGTAATTACAAGCGTAATCCCAAAAAGGACATAAGCCCACGTCAGCATCGCATTTGTAACAACAGGTTCCTGAATATTTGTTCCTTCTGTTCCGGGAACAACTTTCCCGAGATAAAAAAAGACTCCAAACACTACAGAAATCCCGAGAAGTACCCAAAGGATGATATTAACAATTTTATTAATTCTATCAGACATGGTAAGTCCTTTTATTTTTTAGCATTAAACTTCACTAACATATCGATCAGGGAGATGGAAGAATCTTCCATGGAATTTACAATACTATCAATTTTAGACAGGATATAATTGTAAAAAATCTGGAGGATAATGGCAATAATAAGACCGGTAACGGTAGTGATCAAAGCGACCATAATACCACCGGCGACAAGTTGTGCGGATACTGTTCCGGCAACCCGGATCTTATCAAAAGCATCAATCATCCCGATAACGGTTCCCATAAATCCGAGCATTGGGGCGATAGCGATAAACAGCGATATCCAGGAGAGGTTTTTTTCAAGTAATCCCATTTGGACACTGCCATACGAAACAACAGACTTTTCAGCCATTTCGACACCTTCATGCGCACGGTCAAGTCCCTGATAAAAAATACTTGCCACAGGTCCCCGTGTATTACGGCAAACCTCTTTTGCAGCGTCGATACCACCGGTTTCAAGAGCATCTTCGATCTTTTTCAATAGTTTATCCGTATTTGTGGTGGCGAGATTGAGATAAATAATTCTCTCAATGGCCAATGCCAGACCAAAAATAAGGGTAAGCAAAAGAGCACCCATAAAACCTGCGCCCCCCTCAATAAATTTGGCCTTAATTTGTTTCAAAAGAACTCCTCCTTTTTCTTCACCACCTGTAGCCGCTGGTTGTTCTGTTGGTGTAGCAGCTTGGGCTGTGTCGACTGCAGAGGAATCCATAACCTGCTCAACGGCTGTTGAATCTGAAGATTCTACCTGAGCTACAGCAATTTTAGATGCCCCGAAACCAAGCATCCCGATAACCGCAACAAATGCAAATAGTTTTTTCATGATGAAAGTGTTACTTTTAGTTAATAAAAAATGTTCTGCAAAGTATTAAAATTTATTTAAAAAATCCAATTTTTTTGCGGAGAGGAAGGGATTCGAACCCTTGGTACTGTTCCACACAGCACACACGCTTTCCAGGCGTGCACCTTCGACCGCTCGGTCACCTCTCCGGGAACGATGCATCATCCTTCTTCATCAGCGTGACAAATTAAGAAAAAAAAGTTGAGATAATTAACTTATCTCTCCACAAATTGATAATTCCAGCAATGATTTACGTTTACTTATAGAAGAGGCTGTACCAAGCACGAACATTAATTTGGTAACCGCAGCTTCGGGAGTCATATCCCTGCCACTGATAACTCCAATTTGATGTAAGGTATTGCCGGTTTCGTATTGTGCCATATCTACCAGGCCAACCATGCATTGAGAAATATTGACGATAATACCCCCTTTTTGGATAAATGCAGAAAGGGCATTAATGAACCAGGGGAGCCGTGGTGCATTTCCTGCTCCGTAAGTTTCCAGAATGACAGCCTCTAATCCATCAATATGCAAAATACTATTGACCACTTTCTCGGAAATCCCCGGATAAAGCTTCAGGAAGGTTACATTTGTGTTTAATTTCTTTGTTAGCAACACGGGTTTGTTATCCTCCGGTTTTGTGATTGCATCGTGATTATATTGAATATGTACCCCGCTTTCTGCCAAAAGAGGATAATTGGGAGACTGAAAAGCGTTAAAAGTTTCGGCACTGTATTTGGTGGTTCGGTTTCCTTTAAAAAGCTTATATTCAAAATAGATGCAAACTTCAGGCACGACAGGGTTCCCATTATAGGTGTCCGCAGCGATTTCAATGGATGAGATCAGGTTTTCCTTCCCATCGGTACGAAGTGTTCCGATAGGGAGTTGTGAACCGGTAAGAATAACGGGTTTTCCAAGGTTCCTGAGCAGAAAAGAAAGGGCTGAGGCAGTGAAAGCCATCGTGTCTGTTCCGTGAAGGATAACAAATCCATCATAGATGCCATAATGGTCATAAATGGTTTGGGCCAGTTTGATCCAAAAACCAGGCTGGATTTCAGAGGAATCCACCACAGGGTCAAAGGTAAGGGTGTCTATTATAAATCCGAATTGTTTAAGCTCGGGTATCTGGTTTAGCAGATGCTGAAAGTCAAGAGGTTTAAGTAAACCGGAAACCGGGTCTTTAACCATCCCGATGGTTCCGCCGGTGTAAATAATCAAAATAGCTCTTGCTTCATCAGTTCTTTCTTTATTTGGCATGATTGAAAAGTCTTAGGGCATTTTGTGTGGTCAAATCGATAAAAAGTTTTTCATTCATACCATAAAGATCAGCAACAAACCTGGCAGTATGAATCAAAAACGAACATTCATTCCTTTTTCCTCTTTTAGGTACAGGGGCAAGATAAGGGGCATCTGTTTCAAGAATGATATGTTGCGGGTCAATTTGCTTCAGGACTGTTTTTAAATCAGAATTCCTGAAGGTAACTATTCCACCTATGCCTATCAGGAATCCTAAATCAATAGCATGTCTGGCCTGATTCAATGATCCGGTGAAGCTATGAAAAACACCGGTCAGGGGTTGATCACGAAATTCATCAATAACCGAAAATATTTCATCAAAAGATTCCCTGGAATGAATTACAACAGGTAACTGGTAATGAATGGCCCATTTAATCTGAGTTCGGAAGGCAGCCATTTGTTCATTACGGAATGTTTTATCCCAATACAAGTCTATTCCTGTCTCCCCAACAGCAATGAATTGACGGGTTTTGAGCACTGATTCCAACTTTTGCAGCGTTGAATCATAGTCAGTTCTTACCGAAGAGGGATGAAGTCCGATCATCGGCCAAAGGTTTCTTTCATACTTCTGGCATAAAGTAAGCATGGGATTCAGGGTAGAAAGATTAATGTTTGGAAGGAAGATCCTTTCCACTCCGGCATCCAAAGCTGTCTGAATGACGACTTCCCGATCGTTATCAAATTCCGGCAGGTACAGATGGGCATGTGTATCAGTAAGAGACATAACAGACAAAGATCATAAAAACTTATAAAAGTAGCGAGACTTTTCTTAAGGAAGGAAATAAAAAAAAGGGGCATAAGGCCCCTTTACATTTAAAAATACTAAAGATCATACGACTCCCTGTGCAAGCATGGCATCTGCCACCTTCACAAATCCACCGATATTGGCACCGTTCAGGTAGTTGATGAACCCGTCTTTTTCGGTTCCGTACTTAACACAAGTTTGATGGATATCTTTCATGATTGTATGCAGACGCTGGTCAACTTCTTTCCGCGTCCATGACAACCGCAGTGAATTTTGGCTCATTTCAAGCCCGGAAACGGCAACACCACCAGCATTGGCAGCTTTACCGGGGCCGTAAAGAATTTTATGTTTCAGATAAACCTCAATAGCGTCGGGAGTAGATGGCATATTTGCCCCTTCGGAAACACAGATGCAACCGTTTTTAATCAGCATTTCAGCTTCTTCCCCATTGATTTCGTTTTGTGTAGCGCATGGAAGGGCGACATCACATGGAACTTCCCATGGCCGTTTTCCTTCATGATATTCCACTCCAAATTTATCAGCATATTCTTTAATCCTGCCACGACGGATATTTTTGAGGTCCATAACAAACTCCCATTTTTCAGTATCGATTCCGTCCGGGTCATAAATGTATCCGGAACTATCAGACAGGGTAACTACTTTTGCTCCGAGTTCTGTAACTTTCTGAACAGCATATTGTGCCACATTTCCTGATCCGGAGACGGCAACCGTTTTCCCTTTCATATTGTCTCCCCGGGTATTGAGCATTTCCCTGGCGAAATAAACAGCTCCATAACCAGTGGCTTCGGGACGGATAAGGCTTCCTCCCCATTCAAGTCCTTTTCCGGTAAGAACCCCGGTAAATTCATTCTTTAGACGTTTGTACTGACCGAAAAGAAATCCGATCTCCCGTCCGCCTACGCCGATATCACCTGCGGGCACATCCGTATTCGGGCCGATATGACGGAACAATTCGGTCATAAAACTCTGGCAAAAACGCATTACTTCAGCATCGGATTTTCCTTTGGGATCAAAATTAGAACCACCTTTCCCGCCACCCATAGGCAGGGTAGTCAGGCTATTTTTAAAGACTTGCTCAAATGCAAGGAACTTGAGAATCCCTAAATTCACTGTCGGGTGGAACCTGAGACCTCCTTTATACGGGCCGATAGCACTGTTCATTTCAATCCTGTAGCCCTTATTAAGCTGAATCTCTCCTTTATCATCTACCCAGGGTATTCGAAAGAGAACTACCCGCTCAGGCTCTGTCATCCTTTCCAGAATTTTAGCCTGTTTATACTTGGGGTTTTCCTCGATGAAAGGTATCAATGATTCAGCAACCTCCATAACAGCCTGGTGGAATTCTTTTTCTCCGGGATTTTTTGCCACCACCTGTGCAAGGAATTGTTCTACACGTTTGTCCATAATGAGTTGGTTTTAAAAGTTAATATTTTGATCGTCAGCAAACATATATTTTTTTTTAGGAAAAATGTATGATATTTCGCAGCATTTTTTTCTGTTGTATAACAATTTGTATTTGATAAACAATGTGTTAAGGTGCTTATGGCCCGCAAATGTTTCACAACATAATTTTAAGGGATATACCGGTACCTGTTTCCGGGCAGACTCTTAATAAAGCCGGTAAATTCGAGATTAAGCAGGATAGACGAAGTTTTACTGACAGGGAAATTTGCTTCAATGGATATATGATCAATGGATAACTCATCGTGTTCTTTCAAAATAGTAAGGATGGTCTCCTCATCAGGGGAAAGTTCAACAAATATCTGTTTTTGGATAGCCGGACTTTTTTTCTCAGTAGTCCATCCAAGCATATATTCAAGGTCTTCGGCGGATTCTATCAAGGCTGCCTGGTTGTTTTTAATCAATTTGTGACAACCTTCCGACCACGGATCGCCTACTCTTCCCGGAAAAGTAAAAACATCACGATTATAGGAGTTAGCCAGGTCAGCTGTTATCAGTGCTCCTCCCTGGATTCCGGACTCAATAACGATTGTGGCCACAGAGAGACCTGCAATAATTCTGTTGCGTTGAACAAAGTTTCGTTTATCAGGAGTTTGCGTTATCCCAAATTCTGTTATCAGGCATCCGTTTTGGGAAATTTGTTCAGCAGTTTTCCTGTGGATTGCCGGATATATCAGATTCAATCCGTGTCCCAGTATCGCTACCGTTTTTATATTATTCTTAAGTGCAGCCCGGTGTGCACAGACGTCAATGCCGTAGGCAAGCCCGCTTACAATAACCAGATCAGGGTATTTCCCGGAAAGATCGCTTATCAGTTTTTCACAGATTTTTTCACCATACAAGGTTGAATTGCGTGTACCGACAATACTAATTATTTTGTCCGGATCGAGATTAAATTCTCCTTGTTGGTAAAGCATAATCGGGGCATCATCACACTGACGCAAACGATTCGGATAATCGGTATCCAGAAAAAAGAGGGGTTTGATTCCGTTTTTTTCCGTAAACTCGATTTCTTTTTGAGCGTTCTTTAAAGCCGTATTTCGTTGTTCGGAAGTTAAAATTTGCTTTTTAACGCCTTTGGCATGATTCAAAACATGGAGCGGATGGTTAAAAACAGCTGCAGGGCTTTCAGCAATGGTCAACAGCTTTTTTGCTGTCATCGGGCCAACGCCCGGGAGCAGAGCCAATCCGATTTTATAGCGTAAATCATCTTCCATGGGAAGGACTTACCTGAATTAAGGAAATAAATATATTCAAAATCCGGAGATTATCCGGAAAAAAATCCCGTAAATCAGATGATCCCCTGATCAAGCATCGCATAGGCAACTTTCAGGAATCCGGCAACATTTGCCCCTTTAACATAATCGATGTAACCATCATTTTGTTTCCCGTACTTCATACATGCATGGTGGATATCCTGCATAATCTGATGCAGCCGGTCATCAACTTCGCGAGCTGTCCAATTCATTTTGAGTGCATTTTGAGACATTTCCAGACCTGAAGTTGCAACGCCTCCGGCATTAGAGGCTTTCCCCGGCGAAAACAACAAACCGTGTTCCTGAAATGCTTCAATCGCTTCCGGCGTACTGGGCATATTTGCTCCTTCGCAAACACCGAGACAACCGTTATCGATTAAGTGTTTGGCATCTTCGGCATTTAGTTCATTCTGCGTTGCACAAGGGAGGGCTACATCAGCTTTAATTTCCCAGGGATGTTTTCCGGGAACAAAATCGACCCCATCAAATTCATGTGCATAAGGTTCGACGATATCCTCATTTGTGGCACGCAGTTCAAGCATATAATCAATTTTCTCACCCTGGATACCCCGGGGGTCATGAATATATCCGTCAGGACCGGAGAGTGAGACTACTTTCGCACCCAGTTCTGTAGCTTTTTTTACAGCTCCCCATGCGACATTCCCAAATCCGGAAACGGCAATAGTTTTCCCATCAAGGGATTCTCCACGGGTAGCCAGCATTTCTTTTGCAAAATATACTACTCCGTATCCCGTTGCTTCCGGTCTGATAAGACTACCACCCCAATTCAGTCCTTTTCCGGTAAGTACACCGCTATGTTCCCTGGCCAGCTTTTTATACATGCCGTAAAGAAATCCTATTTCCTGTCCGCCGACACCGATATCCCCGGCAGGAACATCTGTTTCCGGACCGATATTGTTCCATAATTCAAGCATAAAAGCCTGACAGAAACGCATAATCTCATTTCTGGATTTTCCTTTGGGATTAAAATCACTACCACCTTTGGCCCCTCCCAGCGGGAGTGTGGTTAAAGCATTTTTAAATATCTGTTCAAATCCGAGGAATTTTAAAATACTAAGATTTACACTGGGGTGAAAACGAAGTCCCCCTTTGTATGGTCCCAAAGCATTATTAAACTGGACCCTGTAGGCCAGGTTGACCTGTACGTTTCCTTCGTCATCCATCCACGGTACTTTGAATGTAATAATCCGGTCGGGTTCAATAAGCCGTTCAATAATGCCCGCAGATTCAAATTGAGGATTTTGATCATATATTTCTTCGATAGATTCAAGAACTTCCTGAACTGCCTGCATATATTCAGCTTCGCCGGGGTGTCGTTTTTCCAGTCCTGAAAGAATTTCTTTTGTGTTCATCATATAAAATATTTTTGTTTAAAACGGGCCAAAAGTATCCAAACAAAGGGACTTATTGATATGATTTTAATCATTAATCCGGGATAAATATAGAGACAATTTTCTTGACAGGGAATTATGCAGTTTGTCTGATTTTCAGACGGTCCAATGTGTTGATAATTCTGGCCCGCTGGTCATCGGAAAGAGAAGAAAGATAAATGGGTGGATATTTGGCAATTTTATTCCCCATTTTCCGGTAAAGAATAATGCTTTTGCGGATACCCAGAAAAGATTTTCTGATTTCAATGTCATATAATTCTTTTACCGGGATCCTGATCGATTGTTTTTTTCCTTCGAAAAATCCCAATGGATAAAAGTTGAAGACAATTTTACCTTCATTGTCAGAAAAATAAATGTAATGATATTTGAACAGGTTCGGATAGATCAGTAATACGATATAAATAATACCCAGAAAAATGGTATATGCGTTTTTCCCGATGCCATCTATCAGGTTTTCAAAAAATGATGTAAGATAGATAGCAAATACCAGCAGGACAAAGATAATGGTGCTTACCAGGTTTTTTAACCAGAGCAGTACATGCAAATGCCGGTTATCAATAATCATGGAAAAGGGTTAGTGATGTGTAAGTGAATTGTAAAAATAGATAAGATCGATCAGATCATCTTCTTTTTTTAACTTGATATGATGCTTGTTCATGTAATCTGTTAATTCCTTTTCATGATCACCCAAAGCTTTAAGTATCCCCTTTTTTGTCCGGGTAAGTTTAGAAGCAGGGTTATCGTCTTTTTTTATATAATACTCTTCTGTTGTACGAAAGTAATCCCGGAAATTTCCTCCTTCAAAATCAGATGCCGGAAGTTGTTCCCTTTTAATAATTGATTCACGCCTGAACAGTAATTTACAGTCACCCCATGCCAGGATCTCAAAATAACCTTTTTTATTTAATAGGCCTTCCTTATACGGGGAATACATAAATGAACGATGTGCGAAAGTAACATAATCAATTAGCTCAGGCTGTGTGAACCGTTTAATGGTATCATTGTACTTAAACTCTATATTATCCGAATAAGTATTTAACCTCATGGGGACTTTGGACGCCCTGGTTGAATCTTTAAAAACGATAACCCCTTCGGTGAAATCCTTATCCACAAATGGATTACCGGAAACATGGAGAAATTCTCCCCTTTCGGTTACCAAACCCCTGTTCATCATATCCCTGATCCTCGGATTGATTCCACTACCGGAATATACCTGAGCGTGCAGTGAAGTAACTGCTGCAGACAATATAACAAGCATAAAAGTTATTTTCTTTTTCATATCGGGATATTCGTAAAGATTAGATAAAGATATTTTAACAATTTTCGTACCGAAAAATAACAATAATATATGAGAAATGATGTTTTATTTTAAGTTACCGGACTTTTACTTCATCATGGCAGATTGCATATTGTTAAAGCCTGAGTTTTTCAAAAAATACTGACATAAGTCTGCCGGCTTCTCCTGCCATTAATCCGGAACTGACTTTTGTTTCGGAGTGTAAAATGTTTGGTATAAAAAAAGTATATCCTCTTTTCGGGTCTTTTGCTGCATATACCAATTGCTTTAATTGAGCCCAGGCCAGTGCTCCGGCACACATGGCACATGGTTCGATGGTAACGTACATTTTGCAATTATCAAGATATTTGCTTCCGAGAAACTCAGAAGCTGCTGTTAAGGCAAGCATTTCGGCATGAGCCGTGGCATCGTGCAGGGTTTCGGTAAGATTATGTGCTTTGGCAATAATTTGCCGTTCCGACACTACGATGGCACCTACGGGAACTTCTCCGATATCCAAAGCCAGCTGTGCTTCAGCAAGAGCCTGACGCATAAAGTATTCATCAGTAAAAATATCTTTGATCATTATTATGGTTTCGTTTTATTTCGAAAGTTAATGATTCTGATTAAAAAAGGAATCATCGGTGGGTTTGTCCCTGTTATTTTGTGTATTTTTGCACAAATTTTTTAACTATGCTTCGGACACATACTTGCGGCGAACTGCGAATGACCCATACCGGGCTTGATGTAACTTTGACCGGGTGGGTTCAACATACCCGGGATATGGGTGGAATGACTTTTATTGATTTGCGTGACAGATATGGTATTACCCAGTTGGTTTTTAATATGGATAACCTGCCTGAATTGTGCAGGGAATCCAGAAAGCTTGGCAGGGAATATGTTATTCAGGTTAACGGGAAAGTGCGGGAGCGTATCAATAAAAATCCGAATTTACCTACCGGGGATATTGAGATAGAAGTTATGGCATTTAAAGTGCTTGGTGTTTCGGAGATCCCACCGTTTACTATTGAAAACAACACGGATGGGGGGGATGAAATCAGACTGAAATTCAGGTATCTGGATTTGAGACGTACCGTACTAAAGGAAAACCTCATTTTACGGCACCGGATGGCTATGGCGATCAGAGATTATCTCAACAGGGAAGGATTTCTTGAGATTGAAACACCTTTTCTGATTAAATCGACACCCGAAGGTGCACGGGATTTTGTGGTACCGTCACGGATGAACAAGCACCAGTTCTACGCATTACCTCAATCCCCGCAGATTTTCAAACAGCTTTTGATGATGGCGGGTTACGATAAATATTTTCAGTTGGTAAAATGTTTTCGTGATGAAGACCTGAGAGCCGATCGCCAGCCTGAATTTACTCAAATCGACTGCGAAATGTCGTTTGTGGACAAAGATGATGTGCTTCATGTATTTGAAGGCATGGCTAATTATTTGTTCAAAGAGATTCTCAATAATGTCCCGGCCAATTCTTTTCCAAGGATATCTTACGATGAGGCGATGAGCCGTTATGGAACCGACAAACCGGATATCCGGTTTGGTATGGAGATTAAAGAACTTACCCCTCTGGTAAAGGGAAAAGGGTTCAGGGGTTTTGATGAAGCAGAATTTGCCGGGGCAATTTGTGCTGTTGGAGCAGCCGGGTGGTCAAGGAAGCAATTAGATGCCATTACGGAGTTTGTTCGTCGGCCACAAGTGGGTGCTAAAGGCTTGATTTATGTTAAATATACGGAAGAAGGAACCACAAAATCTTCGGTTAATAAATTTTTTGATGATGATTCGCAGAAACTGTGGTGCGAACATGCCGGAGCAAATCCGGGAGATTTGCTCCTGATTCTTGCCGGAAGCAGGAAACAAACTTTAACAGCTCTTTCTGTGTTACGTCTTGAAATGGCTGAACGCCTGGGATTAAGAGAAAAAAAAGTTTTTGCTCCGGTGTGGATCACGGATTTTCCATTATTTGAATGGAATGAAGATGAAAACAGATTCCAGGCCATGCATCACCCTTTTACGGCACCGCTGGATGAAGATCTTCATCTTCTTGAAAAAGACCCCGGAAAGGTTCGGGCCAATGCCTATGATCTGGTTATTAATGGCGTTGAGATTGGAGGAGGCTCCATCCGAATCCACACCCGGGAAGTACAGCAGAAGATGTTCCGCGTACTCGGTTTTTCCGATGAAGAAGTACAATCCCAATTCGGGTTTTTCCTGGAAGCCTTCCAATATGGAACGCCGCCACACGGTGGTATCGCTTTCGGTTTTGACCGGTGGGTAGCTTTATTTGCAGGTACAGAATCGATCAGGGAGGTAATAGCCTTTCCAAAAAATAATGCCGGTCGTGACCTGATGCTCGACTCACCTTCATACATTACAGAATCCCAGTTAAAAGAATTAAATATCCGTTTACGTGAATAACTTGGGCTGAATGTTAATAAAATCTGCATTTAAAACTTTTTTCGCTTTTCTCTCTACGTTATTTTGGCGGTCAAATTTAATTGAGTTTAGACGAGCATGAAAACTGAACTTTTAGAAAAAGGTCATTACAGGTTGTCTTTTCATGAAGTTTGCAGGATAAATGTTCTGATAACGAATATGTTGTCAGAACAGGTGAATGCCCTGGAAATACAGCCTGGCGAAACTTTGACAATTGATCTTACCGGTATTCAATTCATCGATACGGCAGGATTTGAGTTTTTATTGTCAATGATGCATGATGCAAACAATACAGGTTTTCGGGTAGAGTTCATAAATATCTCTCCTGAAGTCGCTGAACTAATAACATTGCTTAATCTGGAACAGCTAATGATGCACGAGCAGAGCATTGCTTACTAGATTTTATTTTCCTTTATATTTAATACGAAACCTTGTGAGTAAGGCAATTTCTTTACCGTTTGGACTTAAATCCATCTCCGTGGCATCTTTTGTGTTTTTGAGATAAGTCGTCTCTTCCTGATCCATATCCACACCTGTATGGAGATTTCAACCTTTCTTGCATTTTTCTGAGGATTCTGTATATAAATTTCGCCAAATGTTTTCATATCCTTTATCCGGGGTTTGTCACCCTGTAGGCTGTCGGGAAAAATAGAAACATTTTCTTAATTTTGCACAAGCGTAAACCAAACTGCCCAGCCTATGTCAGGACATAGTAAATGGTCGACAATTAAAAGGAAAAAAGGAGCCATTGATGCCAAACGTTCGAAACTTTTTTCCAAACTGGTTAAGGAAATACAAATAGCTACGAGAGAAGGAGGTCCTGATCAATCGATGAATTCGAGACTGCGCCTTGCTGTCCAAAATGCAAAAGGAGCCAATATGCCCAAGGATAATATTGAAAGGGCAATTTCCAAGGCATCTTCCGAAGGGACAAATTATCAGGAACTTACATTTGAAGGTTATGCCCCTGGCGGAGTGGCTGTTTTCCTGGAATGTCTTACTGATAATAAAAACCGTACGGTAAGCTCTGTAAGATCTCTTTTTACCAAAAGGGGTGGGAATCTGGGGACAAACGGCTCTTTAAGTTTTCTTTTTGACCGAAAAGGGGTTTTTACCCTTAAAAAAGGAAATTTTGATCCTGAAGAACTTGAACTCGAAATGATTGATGCCGGTGCCGAAGACATTGAAGATGAAGGAGAAACTATCGTTGTCATTTGTGCCATGGAAGATTTCGGGAATCTCCAGAAAAAACTGGAAACCCTTGGAATCGATGCCGAAAATGCAGAGCTGCAAAGAATCCCGAATACTACAAAAAAACTGGATGTTGAGGATGCCATGAAGGTACTTCGCCTTGTCGAGGATTTTGAAGATGATGACGATGTGCAAAACGTATATCATAATCTTGAAATGACGGATGAACTGGAACTTGCCTTGCAGGAATCAGGATAGCCTGTGTATCTGATTTTCAAAATATTGCAAATATCCGGAAAGTTATTCCGCTTAAAATTTGGGACAGGATCGACACAATGATATTATTTAAAAAGTCAGGTTTTTCCCTGATACTTCTGGTGCTGTTTTCGGGTTGTATGCCTTCGGGTAAAATCGAAGTAGGTAAAATACATTCTTTTGGTTATCGTTTAAAAGGATCCGGGAAAATAAAAGCTGCATTGATGGTGCCTGTTTCAAATCAAACGAATTCACAGATGAAAATAAAAAAATTCGAATTCGTATTACTTGCAGATAATGAGGAAATTGGTAAAATGTCCGGGACGGATAAAATTCTTATTAAAGCGATGTCAGACAGTACATATGCTTTTCCTGTTATCATTGATTATGAACCTTCAGTCTCGCGAGAGATAAAAACACTGATCCGTCTATTCAGAGATGGCAGCATAAGTATTTTGGTGAATGGTAAAATTAGTGGTTGTGCAGGGATCTTTCCCTTTCGCCGTAAAATCCATCAGGAGGCTATCCTCCGCTTTAAAAAACAAACAAATGAATTTTAAAACATTGAAAGAAGTATATGTCAGCATATCAAATAGATACAGATGTGATTCCATTTACTTTGTCCACCATAATATTTATGATATGCAGGTCATCTTTGAAAAGTTTAAAACAATTTTCTAACTTTGGTTAATTCTAAATTATTGTTTGTCTAAAAATTAAGACCATGCAAAACATTCTTGTTCCCGTTGATTTCTCCAAAGATTCAATGAATGCCCTCGATCATGCTGTTTATCTTGCCAATATAATGCAGAAAAGCGTAAAGATCATTCATGTAAGAAAGGATAAAAATTATGATGATCCTTTCGTAATACAAGGGAGAGACAAAGCTTATAAAAAAACAACCGAAGATTTTTGTGATGAGATTATCAATGAATATAGGCCAAAGTACAAGGCTAAGGGAACGTTCGATTATGTAGTTAAGGAAGGGAAAATATATAAAGGCATTACCGAGCAGGCCGAGCGGGATAAATCATTGATGATTATGATGGGAACACATGGTGTTTCGGGATTTGAAGAATTCTGGGTGGGAAGTAATGCTTACAGGGTTGTTTGTAAAGCCCCCTGTCCTGTTTACACTGTAAGGAACGGTTATAAAAGCAAGAGTATTAAAAAGATTGTACTTCCGATTGATGCTGTCCGGGAAACGAGAATGAAAATCCCTTTTACTGCCGAACTCGCTACATTCACAGGCGCTGAGGTACATGTTATTGCCGTAAGGGAAACAAATCGTCGGGATATCATTCTAAGATTGGAAAAATATGCTGAACAGGCTGAAGAATACTTGAAAAACAGAAATATCCGGGTTGTAAAAGATTCGTTCAAAGGGTCCGACGTCTCTGATTTGACCATAGCCTATGCCGTGCATAACCATGCAAGCCTTATTTCCATTGTTAGTAACCAGCGTGGGACACCTATCAATTTATCCATTAGTACTACGGCTCAGGAAATGGTTAATCATTCACCCATTCCTATTTTGAGCATACATCCGAGTTATTCAAGTTTTAAAGGATGAATAAAGAAATAATTTTTTTATACCTGATGATTTTTCCATGGTCTGGAGTATCCGGTCAGGCTTTATCCGGTATCCCGGAAAATCGCGAAAATATAAATAGCAGTGGAGTAATTATTCATGTCGATCCGCGCATTGACAGGATGATTGAAAGGCTCATTGCTGCTAACAAAGGGAAACAGGGGGTTGATGGCTACAGAATTCAGATTTTTTTTAATTCCGGACCTGAAGCCAGGGATGAGGCAAATCGCCTCAAAGCAAAAATATTATCTGATTATCCGGGCGTTCCGGTTTATATTATTTTTCAGTCCCCTTTCTACAAGGTTCGAATAGGTGACTTTCGTACTAAAAATGATGCTCTCGGCACCTATTATTCCTTAAAGAGAAAATTCCCTTCGGCCTATATTGTTAAAGATATAATTCGGCTACCTGATCTCCGCAATAAATAATCTGACCGGCCTGAGATCTTACTGATCATTGGATTTCCCTGGTTTATTTGGATGGCTCCCAAATAATGTTGAGAAGTATGTTTTTATCCTTATTTTTGAGCAGGATTTAGATGTTAAAAAGAGTCTGAGGCTTCTATGAGTGAACTGATAAAACATGAATGTGGTGTTGTCCTGATCAGGCTACTAAAACCTCTTGAGTATTATCAACTTAAATATGGTTCATGGCGGTATGGTTTGCAAAAACTGTACCTGCTCATGGAAAAACAACACAACCGCGGTCAGGACGGAGCCGGCATTGCATGCCTGAAACTTGATACACAACCGGGGCAGAAGTATATTTATCGTTTTCGTTCGAACTCTAAAACCCCCATTCAGGATATTTTTACTAAAGCCAATAAGAAATTTACAGGAAAACACCGCCACCGGCAATTGCTCAGGGATCCGTTATGGGCAAAAGAGAATATCCCTTTTGCGGGAGAACTGTACATGGGACATTTACGTTATGGTACCTTTGGGGGTAATAATATTGAACATGTTCATCCTGTATTGCGTGAAAACAATTGGAGGTCACGAAACCTTATTCTTGCCGGTAATTTTAATATGACTAATGTGGATGAGCTTTTTCAGATCTTAATTGAAATAGGTCAAACGCCTAAAGATTTCTCAGATACAGTTACCGTCCTCGAGAATATGGGGCATTTTCTTGATGAAGAAAATGAACGGCTTTTCCGTATTTACAAGAATAAAGGATATTCAAATCAGCAGATTAGCATTCATATCGAAAAAAAGCTGGATGTTACCAGGGTACTCACTGCAGCAAGCAAACGCTGGGACGGTGGTTATGTAATTACAGGAATGTTTGGCCATGGAGATGCCTTTGTTATGCGTGATCCGTGGGGTATCCGGCCTGCCTTTTATTACCATGATGACGAAATCGTTGTGGCAACATCAGAAAGACCGGTTATCCAAACAGCCTTTAATAAAACTTTGAATCAGATCAATGCTTTACCTCGTGGACATGCTTTGATAATAAAGAAAAACGGACAGGTCTCTGTCGAAATGGTCAGGGAACCCCTCGAAAAAAAATCATGTTCATTTGAAAGAATATATTTTTCAAGGGGAAGCGATGCCTGCATTTATCAGGAAAGAAAAAAACTGGGTCATCTTCTGGTTCCCGCCATTCTTAAGACAATAGATTATGATGTCGAAAATACGGTCTTTTCTTTTATTCCGAATACTGCCGAATCAGCTTTTTACGGGATGATTCAGGGGATTGAAGATTATCTGAATGAAGAAAAAGTTAAGCAACTGCAAACCTTGACTTACCCTCCGGATCCGGCCTTGCTGCATAAAATTATTAATATCCGGCCTCGCGTAGAAAAATTAGCTGTCAAAGATATTAAATTACGTACTTTCATCGCAGAGGATGAGGGAAGGGATGATCTGGTGGGACATGTTTATGATATTACTTATGGTACTATCCGGGAAAAAAAAGACAACCTTGTAATTATTGATGATTCCATTGTCAGGGGAACTACCCTTAAGAAAAGTATTATTAAAATACTGGATCGTTTGCACCCTAAAAAAATTGTGATTGTTTCCTCTTCACCTCAGATACGCTATCCCGATTGTTATGGTATTGATATGGCCAAACTGGCAGACTTTATAGCTTTTAAGGCTGCGATTGAGTTGCTTAAAGAGACGGGCAGGGAAAACCTAATCAATCAGGTGTATCTGAAAGCCAAACAACAGAATGAACGACCTAAAGAGGAAATTCCGAATTACGTCAGAGAAATCTATGCTCCGTTTTCAGCCCGTGAAATTTCTGTCAAAATCTCTGAAATGCTGAAAACACCTGAAATCGAGTCTGACCTGGAGGTTGTCTATCAAACCATTGAAAATCTGCATGAAGCATGTCCCGATGATTTAGGAGACTGGTATTTTACAGGTAATTATCCAACCCCGGGAGGAAATTTTGTGGTTAACCGATCTTTTGTTAATTATATTGAAGGGAAAGACGAACGCGCTTATTAAGGGACCGACTATTTTTGACCAGGGATTTTATAATCTTCCCTGTAGGAAGCCAGATGACGATTTATTTTTGATATATACATATCCCTGAGCGTAATCATGATTCCGGTTTCTTCAACATCTCCGAAAGCGTGATTAATGACTGTCCCGAATACCCGCATGGTAGGCGAGAGATTCATATATGCGTTAAACAGCGGCGGTATATTTTCTCCCATTTCACGGACGGTTTTCGAAAGTATACGGTAATCCTCCAGATAGTCTTTCCCTGAAAATATTTCCCCAAATTCTTCCCGGTTATACTCAAGATTTAACGGATACTTTGGGATCACCAGATCTTCCGGATCATGAAAATATTTATCAAGAAAATATAAAATCAGCTTACGCGCTTCTTTATGAAAATGGGGATACATCGTCATCTTGCCGAAGAAATAACGAACATGTGGATTTTCAATCACAATTGCCCCCAATCCGTCCCACAGATTATCAAGAGCAAAAAGACCTTTCCTTCGGGACCTGCTGGTACCCTGGTAATCGGGTTGTACAAAGGATCGGCCAAGTTCTATCATATGAGGCAGGTAGTCGCGGATAAATTTTTCGTTGAATGTGAACAGTTTCGAAGTAGCCAGATGATCACTATCGCAATGATTTTTCTTCAAATTAGAGCATATGATGAACCGGTAACCTCCCAGAATTTCTTCTTCATCAGGGTCCCAGACAATCAATTGATGATAAGGATGTTCCCCCAGATCATAATGATCTATATCCAGCTCTTTTCCGGTACCACCACCGGCCAGCCGGAAAGTAATTTCTCTCAGTCGACCCAACTCCCGCATCAGATTAGGACTGTCTTTATGCGTGAAAACATATACCTCATTCCCGCCATTGTTGGTTTTTCGTACAAATTTGTCCGGAGTAAGTTCTGCTTTAATGGCTTCTTTGGGTACCGGTGGGATAATCTTTTCCATAAATCTGTTGATTTTGCGGAAATCTAAAATAAGGAAAATTGTTATATGTTAAGTGCTGCTTTATGTTTTTCACCAAGGTTGTATACAACTTTTTTTACATAATCAGCCCATTGTACAGGAGTTCGTGATTTGTCAAACAGGGTATATGAGATCGGTTTCCCAAATATGAGTGTTAATTCCTTCCCTTTTTGTTTGAACATTTCATGTGGTAAATAAATCATTTCAAAATTCGACTTTATACCCAGGAATACCCTGAGGTTGGACAGGTTATAAAAGAACCCGGAATTCCTGCCTGAAAAAAAGACAGGTAAAATATCCCTTTCATAGGTAACCGCCTTGGAAATAAAATGCTTTTTCCATTCAATATCCATAATTACACCGGAATGCTTCCTCGAACAAAGACCCGCAGGAAAATTTAGAATCTGGGATTCCGAAGCATATGCATCTTCAATTGCCCGGGCAGCAACCCTGCTTTGTGCCCCATGCTTGTTTACAGGAAGAAAAATGTTGTTAAGATTATAAATATTTAACAATAAATCATTCACCGGAAATTTTATGTCGGGAAAAAGAGTTCCTACTTCCTGAATAAATACCAACCCATCCAGCCCGCCAAGCGGATGATTGGAAACAAAGATAAACCGGCCGTTTTTCGGAATATTCTCTTTCCCGATTACATGATATTTTATTTCAAGCATTTCCAAAGCAGCCCTGATAAAGGGCAATCCCTCCAGATGACCATGTTCACTAAGAAACGTGTTGAGCTCTTCCTGGTGGATGATCCGCTTCAGATAACGGATCAGAAATCCCGGAAGGACCTTCAGTAACCGGGGATCCTTATTGTTTATAACCTTTTCAATATCAATAAGCTGTGTTGTTTCTTTTACCATATCACCCCATCCTTTGAAGTGCAAATTTAGTGAAAAAAACATCATATTTCCCCGTCAGTCCTGCTGTCCATATCATTTTTCGGATTAAATGAATTGTAAAAAGTTTTTAACAATGTGGTAAAAAATGGGTAAAAGTGGGGGAAAGTGGATATTTTTTACTTATTTTTACTTTTTGAAAATTGTAGCGATGAATTCCTTTATAGGAGAATATACATGTAGGGTCGATGCAAAAGGCCGGATCTTACTTCCTGCTGCTTTTAAAAAGCAAATGCCTGCTGGAGATCAGGAGGGTTTTGTAATAAAACGGGATATTTTTGATCGTTGTCTGGTCCTGTATACCACGGAAGAGTGGACCAGACAAAATGAAAGAATACGCAGCCAAATTAATCCCTATAATAAAGAACATAATGCATTTCTCCGGAATTTTTACCGTGGTGCAGCCGAAGTGATTCTTGACAGTAGCAACAGATTGCTTATTCCCAGGAGATTACTTGAGGAGACAGGAATACGGCGAGAGGTGGTGCTGGCCGGGATGGATACAAAGATTGAAGTTTGGGCAAGCCATATTTATCATCAATCTGCTGCAGGAGTAGATGAATTTGCCCGGTTGGCTGAAAAAATTATGGGGAAGGATGAATAATGCTTGTTCAAATGGCTCCTTATCATACACCTGTATTGCTGGAGGAAAGTATAACCGGACTCAATATCCGGCCGGATGGGATTTACGTTGATCTTACTTATGGCGGGGGTGGACATTCAAATGCAATTCTACAGAGATTGAAGACCGGTAAATTGATTGCTTTTGACCAGGATGAGGATGTATTGTCTCAGGTTGTTTCGCATCCCGCTTTTACACTACGGATTCAGAATTACAGATACCTGAAAAATAACCTTGATTTTTTGCAAATTTCCCGGGTAAATGGGATTTTGGCTGATTTGGGTGTGTCGTCGCATCAGTTTGATGAGTCTGATAGAGGATTTACATTTCGAAACGACGCTCCACTGGATATGCGGATGAATCAACTGGGTGACCTGTCGGCGGCTGATGTGATTAACAGGTACCCTCAACAAAAACTGATTCGTATTTTCAGAGAGTTTGCTGAAATTAAGCATCCTGAAAAATTTGTTGATGCAATCATCTTTTCAAGGGAAAAAGTTCCGTTAAAAACTTCCGGTGCGTTGGCGGATCTTGTTCGGGGTTTCTTTCCCGGAAAATTTCAGAACAAGATACTTGCCAGGATATTTCAGGCATTACGTATTGAAGTGAACCATGAACTGGATTCATTACGTGAAATGCTGCAGCAGACTGTTGAAGTGCTGGAACCGGGAGGCAGGTTGGTTGTGATTGCTTATCACTCCCTCGAAGACAGGCTTGTAAAAAATTTTATGAAGTTTGGGCGATTTGACCAGCCGAATGATCTGCTGGGGAGGGGATATGAAAAGCCCTTTCAGGTAATTACGAAAAAGGTGATCACTCCGTCGGCAGAGGAAGTTCGCAGAAATCCGCGGGCCAGGAGTGCAAAACTTCGTATTGCTGAGAAAATCTAAAACTACCGGTGATGAGTGAAAATGTAGAATTTATTGATCATCAGGAGGAACAAAAAGAAATCCGGAAAGGATCATTCCGTGATTTTATTGATGGAAATATCCTGGTAAGGGATTTTGTTATCCGTCAGTTTGGTTTTTTCCTTTTTCTTACTTTTCTGGCGCTGCTCTACATTGCAAACCGCTATCATGCTGAACGAGTCGTTAGAGACACGTCGGAATTAAAAAAAGAGATCAGGGAATTGCGCTCGGAGTCAATCTCCGTAGGTGCTGAACTTATGTATAAAAGCTCACAAAGTGAAGTGTTAGAAATGATAAAGGATAAAAACCTGGGACTGGAAGAATCCAAAACTCCCCCCTTTAAAATCATTGTACATAAAAAGTAATATGTCGTTAAAAAAAGATATCGTCTGGCGGGTAGCTGTCATATATCTGGGATTAGTAGTCCTGGGTCTTGCCATACTCGGACGTATCGTTTATCTGCAATTTGTTGAAGGTGGAAAATGGGAGCAACTGGCCGTAAAGCAAACGCTAAAGGATTTTGTTATCAAACCCAACCGGGGAGACATCCTTTCTGACGACGGTCGACTCCTGGCAAGTTCTGTTCCCTATTATGATATTCGCGTGGATTTTCATAGTAATGCGTTAAATCCCGATGATTTTTGGAATAATATTGATTCTTTGTCGATGCGCCTGGCTGATCTTTTTGGTGACAAACCTGCATATGTTTATAAATCTGAATTATTGAAAGCATTCCGGAATAAGAACAGGTATTATCTTTTAAAGAGAAGTATATCCTATCGGCAGATGAAGGCACTCAAATCTTTTCCTTTATTTAGTTATGGAAGGTATAAGGGAGGGTTGATTGTTGTTGAGTCCAACCGCAGAATCAGACCTCAACGGGAACTTGCTGCACGAACCATTGGCTATGTAACAGAAAGTCTCGAGGGGAATGTGGTCGGAATAGAAGGTGCCTATGATGGTGCGCTTTCAGGGAAGATCGGATACCGTTTAATGCAGCGGCTTTCGGGAAATGTCTGGATGCCGGTGAACGATAACAATGAGGTGGAACCCCTGGACGGAATGGATGTTGAAACAACCGTTAATATTGATATTCAGGATGTTGCCGAGCATGCTTTGATGAAACAGCTCATCAAACATGATGCAAACCACGGTACAGTTGTCCTTATGCAGGTACATACAGGTGAAGTTAAGGCCATTGCAAATCTGGAAAAGGACAAGGATGGTAATTACCGGGAGCTTTATAACTATGCTATTGGCGAAAGTGTCGAACCCGGCTCAACTTTTAAATTACCCGTATTGCTTGCCGCTCTTGAGGATGGTGCCGTTAACCTGACAGATACCATTGACACCGGGAACGGGAAAATCAAATTTTACAATAAGACTATCAGGGATACCAGAAAAGGTGGTTATGGCAAACTTACTGTAAAACAGGTTTTTGAATACTCTTCAAATGTGGGTATGGCAAAGTTGATTACTGATCATTACAAGGATCATCCCCAGGATCTTATTGACAGACTATACAGTATGGGGTTGAACCGTAAACTGGGCATTGAAATCAAAGGTGAAGGGACTCCTGTTATTCAGTATCCGGGAGACAAATACTGGTCCGGGATATCTCTGCCTATGATCTCGCACGGTTATGAAGTCCGTTTAACACCGCTGCAAATTTTGGCTTTTTACAATGCCATCGCCAATAATGGTGTTATGGTAAAACCCAAATTCGTGAAAGCTATAAAATTTCACGGGAGAACCCTCAAAACATTTGGTACTGAAGTTTTAAATCCGTCGGTATGTTCAAAAGAAACACTGGCAAAAGCCAGGGAGATGCTTGAAGGTGTAGTTGAAAACGGAACGGCAAAGAACCTGAGGAATAATGTTTATAAAATCGCAGGAAAAACCGGAACGGCCCAGATTGCAAATGAAAAATACGGTTACAGGGTGAATGCACGGGTAAGTTATATGGCCTCGTTTGTAGGATATTTCCCGGCTGAAGATCCGGAATATTCCTGTATTGTAATGGTAAGTGCTCCCTCAAATGCTGTCTATTATGGAAATCTTGTTGCCGGACCTGTTTTTAGAGAAGTGGCGGATAAAGTCTATGCAACGAACCTGTCCATGCAAAAAGAATTCCTGGCTTATGCCGAACATCCTCATTTTGCTCCCTATTGTAAAAACGGAAAGACCACATCATTGTTAGATGTCCTTCATACCGTAAATGTTCCGGTATCTGTAGAGAAAAAGCAATCAAATATCCCCGGTTGGAGTATTACAATTTGTGAGGATTCTGTCGTCGTGGTAAAACCACTTCCGATCCGGCAACGGCTTATGCCGAATGTGGTAGGGATGGGTTTGAAAGATGCTTTGTATCTATTGAATATTAACGGAATTCGGGTGGATGCTGCCGGTTGGGGAACGGTGAAGGCACAATCTTTATCCCCAGGTTCCATTATTGAAAAAAATGAACATGTTGTACTTACGATGAGCATAAATTGAATCACAGGAATGATCAGATTAAATGACATAGAAAAATTAAAAGGTTTCCGTAAAGTGGTTACGCATCGTATGGAACACTTTAGCCGTGTTGTTGCTGATTCGAGGCAGGTACAAAAAGGAGATATTTTTGTGGCTGTACGGGGTACAAGAGCCGATGGACATAAATATATTTCACAGGTGATGGATAAAGGAGCTGAGGGAGTGGTGTGTGAGTACCTGCCTGAGGGTCTTGAAATCCCCGTTACCACAATTATGGTCGAAAACTCCGGTGAATTTCTGGGATGGCTTGCAGCATTGTCTTTTGGTAATCCGTCTGCACAAATGAAAGTTATCGGAATTACAGGAACCAATGGCAAAACAACCATTGCAACATCATTGTTTAATCTTTTCAAGGCAAAAGAATTTACGGCCGGGTTAATATCTACGACCGGTATTTATGTTGGCAATCATTCATTTTCTACAGTACTCACTACTCCGGATGCACTGACATTGCAAAAGCATCTGTCCCTGATGCAGGTGAACGGCGTCAGTCATGTTTTTATGGAAGTAAGTTCCCATGCTGCCGAACAATACCGCATTGCCGGAATAACTTTTGCCGGCGGGATTTTTACGAATCTGTCACAGGATCATCTCGACTATCACAAAGACATGAATGCTTATCTGTATGCAAAAAAAAGATTTTTTGACATGATCCCGTCTGACGGCTTTGTCTTGATTAATCTTGATGACCGGCATGCCGGGGTAATGGTACAGAACACGAGTGCTAAGGTAAAAACCTATGCCCTTAAAAAGATTGCAGATTTCAGGCCGACTGTTATCGAAAAACAACTGGACGGAACACTTGTGCGTTTTGAGAACAAAGAGATATGGATTCCATTTCCAGGCGATTTTTCCGTATACAATATGACAGCCGTTTATGCTGTTGCTGTAATGCTTGGATTGAATCATGAGGAAATCTGGAAGGAAATCAGCCGGTTGCCCCAGGTTCCGGGACGATTTGAGATCATCAGGTCAGAGAAAGGACCTTTTGCCGTTGTTGACTATGCACACACTCCGGATGCACTTGTAAATGTCCTGAAAACTTTGCACCAGGTTAAATCCGACAAGACAAAAATCTTCACAGTGGTTGGGGCAGGAGGGAACCGTGACCATTCAAAAAGACCGAGAATGGCAAGGTTTGCTTTTGATCTGAGTGACCAGTTGATTCTGACCTCAGATAATCCGAGAGATGAGGATCCGGATGATATTATCCGGGATATGCTGCAGGGACTTGAAAAGAATGAGCAGCATAATGTGATCTGCATAACCGACAGGGCCGAAGCGATAAAAACCGGACTCCGCCTGGCTGATCCCGGAGATATTGTTCTTGTGGCGGGTAAGGGACATGAGGCATACCAGGAAATCAATGGTGTGAAACATCATTTTGATGACCGGGAATTTGTAAGAAATTATTTTGCGGATTTTAAAAAATAATGTAACCGACATATGTTCTTTTATCTTTTTAAATATCTTGATCAATTGAATGTCCCCGGCGCCGGAGTGTTTGAATATATCTCCTTCCGGGCTGCCAGTACGGTTATTACTTCCTTAATCATATCCCTGATTATCGGAAAAGGGATTATACGGTTGCTGCAGAAAAAACAAATAGGGGAAGTGGTGAGGGATCTTGGACTGGAGGGTCAGTACAAAAAAGAAGGCACCCCTACTATGGGAGGAATTATTATTCTGTCTTCGATCATCATTCCGGTATTACTTTTTGCCGACCTGAAAAATATTTATGTTATTCTGATGCTGGTAACTACCGTTTGGCTTGGTTTGATAGGTTTTTTGGATGATTACATTAAGATCTTTAAAAAAAACAAAGCCGGATTGGCCGGAAAATTCAAGATTTTCGGTCAGGTTGTCCTTGGAGTGATTGTCGGTGTTACGCTCTATTTCAGTGATCAGGTGTATATTGTCAAAAAGGTACCCGCTGCAAAAGCCGGAGTAATTTCAACAATCGAAAAGTCTGGCGGGGAGGATGTCCGGAAGAATAAGAATTATGTGTACCGAAAGCAAAAATCTACACTTACTACCATCCCGTTTTTTAAAAACAATGAATTTGACTATGCCTACCTGGTGAGCTTTATTGGCAAAAACCGTGATAAATGGGCGTGGTTGGTTTTTGTACTGGTGGTTATTTTTATTGTTACTGCCGTTTCAAATGGGGCCAATCTGTCGGATGGACTGGATGGCCTTGCTACAGGTTCATCAGCGATTATGGGAACTACGCTGGGAATACTTGCTTATCTCTCAGGTAATGTCATTTATGCCGATTACCTCAATATCATGTATCTTCCCAATACAGGTGAACTCGTGATCTATGCCAGTGCTTTTCTCGGAGCTACAGTCGGGTTTCTTTGGTATAATTCTTATCCGGCACAGGTATTTATGGGAGATACCGGCAGTTTATCACTGGGGGGAATTATTGCCGTTTTTGCCATTATTATCCGGAAAGAATTACTTATACCGATCCTCTGCGGTATCTTCCTGGTAGAAAGTATAAGTGTGATCATGCAGGTGTCCTGGTTTAAATATACAAAGAGAAAATATGGTGAAGGCCGTCGTATTTTTCGAATGGCCCCGATACACCATCATTACCAGCTTAAAGGGTATCCTGAGCCTAAGATTGTTACCCGGTTCTGGATTGTGGGAATTATGCTGGCTGTACTAACCATTGTAACGCTGAAGATAAGATAATTGATGAGCAAGACCATTGTCATATTGGGTGCCGGAGAGAGCGGAACGGGTGCAGCCGTCCTGGCGAAAAAACAGGGGTTGGATGTCTTTGTTTCCGATGCCGGGATGATAAAACCCCAATATAAATCTTTGCTTGTCAGGCATAAAATTTTATTTGAGGAAGAAAAGCATGAGTTGAACCGGATCATGGAAGCTGATGAAATAGTAAAAAGCCCTGGTATCCCCGATCAGGCAGAGATTATCTTAAAAATTAGAGCTAAAGGAATACCGGTGATCTCTGAAATTGAATTTGCTTCCAGATATTCCCGGGCCATAAAAATCTGTGTTACAGGAAGTAATGGAAAAACAACCACAACAAATCTTATCCATGATATGCTTACACGGGCCGGGTTGGATACCGGTATTGCCGGTAATGTCGGAAAAAGTTTTGCCCTGAGTATCGCTGATAAAGACCATGATTATTTTGTCCTTGAACTCAGTAGTTTTCAGTTGGACGGAATGTTTGCGTTTAAAGCCGACATTGCCATCCTCCTCAATATTACCCCCGATCATCTTGACCGTTACGGATATGATATGGAAAGGTATATCCGGTCAAAACTACGGATACTTCAAAACATGGGTGTCAGTGATACCTGTATCTATTGCTATGATGATCCTGTGTTGCAAAAACATCTTCCGGTCTGGGATGGAAAAATGAATCTGCTCTCCTGTTCGCAAAAAACAGAAGAGGGACAGGCAGCGTATGTCAGAAATAATACACTGATGTTTAACTATAAAAACCAGCTATTTCATATGTCAGTATTGGATTTGGCCTTACAAGGCAAGCACAACTTGTACAATTCAATGGTCGCAGGAATTACCGGCCAGGTACTAAAAATCCGGAAAGAGTTTATCCGGGAAAGTCTTACCAGTTTCCGGGGTGTTGAACACCGGCTTGAACCGGTATTAAAAGTTCACGATATCTTCTTTATTAACGATTCAAAAGCTACCAATATCAATGCCACATGGTATGCTCTTGAAAGTGTTGATGCCCCGATTGTCTGGATAGCCGGAGGAATTGATAAAGGGAATGATTATAATGAACTGAAAAAACTGGTTCAGGAGAAAGTAAAAGCTTTAATCTGCCTGGGGAAAGATAATTCCAAACTGAAAAAAGCCTTCGATGCACTGGTTCCGACTCTTATCGAAACCACATCAATGGAAGAAGCCGTGCAGACAGCTTACTTTTTAGGCAAGAAAGGTGATACTGTACTGCTCTCTCCTGCATGTGCAAGTTTTGATCTTTTTGATAATTATGAAGATCGTGGCAGACAGTTTAAAAAAGCGGTAAGGAATCTTTAATCTTTAACGATCCATGGGCTCAGGAATGCGGAAATATATTCAGGGGGATAAGGTAATCTGGGGAGTGATTATCCTGCTTTCCATTTTCTCGCTGCTGGCCGTGTACAGTTCTACGGGTACGCTGGCATATAAGAAAATGGGTGGGAACACAACCTATTACCTGATCCGGCATGGTGTTATCCTGTTTGCAAGTCTCTTTATCATTTTTGTTTTCCACCTGATCCCTTATCAACTCTATTCACGTTTGTCTGTAATCTTACTCTGGGCATCGGCCATTTTGCTGGTTTTTACGCTTATTTCGGGAACAAGTATCAATCAGGCTTCCCGCTGGCTTACCCTTCCGGGTTTGGGATTTACCGTACAACCTTCAGATTTTGCCAAGGTGTCCCTGATCATGTACCTTGCCCGTCAACTTTCTCTGAATCAGGAGAAAGTCAAACATCTTAAAGAAGGTTATTCCAGGCTTTTATGGCCTGTTTTACTGATTACCATACTGATCCTGCCGGCCAACCTGTCCACGGCCCTGATCTTGTTTACGGTCAGCCTTATCCTGATGTTTATCGGCCGGGTAAGGTTTGTTTACCTGCTGGGTACCCTGACAGCTACACTGTTTGTTATCGGAATCTTTATCGGGGTCTCTTTATTTTTTAAACATGAAGGAAGAGTAACTACATGGAAAAACAGGGTCGAAAATTTTATTCAGGGTGAGGATAACGCCGGAAGCTATCAGGCTGTGCAGGCAAAAATAGCTGTGGCTACCGGCGGACTTTTTGGGAAAAAACCGGGGAAAAGCACGCAACGTAACTTCCTGCCCCATCCTTATTCCGATTTTATCTATGCGATTATTATTGAAGAATACGGCTTGATCTTTGGTGCCATCCCGATTTTACTTGCTTATCTTTTCCTGTTATACCGGGCGGGGTTGATTGTACGAAAAAGTGATCGCACATTCCCGGCCTTTTTAACCATGGGCCTTACACTGCTCATTGTATTCCAGGCCCTGGTTAACATGGGTGTGGCCGTTAATCTGTTTCCCGTGACGGGACAGACTTTACCGTTTGTCAGTATGGGCGGGTCATCCATGTTGTTTACCAGTATTGCTTTTGGTATTATTCTCAGTATCAGCCGAACTGTTGAAAACCAGGATATAGTTAAAGAAGAAATGATTATAGAAGAAAATGACGCAACCTTTGAAAGTGATCATTAGCGGAGGAGGTACCGGGGGCCATGTTTTTCCGGCCATCTCTATTGCTCAGGAACTGAGAAAACAGGTTCCTGATGCCAGGATCCTTTTTGTAGGTGCTGAAAACAGGCTGGAAATGACAAAAGTTCCCGCTGCCGGCTTTGAGATTCAAGGTTTGCCGGTAGAGGGACTGGATCGCAGGCATCTTTTGAAAAATATACGGGTTGTCGTGAATCTTCTTAAAAGTTTAAAAATGGCACGCAGGATCATCCGTCGGTTTAACCCCGACGTTGTGGTTGGTGTTGGCGGGTATGCCAGCGGTCCGGTAGTAAAAGTAGCAGGATGGGAAAAGATTCCCGTACTTATACAGGAGCAGAATTCCTATGCAGGTATCACAAACAGGTGGCTCTCCCGGCAGGCAGATGTTATTTGTGTGGCCTATAAAGAAATGAACAGGTATTTTCCCGGAGAGAAGATTGTTTTTACAGGGAACCCCGTCAGGGAGGAAATCCGCAGAATTCCCTTTGGTGCAGCCAAAATCCGGAAAAAACTTAATATTCCGGACAATTACAAAACCATACTGATCCTGGGGGGAAGCCTGGGAGCCGGAAGTGTTAATACAGCGATATTGCAGAAATTATCAGCTGTAAAAAACAAACCGCTGTTTGTAATATGGCAGACAGGCAAAAATGATTATGAAAAAATTGCCACTGCCGTTGATCAAAACGTGTTCCCGAATGTTTTTATCACACCGTTTATTGAGGAGATGAACGAAGCTTTTGCAGTCGCCGATCTGATCATTTCCAGATCAGGTGCCGGAACCATTTCGGAACTTGCTGTAATAGGGAAACCGGTAATCCTTGTACCGTCGCCCAATGTTGCCGAAGACCATCAGACTAAAAATGCAAAAGCACTTGTAGCTTGTAATGCAGCTATGCTGATCGCGGATAACCACCTGGAAGAAAAGCTTATGCCTGAAATACTGAGTTTGTTGAATGATGACCGGAGAATGCAGGAACTTTCCAGTAATATTAAAAAGATGGCGATTCCCGATGCAAGCAGCCGGATTATTTATGAATTGTTAAAACTTGTGGAAACGAAAAAAAAAGGTGAGTAACAGATTTCCATATAAAAGGTTATATTTTATAGGTATCGGTGGTATCGGTATGAGTGCCCTGGCCCGGTTTTTTAAGGGACAGGGTTTCGCAGTGGCCGGCTATGACAGAGTGTCTTCCCCGTTAACCGAAGCCCTGGAAAGCGAAGACATACAGATTCATTATTCTGATGATATCCGTTTGATTCCCGATGTTTTTACAGCGATCCACCGCCGTCAGGAAACATTGGTTGTTTATACACCGGCAATTCCGTCAAAGCATGGTGAGAAAAGATTTTTTTCAGCAAATGGTTTCCGGTTGATGAAAAGGTCCGAGTTGCTTGGCCTTATCTCCGAAAAAGGCCGGAATATCGCCGTTGCCGGAACACATGGGAAAACATCCATCTCGACGATGATTGCACACATCCTGAAATTCTCGGATATGGATGCAGCCGCTTTTCTGGGTGGCATTAGCAATAATTATCATACCAATTACATTTCAGGAAAAGGCGAATGGATTGTTCTTGAAGCGGATGAATTTGACCGGTCTTTCCTTTGGTTATCCCCCGACATTGCCGTCATTTCTGCTATGGATGCTGATCATTTGGATATTTACGGTACGGAAGAGGAACTGGTGTCTGCATTCCATGAGTTTGCTTCAAGGGTAAAAGAAGGAGGAATTTTACTTGTAAAGAATGACCTGAAGATAGATAGAAAGGTAAATCATAAGATAAAATGGTTGACCTACGGAATGGAGAAAAAGGCAGATTATTTTACCGGTAAAATGAAAGAAAACGGTGGTTTCTATAGCTTTGATATTCATACACCGGATTCCGTCATTGAAGATCTCCGGCTGGGAATTCCCGGTAAAATAAATGTTCAGAATGCTGTTGTTGCCGTTGCTGTGGCCGAATTGGTTGGTGTTGATGAGCATACGATACGGAAAGCGCTGTTGCTGTTTAAGGGTGTAAAACGAAGATTTGATATCAGGGTTTTGGGTGAAAAGTATGTGTATATTGATGATTATGCACACCATCCCTGCGAAATATCAACGACGCTCGAATCTGTAAGAAGCATGTTCCCGGGAAAGAAAATCACGACAGTTTTCCAACCCCATCTCTACTCACGTACCAGGGATTTTGCGGAGGACTTTGCCCAAAGTCTCGATCAGTTCGACCGGTTGATTATCCTGGATATTTATCCGGCACGTGAAGATCCTGTTCCGGGGGTTTCTTCCGGAATAATCCTTGAAAAAATGACCCTGAAGCAAAAATACTGGTTAAAAAAGGAAGAATTGATGGCATTTATTGAAAAAGATCCGCCTGAGGTATTACTGACAATGGGGGCAGGTGATATTGATTGTTTTGTAAAACCGCTTGAAAAAGTATACCATAGATTGAATAATGAATAATAAGGCAGGAAAAATATTGAAAAAGTTGTGGAGGATGGTAAAATGGCTGGTACTTTTCCTTTATCTTTTCATTGTCCTTGGTATGGTAAATTCCAAAAGGGAAGCCACGCCATGCCGGGCTATTCAAACCACCATCCTCGATTCGGTATCGATCCATTTTGTTTCTGAAAAAGATATGTCTGACCTGATCCTGAATAAGTATGGTAAAATTCTGGGGACGCAAATCAGTCATGTGAATTCCGGAAAAATTGAAAAACTGGCTAAAACAAATCCTTTTGTTGCCCATGCTGAAGTTTACAAGGATATCGAAGGCACCCTTCATCTGAATATTAACCAGCGGCATCCCGTGGCAAGAATCCTCAGGCCACATGCTCCGGATGCTTATCTCGACAGAGACGGAATCCTGTTAAAAGCACCCGAAGGGAAACCCGTGTATACACTCATCATCTCCGGTTATACGAAATTGAAAAGCAATATGATAAATCAGTCTGTAAAAAAACTACCGACCGGACATCCTTTGTCAGGGGCTTACCGGATAGCGACATTTATTGATTCTGCCTCTTTCTGGAAAAATCAGATAGAACAGTTGTATATAGATCACAATAGCGAATTCTGGATGACACCGCGGGCAGGGGCACACCGTATTTTACTCGGGAGTCCGGATCATTACCGGTGGAAATTTAAGAAACTCCATCTGCTTTATACGCATGGATTAAATAATCTGGGCTGGAATCAATATGA
This sequence comes from Chlorobiota bacterium, assembly GCA_013152085.1. Taxonomy (GTDB): domain Bacteria; phylum Bacteroidota; class Bacteroidia; order Bacteroidales; family VadinHA17; genus JAADHC01. The sequence continues at coordinate 86,249 of JAADHC010000058.1, forward strand.
AATAATAAATCTGAAATATAGTAATCAGGTGGTTTGTGTAAAACGAAAATAATCAAGTTATAAAAATTGTTAATCATGGAAAAAAAATCTAACATCGTAGCTGCCATAGACATCGGAACTACAAAGATTGTTTGCCTTGTCGGGAAAAGGAATGAGTCGGGGCAGATTGAAATCTTGGCACTTAGTAAAGCTCCTTCTACAGGAGTGAAAAGAGGTGTTGTCCTGAACATCGAAGAAACGGTCAATGCGCTCCGGTCCACCGTTGAAGAGGTTCAGAAAGACTCAGATCTTGTCTTTGAGGATGTTTATGTCGGTATTGCCGGACAGCACATCCGCAGTATCCAGAACCGTGGTTATATCAACAGGGACAGTGACGAACATGAAATCCGGAAACAGGATATTGTTAAGCTCATTGACGATATGAGCAAGATCCCGGTGGATGTCGGAGAAGAGATTGTTCATGTTTTGCCACAAAATTTTATTGTGGATAATGAAACCGGTGTAAAAAACCCTGTGGGAATGTCCGGCCGCCGGCTTGAGGCAAATTTCCATATTGTGATCGGTAAAGTGGCCTCGGCAAAAAACATTGAAAAATGTATCAATCGCATCGGATTGCATGTTAAGGATCTTATTCTCGAGCCACTTGCTTCCTCCGAAGCTGTGCTTACGGAAGATGAAAAAGAAGCAGGCGTGGCTCTTGTGGATATCGGTGGTGGTACAACAGATGTTGCCGTTTATTATGATAATATTATCAGGCATACAGCTGTCATTCCTTTTGGCGGAAATGTGATAACAAAAGACATAAAAGAAGGATGTTTCATCCTGAATAAATATGCCGAGGTTCTTAAAACCAAGTACGGTTCTGCATTGGGTGATTTTGCCCCCGAAGATAAAGTGGTTACGATTCCGGGAATCAGTGGCCGTGAAGCCAAGGAAATTTCCTTTAAAAGCCTGGCTTATATTATCCAGTCACGTATGGAAGAGATCATAGACATAGTTATGTTCGAAATTGAAAATTCAGGTGTGGCAGATAAACTGGCCGCGGGCATCGTCCTTACCGGCGGCGGAGCCAAACTGAAGCATCTGCCGCAACTTTTTAAATTTAAAACAGGTTTGGATGTAAGAGTGGGGTATCCCAACCTTCACCTGGGAGGTGAAGTCAGTGACCAGATTAACCAGCCGATGTTTGCAACTGGTGTAGGATTGATTATTAAAGGATTTGAAATGATGGATGGTGATACAGAACGTATTGAAAGACTGCAATCAGGTGAACTGGTTGGCGAAGAAGCCATGGGAGAGAGTGAAAATGGACGCAGAAGCCGGATGTTTGAGCGTCTTAAGAAAACCCTGAGTGATATTTTTGCCGAAAACGGTGCAAGTATGTAATCCGCAATATCTTTTTAACCCATAAAATGATGAGTCATGAAGGAAGATCTGATGAATTTTGAATTGCCACAGAACAGGTCGTCGATTATAAAAGTCCTGGGTATTGGCGGTGGCGGAAGTAATGCCGTGAATTATATGTTCCGTCAGGGCATCCAGGATGTTAATTTTATTGTCTGCAATACAGATGCACAGGCCCTGAACAGCAGTCCCGTCCCCGTGAAAGTCCAGATCGGAGCAACACTGACCGAAGGCCTCGGTGCAGGGAATAAACCTGAAAAAGGCAGGCAGGCGGCCATCGAAAACCTCGACGATGTTATGCAGGCACTCGGACCTACCACAAAAATGGTTTTCCTCACCGCCGGAATGGGGGGAGGTACCGGTACAGGTGCCGCACCTGTGATTGCCAAAGCCTGTAAAGAGAATGGAATCCTTACCGTAGGTATTGTTACCATCCCTTTTGGTTTTGAGGGACAAAAACGTATCGATCAGGCTGTCGACGGAATTGATGAGTTGAAAGACCACGTAGATTCTCTGTTGGTTATTAATAACGAAAAACTGCGGGAAATATATGGAGACCTGGCACTCTCAGAAGCCTTCTCAAAAGCTGACGATGTACTTACCGTGGCAGCCAAAGGGATTGCCGAGATCATTACGGTTCATGGATCTGTTAATGTTGACTTCGCTGATGTCGAAACCGTTTTGAGGGACAGCAGTGTTGCTATTATGGGATCAGGAACGGCAACAGGAGAAAACAGGGCCACCCAGGCCATTAAGGAAGCGCTCACCTCACCTTTGCTGAATTCAAACGACATTACGGGAGCTAACAGTATTTTGCTGAATATCACTTCCGGAAAGAAAGAAATTACGATGGACGAAGTCGGCGAAATTACCGACTTTGTGAATACAAGTGCTGCTGATAATGCTTTGATCATCTGGGGAACCTGTACCGATCCGAATCTTGATGAAGAAGTTGTTGTTACTATTATTGCCACCGGATTTGAACCGGCAAGTATTCCGGAACTTTATGGCCGCAGAAAAAAACAGAAGAAAGAATACATTCCTCTGGGACCTGAAACTGAAAACGGTAAAGACCCGGAAAGCGGGTTTGAAGTGAAATCTGCCTCCGAGGGTGGACATTCGGCGCTTATTAAACCTTCACAAAGTATGATTGAGTTTAATATTTCCGGTGAAACAGAAACCCCTTCCGTCCTGCGAACTAATCCCGGAATGAATGTAAAACAGGATCCGGAAAAAGTAGCACACCGTTTGGATAAAATCAAGGGCCAGCAGGCGATGCTGCGCGGAAATGAGGTAAGTTCCATAACCCGTGAAGAAGAAATCGAAAGAATGGAAGACGAACCGGCATACCTCAGAAAAAATATTAAGATTGATGAAAAGAAGACATCAGATAAACAGAAAATTTCAAAATACTCACTTTATATAGATGATGATAATGAGACAAAAATAAGTGATGAAAATCCCTATCTGAACGATAATGTTGATTAAAAACAAATAATATGAACCTGGAAGAAAAAATTATGGCTGACCTGAAAAAGGCCATGCGTGAAAAAGACCCGGTAAAACGGAATGCACTGAGGGCTGTAAAATCTGCCATACTTCTTGCTAAAACAGAAAAAGGGAAAAGTCATGACCTTACTCCCGAAGACGAATTGAAAATCCTGCAGAAACTGGTGAAACAGCGTAACGAGTCAGCAGCTATATACCGGGAGCAAAACCGGATGGATTTGTATGAGAAGGAAAACGCAGAAGCCGCCCTGATCGGAAAGTTCCTGCCCCCGCAGTTAAGTACCGAAGAATTACGTGCAGGACTTCAACGGATTATCCAGGAAACAGGTGCTACTACGATAAAAGATATGGGAAAAGTAATGGGCATTGCTACTAAAAAGTATGCCGGAAAAGCAGATGGCAATACCATATCAACTATAGTAAGGGAAATTCTTATCCGGCAGTAATTGTTAAAAAATCTTAGTAGAACTTGTATCTTTCATCTACAATATTTGCCCCTTCACGCAGCGCTTCGTAAGCTTCATAATTTGTGCGTGTCTGGTAAGATATGAGTAGTTTGCTTTGCTCCTGACTAATATCCGGCGTTTCTACGGGAGCCGTGACAGAAGTAATCTCCACAACATACACTCCGTTAAGCCCTTGAAGAGGAGGTGAAAGCTGATCTTCCGGAAGAACAAAAGCCGCAGCATTGATGGCCGGTTCGATTCCGGCTGAGGGAAAAGCAAAGGTGTTGAAAGTAACATCCGTTGCTTCCTGAACCCTTACCCCCAGTTTTGTGGCAAGGCCATCCAAACCAGAAACGGATTGTAAATCTTTGGAAAGTTTATCCACAAGGACTTCTGCCTTTTTTTCTTTAGCGACATTCAATTGTACATCTGCCAGCACATCTTCAAGCGGGGCAATCCCATCTTCCTTTACAACCGTCACAAAAGCTACAACAAAACGGTCTCCGATTTCAAAAACAGCCTGATTGGATGCATCCAGGACAATATCACCCTTTTTGGTCTTGTAAATTGCACGAACAAGCTGTCTTGCCTGATCAAGGCCGGGAATTTTTTCATCATTAATTCCGATGTTGCCGGCAACATGTTTGTCCAGATCTTTTGACGCATCAACAGTTTTTATAAATTTATCATAAGTATTGTTGGTTCCGGCAAAACGGCTGGCCTGGGAATAAATGTTTTGATAGGTCTTTGACGAAGGTTCAACTTTACGCTCGAGGATCCCGACTTCCAGCTTTTTAACCCTTTTGCTTTGGTTCAGGATTTCGATAATATGATAACCAAATTGTGTTTCGACAACAGTAATGTCGCCTTTTTTCCCTGTAAAACAGGCATCGCTGAAAGGTTTGACCATAACCCCTTCACGGAACCAGCCAAGGTCACCACCAAGTTGGGCAGATCCCTTGTCATCAGAGTTCTGAACAGCAAGGAGGCCGAAATCAACACCCTGATCAATCAGGTTCTTAATACTGTCAGCCATAGCTTTTGCCCGTTCTTTGGTACGAATCTGGTTTGGTGAAATGAGGATATGCCGTGCATGAACGGAATCGGGTAAATAAACAATGGCACCCAGCTTGGCAATTTTGTATGTGTCATCTTCACGGTAAGGACCTACGACCGTACCCACAGGGGCATTAAACAAAATATCATTTAAAGTATCCGGTAGTTCTCCGTAAGCATAATGACGGTCAACATAGGGGACATCTGAGTTCATGTTAATGAACTGCGGAATATTTTCTGCAGTTTCAAATTCAGTTTTGATTTTTTCGATCCAATCGGCAGCTTCTTTTTCATCATCCTTAGAAGGAATTACATCAAATGTAACATATTCAATACTTCTGGAGGCAGTTTGCTTGTATTCTTCTTCATGGGATTTATAATATTTTTCCAAATCGGCCCGGGTAACGGCAATGGCTGAATCGGGAACCTGGTCGAAGCGTTGTATGATAAACCGGATATCAGCTTTACGGTTATCTTCCTTATAAGCCTGCTCAGCCTGGAGATCTGTTATAAAAAGTCCCTGGCGGATCAGATTAAGATATTTTGTAATCCGGCGTTCATTATAAATCTGTTTTTCCATAAACAGCCAGTAGGTCTTCTGTTTACCGGACGGATCATCTTCCATATGCTGCAGGAAATTGATTAATGCCGAGCGGTTCAAAACACCTGTGGCAGGATCAGAAAATAACTGACGGACAAAAGGATGGGGATTGTTTCCCTGTACCAGGTCAAACATCTCATCCGAACTGACATCCAGCCCGATTTTTTTAAACTCGGGGGCCAGTATGGTTTCCCTTACAAGGTCTTCCCAAACCTGGTTCCGGATATTCTTTGAAGTTTTTTCATCAACGTTATTATTCCCGGAAAGTTTGTAAATCTCCGTAAGGTCATTGATGCGGCGTTCATAATCCTGTACATTGATGGATTGTCCCGCAATGCGGGCAATTTCATATCTTTTACTTACACCAAGGGTTAACCCGCTGCCACGACCGAGAAGATCACCCATGATAAATGCAAGAAGGGATAAACCAATCAATCCGGCAACAATGACACCGAATTTGTCCCGTATTTTCTGTAGTGTAGCCATGAAACGTTTCTTTTTCGCCTGAAAATTTCAGGCTGCAAATATACATATTTGAACTAAAATAGATTGATTCTCCGGCAGAAAACTTAGCAATGAATATAAAAAAAGTTAATCTGTATCACCGGACAGCTTAATAAGCCTGACAAGATCGATCCTTGTTTCAGTCATTTTAACGATCCTGATCTCAAAAGTATCAAGCTTTAGAATCTGATTGGGTTTAGGCAGACTTTCGTATCGATATAAGATGTATCCGGCAAGTGTTTCATATTCGTCTTCTTCAGGAATGTCCAGTTGATATTTGTTGTTGAGGTAATCAATCTCCAGACGGCCTGAAAAAAGGTATTGATTCTCTCCGAGTTGTTTTTCCAGCAACATGGAGCTGTCGTGCTCATCTTCAATCTCGCCAAAAATCTCTTCAAGGATATCTTCAATGGTTACGATACCCGAAGTGCCGCCAAACTCATCAACAACCAGAGCGATACCTTTCTTATCTTCTACAAACATTCCCAGTAATTTATTGGCCGGCATGGATTCAGGAACAATAGGCAGGGGATGCAGCACTTCTTCCACCGACACCGGATCCCGAAAGTAATCCTTGATATTGATATATCCTGTAATATGATCCAGACTTTCCTCGTAAATCAGGATCTTGGATAACCCCGTTTCGACAAAAGTGTTACGAATCTCATCCAGGGTAGCATTCTTCTCCAGGGCAACAAGTTCTGTTCTCGGAACCATACATTCGCGGAGCTTAACTTTTGAAAAATCCAGGGCATTCTGGAAAATCCAGAGATTGTGGGCTTCTTCCTCCTCATCGGAGATATCACTTTCATGTACGAGATGTTGAAGGTCGCTAATTCCAAAAACCTGATTCACAGGTACCCCGGGAGATTTTACCCTGAAGAATGACTTCAGGATACCATTCGAAAGCGCGATCGTAAAACGACTCACAGGATAGAACAGAAAATAGAATATCCATACGGGAACTCCCAGCCATTTAAGGAATTCGTTGGGTTTTAAACGGAAAACAGCTTTAGGTATAAACTCAGCAAGTACAAGGATGATCAGGGTGGATATAATCGTCTGAAGGATTAAAATCCAGGTTTCTGTATGAGTGAAGCTTTGAAGAAAAGGGTTAAGGACCAATGCCATGAAAATCCCGTAAATAACAAGTGAAATATTGTTTCCGATAAGCATCGTTACAATATACTGTCCGGGATTTGAGGAAAACAGTGAAAGAATCCTCGAATAGTATGTATCCTGTTTGATATCCAGTTCCAGCCGCAACTTATTGGCCGAGATATAGGCAATTTCCATTCCTGAGAAAAAAGCTGAAAATAATATGGTAATGATAATAATCCCCGGATACATACTACAAAATTATAAATCCTTTTTATTATCATGAATCCGTAAATGACGACGCAAATAAAACATGGCAAGTGATAATATCATCAAAATAAAAAAAATCACTCCTTTCCTGGCAACATGATGCGCCAGGGCGTGGATTGCAGAGATAAGACTTATCAGGGCAATCAGCAGCCAGATTACCTCCATCACCTGCGTCCGGCTATTCCGTTTTCCCTGTTTCCTTTCCATGTTTTGTGGTCTCCCTGTTTATATAAACGGTACCTTTAACATGATTGATCTGCCAGTCATTAAACGCCTGGTCTGATTCGAAACCCTCACCGTAAATAATTTCATCTTCGGTGGTAATCTTAACGGACCGGTCCGAATATATACGTTTTGTAGAAATATCCCAATACAGCTGTTCGGCGTCCAAACGCTCATTTTGTATGTTAATGGCAGTTACACTGTCCCGTGCTTCCCACAAATCCTTATGTTCGTAATATATGGCATAACGTGCACGTAAGGTTGACTCGATTTTACCCTGTCGATTAAAAAATTCAACATCAATACCTTCGGGGAAGACCATGAGCGGTTCTTCATTTTCGGCATAATTCTTCACCAGCGGTGCATGTATGATAAGCTGTACGATAGAAGAATCGTTATATATGGTAGTTAAATTGTAAATGACCTGTGTGGGTAATGAGTCTGTTTTGGTAAGATTATTGACCTGTGAGAGATCATTCTTCCGGCAGGAAATAAACATTGAAGTTCCGGTGAGGGCCAGAGCTGCAATGATGATTTTATATCGAGAAAAGTTTATTTTCTGCACAGGTCGTTACCTGATTCTAACCGTCGTTTTTTCATTGATCCAACCGCCAAGTTCATAAGAGTCCCCTACTTTGAAACCGTAAAAAAAGACGGTTTCGTTTGATGGAAAATGTTTTGAATAGGTGGCGATACGCTCATCAGCGATATCTGCCAGTGACGGATCTTTTTTTCTGGCGATTTTGTACTGGTCAACAGCAGCCCAGAAAACAGCCTGATGTGCCAGTTCATCATCTCCAAAATCTTTGGCATTTCCATAGATGTTTCCCAAAAGAATATGGGGTAATCCGGACGACGGATCTGCTGCAATGGCTTTTTCAGCATAAGATTTTGCTGTCGGAAGATCCTTGAATATCCGGAAAGTAATATCTCCGATTTCGGTATAATATCTTGATTTTGCTTTGTTGTCCTTCTCAAGCTGTACCGCATCTTTCAGATATTTGATGGACTGTTCGTACTGACCCCGTTTTTTATATAGTTGCGAAATGGTAAATGCAGCGGAGGATTTAGCTTCAATTTTCTGTAAAGCGATCAGCGAATTCAGATAAAGATCAGCATCTACGCACCCGGTTTCTTTTAACCAGAAAATATATTTCTTCAACTCTTCGGGATTGCCCTTGCTTTCATCAAACTGGGGAGTAAAAAGCGCAATGAGCGATTCACAGGTAGCCGCACCACTGTTTGCAAAATTATTGGCAATCACATCTTTAAGGTCCTGAACTTGCTTATTGTCCGGTTTCTCGTCCAGTTTCTTGTTAATGATTTCCATAGTACGGGCATAATTGTCAACGACCTCCTCACTGGTGATGATATTATCTTTAAACAGGGATATGGTAATATCCATAAATGCGGCCAGTGTAGCGGTCTGAGCACGCTCCTTGTCAATATCAACGGCTTTGGTCAGGCAGGTATAGGCTTGTTTTAAAGCCTCCGGATCGTTTCTTTTGAATTTGAATAAATCGATACCCTTAAAACCCCTGACTTTGCCTTCATCTTCAGGATATACTTTAATTCGTGTGTCATATATTGCCATAAGCGTGTCAATATAGGCATACGCTGTTTTGGTGTCCTGGCTTTTCAGGGCGTCAACAATGAGATGTTTATAGATCGTTACCCCGTTTTGACAAACAATACGTGGGATCTTGGCATATCTGGGCTCTTTCTTCATCAGACCGGCACAATTACCCACATATACTAATCTCCAGAAAGGTAAAGCTTCATTATAGTTCTTTTGTTTATAATATTCACGATAGAGCGAATAATTTCTCAGGCATTTCATAATATCATTATTGTCCTGTGTCTGTGCAGACAGAGGCACGGTTATCAGAAAAATTGCCATAAGAATAAAAAATGATTTGCCAAAAGTTTTCATGGTTCTGGTTTTTATGATTTTACAAATATTTTCGTTTAATAAACCATACATCGTTAAAACTTAACCCGAAATTAACAAAATTATATTGTTCCCGCATAAAATTTTTGTCAACTGATCCGCGCCATCCGGTTCCAAACGTAATACTGAATATCGACCATTTACGAAATCCCTGGATGTTCCCGCCCAGTATCGGTAGTCCTACTCCAAAACTTATGCCAAAATCTGTTACCGGTTGTTGATTGACTAATACATAACTGTTTCCGTAGTGTATACCGGCCCGGTATTGGACCAGTTTCCAGTATTTTCTCAATTCGCGTGGATTGGGTATAAACTCTGTCCCAAACCGGATAACCCGGCTGGTGGTTAATGAATCATGCGAAAAAGGAATTTGTGAACGGGACCAGTCCTGCTGATAATATTCCAATCCTGCCCTGACCTTTTGCCCCAGGTTTATTGACAATCCCCCCCCGAGGTAATAAGGGATAAACATTTTTTCATTATAGAGGCGGTTGAACGAAATAGTGTCATTGTAGACAGATCCGTTGGACGAAGCAAGTACACCGAATTCAAGCCGTTCTTCCGAGAAACGGATATTTTTGTTGTTACCTGCAGTAAGCCCCAAAGTTAAAGTGTTTTCCTTTCCCCATTTTTTGTGATATTGCAGACCGGCATCAAAAGTAAAATCGCTTACCAGAATCCTGTCTTCGATTTTAGTATTAAAAGCGTTAGGATTATCCAGGTATGTCAGGGAATGTATCCTTTTTATTTCACCGAAGATATATTTGACATTTATTCCCAGGGAAAGATGGTCAAAAAATTTCATTCCGGCACCGACAAAAAACTGATTGGTACCCCCTTCCCCTCTGAACAGGTAAGCCAGTCCACCCAGGTTGGGATCATACCCGGCATCGCCTTCAACGATTTTTTCGTTTAAGATATAATTGGTTTGAGTGAAAGGTAAAATACCGAAAGCCATACCAACATTTTTTGCTATGGGAAAACTGAAAGCAAAATGATGAAAGTTGAAATCCATTGTATTATCTGAGGCAGTAGTATTTTCAAACACATTATATCTTGCATTGAGGCCGAAATCAAAAACCAGCGACAGTGTATCACGTACCGTATAAGAAGCCGGATTCGCAAAATCAATAAACCAGGGATGGCGCGTGGATACCGAAAGTCCACCCATAGCACTGTTTCGTGCAAACTGATTGCCCGCCAGGTCCCCGAGTCCTAAAATGGAAAAAGGAGAGTTAAATGTGGTTTGTGCGACAATTGTTAACGTCACCAGCCATCCTGCCGTAAAAAGAAAAATCCTTCTAAATTGCCTCATTAAATTCCAATATTCTGTTAAGCCCTGTTGCAACCAGATCAGGGCGTACAAAGATGCTATTTTTTAGATTCTTATCAAAAAAATCGGCATCTCCTCCGGTAATGATGGTTACCAAAGGTGTATAATCTTTCTTTAACCTGTCGATCATCCCGTCTACCTCGGCCAGAATGCCGCCTTCCACGCCACTGATGATGGCACTGGGGGTATCATCACCGAGCATGGAAAAGGTTTTTTCCGGGTGTACTTCAGGGAGTTTTGAAGTAAAGGAAGCCAGTGCCCTGAAACGCATCATAATCCCCGGAGATATGGTTCCCCCGAGATAAATACCTCCGGAAGTAACCAGATCGCATGTGATGGCTGTGCCGGCATCCACCACTAAAACATTTTTATCCGGAAACAAATAGTGTGCGCCCACAACGGCGGCTACCCGGTCGTAACCCAGCGTCTCTTTCGACCGGTAACGGTTTTCAACGGGTATCGGAGTATCCGGCCCAAGAATGATAAATCTTTTCAGTTTTTTTTTCAGCAAAGATAACCAGCCGTCAGGAATCGTGCCGGTATTCACCAGTACCCCTTTGTGTACTTCCGGATAATTGTGGAATATTCTGCCGGGATTGGCTTCTCCTGCAGGGCCATAATACCATTTCTCAAAATGATCCCCATCCGTGAAAAGATATATCTTCACCCTGCTGTTACCTATATCTATGGTCAGATTCATATCCCATTTTGTAAACAGCGAAATTAAGGCTTTATTATGAAGCATAAAAGAGAATCTACACCCGGGTACTGTAAAACATCCCGATTTTTTAACTTTAAGATCTGAAACCAGAGAAATTAATCACTATGATCATCGGTATCGGAGGCATAAGCCGTTCGGGAAAATCGTTGCTGGCAAAAAGAATCACACAGTGGGTTCCACAGTATTCCATAAAGATTTTTGACCAGGATGATTATGTCTTTCCGGTCGATAAGATACCAGAGATCGATGGCGAAACCGATTGGGAATGTCCTGATTCCATAGATTTCGACCGGTATTTTAATGCCGTTGTCAGCGCTGCTGCAGTTTACAACTGGGTGATTGCCGAAGGATTGTTGGCCTTCTATGACCGTCGCCTGGTTGACCGGATGGATAAAAAGATCTTTATAACGATTCCCTACGAGGTTTTTGTCGAACGAAAACGACCTGATAAGCGCTGGGGAATCTTTCCCGAATGGTACATTGACCATATATGGGAAAGTCACCTAAAATACGGCCAACCTCCGGAAAATGACGAGAACCTGTTGATAATTAATGGGGATAAACCTTTCCCGGAGAAACAAATTCGCGATTATCTGTTGAGGCAATCTTTTTGAAAATACATATAATAATACATATTATAATATGTATTTAATTTATTTATCTACTTATATTTTTCGTAAATCTGTTACGTTGCGGTGATCCCGTCCGGGTAACAGGCTGTTTCAAGTTTTTTAAGGATATTCAAAGCATACCGGGAATTGTGGACTGCAGGGACAGTAAGCAGCAGTTTCTCATTTGATTCTTTGAGCGTAACCTGCAGGGGTTGCCGTTGAATATAACCCAGCAGGTTTTGAAATACTTCGGATGCATAAAAGCGGGAACTTTTATCCCGGACAAAATAAGCCATCATCCTGCCCTGTTTCAGGATGATCTTTTCCATACCAAGAGTAAGGGCATGCATCCTGATGCGGACGATATCAATCAGGGCTTCGGCACGGGGAGGCGGGTTGCCGAATCGGTCTTTCAGGTGTTCCGTAAATGTCGATAATTCAGATTCTTCCGTAATATGGTCCAGTTCACGGTAAAGTTTCATCTTTTCCGTAACATTGGGCACATAATCATCCGGAAACAGTATTTCCAGGTCGGTATCAATCTGGCATTCGGCAACAAAACGGCTCCGGGCCGGATAGCTCCGTGCGGGAGTGCCCGGGCGTGTAGTGTGTTGTTCTGTTCCGGGGGTTGCGGGAACCTTTGTCGTGGCAGAGCCGGCAGCCGTTTCACTTTCCCGCCCCCCGGGCAGGGAAAGCGCCTCCCCGAACTCCGACTCACGTAATTCCTGCATGGCTTCCTGCAGGATACGTTGGTATGTTTCAAATCCGATGTCCGAAATAAAACCGCTCTGCTCGGCGCCCAGCAGGTTTCCCGCACCGCGGATATCCAGGTCCTGAAGAGCAATGTTGAATCCGCTGCCTAACTCCGAAAATTCGGCGATGGCTTTCAGGCGCCGGCGGGCCTCCGGTGTAAGCGAGGTTAACGGCGGTGCCAGAAGGTAGCAGAAGGCCTTTTTGTTCGACCTGCCTACACGGCCGCGTAACTGGTGCAGGTCACTTAATCCGAAGTTTTGGGCATGGTTGATGAATATCGTATTGGCATTGGGAATATCCAGGCCCGATTCAATGATTGTCGTGGCAATCAGTACATCATAATTCCCCCGGATAAAATCGAGCATAACCGATTCAAGTTCCGCACCTTTCATGCGTCCATGAACCACAATAATCCGTGCATGGGGTACTGCTGTACGGACAAGTTTTTCAACTTCTGCAATATTCTCAATCCTGTTATGGATGAAAAATACCTGACCACCGCGGTTCAGTTCATACTCAATCCCTTCACGGATAATGGCAGGGTTGAAAACATGCAGCTCGGTGATGATGGGATGCCGGTTGGGCGGAGGCGTGTTGATGATCGAAAAGTCGCGTGCTCCCATCAGTGAAAACTGCAGGGTCCGGGGAATCGGAGTGGCGGTAAGGGTCAGGGTATCCACCTCGGTACGGAGCTGTTTCAGCTTTTCTTTGACAGCAACGCCGAATTTCTGCTCCTCGTCAATAATCAGCAGTCCCAGGTCTTTAAACCGGATATCCCTGCTGATCAGCCGGTGTGTGCCGATGACGATATCTGCCGATCCTGCGGCGATTTTCCTGATCACCTTTTTCTGTTCGGCGGGCTTACGCAGCCGGGAAAGATATTCCACGGTACACGGAAAGTCTTTCAGCCGTTCACTGAATGTCTGGTAATGCTGTAGTGCCAGGATAGTGGTGGGAACCAGCACCGCTACCTGTTTGCTGTCGGCAACCGCTTTAAAAGAAGCGCGAATGGCTACTTCGGTTTTCCCGAAACCCACGTCCCCGCATACCAGCATATCCATCGGCCAGGGTGATTCCATCCCCTCTTTTACCGAACGGGTGGCTGCCTCCTGGTCGGGGGTATCTTCATACATAAACGAAGCTTCCAGTTCCTGCTGAAGATAGCTGTCAGCGGTAAAAGCATACCCCTGTTGCTGTATTCGTTTGGCATACAGGGCGATCAATTCACGGGCAATATCCTTGACCCGGTTTTTGGTCTTTTGCTTCAGATTTTGCCAGGCCCTACTGCCCAGCTTGTAAATCCGGGGCGGGGCATTGTCCTTTCCCTTGTATTTTGAAATACGGTGAAGGGCATGAATGCTCACATAGAGAATATCCTGATCCTTGTACACCAGTTTAACGGCTTCCTGTAGCCGGCCGTTGTTGCTGATCTGCTCCAGCCCGCCGAACTGCCCGATACCATGATCCACATGTATAACATAATCTCCCGGCCTCAACCCTTTCAGTTCTTCTATACTTAACGACTCTTTACGGGTGAAGTTCCCCCCGATACGGTATTTGTGGTATCGTTCAAATAACTGATGATCGGTATAAACGGCAACACTCAGGTCGTGGTCGGTGAATCCTTCATGCAGAATTTGGGGTATTATGGAAACCTGCAGATCAGGATTGATTTCTGCCAGGATAGCCCGGATACGTTCACGCTGGCTCTTCCCGGCCGAAAGAATAACCGTTTGGTAACCTTCCGATTGCTGTTCTTCAAGATTAGAAGCAAACAGGTCAAAGTTTTTACCAAAAGCCGGTTGTGCAGTAGTATGAAATTGAAAAGTTTTCCCGGCATGAAACGTGTTGAGCGGGCTGAGTTCGATCCATCCGAATTTTTCCATCGCTGCATACACTTCAACGGGTTGCATGAGCGGAACGGGTTTTTCCTGTTCTTCATTCAAAGGTTCCGGCTCCGGAGTGCCGGCTTGTGCGATCTCAGTAATTTGTTGTTCCAGCCAGTTGTAGTTATTTACCCAAATCCGTGTATGCGCCGGTAACAGATTGAACAGCGGTTTAAACTGTCTTCGTTCGATCCGGCTTCGCATATCCGGTAACAGCGTTATTTCCCTTATCTTTTCAACGGACAACTGGGTTTCGATATCAAACAGCCTGATCGATTCTATCGTATCTCCGAAAAACTCAATCCGGCAGGGCTGCTCTGCCGCCCATGAAAAAACATCCATGATTCCGCCTCGCAGGGCGTATTGTCCGGGCTGGCTGATAATATCGGTGTACTGAAACCCGGAATCAATGAGTTTTTGCTCAAGCCCGGTAAACGGAACCTCTTCGCCGGTTTTCAGTCTGATGCTGTTTTTCAGGAGCACCTGTTTTCCGGCGACCTTTTCCGCAAGTGCTTCGGGCCAGGTTACCAGGCAGATTCCTTTTTTGTGTCCGGTGATTTTCCGGAGTGCTTCGTTCCGGAGGATTTTTCTCGACGGATCAACCTGACCATAGCGGATGCTTCTTTTATAAATGGATGGAAAATAGACAACAGAGTCTTCGGGGAGCAGGGTTTCCAGGTCGTTGAAGAAATAGGCGGCATCTTCGGCTTCGGGCAGAATGAAGAGATGCGTGGTTCCTGTTTCACGTACTACATCAGCCGCCAGCAGGACAGATGACGAACCCTTCAACCCCTCCAGGCGCAAATGTCCCGGTGAAGATGTTATTTCCCTTATCAATGGCTGAAAGGCTGGATGATCCCTGTACAATCCCCTGAAAAAATCTGATGACAACATGGCAAATTCTCCGGTTGCAAAGGTAGGGGATGTAAAGCGATTAACAATGATCAGACATAATCCATGATTATTTTGCACACACCGGAAATGCGGATATCCTAAGTCGTGCAGCCCCCATAGGTATAAAGGTCACAGTTTCAGCAGGTTTATTTGTTTGTACAGGACTCAGGGGGAGTTTTTCGGCAAGTCCCTGCGCATTTAATTTCCATTCAGGTATTTGTTTTGCCCTGGATTTGATAACAATTGGGGTATTATCCTGTGTAAAAGGCATATTGGAGACAGGCCACTCTTTTTTTATAATTTCAAATGATTTTCCAGGATTTTGATCATCGAGGACAAGCCCGTAGTTCCACGCAGACCCCGGAAAAATTTCCCATGCAGGCCATTTCTCTGTCCCTCCGTTTCTTATATATTTTTCGTCTATTTTCAAAGAGAGCGTAAGTGGTCCGTAATTCACCGAAATACTGTTTTTGTTTTGTGTATATCTTGTAATTTTCAGTGTCATCGGAAGATTCAGGGTTATCCGGTCGTCTTTATGAAATGTTCTTACGATTTTAATATACGAACCCGGTTGTGTGTGTAATGTGATTTTTTCCCCGTTGATAGTGAGACCGGCATCGGTACACCAACCGGGAATACGCAAATAAAGCGGGAATTTTACTGTTGTATCAGGGGTGATGGTTAATACAATCTGTTCATCGAAAGGATAGTGTGTTTGTTCGGATATCTTGACATTCACCCCCTTTCCGGTTTTGGCGGTTACGTTACTTTCGGAATAAAAAATGACAGCCAATCCGTTATCAGGGGTAGCATACCACAGGTTTTCTGCATAATAAGGCCATCCCTGACCGGAATTATGCTGACAACAGCGATGGATATGTGGATTCATCCAGAACATTGGTCCGCAATTGTCAATACCGGGGCATTTACTCATGGAATCTGATTGTGGCATATTCGGTGCGGTGAGATAGCGTAAAGCTTTCATATCTGGGGTGAAGGCTGCCGGAAGGGTATTAAAGGCATCATTTTCGCAGCGATCGGCCCAAACAGGATCTCCCGTTATTCGTATTAACACTTCATCGGAAAACATATCTTCTACGATCCCGCATGTCTCGATAGCTTGTCGTGGACCTGTAAAACCCGGTCTGCAGTTTTCATCGCCGCCGAACAATCCCCCGGGGACCTGACCATATATTCTTCTGACTGTCTGCCAGTTTCTTTCAGCTGCCTGCAGGTCAGCAGTTTTTTTTGATTGCATCCAATAAGTGGCAGGTTCACCAAAAGCCTGGGCAATATTGACATTGTGCCAGCTGACAATACCGGTATCCCAGCGGGCCGTATTACGGTGTACTTTTTCTGCAAAATTCAGCAGCCATTTTTCACCGGTGCGGTTGTATAACCAATAGACGGAATATAACATATCGCCGGCCCGCATTTTTGGCCAGAAACCAACCAGGAACTTATCATCCGGATAAGTCTGTAGGTATTTGAAATATTTGGACATCAGGGAAAGCACACTGTCATTTCCTGCATATTCGTAATAATTTTGCAGACAGGTAAGCATCACCATGTTTGGCCACAGGTCGGCCCGTCCTCTGAGATGCGTGGCAATACCGCTTTTTTTATGTTCCGGTCCAAACCAACCGTCTTCCCGTTGATTTCTAATTACTGGCTTTAGCCAGCCTTCTGCTTCTTTGATCATCTTTTTGTTTCCCAACACATAGGCACAGTTGCTGTATCCTTTCAGCCAGTAGGGCATCTCTTCCCACCCATGATCTCCTTTTCCCTGCGGATCCAGCCAGGCATTGTTTTCTTTAATAAGATATTGGCTTATTTCCTCGAGGTGGCCATGAAAACCATTGGCCTGGAGTTCCAATTCTTTTTTTAACCAACCTTCGGGCTTTATTGCTCCGACTGGCAGCTTAATGAACGGACTCCCCTCCAGAGGCGAACGGTTACTTATATAGAAATCGTTGGTGGTGACCATATCCGGTTTCTTCACGATAGTAACTGTGTTTTCATTCCTGTCTGTACATGAGGATAGTACAGGCAGGATAATTCCAAGAAGTAAAATGGTCATTTTCTTCATCGCTTCCCTTTCGTTTTTTTATGATATAATAAACATTAACCCCGGAGTCCTTATTCACTACTGAAAAATACCTCTATCTGAGGGTGCATGGTGTAAAGGCGGAAGACCGTATCGTGCTGAACAATAATTCCACTTGACCTGTTCCCGGAAATAATGGGATTCTTTTCGTACTTTTTCCAATGGATAAGATCCCCGGAAACAGCCACACAGGTAGTCCAGTCGCGCCAGGGATCGAAAGCGGTGGCATGGTAGTATGCGTAAAATTTATCCTGATATTTAATGATCTGGTCAACAGCTACGGCATGTTTATCATAAGATTCCGGGCCTCTTTTAATTACCGGTTCATCCTGAACATTGGTCCACGTTTTCAGGTTCGTGGATGTTGCAAGCCAGATTGCCTCATCATGTCTTTCGTAGAAAAGATACCATATTCCGTCTTCGATCCAGACAGATGGGGTCCCGTATGCCCCTGGAGAGATCGGCTCCCCGTTCGTTTGCCTGATGTCAAGGTCACCGGTTTTTGTCCAGAGAATTCCGTCTTCCGACTCCATCAGGAATGCAATGTCGTGCAATCCTTCGGCAAACATATAATACCTGTTGTTGTATTTGATTACCTGCACATCTTCTGTCCAGTGTTTTGTGTAAATGGGATTTCCGGGATACCGGCTCCATTTCAACCCGTCCGGTGAAGTGGCATATCCGAGATATCTCGTCTTTATTGAATCTTCATTATATCCTGTGTACCACATCTTATAGATCCCTTCATCAAAAAGAATAAAACCTCGCTCACGGATCTGTTTATCCCAGGTATTCCGGCCGGTTCCGCTGAAAACGGGATTTCCTTTATAAGGTTTGAAATGTACCAGCGCTGAAGGAAAATCGCTGTCGGAATGAGGGGAACAATTCCAAAGAACGACAGTAAGAACAGATAAGAGATATAGTAACTTTCGCATGTTCAGAGGTTTTATTTGTAAAGATAATTATTTTAGAGCAGCCGTTGCGAATCATTACATCGTGTTTCTGCCGTTTCCACGGGGAAATTCAAATTTGCTTAGTGTATGTGCATTTTGTGAAATGAAAAATCTGCAAATTCTTGACTTAATCAAGCAATGATTGCAGGACAGAAATCATCTTTACCGGTCCGACATAAAACGGGGTACGCTGGTGAAGTGACAGGGGGCTTATCTCCAGGATATTTTCATGTCCGTTGACTGCTTTTCCCCCGGCCTGTTCGGCAATAAACCCGATAGGATTGCATTCGTACAATAGCCGGAGTTTTCCCTCCGGCGCTTTACGGGTGGGAGGATAGAGATATATGCCGCCCTTTAGCAGGTTTCGGTGAAAGTCGGCTACCAACGACCCGATATAGCGTGATGTCCACGGACGACGGGTAGAGGCATTTTCTTCCTGGGTGTATTTGATGAATTTCTTAACCCCTTCGGGAAAGTACCGGTAGTTTCCTTCATTGATGGAGTAGATGATTCCCGTTTCAGGAGTGCAAATATTGGGGTGGGAGAGACAGAATTCCCCCAGCGAAGGATCGAGGGTAAACCCGTTTACTCCTTTTCCTGTTGTATATACCAGCATTGTTGAGGAACCGTAAATTACATATCCGGCGGCAACCTGTGCCTTGCCGGGTTGCAGAAAGTCATCCATGGATGGTTTTGTCCCCCGGTCGGAAAGCCGGCGGTAAATGCTGAAAATTGTTCCCACAGACACATTGACATCAATATTGGACGATCCGTCGAGCGGATCCATGCACACCAGGTATTTGGCATCCCGTGAAAGGTCATCGTCAAACAAAACGGTTTCATCGTTCTCTTCGGTGGCGATGCCACACACCTCTCCCGAGGCCTTCAGAGCACTGATAAACTGTTCGTCGGCAAAGACATCCAGCTTTTTTTGTTCTTCACCCTGCACATTTACCTCACCCGATTCACCCAGAATATCCACAAGACCTGCTTTGTTTATCTTTTTATTCACCATCTTGGCCGCAATACCGATGGCATACAGCAGACGCGACAGCTCACCTTTGGCATACGGGAAATCCGCCTGCCGGGCAATGATGAATTCGTTAAGCGTGGTGACGTGATAGGATTGCATATTATTTGGATGATTTATTTACATTATATTGTTTACAAAATAAATGATTTAACACAATAATTATTTATTTTATTTTTTCTGGTGTTCATCATAAAAAGTCTGAGAAATTTAAAGTGATTTTAAATAATGAAATAACAAGCTGATAATCAGCGCTGTATTACCCCCTCCTCAGTTAGACAATTAGTTTAAATATTAAAAAATAAAATTGTTCTGGCGGGTTCTCCGGTTGATAATATTAAACTTCAGAATTTGTATAAGAGAAAAATTATGGAGTTAAAATCTCTTTCACAAAGCAGAAATTAACAAAAGTTGTTTTGCAGATTATTTTAAGTTAAAAATGCAATAAAATTTTCCTTGGTGATAAGGGAAAATTCGGCATTCGGATATGCTTCCAGCCAGGTTTTGGGTGGTTTTGTTTTGGCTTTCACCGGATTTAAATCCGTATCCAAACAATTTACCATCCTGTTCTTCTAAAAGGTCTGTTTCTTTCCTGTCATACGTGAGCCAGGAATAGTTGTTTGTAAAGATCCGTTTTTATTCCTCAGTTTTAAACTTTCCGTAAAAAGCAATCTACCCTGTTAAAGTTATAAAAATATAGACAATAAACTGTCTGAATTCAAAAATACATAATAAAAAAGTCATGATCAATATACCGGGATGAAGTCCTCTGTGCATTGGTATATGGCGTAAAGGGATTTTCATTTTATTATTAATGATCATTCACGGTGAAAAAAACTATTTTTGCATTTTTAATATAATCAGGATTCCGGTATGCTTGTATTTAAATTCGGTGGCTCGGTATTAAAGGATGTGGCAGGGTTGCAGGCCATGGCAGGCACTGTTCGAAATACCGATGGTCCGGTAATAGTTGTGGTTTCGGCGTTTGGCAAAACCACCGATGCCCTCGAAGAAGTGGCCAGGCTTACCTGGAAAAAAGATCCCACAGCTTTTAACCGTCTGGGAAAAATCAGGAATGATCATCTGGAGCTGGTACGGCAGCTTATTCCGGACGGGAGTCATGCCGTTTATGCAGGAATAGAAGGGATATTCGGATATCTTGAAAAAATCATAAAAGATTATCCTGCCGACAGGGAAGCGTTTACCGATGAGGTTGCATCATGCGGGGAATTGGTCTCTTCGGTTATTGTTCATCATGTCCTGGCAAATCTGGGTATACGGAATCATCTCTTGGATGTGCGCGACCTGTTGGTTACCGACAATTTATTCCGTGCGGCAAGGGTAAACTGGCCTGAAACTTCGGCAAAAATTCAGGAACGCTGCATGCCTCTGTTTGAAAAACAACGTATGCTGGTAACCCAGGGCTATATCGGTCGCAGCCAGGAAGGGAACACAACCACCCTGGGGCGTGAAGGGTCCGACTTTACCGCAGCGATCTTCGGCTATGTGTTGAATGCAGGCATGGTAGTCTGCTGGAAGGATGTTCCCGGTGTTATGAATGCAGATCCCAAGGAGTGGCCCGGTGCCGTTTTATTGCCGAAAATTTCATACCAGGAGGCGGCCGAGCTTACCTGGTACGGCGCCAAGGTGATCCATCCACGCACCATAAAACCGCTCCATAACCGGCAGATACCATTGATCGTGCGCGGGCTGCACACCCCCGAAAACGAAGGGACACTGATACATCTGCTTCCCGAGCTGGAAAACCCGGTGCCGGTGTATGTCCGTAAACCACACCAGGTGCTTCTTTCTGTTGTGCCGCGCGATTATTCATTTACCAACGATCATCTGCAGAAGGTTTTCCGTTTCTTCAGCCGTATGCGCATGCGGATCAACCTGGTGCAGAACTCCGCCCTCAGCGTTTCGTTTTGCATTGACGACCCCGGCGAACGGCTTGCAGAGATTCTTTATCAGATACAGCACGAATATGAAGTGTACCACAACCGCCCCGTCGAGCTGGTAACCATCCGCCATTACAGGGCCGGAGATACCTCGGCATACCCCCTTGGCGGTAAAATCCTCCTCGAACAACGCACACGGCTTACGGTGCAGTATGTGGTGGAGAAACAGCGGAACGATGGTTAATGCTCCCGTATTGGGAACGGGTAGGGATGAGATGGTTATTATATTGATGGCGGTTGTTTTGATATAGCAGGAACGCGATTAAAATTACGGTATGCAGAACGCGATTAATCGCGTTCTTCTCTGAATAATGTTTTTTATCAATAGTTATGATCCCGTGCAGATGATTCGGCATAATGACAACTGCTCCTAATCGAGTATACACAAAAGCCAATGAGATTCTTTCCCAAAAATGAAAAGCGATTTTTCCGGTATCGGTTAATATCACTTTACCGTTTTCAATTTCCCCGAAAAAATGCTCGCCGGATTTTGTGTTGATGGTTATAAAGTAAGATGCATCACTACCGTAGTCCCATCCCCGTAACCGTATGGTGTGGTCTTTAAATCTGTGGTAAATCTTTCCTGACATTGGAATGTAAGTAACCTGAAAACAGGATATATAAAAATACTATTTTTCTGGGAATGGGGAACGGGTCTTTATTTTTAATCAGTATGAACGTTTTTACAGTCCGTATGAACGCGATTAATCGCGTTCATACGGACTGTAACTTTTAAGGAACGGGCGTTCATACTAACTAAAAAAGAAATCCACGTTCATGCATGTATCTGACAAAACACAAGATGCCTTTTTGTTTATTTCCTGTCAAAAAAGATATTCTTTGTGGTAACACTGAGTGGGATGCCAATGACAATGCGGTATTCCTGTGGCAGATAACCAAGGTCTATGGCTGCCTGCCCGACGGTATACATCACGCGGTTGTCCACACGGTGGTCGGCAGCCACACTTACCGCCGAACCGGTGGCAATGCCCAGGTCGATGGTGTTGAACACACACGGCGAGTCGGGGTGAAGATCCTTCTCGTCGCAATCGGCATAACCACACATGCCGCATTTGGGAAGCCGTGCCGGACTGATCCGTGCACCCAGCAGGATCAGGACGGGACTTTTACGGATATTTTCGGCATCCCGTTCGAAAAAATGTTCCCCGGTCTCTTTTCCGGTCTCATCCATACGGACGGCCAGTTTCTCAATATCCCTGCCCGTAACCGCCAGGGTAAACAGATCGTCTTTGCCTCGCGTTTTGGGAGCCGTGCGTGCGGCAGTAGTCATCAGTGCTGCAACATCCTGCAGCGCCTTGCCTGTCATTTCGTGTTCTGCGATTCTTGTCATAGTTACTTTTCATTCAGATTTACCCTGAAAGCTGCTTTGTACCCCCTCACATTCCCGTTGTCATTATACACTTCATATCCGAACATCATGGAAGTAACCTTTTTGTCCAGCGTCATTCGTGCCGTGTCGAGATACCAGTTTTCCGTAAATTGTATTTTGGCAAGCCGCGACCGGTCATTACCCATGGCTTCTTCGATTTTCCGGATTTTACGGAGTGATAATGATTTACCGGTATAAAAATCATAGGCAGTCAGTTTTTTCTCATACAGGGCTGAAAAGATGAAGTTTGTCATTGCTTCCTGGTCCATCCCGGCAAGGCATT
Organism: Chlorobiota bacterium; assembly: GCA_013152085.1. Classification (GTDB taxonomy): domain Bacteria; phylum Bacteroidota; class Bacteroidia; order Bacteroidales; family VadinHA17; genus JAADHC01. Next base: position 109,232 of record JAADHC010000058.1, read on the forward strand.
CGGTTGTCCAGCTGTCGTCCGGATTGGGATTCCGGATAATCACATCGTAAGTGATCGGGAGGGCCAGGCTCAGCGTATCACCGGTAACGGAATGAAACACTACAGCCTTCTTTTCGGCTGCGGGTTTTTGACATGCCGTTAAACCTGCTACCAAAAAGATGTACATAACGATACGTAATTCTGTTTTCATAACCAAAATTTTACCAAAAATACAAAGTCTGTATGAAAAAAATGCAAATAAAGTATATGGGATTGCAGATATTTGCCATTATCCTTCGTTTATAATTATTAAAATGAATAATTTTAACAATTAAAAGAGTTTGTTTTAAAATCTGATTATCTAACATGAATTATTGAAGTCGTAAATACCCGGGCCATGAAAAAATTTATTTCTGTTTTGTTACTTTCCATCGTTTTATTTCCCATGTATAGTCAGGAAAGTAATTACGGCTGGCGGAAACAGTTGCAGGATGCGCTTCCCCTGTATGGCCACCGCAACTGGATCCTGATTGTGGATATGGCATATCCCTTGCAGAGCAAGCCGGCCATTGAAACCGTCTATACAGGCGAAGACCAGTTGTTGGTGGTAAAAACCGTACTCGAAGCCATTGACAAGGCTCCCCACGTTTATCCCGAGGTCTTTCTTGACATGGAGAGCGATTATGTGGAGGAGACGGAAGCACCGGGAATGGAGGCATACAAACAAAAACTGGATAAACTGCTGGCGGGACTGCACGTGGAGAAAAAGTTGCATGAACAGCTCATTGCAGAAGTTGATGAGGCGGCAAAGACTTTCAACATTCTGGTCCTAAAAACCAACCTGACCATCCCCTATACCTCGGTATTCCTCCTCCTCAATTGCGGCTACTGGAACGCTGACCAGGAGAAACAGATGCGGGAGCGGATGAAAAAATAATATTTTATCAGGATTTTAACGTATATAATTCAAAGGTTCCCCCCGGTGGGTTTCATCAATCAACCCGTTATCATACACCAGACGGCCGTTGACAAAAGTGTGGGTAATGCGGGAGGAAAATGTTGTTCTCTCAAAAGGCGACCATCCGCATTTGTACAAAATATTTTCCGTGGAAACTTCCCAGGAGCTGTCGGGATTGACGAGTACCAGATCAGCCTTATAACCTTCACGGATAAACCCGCGGTCGCGAATACCAAACAGCCGGGCCGGAGTATGGCACATCTTTTCAACTACCTTTTCGGGGGCGATCTTTCCCTGAAATGCCAGTTCGAGCATTACATTCAGCGAATGCTGTATCAGCGGGCCGCCGGAGGGGGCTAACAGGTAGGGTTTTGATTTTTCCTCAAAGGTGTGCGGTGCATGGTCGGTGGCTACCACATCAATCCGGTCTTCCAGCAGGGCTTTCAGTAAACCGTCCCGGTCTTCAGAGGTTTTGATCGCAGGATTCCATTTGATACGGGAACCGTATTTTTTGTAGTCATCACTGCAAAACCAAAGATGATGCACACAGACTTCGCCGGTGATCTTCTTCTTTTCAGAAAATGGTTCCGGTGCCAGGAGTTCCATTTCCCGGGCGGTGGAAAGATGAAGGATATGGAGGCGTGTACCGTGTTTCCGGGCCAGCTCCACGGCATAGGTACTGGCGCTGTAACAGGCCTCTACGGAACGGATCTCGGGATGCAGGTCGAAAGGAATATTGTCACCGAACTTTTTTTTGTAATGTTCCAGGTTTTTATGGATAATACCGTCATCTTCGGCATGAACGGCCACCGGAATAGTCGCTTCGGCGAAGATCCGTTTCAGGCTTTTGGGATCATCCACCAGCATGTTTCCCGTTGAAGAACCCATAAATACCTTGATCCCGCATACCAGCGATGTGTCAAGTTTTCTGATTTCTTCAATATTATCGTTGGTTGCCCCGAAGTAGAATCCGAAATTGACCAGGCTTTTACGTGAAATATTTTCAATCTTTTTGTCCAGCAGCATGCGGGTAGTGGTCTGTGGCATGGTATTGGGCATGTCCATTACGCTGGTCACCCCGCCTGCAACGGCGGCCCTTGATTCGGTAAAAAAATCGCCCTTTTCCGGAAAGCCGGGGTCACGGAAATGCACCTGATCGTCAATCACACCAGGGATCAGCCATAGTCCTTTTGCATCAACCACATCAATCTGTCCGGGTATATTTTTTATTGTACCGGGACCAGCAATTTTACGGATTGTATCCCGGCTGATCAGTACATCCCCGCTACGAATGATCCCTTCGTTGATGATCGTGGCTTCCCGGATGAGCGTATTCCCCATTTCAGCAGATTTATTTTTCCGTTTGGCCTTTCCGGTTTGCTTTTTCAAACTTTCTGAAAAGACTGTTCCATTTCATGCGGATAACGCCCCACACCGCTTCTCCGAAAATACCTCCGCTCATTTTCGAACTCCCTACCGTCCGGTCCTTGAAAATGATAGGTATCTCCCGAAGGATAAAACCATGTTTCCAGGCGAGGAATTTCATTTCGATCTGGAAAGCATATCCGATGCTTCTGATCTTGTCGAGGCTGATGGTCTCAAGAACAGTGCGCCGGTAGCATTTGAATCCTGCTGTGGCATCTTTTACGGGCAAACCGGTAATCATCCGTACATACATGGATGCTCCCACCGAGATCATGATTCTTCCCAACGGCCAGTTGACAACATTTACCCCGGAAATATACCGTGAACCTATGGCAACATCCGCACCGTTTTTACAGGTTTCAAGCAGGCGGGGCAAATCTTCGGGGTCGTGTGAAAAATCGGCATCCATTTCAAACATATATTCATAACTTTTGTCAAGTGCCCAATTAAAACCCGCAATATAGGCTGTCCCCAAACCAAGTTTTCCTTTGCGTTCCAGTAAAAATACTTTAGGATCATTAAAATCAGTAACAGTCCGGGCAGTTCCGTCAGGTGAATGGTCATCCACCACGAGGATATCCGCATCCGGGAGGTTTTTATGTATCGCCGGAATTATCCGGCGGATATTCTCCTTTTCATTATAGGTTGGTATAATCACCAGCACTTTTTCTTTCATTCCGTCATTCGATTTAATGTGGCGAAGTTAAAATATTCCGTGAAAACGGTTGCCGGGGAAACGAAAAAAAGCATATTCATACCTTAAAATTATACAGGTTGTTTTTGGGGAAGGTCTGTGATGAAAAAAAGACAAAACTATTTGCCGGGAAAAATAATGGATGTATATTTGCAGCCCCTTACAAAGGGGATCTAAATGGGTTAATGAGACGCGGATATTTATTTCTAAAGC
>JAADHC010000057.1 GCA_013152085.1 Chlorobiota bacterium
TTGCCAAAGGGAATCCGGCACGGTACGAATCTGTTGAGAAAACAGATACGCCGGGATAAAATAATTACAAGAATTTTTTCAGATAACCTGACAAAACGCATTGTCCAGAAAACAGAAGGAGTATATTTTTGATTTATAACAACAAACTTTTAACATTATGAACCAATCTGCATCAAGAATTTCGGTCATCTTTACGGCTATATTGCTCATAACGCTATCTGTTATTTCGGTTCTTGGGGTATTCATTCCTGAAACATACTCCCGTGAAACTGCTTCGCTGGCAGCACAAGGTATGGGACAGGATTTTATTAACCTGTTTATTGTTGTCCCTTTACTGTTTATTATCCTGTTAATCAAACCCTATAACAGGATTATGCCCGGGTTTATCTATGGAGGATTGCTACTTTATATCCTGTATTCATTTTTTATTTATAGTTTCGGGATACATTTTAACCGTCTTTTTATCCTCTATTGTCTTACCCTGGGCCTTTCTTTTTACGCTTTTGTATTTCACCTGCATGAATTTAGCCCGAAGGTATCAGAGAAAACATTCGGACCGAAAATTCCAGCTAAAATAACAGCCATTTTCTTCATGTTTATCGCCCTGGTATTTTATATGCTGTGGCTCAAAGATATCATTCCGGCTTTAATACATAATACCGTTCCGGAACAGGTTCATAAGGATAATCTGCTTGTTAATCCGGTACATGTTGTTGATCTCGCTTTCGCTCTTCCGGCCTTAATTATTACGGCAATATTATTGTTCAAAAAGCACCGGATAGGTTATCTTTTTGCCCCCGTTTGGCTTGGATTTTGTATTCTTCTCGGCCTTGCCCTGACAGGCATGGTGGTGGCATTAAAAATCAAAGGAATCAGTGAAGACCTTTCGGTAGCTTTTGTTTTTGTAACCATTTCTCTGGTAAGCTTGGTATTGCTGTGGGGGTGGTTGAAAAATATTAAGCAGGAAAATCATATACTCAGTTAACAATGTCCATATTCTTACAGTTAAACTACCGAACAGCTTATTATATAACTTATATAGAAGAATTATCTCGTAGTAACTGAGAAATCGTTTGGTGGCTATACTATAAATAATTTATTTTGAACGGAGGTGTGTCAGGAATATAATACATATCTTTAATATGTTATGAACAAGTCCTTCGTATATCATCCCATCGGCGTGATCCGTTCGCCGTACAAAGTGCCCAAAGGCACGCCTATTCAGTCTTCCGCCTCAAAAGGGGCAAAAGGTGTTATAGAAATTTTCCCTGAGTACCAGGATGGTCTGAAAGACCTTGACGGGTTTTCTCATATCATCCTGGTGTATCATTTTCATCTTGCGGGAAAAAGCAATCTGAGAATCAAACCTTTTTTGGACGAAAATTTCCACGGTTTGTTTGCCACACGTGCTCCGGCAAGACCCAATCCCATAGGGCTCTCCATCGTTCGGCTATTGCATATTGAGGGAAACAGGTTAGTTATTCGGGATGTGGATATGATTGAGGGAACTCCTTTACTGGATATCAAACCATACGTTCCGGAATTCGACCACAGGGAAGCAGATAAAACCGGTTGGCTGGCTTCCAACATACACAAATTACCTGGGAAAAAAGATGACGGTCATTTCTCCGGATAGCATAAAGAATACAACTTTTTCACCGTTTGCTATTAAAACTGAGTTATTGCAATTCATTTACAACATATTCGTATTGATTTTTGGAAATATCTATCAGGCCCGACTTCTTAATCACTTTATTGCATAGTATCTAAAGAAGATTTATCTACGTTAACTGGTTTTTTCTATTTCCCGGACTATATGAAAAAGGAATAGAATCCTGCAAGAGATGAAAGAAAAGAGTAGAGGAATGTCCGACTCATGATAATCCTGTCTATCACTTGTATACTATTGTTTAATTAGGTAATTAAATACCTAATTAAATACCTAATTAAATCACTTCCTCCGGTTCAAGGATGCCTGTCAAACAGAGTAAATTGAAAATTTGTGACGTGAGGGGATTATGTGCCGGATCGCGATTAATCACAATCCGGCAACAAAAAAAGGGAGGGAAACCAAGATTCTTGCAATCAAGTAAAATGACTCCCGGAATCCTTTACCTGTCGGAGGATTCACCGTGAAAACGCTCATTACTTTCAGAATGCTTCGCAACACTTACAAGTTGAACAGCATCCGGAACCTTAAAAAAAATGCTTAACTTGGGATCACGAACAAATCATCATTTTACCTCATGGCCTATTCCATTAACCTTGAAACCTGCAGCAAATGCAGATTATGTACCGAGGTCTGCCCATCCCACGTGATCGGAGTTAATGAAAATAAAGAAACATATTTTATACCCGAACGGCTTTCCATCTGCCTGAAATGCGGGCAGTGCATGGCTGTATGCCAGACCGGATCCATTACTGTGGACGGGTTGGCATATGGCCGTGATCTGATTGATCTTCCCGGTGTATATCCCGGCTATGACCAGTTTGTATCGCTTCTCTCCCACCGCCGGTCGGTAAGAAACTACCGTAAAAAACCGGTTCCGGAAGAAATGGTGCAACAAATACTTGAAACGGTGTCGTACGCTCCCTTCGGTGCATCACCGGAGAAAATGCATGTTACCGTGATCAATAACAGGGAAAGGATTGAAAAGTCATTACCGGACATCGAGCGGTTTCTGGACAATATTGTGAAATGGATAAACAACCCGATAGCCTCTACGATGATCAGGCGAAAAAAAGGAGTGGAGACATTCAATACGGTAAAAAACCACCTCTATCCCATTGCCCTTTCGGGAAATTACAAACTGGAAAGAGGCGACCGGATCACTCGCGGTGCTCCTGTTTTAATGATCTTTCATGCCGAAAGGGGAGCCGAGGAACATACATCCAACGCCTTTATCTTTGCTACCTATGTTATTCTTGCAGCACAGGCGCTGGGGCTGGGTGCAGCCATGAACGGGATAGTCCCTGCAGCCATCAATAAAGTTAAGTCATTGCAGGAGTATTTCAATATCCCTGAGAACCATGAGGCGGTGATTGCTGTTATAGCCGGCTGGCCGAAATACAAATATCAAAAGGCCATAAAGCGAAAACACCTTCATATTCACAATTTTAACTAAACCTGTAATTCTTTATTGACATGACTCATCACAACAGCCAATCGATCTTTTTGAAAGTACTTCCACTTTTCCTGATTTTCCTTTTTACGGGTTGTTCAGACAAGAATAAAGACATCCTGCAACTGGATGAGTTGAATCAGCCGGTAGAAGTAATCAGGGATCAGTGGGGTGTAAATCACATATACGCCAAAGACCAGCATGACCTGTTTTTTACCCAGGGTTATCTGGCGGCACGTGACCGCCTGTTCCAGTTTGAGATCTGGCGCCGGCAGGCTACCGGTACAGTCGCTGAGATCCTTGGTAAGCGTGAGTTGAAAAGGGATATCGGCACACGCCTCTTTTTGTTCAGAGGTGATATGAATACCGAACTGAATCATTATCATCCGCAGGGAAAAGAGATCGTACAGGCATACGTTGACGGGGTAAACAAATACATTGCCGAAGCTGTAAAAGATCCCGCATCCCTCCCGCTTGAATTCCGACTACTACATATCCTGCCTCAACCCTGGACACCCGAAGTCGTTATCTCACGTCACCAGGGACTGCTTGGAAATATTACCCTCGAGCTGAATACGGGCATTGCCGTGGCAAAAGCCGGTGCCGAAAAAACAGATCAGCTTGCCTGGTTTCATCCCCGCAAACCATTACTGCAACTGGATACTGCCGTTGACGGCAATTTATTATCCAAAGATATTCTGGAATTATATTATGCCTTTCGCCGTCCCGTCCGGTTTTTACCTTCGGATTTGGATACGGCTCACCGGAAAGACATTGCTTTGCTTAATGCATTTTCCGTAATCCCGGATGATCAGGATGCCACACTCCCGGAAGGGAGCAATAACTGGATTGTCCGGCCGGAACTGATGGAAGACGGACATGCCCTGATGGCCAATGATCCGCACCGCACCATTACGATCCCTTCGCTAAGGTATATGGTACATCTGGTTGCACCCGGATGGAATGTGATAGGCGGAGGTGAACCGGAGATTCCCGGCGTTTCCATCGGCCATAACGAATACGGCGCCTGGGGACTGACCGTTTTCCGCACCGATGGTGAAGACCTCTATGTATATGACCTCAATCCTGAAAACCCGGACCAGTACCGGTATCAGAATAAATGGGAATCCATGAAGATCATTTATGATACGATCCCGGTAAAAGGAACGGTTCCGGTGCCGGTAGAGCTGAAATACACACGTCACGGGCCTGTGTGTTACGTTGACACCCTTCATCACAAGGCTTATGCCGTACGGTGTGCATGGCTTGAGCCGGGAGGATCACCATACATGGCATCGCTCAGGATGGATCAGGCAAAATCGTGGGATGAATTCCGTGATGCCTGCAGCTACAGCAATATCCCCGGCGAAAACATGATCTGGGCGGGAACGGACGGAACCATCGGCTGGCAGGCCGTGGGAATCGCTCCCGTGCGGAAAAACTTCAGTGGCCTGGTGCCCGTACCGGGTGACGGAAGGTATGAATGGAGCGGCTACCTCCCTATAAAAGAAAAACCACATATCGTTAACCCTGATGGCGGATTCTTTTCATCGGCCAACCAGTGTAATGTGCCGAAGGATTACGAACACTTTGATGCCGTCGGTTATTCCTGGTCGGATGACTACCGTCATAACCGCCTGCAGCAGGTGTTGACTTCAAAGGATAAATTTTCACTGGAGGATATGGTGGCCCTGCAAAACGATTATCTTTCACTCCCTGCCGGGGAGCTTGTCCCCTTCCTTGAGAATATGAAATTTGAAGAAGAACCGGCAGAACATGCACGCATGATATTGCTCGGCTGGGACCATGTACTGGATAAATCATCTGTCGCTGCGGGAATCTATAATGAATGGGAAAGACAGATCATGAAAGCGGCGGAAAAGAAGTTTGTCCCTGAAGAACTGCGTCCCCTGATCACTTTGCAGTTAACGAAAATCATTTCATGGATCAAAAGTCCGCAGGAGATGTTCGGCAGGGATGCCGAACCGAACAGGGACCGGTTTCTGCAAAGTACTTTTCTTGATGCACTTGAAGTTCTTACCGGGAAACTCGGACCGGATATGTCTGCCTGGAAATACGGACAGGAGAAATACAAACATATCCTGATCTCCCATCCTTTCAGCGCTTTTGTGGATGAAGAACTGAAACAGAAACTTAACGCAGGCCCGGCACCCCGCGGTGGGAATGCCTATTGCCCTGCCGTAACCGGAAGTACGGACAACCAGACACGCGGCGCCAGTTTCAGGATTATCGTTCCGGCAGGCGCATGGGATAAAGCCATTGCCATCAATACCCCCGGACAATCGGGCAACCCCGACAGCCCGTTTTATAAAAACCTCTTTCCGCTCTGGGCGGAAGATGGCTATTTCCCATTGTATTATTCGAAAGATAAAATCCTTTCAGTTGCGGCTGACCATGTTACTCTCAAGCCGGGTAGATAGAAACGAACAGAACCTGACAACAGAGGACTGGAACTTCAAGATCAAAGATGAAGGATTAAAGATTAAAGTACTGGATAACACTGCTTTAACGTTCATATTCTTTTCTTGAATCATAAAAAAATAACGCTATTCAGGCATTGGCTGTGGACTACTTCACACCTCCCATGCATCAGGAAATCACTGTCCAGTTACTTCTTACTTCTGCCTTTTTATTTCTGCTTATCCTCCTTTTTCCCGGACACTTCGATACATCCCGCTACGCGGGACACTCAGTGCCCGTTATACTTCGACCTTCAACAACCAACCTTCATCCTTCCCTGCACCATACACCATGCTCTGCGCTAAACGCACATCGCGCTACGCTCTAAGCTCTACGCATAAACACAAACATGATCAGAATCCAATTAAAAACACTACCTTTGCGCCTTCAAAACGCGTAAAGACTAACATGCTGTCAATTAGGAATATAGCTATAATCGCCCATGTGGATCATGGCAAAACTACCCTGGTGGACCGGATAATCCAGGAATGCAAGGTGCTGGACGAACGGAAAACACCGGGCGATCTGATTCTTGACAGCAATGACCTTGAACGCGAACGGGGCATTACCATTGTTTCGAAAAACGTAGCGGTACGATACAAAAATGTAAAAATCAATATCATTGATACCCCCGGTCATTCTGATTTCGGTGGTGAGGTGGAACGTGTTCTCCGTATGGCTGACGGAGTTTTGCTTCTGGTTGATGCATTTGAGGGCCCCATGCCCCAGACACGGTTTGTGCTGAAAAAAGCACTTGAACTGAATCTTAAACCCATTGTGGTTATAAACAAGGTAGATAAGCCGAACTGCCGTCCCGAAGAAGTACAACAGGATGTTTTCGAACTGATGTATAACCTGGATGCAACGGAAGAACAGCTTGATTTCGTTACGTTGTTCGGTTCGTCAAAACAGGGCTGGATGAGTTTCGAGGCCGATAAACACACAGACAATATCAGGCCGCTGCTGGATAACATACTGGATATCATTCATGAGCCTCCGTTACGGGAAGGGTCATTGCAGATGCAGATATCGGCACTGGATTATTCCAGTTTTGTCGGAAGGATTGCTGTGGGCAGAGTGTTTCGCGGCGAAGTTGTTACCGGAAAAGACTATGTACTGTGCAAGCGTAACGGAAATACGATACCGGTTAAGGTTAAAGAACTGTTTGTTTTCGAAGGCCTTGGGAAAGTAAAAAAAGATAAGGTTGTCTGCGGTGATGTTTGTGCCATTGTCGGGCTGGAAGGATTTGATATCGGTGATACACTCACCCCGGCAGGCACACCGGAAGCCCTTCCGCGTATCAAGGTGGATGAACCAACCATGAGTATGCTGTTCACGATCAACACCTCGCCTTTTTTCGGAAAGGAAGGACGATTTGTTACATCCCGCCAGCTCAGGGAACGACTCTTTCTTGAGACAGAGAAGAACCTCGCCTTGCGTGTAAAAGAAACCGACAGCGAAGATACATTTGTTGTGTATGGTCGTGGCATTCTTCATCTCTCAATCCTTGTGGAAACCATGCGCCGTGAAGGTTATGAGTTTCAGGTGGGAAAACCCCATGTGATATTTAAAGAGATTAACAGCAGGAAACATGAACCTGTGGAGATCCTGGTCATTGATGTTCCGGAACCTTTTTCCGGAAAGGCCATTGATTTGGTTACGCGTCGGAAAGGCGACATGAAGGTCATGGAACCCCGCGGCGACCGGATCCATCTTGAATTTTCAATACCATCCCGCGGACTTATCGGATTGCGTAACAACCTGCTGACTGCCACAGCGGGCGAAGCAGTGATTGCCCACCGTTTTGAGGCTTATGAACCCTTTCGCGGAGAGATCATCACCCGGCACAACGGATCATTGGTGTCCCTTGACACCGGTATGACACTGGCTTATGCCCTCGATAAACTGCAAGACCGCGGCCGCTTTTTTGTTGAACCGGGTGAGCAGGTGTATAAGGGACAGGTTGTCGGTGAACATACCCGTAATAATGACCTGGAGATCAATGTCCTGAAAGGGAAAAAACTGACCAATATGCGGGCGGCAGGATCGGATACCGCAGCCAGAATCGCACCGAAAATCCGGTTTTCACTCGAGGAAGCTATGGAGTATATCTGTGATAACGAATACCTGGAAGTTACCCCGCTTCATCTGAGGATACGGAAAATTCCGGGGAAAGCGTCATAGTGGGAGACTGAGGGACCGGTGGAGCTGGCGGAAAAAACCTGCCAGTATTCGTAGATTCCAGGCAGCCTGCCTGCCATCCCTGCAGGTGGTAAACCGGCAGGCAGGCGTTGATGGATAAGCCGGTATATACACCGCAACATCATTCCATGAGCCAGCATGCAAAGAAACACCCCTGATAAAGTTCCGCAGGAACTATACAGATATGCTTTGTGGTTAAAAGATGTGAAAAGTTAATATTCTGATTCACAGAAAGTATTATCTTTGCATGCAAATTCTCAGGGTGATGTTACGATTTGTCAAAAGCAAACCATGGTTTGCAGCCGGCACAACGATTTCGTTTATTATACTGGCCATTACACTGGTGGCCTATACTCCCGCCGGATCCAAAGAACTTACGATTGACAACTATCAAAAATTCGAATACCGTATCCCGATGCGTGACGGGGTTCACCTCTTTACATCGGTCTATATTCCGAAAATCAAAAGCCGGACCTGGCCCATCATGCTCAACCGTACACCCTATTCCGTACGTCCATACGGCAAAGGGAAGAAAAGCAGTCTGGGACCGTCAGAAAAGTTTATGAAAGACGGTTATATTTTCGTTTACCAGGATGTACGGGGAAGGTTTATGTCCGAAGGCACGTATGTCAACATGCGGCCAATTGCCGATCATACCAAACCCGGGGCTGTTGACGAGAGCACCGATACCTGGGATACCGTAGACTGGCTGATAAAGAATCTTCCCGGAAACAACGGGAAAGTTGGAATCTGGGGTATTTCCTATCCCGGTTTTTATGCTTCATGCGCTGCCATTGATGCCCATCCGGCCGTAAAAGCCGTTTCCCCGCAGGCACCTATTGCCGACTGGTTTTTCGATGATTTTCACCATCATGGAACATTATTTCTACCGCATTGTTTCAACTTTATTGCCGTGTTCGGTCAACCCCGCCACGGACTCACCACACAATGGGGAAAACGCTTCAGTCACGGCACCCCCGACGGGTACCGCTTTTTCCTTGAAGAAGTGGGTCCGCTGACCAATGTTAATAAAAAGTATTTTCACGACAGCATTGCTTTCTGGGATTCGGTTATCATACATCCCGATTACGACAGGTTCTGGACAACCCGTAACCTTCTGCCCCATCTCCGGAATATTAAACCGGCCGTACTGGTTGTCGGCGGATGGTATGATGCCGAAGACTTATACGGAACCTTTAATACTTACAGTACCATAGAAGCCAATAATCCCGGAGCGGACAACCGTATGGTCATCGGCCCGTGGCGTCACGGCGGCTGGGCACGGAGCAATGGTTCCCACCTGGGTTATGTCTGGTTTCCTACAACACCTCCGCCTTCTGTATATTACAGGGAAAATCTTGAATATCCTTTTTTCCGGCACTATCTGAAAGGAGGTCCTGATCCCGGGCTGGCAGAAGTGACCCTTTATGAAACCGGTGCGAATAAATGGCGGTCATTCCCTTCCTGGCCTCCCGCAGAGGCAACAAAGAAAACATTATGGTTTCACAGTAACGGCAGCCTTATGTTTGCACCGCAAAAAGATAGTGCAAACAATGAATTTATAAGCGATCCGGCAAAGCCTGTACCTTATTCGGAACTGATTACTACGGGGATGTCGGCCCAGTATATGACCGACGATCAACGTTTTGCCAGCCGGCGACCGGATGTTCTGGTGTACCAGACTGAGCCACTGGAGAAATCCGTGACCCTGGCAGGAAAACTCACTGCCGACCTGTTTGTTTCCACTACGGGTACCGATGCCGACTGGATCGTAAAGCTTATTGATGTTTATCCCGATACAACCACGGACTTTAAGGGTAATCCGTCGTATGTGAAAATGGGCGGGTACCAGCAGATGGTACGCAGTGAAGTAATCCGCGGGCGCTACCGCAACAGCTACAGTCACCCCGAGCCTTTTGTCCCAAATCGAATTACCGAAGTCAAATTTCCGCTGCAGGATGTCCTGCATACCTTTAACAGAGGACACCGGATCATGATCCAGGTACAAACCACATGGTTTCCGCTCATTGACCGGAATCCGCAGAAATTTGTTAAAAATATCTACGAAGCCAGACCGGAAGACTTTATCAAAGCCACACAACGCGTATATTCAGGCCCTGAAAATGGTTCCCGTATTGTAGTAAAGATTCTGGAGGAGTAAGAAGAAACAATGGCAACCATAATCCTTGTATTGATTCTGATCGACCTGTTGGCCTGGAAAGGGGTCCGGATGCTGACCTCCGGGATGGAGAATACACGCATGAAAAAGGTCTGGCGGGGCGTCTTTATGGGGATTACCCTGGCATTTTATATACTCCTGACCGGGGTCATCCTGCTGCATCCCGACGGGCGGGATGCACGGCTGATCCGCATGGATTATTCCGTGGCAGGTATTTTTCTTGCCATCTATGTCAGTAAGTTTGTTTTTGTTGTTTTTCATGTCATAGAAGATATTGGCTGGGGTATCCTGACTGCTTTCCGGAAGGTTACTAAGAATTCACGTAAGAAAAACGCCAAAAAGGTAGAGCGGATCAGCCGGCGGAAATTTGTCTCACAGGCAGGTCTTGTACTTGCGGGAATACCTTTTGCTTCTCTGATATACGGAATGACCAAAGGACGCTTTAATTTTAAGGTATATCGCCGGACATTGGATTTTGCTGAACTCCCGCCATCACTGAACGGGTTAAAAATCGTACAGATATCAGACCTTCACCTGGGAAGTATGTACGGCTTCCAGTACGAGTTTAACCGCGTGATTGACATGATCCACGCCGAAGTTCCGGACATACTCTTTTTTACCGGTGATATGGTGAACTATTACACCGAAGAAGTTAACGGCTGGAGAAAGATTTTCAAACGCCTTCATGCACCTATGGGGAAATTCGCCATTCTGGGAAATCATGATTACGGGGATTATTACCACTGGAATTCGCCACAGGAGAAAGAAGATGATCATCTGCGCCTGATTGAGACCATCCGGGATATGGGATTTGACCTGCTGCTTAATGAAAACCGGAGACTCTGTAAAAAGGATACAGGTTTCACGGTTATTGGAATTGAGAACTGGGGGAAACCTCCTTTCCCGCAATATGGTGATCTGAAAGAGGCTATGAAAGGCATTCATGAGGGTGATTTCAACATCCTCCTCTCCCATGATCCTACCCACTGGGATGCACAGGTTCTGGGTAAAACCAATATTCCGCTTACCTTGTCCGGCCATACCCACGGTATGCAGTTCGGTGTACGTATGGGTGGCAAAGAATGGAGTCCTGCCAGCATGGTGTATAAGCGCTGGGGCGGGTTGTACAGGGAAAATAATCAGATGCTTTATGTAAACCGGGGACTTGGATATATCGGTTACCCCGGCCGTGTGGGTATGCCTCCGGAGATTACGGTACTGACATTGAAAAAGAGTTCCTTTTAAACATATTGCGTTTATGCACCCCTTTCAAGGCTGTAGCAGGACCTGACAGCGTGTTCCGCAAGGAAGACCTGTCAGCGTCCGGGATTAATTTACACAACCAAACCCAACACTGTCAGGAGTCTGTCTTTTCGAACATGCTTTTGAAGCAGGAATCGGCTTTACCGAACGGTTTTTAAATTATTTGACTTCATGAATCGTCAACCGGCAGCCACGCTGACAGGTTGAGATCTATCCAGGACCTGACAACGTAGCGTTAAGAAAGATAAAAGATTAAAGAGCAAAGATAAAAGTAACTGGATAACAACACTTTAATCTTTTGACTTTTTTCTTTTTTCTTTCCTGCTTAAAGATTGGATAATTGGCATGTCCTGACAGCCTGCCTACCATTCAGCATGGATAGGACTCATTCGGGCAGCACGTCAACCCGGAGATTCATAGACGAAACGATCAGGAGCTATTCCTCCTGCCATCCCTTGCCTTCGATCCGGCGGATGATGCGTTCGGAATCGGGTTTTTCGCGGGAATAGACCACAGCAATTAGCGAGCTTTTTCATCAATCAGGTATTTCTGAAAGTTCCATTTTACCTTTGAGTCAAATTTTCCGCTCATTGATTTTTGTGTAAGCCATTTATACAGGGGATGGATATCATCACCCTTTACCGAAATCTTTCCTGTTCACTGCAAAGATACTTTAATCCTATTATCCGGAAATATTCTGAATAAGATTATTTTTTCAGACGATTCCGGAAGTTCATAAATAATGAAATCACAAGTGCTGCAAGGAACAGGATCAGCGTCCAGCGGTCAACCATTTGCGAAGGAAGTGATGTATGAAATATCCTGTCAACCAGATATTTAATGTACGATCCGGGAAGATTGATTTTTCCGAGATGCTGTAACACCTTAAAGTGCCAATCGGTAAGCGGACAGTAACCCCAGCCGTAAAAGATGCCAAGCAAAAACCATGATGCACCGGTAAGGAGCAGTGTGATCAGGTTGGCCAGGCGGGTCTTTTTCCAGATCCATCCCAGCAGGTTAAAAAGTGTCAGGAGGCTGTGAAAGATCACAAAAAAAATATCCAGGATATGATAGATCGTAATCATGTCATGACCGTAAAGGACTAATTATTACCAATGCAGAACAATTTTTCCCATGGATTTGCGGCTTTCGAAGAAATCGTGTGCTTCAGCGATATCGTTGGCCGGATATTCCTTACCCACAACAGGCTGGATGATCTTTTCTTCTGCAAGTTTTACCACACTTTCAAGGGTTTCTTTCAGGATCATGGGTTTATGTTCGGCAATACGCAGCATATTCACTCCAATGATCCCGTTGGATTTCATCAGGAGCCCTACCGGGTGTATAAATCCGAAATCGAGCATCAGTTTTAATCCGGACAACATTCCTTTTCGTCTGTTAAGCTGGTCCGAAGCGCCGAACGTAATCAGCCGGCCTCCCGGTTGCAACAGTGCTTTTCCTTTTTTTACCGACTTTCCCCCGACAGGATCAAAGATCACATCCACCCCCTCCATGTTCTGCATTCCGGATATTGCTTCGGCAAAATCATGTGTTCGGTAGTTTACAGGATAGTCAACACCCTGCTTTTGTATAAATTCCAGTTTTTCATCCGATCCTGCCGTACCGATCACGATACACTGCCTGAGTTTGGCCAGCTGAGTGAGGGCGATACCCACCCCGCCTGCTGCGGCATGAATAAGTACGGTTTCTCCTTTCCGCAGGTTTGCCATATCGTAAGCAGCAAAGTAAGCTGTACAATATTGTGTGGACAACGCTGCTGCCTGACCGTTATTGTATCCGGAAGGCAGTTCTGCAACGGCCCGGGCATCGGCAATCACATATTGTGCATAACCGCCAAACCTGGTGAATGCCACCACTTTTTTACCGGTAAACCCGGCATCTGCACCGGTTCCTGTCTTTTCAACCGTACCCACTACTTCGTAACCCAATACAGCCGGTAGCGGAGGGGCCTCGCGGTAAAGACCTTTGCGTGCCATTACATCGGCAAAATTGAGTCCGAAGGTTTCGACTTTTAGCAATAACTGCCCTTTACCGGGGGCAGGTATTTCAATATCACGGATTTCAAATGCCTGTCGCGCATTCCCATATTTCACCAGAAAGATTGCTTTCATATTTTTAGTTTAATACTATATTATCCGGCCTATATCCGGAATGTTTTATTAATGAATAAAGACTGGCTATGAGCAGCCATGCTGTAAGAATTAAAATAATGGTCGAAATGGAAGCAAGAAGGATATCCTTATTTCCGATAAAATGGTTCAGGTTCACGACCATTGACCACAAAGTAAATATAAGAACAAAAAGCATTGGAATGCCAGTGATCAGATAGTTTTTCTTTTTATGGATAAGCCACACCGTAACCACAGCAAGTGCCAGGGCAGCCAGCAACTGGTTGAGAGAACCAAACAGCGGCCAGAGGATCAGTGCCCCTTTCCCGGCAGGTTGAGAGAAGGCCAGCAGGCCGGCAGCGATGACAACCACTGCTGTGGCAACATAACGGTTATCAATAGGCTTACGGACGGTATTGTCCCTGATCGTAAATATTTCCTGAAGGGAAAGTCGCTGTATCCTGGTAGCCGTGTCAAGCGTCGTACCGGCAAAACTGACAATAAAAACCGCGATAATGGCTTTACCCACTTCGAGAGGTATTCCATAGGAATGCATCAGGTTGGCAGCTCCTACGACAAAGGCTTCCAGTTTTGCATTAAGGCCGGAAGCCGTTATCCATGAAGCATAATGTGTTTGATAGGCTGCCAGACCGGAAAGGATTTTTCCGTCTTTTTCCAGTCCCAGGCCCAGGCCGCCGGCAACAGACATCAGTACCAGAAAAGCCAGCAGGCTTTCAAACAGCATCCCTCCGTATCCGATAAAGAGTGTATCTTCTTCCTTGTCTACCTGTTTTACGGTGGTGCCTGAAGCTGCCAGGGAATGAAATCCGGAGATGGCTCCGCAGGCAATGGTAATAAACATCAACGGCATCAGGCCGGGAATATCTGTTCCTGCCGCATATGCTGCAGGATTTATGGCAGGTGCGGTAATATCGGGATGGGCAACAAAAATACCCAGGAGTAACAGGAACATGGCAATCATTAACTGATGGGAATTAATGTAATCCCTCGGTTGCAATAATTTATCTACCGGAATCGTAGAAGCAAAGTATACATAAACCAGCAAAATAATCACCCAGGTGGTTGTGGAAGATCCGGCAACAGGAAAAATCCTTACCGGCAGGTAAACTCCGGCGATTATGGTGCCATACATAAGAAAAACAGCAACGACAGACCAGACCAGGTCGTTTTTTCCCTGCCGGATTTTCCATCCCAGCCATATGGCAATAGGGATCTGCATCCAAACCGGGAAAACGGCTGCCGGATACATATCAAAAAGAATTCCGACGATCATGGCAAATACCGAAATTACGATCAACAGGAGCAATTGCATAATAAACTGAAACGCATAACGTGTAGAGGGACTGATAATCCTGCCGGTCAGCTCGCCAAGTGTTTTTCCCTGGTTACGGGCCGAAACGACAAGGGAAGAGAAATCATGGACAGCCCCCATAAAAATCGATCCGAAAAATATCCAGAGCAATGCAGGCAGCCATCCCCAGATAATTCCGATAGCCGGGCCGACAATAGGGCCTAACCCCGCAATGGTTGTAAAATGATGGCCGAAGATGATGTGTTTTTTTGTAGGGATAAAGTCAATCCCGTCACGGAAAGTATGCGAAGGCATCTCATTCCGGTTGTTTAACCCGAATAATTTTCCGGCAAGGAACTTTCCGTAAGTGTGATAAGCAAGAAGATAACCGGCAATTGCCAGAAGGGTAATCCAGACAGTATTCATGATACAAAAGATCGCTTATTCCATTTTTATTTTAATTTCCTTTTTCACTGCAATACATGAAATCTCAATATCCGCATCGAGAGGTATCCTGGCTACCTGAACTGCCACTCTTGCCGGAAAACGATCCTTAAAAAAGGTTACATAGGCTTTATTCATTACAGCGTAGTCGTCCATATTTTTTAAATATACCGTACATTTTACGATATGGTGATAATCCATCCCGTATTTCCTGAGAATAACGCCGATGTTTTTCATTACCTGTTCGGTGGCTTTTTGGATATCACCGCGGACCAGTTTACCGGTTTCAGGTACCCGCGGAATCTGTCCGGACAGGTAAAAAGTATTCCCGGCCTGTACTACCGGCGAATAGGGTGTTACAGGTTTAAAACTTGTTCCCTGTTGTGAAAAGATATTTGTGGAAACAAGTAAGAGCAGAAAAATAATAAATGATTTCATAACCTTGGAGATTTGATGGTTTACAAAATTAGGAAAAACACCCGAACATCATCCAAACCCGTGTAAAATGATTATAAGTATGACATTCTCATAATTATTTAAGCAATAAACATTATATTCATAAAATTAAAAAAATATGCTGTTTAACATATTTAAAATAGACCTAAAATAAGATATTTACCAAAAAAAATTAAAACAATACCACTTTAATAAAAAGAATAAGGATGCCCTTCTGTAACCGACGTTATGCAATATTAATTGTGATTGCATTCACAATTGTTTTTAAAGGTTACAGTCAAACCCGTGAAGACTGTCTGATGTGTCACAGTGATCCGGAATTTTCCGTAGAACAGAATGGCAAAACGGTTTCCCTGTATGTAAATGTTGAGATATTAGACAAGTCTGCACATGATTCGTTGAAATGTATTCAGTGTCATAATGATGCAACCGGTGTTGATTTTCCGCATGAAGCGTTAAAGAAGGTTGATTGTACACAATGCCATCAAACTGAGGATAAGGAATATACAGCCGGGGTACATGGACAGGCACTGAAGCTTAAAGAGCCTTATGCCCCTGATTGTAAGGAATGCCATGGTCATCACGATATTTTAAATCCAAAAAACCCTGCATCCAGGACCTATAAGCTTAACATTCCTGTTCTGTGCGGCACATGTCACCGTGAGGGCGCACCTGTAGCCAGGGTATATAATGTTACGCAACACAATATTCTTGAAAATTACTCACAAGGCATACACGGCAAAGGGCTTTTTGAACAAGGATTGATCGTTACTGCGACATGTAACGATTGTCACGGGAACCACTTGATTTTGCCACATACAAGTCCAAATTCAAGTATTGCATCAAACAATATTGCACATACCTGTATGAAATGTCATGCCAATATTGAGAATATTCATAAGAAAGTGATTCGTGGCGTATTATGGGAAAAAAACCCGGGAGCGATTCCTTCATGTACAGCATGTCACCCGCCGCATAAAATTTTAGCACAAAGAAAAAATCTGTTGATTTCGGATACCCGTTGTCTAAGCTGTCATGAAAAAGCCGGTATCATTAAAACAAAGGACAGCTCGTCAGTACATGTGGATGTTTCAGATATTACGAATTCCGTTCACCGGAACATCACCTGTGTCAAGTGTCATAGCGATATAAACCCGGAACATTCACCGCCCTGCAAAGGATCAGGGCCTGTGGACTGCTCGAATTGTCATGCCCGGGAGTCCAGCCTTTATTATGATAGCGGACACGGCAAGGCACATTATAACAAGATCAAAAATGCCCCATATTGTACGGATTGTCATGGTACTCATCGTGTTAAGTCCAGGTATGACGATACTGCACCAACTTACAGGGCCAATATCCCGAAGCTTTGTGGAAAGTGTCACCACGCAGGAGGCAAAGCACCAATGACTACAAATCTTAAGGAGATTAACGCTTACCTGGACTATTCTGCCAGCGTACATGGCAAAGGTTTGACTGAAAAAGGATTACTGGTAAGCGCTGTTTGTACCGATTGCCACACAACGCATGATATAAAGAAAGAATCCGATCCGACTTCCTCTGTTCACCCGGACAATATCCCATCCACCTGTGCCAAATGTCACAAGGGAATTTATGATAAGTTTATGCAGAGTGTTCATGCTAAAGAACTTGGCAAAAAGAATTATCCCACATGTGTAACTTGTCACTCTGCGCATGTGATTACTAACATTGAGAATGATAAATTTCTCAAGGAAGTTACGCTACAGTGTGGTAATTGTCATCAAAACGTGGCACACACATATCTTGACACATACCATGGGAAAGCCTATTTACTCGGAGATATGAATCCGGCCAAGTGCTCGGATTGTCATGGTGCTCACAAGATACTGAATGTCAATGATCCAGAATCATCAGTTGCTCCCGGCCACATTCTGAATACCTGTCAGAAGTGTCATCCTTCTGCCAATAAAAATTTCACCGGTTATCTTACCCATGCAACGCATCACGATAAAAACCACTATCCGCGATTATATTACGTATATCTTTTTATGACGATTTTACTCATTGGGGTTTTTGGCATTTTCGGATTACATTTATTACTGTGGTTACCACGATCGTTCATTGAAATAATTAAATCCAGGGCATCACGTAAGCGACAAAAGACGGGAGATGTTTTTATCAGACGGTTTTCACTGAGCCAGCGCGTTACACATCTTTTTGTAATTGTCAGTTTTCTGACACTGGTACTTACCGGAATGATGTTAAAATTTGCAGATATGTCATGGGCAAAATCGCTTGCACATTACATTGGAGGCGTACAGGTTGCAGGAGTGCTCCACCGGTTTGCAGCAATTATTACATTCGGATATTTCGGGTACCACCTCTATGCACTTATAAAATTGAAAATTAAGCAGAAAATTTCACTCAAGGAGTTTCTTTTCGGTCATAATTCGTTAATTTTTAACAAACAGGATATTAAAGATATGGGAGCCATGGTAAAATGGTTCTTCGGCAAAGGTCCCAGACCCGGACTCGGACGGTGGACCTACTGGGAAAAATTTGATTATTTTGCTGTTTTCTGGGGTGTGGCTGTAATTGGTCTGTCAGGATTGGTACAATGGTTTCCCGTGTTTTTTACCCGGTTCATGCCCGGCTGGATTATAAATATTTCCCAGATTATTCATAGTGATGAAGCACTGCTGGCCGCCGGATTCATCTTTACGATTCATTTTTTCAATACACACCTGCATCCCGGGGCTTTTCCTATGGATACGGTAATCTTTACCGGGATTACACCATTGGAAGATTATAAAACCGAAAGGAAACGTGAATATGAAGCATTGAAAGAATCAGGAAAACTTCCTGAACTCATTGTAAAAAAAGATGTCTCTCCATCCTGGAAAAAAACGATTAAGTTTTTCGGATTTATCTTTTTGATTACCGGAATAATTCTGGTCGGATTGATCATTTATTCATTGTTAACATAATTACTAAGAAAAATAATTTATATATTTGGCACGAACATTGAAACATGTTTTTAAAAGATGTTACATTAATAACCTAAAAAACCACTAAGTATGAAAACAAAAAAAATAATTTTAGTTCTGAGCCTGATGATTTTCTCCGGTGGATTCTTGTTTGCACAAGATTATGCTTATGTCGGCGTAACAAAGTGCAAAATGTGTCATAATAAGCCTACCACAGGGGCACAATACAAAAAATGGCTTGAGGGTCCGCATGCTAAAGCTTTTGAAGTTTTAAAATCAGAGAAGGCTCTGGCTTATGCCAAAAAGAATGGTATTGCTGATCCTTCAAAAGAGGCAAAATGCCTTAAATGCCACACTACAGCAGCCACGGTACCTGCCAATCTGAATGCCGGTGTAAAAATCACAGAGGGTGTTTCCTGCGAATCATGCCATGGAGCCGGAAAAGGGTACATGATCATGACTGTTATGAAAGATCGTAATAAAAGCATTGCGAAAGGTCTTGTTATCCCAACCGAGGAAACCTGTAAGAAATGCCACAATAAAGAAAATCCTTTTTATAAGGAATTTAATTTTGCAGAATATTCAAAGAAAATCGCCCATCCGAATCCTGCGAAAAAATAATACTTTTAAAAGTCAATTTGTTTTATACCCGGGTTTTCACCCGGGTTTTTTTATTCTTATTGAAAAAGGGTTCGGATGAAATGATTGATATCCGGATAATCTGTCCATTCTGTAATCCGGCATAAGCAACAGGCAATACAATAACTCTTCTTTCCGGAAATCCGTATCCTCCTCATTATAAACTACTTTCTATTCTATATTTAAGGATCGTTGTAATATTCAACACTTGTATAAAAAATAAACAGTATAATATAACCACAAGATATGCAATTCTTTATAATACTTTTTATTTCAACATGTTTAAATATTCAACACTATTTTTTGTTTATTTATTAATCACTGACCTTCATATTACACAGTATATCAATTCAATAGACCTATAGTCTCATCATTGGCACGTAAGTTGTTTATGTTTAAGCCAAAGTGCAAAAACAACATATAAAATGGGGGACAAATCATGAGCGTATTACTTTCAATAATTTCGAACTTATATCCAAGAGCGATAAGGACTATTTTCTTATTCGCTGGTTTTTCCCTGATATTTTGTATCCAGGCAAATAGCAGAGAAATCGTTAAAAACAGGCCTGCTCGTGAAGACGCATTTACTATTGTTTGCACAGCCGACTTAACTGATCTTGTCACACATTGGACAAACGAATATTCCAGGTTAAATCCCGGATTAAGAATAAAAGTTATCAATGTTAGTAAACCTGCTATAGCGAAAGCGTTACTTCAGAATAAGAATCTGGGGTTTATTTCAAATGAGTATTCCCCTGTGCTGAACGGTGAGGCATTTTGGAAAATGGAAGTGGGGCGCTCAATGGTCGTATCCATTATTAACTCAGGAAATCCATACTTAAATGATATATATCAGCAGGGCATTACAGCAAGAAAGTTTGCGCAGATATTCAAGCATCCGGAACTTCTGAATTGGGGAACTCTTTTAAATAACGGACAAGATACACCTGTTAATTTCTATATATTAAATGACAGATCCACAAATGAAAGCGTAGCGAAATTCCTAAAAGTAAATCCTGGTACTTTAAAAGGAATTAAAGCAGAAAACGGAAAAGAATTGATTTCTTCAGTTCAAAAGGATCCGTTTGCACTTGGTTTTTGCAAAATAGCAACGATACTCGAAGCAGATAACCAACGGAATCTTGCTAATATTACATTACTTCCATTAGAGATTTGGAAAGGGAAGACGAATAATGAAAATCTATATGATAATTTAATATCTCTCTCGCAAGGGATATATGATGCAAAATATCCAAAAGCGCTATACAGTAATATATATTTCGTCTCTTCCAAAAAGCCGACCAATGAAAATGAAGTTGCATTCTTAAAATGGGTTCTTACAGGGGGACAAAAGTATCTTAATTACACTGGTTACAGCGATCTCGTGCTTCGCAACAAACGGGCAAACATCGATATGCTGAATAATCATTTCATTAATGTAAATACGGTGAATGTTCGTTATACCATACTAAAAAAAGCCTTAATTATTCTGTTTGCATCTATCCTGATCGTTTTTCTTGTAAATACTGTGATCCGATTCATAAAAAAGCCCGGAAATGCGATCGAAACAAATATTGCTTCTGAAATTCCGACTTTTATAGACGATAATGCCATATTAACCCTGAAGGGTTTATATTATGACAAAACGCATACCTGGGTATTTTTGAAAAAAGACGGGATGGCCATAGTAGGGATTGATGATTTTCTGCAGCATGTTACCGGTCCCATTACCCGTATAAAGATGCCGGATATTGGTAAAAAAGTAAGAAAAGGCGAACAGATTTTGTCTATCATACAAAACGGAAAACAACTTAATATATATGCACCGATTTCGGGAACGATAAAGGCACAGAACAAAATACTCAATACAGAGCCATCTTTGGTAAATTTTTGTCCTTTAACAGATGGTTGGATGTTTATAATAGAACCGACAAACTGGTTAACCGAGATTCAGTTTCTAATCATGGAAAAACAATATAAGGAATGGTTAAAAAGCGAATTTACCCGGTTAAAGGATTTCTTTTCCATGAATAATAATACACATGGGAATCCCGAATATGCCTATAGTGTTTTACAGGATGGCGGAGCGTTAAGGGATGGTGTTCTGGCGGATTTCGGACCGGAAGTTTGGGAAGATTTTCAAACATGTTATTTGGACAGGTCCGGATAAAGACAGCAAATTATAAAGTGGTTTAACAACATATAAAATATCAAATGGAAATTATGGATATTTATCGACAACACTTTTTAAAAACCGGGGATCGGGGAAAAAGCATAACTTTTAAATACCGGTTATCTCTCATTTTGACCGTATTTTTAGTTTTTCCGAATTTTATTTCCGGCCAGCAAAGCCAGGAAAAACCGGATTATAGTAATTACAGAAAGGTTAACGAATTTTTTAATGATAATGAACATTGTTTTAAGTGTCATGGGTATCCTCAATATATCCTTGTAGATACGGTTTTCAACAATCAGATCACCAAAACGATGTGCCCTTCTATGATTATTCATCGTAAAGATTATTACACTTCTAACCATAAGTCGCTTGCCTGCACAGATTGTCATTCTACAGAATATCATGAGTTTCCCCATCCTTTGGAACCCCGAATGGAGGAACATCTGACCTGTATCGACTGTCATGGTGGTGATGAAAACATGGCCAAGTATCATTTTGAAAAGATACAGGAAGCATACGACTCAAGCACACACGCACAAATTCCCGGATTCAGTTGCTGGCAATGTCACAATCCGCATACCTATAAAATCAATATACGGACTACAGAAAACCTGAAAATGGCTATTGCCTATGACAATGCCATCTGTCTTTCATGCCATGCAGATGCTGACAGATTTAAACTCCTGACCCGTCGTAAAGAAATAAATATTATACAAAAACACGAATGGTTGCCAAACCAGTCTATGCATTTTAGCAGTGTCAGGTGCATTGAATGTCATACGGAAGTTAATGACACAGTATTGGTTGCCCATAAAGTCTTGCCTGCCAGCCAGGCAATTCGAAAGTGCACCGAATGTCATTCAAAGAATTCAATGCTGATGAGTACGCTATTCAAATTCCAGGCTAAAACCAAAAGATCCGAAACGGGTTTTTTGAATACTTCCATAATGAAGGATGCATTTGTGATCAGTGCCAACCGGAATTACTATCTGAACCTGATCAGCCTCATCCTTTTCGGCCTTGCTGTAGCCGGCATTATCACGCATACAATATTACGTATCATCCTAAAACAAAAAAAATCATGACAAAAAGATTATATCTCTATCCCGTTTTCATTCGCATCTGGCATTTACTTAATGCCCTGTTTATCCTAACACTGATCCTTACAGGTATTAACATGCAATATGCGAATCCGGATAATATGATTATTTCATTTTCCACATCAGTATTCGTTCATAATATCTGTGGTATAGGATTAAGCCTGAATTACCTGTTGTTTTTCTTCGGCAATCTGTTTACCGATAACGGGAAACATTATAAAATAGGAATAGAAGGATACTGGTCAAGACTTAAACGTCAGTTTAACTATTATACTTTTGGAATCTTCAAAGGTGACAAACCTCCTTTTCCGGTTAATACAGACCAGAAATTCAATCCATTACAACAATTGTTCTATGTCATAATAATGTATTGTTGTGTGCCGTTACTTATTATTTCGGGTATTGGATTATTATTTCCGCAGATAACGCTGAATTCATTATTCGGTGTCAGCGGCATCATCCTTACAGACCTCCTGCATGTCAGCATCGGATTTTTTGTCTCCTTTTTCCTGATTATCCATCTCTATTTCTGTACTTTCGGGACAACATGTATTTCAAACTTTAAAAGCATGATAAACGGATATCACGAGGTAAAAATAACAGAGCAGATTCAAGAAGTGTTTAGTACACTTTCTGCGGATTCTCTGAGGATACCTCAGGGACTGTTTTACCATAAGAATCATACCTGGGCTCATCTGTCAGCATCCGGTGTGGCCAAAGTCGGGATGGATGATTTTCTTCTGCATCTTACCGGAAAGGTTACACTCTCCTATCTTAAAAAGCCCGGCGATAATATCAACAAAGGGGATATATTTGCAGAAATTAGTCAGAATGGAAAACAACTCCGGATATATTCTCCCATATCCGGAAAAATCCTGGACACAAATCCGGTACTTTATGAGAATCCCGAAATCCTGAATGAAGATCCTTACGATGAAGGCTGGCTTTATAAAATCTGGCCTTCAAACTGGTTGAAGGAAACTAAATCATATTATTTTGCCGGGGAAGCAACACGCTGGGCTTCTGAAGAATTAGTACGGGTCAAAGATTTTCTGGCGCGTACCCCCATGAAAAAATATTCATCTGAACATTCAATAATCATACTTCAGGAAGGTGGTGAATTACGCGACAATATACTTTCCGACCTGCCTGGTGAAGTATGGCTATGGCAGGATTTCCAGAAAGAATTTCTTAATATTATTTCAGGACAGATTTAATCTTAACCTGGTATAGAAAATCACTGATTTTTTTCGTATTTTGCACTATGCTATACTGAATATTGTGTAATGGAGATAATCATTATATTATAACGTGATCCTGTGTTTTCTTTAATAAATCCGAAAATAAGAAAAGTATAGTGAATAAGTTTTTTAATCATAAAATAAGATTCAGGTCATCAATTTATGGCCAGGTAGTATATATCATTGCCATATTGTCTGTTTTTTTGTTTGTATCATTTGGTGTCATTTTCAGATCTGTTTACGAAAAATATTTGAATACAGTCATAAAGCAAAATGGAAATAATATTGGTTCAATTGTCGAAGGAGCTTTATATTATTCCATGCTTGAAAACGATAAAAAGGCGCTGCAAAATACACTGGGTATAATTAATAAGTTGCCAGGTATTGAGGATGTTACAATGTACGACAATCAGGATAACCCGGTTGTTTTATCGTATTCATACGATACATTAAGGCATAACAACCCGGATTGCAAAGGTTGCCATGCAGATTTTGAAACCATGTTCCCCAGAGAACGGAAGTCTTTTAGAGTTGTAAATATAGACAGCAAAGGGAAGATGTCACAAAAAGGAAACAACTACAGACTTCTTTTAATGAGAACGCCGATTCTCAATGAAAAATCCTGCTATACAAGTGCCTGTCATGCACATGATAAAAGTGAAAAGGTTCTGGGTTCCTTTATCATAAGAATTCCACTGGAAGAGCTGGATACTGCTGTCCAAAAGTCATCCACAGATTTTTTCCTTTTTGCAGCACTCACAACTTTTACGTTGGTAGTATTCTTGATTTTATTTACAAGAAAACAGATCAAAGGTCCGTTAAACGCTATAATCAAAGCAAGTGAGGCCGTATCTAAAGGTGATAAAAGTACAAGATTAGAGATAAAGCCCAACCAGCTGCATGATATAAGGATGGTTTCCCTTGCCTTTAATGAAATGCTTGATAATCTGCAAACAGCTAACGATGAGTTGCAAAACTGGTCGAAACAACTTGAATATAAGGTTCGTAAAAAATCAGAAGAAATATCAGGCATGCAAAACGAATTAATACATGTAGAGCGAATAGCATCACTGGGTAAATTATCTTCTTCTGTTGCTCATGAAATCAATAATCCCCTGTCAGGTGTTTTAACATACACAAAGCTGGTTCAAAAACAATTAAGCAAACCTGTTTTGGACAATGCTGTAAAAGAGTCCATGCTAAAATATCTGAACATTATTGAGAAAGAGACCAAGCGTTGTGGGGACATTGTAAAGAGTTTACTGGAATTTTCAAGAAAAGATCAGCAGAAATACGAAACCAGGCACCTGCACAAAATATTAGAGGATACTTATACATTAATGGCACACCAGATGAAAATATCAAACATTGATTTTCAAACTGAGTTTTCTGCCAAATGGGATATGATATATTGTAATGAAAATCAAATTAAACAGGCTTGTGTTGCCATTCTGGTGAATGCCTCCGAAGCCGTTTTAGAAAATGGGGAAATCCGGATGACGACAACGAACCCGGATGAGAATAATATAAAACTTGAGATAACCGATAATGGTGTAGGTATTGACCCCGAAGACATTCCTCACATTTTTGAACCTTTCTTTTCGGCCAAACAAAAAACAAGCGGTATCGGACTGGGATTGGCTGTTGTCCATGGTATTATTCAAAGCCACAATGGGAAAATAGAGGTTGATTCCGAATTGGGGAAAAGAACAACTATTTCAATAATCTTACCATTAATAAAAGATCAGAAAGGAATGTAATGGCAGCAAGCGTTTCAATTTTAATTGTTGACGATGAAGAATCCGTAAGAGATTCTCTTTACAACTGGTTTATAGATGAAGGGTATCGTGTAGAGTCTGCCGAAAATGCTAAAAAAGCATTGGATATTCTTGAATCAAAGGATTTTGACATTATTCTGGTTGATATTAAAATGCCGGGCATGGATGGACTGGAATTGCACCGGCGAATCAAATCCTCAAACAAGGATACCATTGTGATCATAATGACGGCGTTTGCATCTGTGACTACCGCAGTGCAAGCTTTAAAAGACGGGGCCTATGATTACATTACAAAACCTTTTGATCCCGATGACCTCTCCCATTTGGTTCGAAATGCAGTCAGACAAATTATACTCAAGACCGAAAATGAAGTTTTAAGAAATAAAGTTATTTCCCTGGAGAATATTGAGGATCTGATCGGCAAAAGTAATGCAATGATGAGAGTTCTCAAAGAAGTTGAGCGCGTAGCTCAGTCGAATTCACCTGTTATCATAACCGGAGAAAGTGGTACGGGTAAAGAGCTTATCGCCAGAGCTATACATTCTAATTCACCACGTAAGTTTTTCCCCCTGGTTAGTGTACATTGTGGCGCTTTGAGTGAAAGTTTATTGGAGAGTGAATTGTTCGGGCATGAAAAAGGTGCTTTTACCGGTGCGATGTATACACGTAAAGGCCGGTTTGAAATGGCAGATGGCGGCACCATCTTCCTCGACGAAATTGCCACGATCTCTGCTAAAATGCAGGTCGAACTGCTTCGCATACTTGAAACAAAGACTTTTATACGCGTTGGTGGCAATAAGGAAATTACATCCGACTTCAGGATTATCTGTGCCACAAACAGAGACTTAAAGAAAATGGTTGAAGACGGTACTTTTCGTGAAGACCTCTTCTACCGGTTAAATGTTGTTAATATTAAAGTTCCACCTTTACGTGACAGAACTGAAGATATTCCCTTGCTTGTAGATTATTTTATTAAAAAATATTGTACTTCAATGAGCCGTGATATGATTTCAATTGATCCGGCGGCGATGAAACGCATAACAGAATATGGTTTTCCGGGAAATGTACGCGAACTTGAAAATATGATTGAACGGGCCATTGTAATCGGTAACGGAAAGGAAATCCGGTTAAAAGATCTTCCTTTCGAAAAAGATACTATAAACAGTTCCATCGAAAGCCTTCAGGATCTGGAAAAGAAACACGTTCGCCAGATTCTTGAGAAATATAACTGGAATATATCCCGTTCAGCGAAAGCTTTGAAAGTTGACCGGGTTACACTTTATAATAAAATAAAAAAATATGGTTTAA
Source organism: Chlorobiota bacterium (assembly GCA_013152085.1). Taxonomy (GTDB): domain Bacteria; phylum Bacteroidota; class Bacteroidia; order Bacteroidales; family VadinHA17; genus JAADHC01. Next base: position 26,800 of record JAADHC010000057.1, read on the forward strand.
AGCCATCAACAAATTAGAATAATCTTTTTCTTTGATTAAGGAAAATACCGGCACTGTCGGAAAATAGTATAAATGAGTACATAAAGTGCGTATATGACGTAAATATCCATAAAAGTTGGTTTATTGAATAAACAAGATATCTTATTAATTTCATACGGCCATTTCGAGAAGGATTTTCTTGAAAAATTAGCAGGAGATGTAACACGTGAATTTTTCTACCCGGTTTATATTGAAGCAGGCCATATTGATTTTAACGATTATTATGATCCTGAACGAAGACAATATGATGGTAATAAATTAATCAATGTTATAGATACAGTCTTTTCATCTTACAACAGTAAAAGGATAGGATTATTCGATGTGGATTTATTCATTCCCATCTTTACCTATATTTTCGGACAAGCCGTTTTCAATGGGAATACCGGCATTGCATCATTGTACCGGCTCAGAAATGAACACTATGGCATGAAGAAGGATGATAACCTTCTTCTTGACCGATTCAGAAAAGTAATTATACACGAACTGGGTCATACCTTTGGATTAATACATTGCCATATGCCAACCTGCGTGATGAGGTCCAGTACTTACGTTGAAGATCTTGATCAAAAAAGTCATCATCTCTGCCTCAAATGTCGAACCAGGATGCAATGACCCAACAAGGTATGAATCGACATATGTCCGAACCAAAACGAATTTAAGCAGCTTTTTACTCAGGCATTAAGGTTTTTTATTTTACTCAGCATACTTATCCAGTATGTGAAGAAATACCTGAGGTTCAGGACGGTACCTGTAATTATCCGTTTCATGGGCAAAAAGCACTTTCCCGTTTTCATCAGAAAGAATGACAGTCGGATATGCAGTATCCTGATGATATCCGAAAAAATGTAATCCTGCAGGTGTTCCGCTTTTATGGAGGATTCCGAGTTCTTCTGCCGCTTTATTATCCTTATCCATCAGAAATTGAACCGGTACCTTATGTTTAGCAGCCAGCTTTCTGGTGAATTCCCTGGGTTGAGAACTGATAATGTAAACATCTACGCCTCGTTGAGCCAATTTTTTATAATGAGCGATAAGCTCAGTGATCTGTGCCATGCAAAACGGACACCAGTTGCCACGATAAAACAGCAACAGACTTTTTTTGCCCGACAACTGTGAAGAGCTAAAACTATTATTCTCTAAGGTCTGCAACTGAAAATCAGGGAGTGATTTCCCGACTTTTAAATGTTTGCTGGAAGTACGGCTAAACCTTGAGTACCAGCCAACGTATAAAATCCATAAAAGATAGGTACATAAAGAAAGCCACACCGTAGGGAATTCAATTTTATCAGGGGTAAATACCAAAGGATAAAACGTGAGAACCACTCCAAATAAAACCAGGGAGGAAACCAGCCATAACCGGCCCGTACGGGGTTTCGGTGCAGCATAATACCTGAGATAATACAGAAATGGAAATAATACTGAAATTTCAACACCTGTCCAACCGAAGGAGAAAGGACCGGACAAAAGCCAGTAGGTTGATATAACCAGTAAAATGATCAAATAACTCAGGAAAATAGTAATAAATAGTGCTTTTAGACGGTTCATGATGCAAGTGTGTTGATAAACAATTTATCAAAATTAACAAAAACTATCGTCTCAATTGAAATTTGTAGATTTATTCCCGGTTAATAAAGTCTGATCAAAACAAAATTAACCATTGCAAGCGGAATTTCTCTATTTTTGATTTTCCTCTTGCTTATTTTTAAAACCTTAAACGGACACTACTAAATAAAAATAAAGGAATTCATAATATAAAAACTATCGATAATATTTAAGCTTAGAAAAAAATGCTAAGCCTTTACTGTAACGTCTTTTAAAGCAAGATACAATCTTTCTAACATTTTTTACGAAATGTATTTATTAATAACATTTCGTAAATAAGACGAATTATTTGTAAATTAGAAGAAATTTTTAAGCTAAATCACAAGTTAAATATTTAAATGTCAATGAGCGTTTTATGGGGTTATAAAAGCAGAATAACGGGAAGACTATGGAGTTTTATTATACTGACAGGAATATTCATTTATTCTATCTCCTGTGTACCAAATAGAAAGATTGTTTATGTCCAGTCCGGGAAAGATAAGAAAACGGAGTTTGAAGCCATTCAGAAAAGACCCAGGATTATTCAGCCGGGAGATGAATTATTTATTCAAATCAATTCAGAAGATGAAGAATCAAACATATTCAGTACACAAACAAATAATACTGTGGCCCGAGGGGATATTACCCTGGTGAGTTATCTCGTTAATGAAGAAGGTTTTATAAGACTCCCACCCCTTGGAAACTTACGTTTAAAAGATTTAACACTCGATGAAGCGGCAAGTGTTATTGAAAAAGCTTTGATCGGAATGATAGCCTCCCCATCGGTTTCTGTTAAATTTGTAAACAAAACGGTTACGGTCCTGGGAGAAGTCAACAATCCGGGAAGATATGAGTTCTATAACCAGCGTATTAATATTTTCCAGGCACTGGGATATGCCGGCGATATTTCCACATACGGAAACCGTAAAAAAGTTATGTTAATCAGGGAAGAAAACAATATAATTACCCGGGAATATATAGACTTAACAGATGAAAATTTGCTGGAATCCTACGGATATTATGTCAAACCTAATGATGTTATTTATGTGGACTAATGATGTTATTTATGTGGAGCCGCTTAAAAGGAAAAAATGGGGTATACAAAACTTCCCGTTTAGTTTGATAATGTCAACTCTTTCTACAACGATACTTATTGTATCCTATTTGAATTTTTATAGATTATAATTTGAAATGACAACTCAACAGTAAATTAAACTATTCATTCTGATGACAAATAATAAGGGATTAAATAGCTCTGTAAAAAAAATTGATATTAAATCACTTATTTACGAAATATTAAAGTACTGGTACCTTTTCGTGATTTTTTTTGTGATAGCAATGGGAAGTGCAGTGTTATATATTATGTATACAACACCTCAATACCTTGTTGGT
>JAADHC010000071.1 GCA_013152085.1 Chlorobiota bacterium
GACGGATTTATGCTGCGGCCAGCCGGCAACAAAAAAGACTTGATGTTTTGTACCGGCTGGTTTTCAATTTAATCTATACTGGAAACCGTAACCGGGATGTCGCGTCACTGCTGGATACAATAAAAGCAATCCTCAATAAATACTTCCCGCAGGATAGAGGATTATATGCAAAGTTTTTTTTTCTGAGGGGATGTCGTGAATACTTCCTGGGTCATTATCCGGAGAGCATTTCACTATTCCGTGAAAGCATCCGGATGGCATCCGGCACAACACTGAGGTGGACCTACCGGGCTGCCTTTCACCGGTACCTGGCACTGGCCTATCAGGGGATATATGATTTCAGAAGGATGGAAGAGGAGCTGAAAAAAGCGCTATCCCTTGCCATAGGTGCTGAAGCACCTCCTTACCAGTATGCCTGGGATCTGCATGAATTGTCTATACTCTATATATCTTATCTGGGATTGCAAAAGAAAGGGATCGAATACGGACTCAAAGCATTGGAGGCGTATAAGAGTGCTCCCTCTCCCAACCCGGATATGATCATCCAGATGACTACCACTATAGGATTGTACTATCAGATTGGTTTTGATCTTACGCAGGCAAACCAATATTTCACCCAGGCTGAAAACCTTATTGTTCAAAACAAGCATAAAAATATCTTCCTGTTAAAAAATCTTTATTCAAACATCGGGGGATGGTCAATCGGATTATGACAAAGCCATGGCGTATTACCGCAAAGTTGTCAACATTGAGAATGAATCGGATCGGGGAGTATCCATCCTGACCTGTTTCAATATGTCTCTCACGAATTATTATCTGGGCGATACGACAAAGGCCATCACCTGGGTAAAAAAGGCACGAAAGCTGGCACGGCAACTTGATACCGATCCGTTTGGCTTTTTATACCGTGCACAAAATCTTTTAGGGTTTATTTATCTTGGCAGGCACCAGCCTGAGAAGGCCCTGCCTTTATTCTTTCAGGCACTGAAAGGATATAAAGAGCTTTACGGTGAACATCATCCCAAGATAGCAATTGTAAATACAAACATTGCCTCTTGTTACGAGATTAAAAATCAGCCTGATTCGGCGTTATATTTTATCCAGCAGGCGATTATCAGTAATCTGTCCGGATTTACGGATACCGTTATTTATACAAATCCCCGTCACCTGAATGCCCTTGACCGTGACCAGCTTCTCGGTGATTTATGGAAAAAGGCCAGGCTACTGGCCGGGAGATCAGACACGCAAAAGGACATCACGGCATCCACACAAACCTGGCACCTGGCGTCTACACTCATTGACACCATCCGGATGAGTTTCAGGGATGAAAAAAGCCGTCTTTTCTATACCTCACAGGTGCAGCAATTTTATGATGATGCCATTACCCGTATGGCCCGTTTTTACGCGTTAACATCTGATCCGGCATACATGGAAGCAGCTTTTGAATATTCGGATAAAGCCAAAGCCGCCAATCTGCTCAGTGCCCTGCGTACCAGAAAAGCCATGGTGTTCTCACATCTTCCGGACAGTCTGCAGATTCAGGAACAACAGTGGACCGAACAAATAGGGACGCTGCATGAAATGCTTTATACTGAAAAGAACTACCCTGAACCGGATCCGCGGAAAGTTGACATGCTCGAAGAGGGAATTTTCAGGCTCAGCATAAAACTTGATTCGCTGGTTGGGATTATGGAGAAGTACTACCCGACATACTATAATTTAAAATACAACACCGGTGTGATCCCTGCCGCAGCAGTACGTAAAAAATTATCTCCCCGGCAGGCTCTCCTGTCATATCATCTTACGGAAAATCATTTATTTTCTTTTTGTATTACAAACAAACAGATGTTATTTACCGACCAACCGGTTGGTTCCTCCTTTTCCGTTAGTATCCGGAATCTTGCAGAAAGTTTTACACGTAAGAACACTTTGGAATATATCCCGGAAAATATGGATACTACCCTGCGATATCTGGGCCGGATCCTTATCCGGCCTTTTGACAGTATCCTTGGAAACAAATCCCTGCTGATCATTCCCGACGGTATATTATTAAAAGTTCCTTTTGACCTGTTATTGACAGATACCGGTAACGTATCTCTGCTGCCAAACCGTAACACGCCGCCATATCTTATTTTCCGGCAACCGGTTTACTATGATTATTCGGCAACATTACATTTTGAAAAAGGATTAGACCGTAAAAATCTCATCACCCGGATACTGGCCATAGCTCCCGGTTACCCGCCCAACGGGTTGCATTTAAAAAACCTCTCCGTGATCCGCCAGGCAAATGATCTTATTCTCAACCCGCTGCCTTACGCCCGGGAGGAAATTAAATATGTCAGAAAGTTTACCCCCGGAACAACCGTTACCGGGAATGAGGCAACGGAAGAATATTTTAAGCGGCATGCTTCCCGGTATGATATTCTGCATCTTACGATGCATACGATCCTGAATGACAAAAATCCTTTATACAGCAAGCTGGTATTTTCGCAGGTACCGGACACCCTTGAAGACGGCCTGTTAAATACCTGGGAGATTTATGGTTTAAGCCTGAAAGCAAAAATGGCAGTATTGAGTGCCTGTAATACGGGTTCAGGCAGGATCAGGCAGGGAGAAGGTATGATGAGCCTGGCAAGAGGTTTTAAATATGCGGGTGTACCCACTCTGGTTACCACACGGTGGGAAGTGGAAGATAAAGCCAGTGCGGAACTCATGGAGCTTTTCTACCGGAATCTCCGGCGGGGATTGCCAGCTGATGTTGCACTCCAAAACGCAAAAATAACGTTTTTAGCACATACCGATCCGCTTCGCCTTGATCCGTACTACTGGGCAGGATATTCACTTATCGGCCGGCCACAGCGTATGTTCCATCCCTGGAAACCTGCCGTAATGATCATTTTGGTGGTCGTCAGTTTTATTTTATCGGGAACTTACCTGCGAAAAAAACAAAAGAATCTTCAGGACAACCGTTTAAAAGACGGATCCTGACGGATTCCGTCAACAAGCTTTTTAAAACATTTCTGTTTCTTTCTCGGCAGGTAATGCAACGAATACCCTTTCACTCTCCTGCTCATCTCTTCATACCCTATCCCACGGAAAAAAAGCGCAAGGATCTCCCGACAAGTCTTTTCAAGACGACTGAAATGCCTGAGGTAGAGAGCATATTTTTCATCCTCTTTTGCAATTTCATCAGCCGCTAATTCAGCATCAGCAGCAACAGGATCTTCAATATCATCCCAGACAAGCATATCGTCGGGATGATGTTTCCGGTATTTCCTGTACCACAGTTTACGGCAAACGCCCAGTAAGTAATCTTTTACAGAACCCTGTGGCGTAAAATCATCCTGATATTTTTTTTTGTACAGGATCAGCAGGGCATCCTGAAACAGGTCATGCGCATCCTGTCCGGTACCCTGATGATCTTTAACAAAACGGTTTACAACCGGAAATACCTGTTCATAAAACCAATGGATGATTTTCCGATCTCCGGAGCATATTCCGGCAATGATCCGTTCATCTGTCAGGCTTGTTCCCACCGGCTTTTAATAATGGTTTGTTTCGCCGGTCTAAATTAATTGTTTTAATTATAACAGAAACGATATTATGAACAATTTTTATAAAAAAACTGAAATATCATCTTATTCGTACTGGTGTTGATACTCCGGTCTTTCAGTAAGCAGAAAAAGAATTCCTGCAACAATAAAAATAACGGAAGGAATGATCCAGATATGCAGATTCATCCATGTTAATGTATCGGTAAAAAATGATGAGACAAGCTTCATCCCCCGGAATAAACCTTCGCTGTGAAGGTTATACGCCGGGGCATCATTTCCACCAAAAAACAGAGCAGCCAGGAGTGCCCCTGTAAATACCACAATCATAAATACCTTGAACCACACCGGGAAAACAGATCCTGATGATGATCCGGGTAACGGCACAATCCTAATACTTTCCATCACTTCAGATGTAAACTCCGGTGACAGGGTTTCTTTACCGGCTTGCCTGATCCATTCATCTATCTCATGCTCTTTCATGGTTATATTTTTCATTGCGTTACTTGTTCAAAATGTCCCTGAAATTTTTTCAACAACAGCACTTTTATTGTCTTTCTTGACCTGAACAACCGGACTTTAACATTTTCCTCTTTCATACCCGTGATCTCCCCGATCTCCCGGAGTGATTTTTCGTCATGGTAAAAGAGCGTCACGATGGTACGGTCAACCGGTTTAAGTTGTGAAATTGCCCACAGAACAGCATTCTTTCGAAATTCCGTGTTTTCAATCTCTGCATAACCCGGCGCTTCATCGGTAATTTCTTCAACACACTGGCTGTCCGGATTCCATGTTTTCTTAAGGCTGCGCAGAAAAGAGACCGTAGCATTGTACACAATCCGGTAAAACCAGGTTGAGAATTCCGCCTCTCCCCGGAAACTACCCAGTTTGGTATAGGCTTTAACAAAGGCCTCCTGAACGATCTCTTCTGCATTTGTCCGGTCGTTTACCATCCGGAAAGCCAGGGTAAAAGCCATATCCTTGTACTTATCTACCAGGATGGCATAAGATTCCCTGTCTCCTTCCAAAACCTTTTTTATGCAGTCATTGTCATTCAACCGGACAAATCTTTAATAATCTGACGCCGTCAACCCATAGCAGGTTACATAAAAGTAACATTTTTTTTCACAGGCGTACAATTATAACCTGAATTATAAAATCCAACCGGAAAGTACTATAAAAAGTGTTACCTCTTTTTCATTTGCGCGTCATAAGAGCAAAAGAATATTGTTTCACTAAAATCCTTTTATTATGGCACAAGACATTATTGTCCCGATTGTTGTTTTTGCAACCATCTTTGGAATTTTTTACGTGTGGATCATCACCCGGAACAAAGAGCGCATGGCCCTGATTGAAAAAGGGGCTGACGCCAGTATCTTTTTCAGTAAAAAGTTACCAGGTCGTGGCCGCACGGTTCTCGGACTGGGGATGTTCCTGCTGGGTATTTCCATAGGCATATTTATTGGCGCTGTTTTGGCAAATACTACTGTCCTGCCTGAAGGAGTTGCCTATTCTTCGATGATCATTTTCTTCGGCGGGTTAAGTCTGGTAGTCTTTTATCTGATCGATAAGAAACTCTCTGTTAAGGAAAAAGAAGAATAAAACTCACGGGAAGAACAAAACTAATCAGTCGTCCTGGGCACGTCTGCCAGGCTGAACAGCATCAGTCATCCGGACAGGTCGAAGGATAGACTGATTTTTCTTAAATTCTTATTCCAGAAACTCATATCTACCTGGCATAAAACATGATCATGCGGGTAATAGCCCTCTGGCAGACAGGGCAGAAATCCCGTGTTTCATTGCTTTTCATCAGGCAATCATGATAAGGACGGTACACCCCTTCAGCGACATAGCCTCCCCCTTCATATACACCGACTTTATTGTAATTTTCAGGGATATCAGGTGTGGGGATAGGTGTATCCGGAGCAATCATATCTTTCCACTTCGTTTCAAAATGAACCAATGTTGTCAGGTTAGGCTCCCAGGGTTCCACTTCCCGATTATAAAAATTTTCGTATACCACCGAAGTGTTATAGTATTCATCGCCCAGACCTGCAAATGCATGCCCGAATTCATGTACCAGCACTTGCGGTGACAAAACATTCCGAGCAGAACACACCGTGATATAGTTAAATATTCCTCCCCCGCCGTACCGTTCCGAATTTACCAGAATAATGACCTGATCGGCGGGAGATCCGGCCAGATGGTCATAAACAGCAGGGAGATCTGAAATGGTAAGATATCTTGCCAGATCAAACGTATAGAATGTTGAAGAAAAGAGCGTATTACGGTAAATTCCCTCTCCCGGAATATCGGGACCCCTTTCTTCCGATGCTGTCCCGATGGCAAAAATATTGATCTTATTACCGTAGCGATCGTAAGGAGGGGTGTGCAGAAGCGTATCACCCAAACGGTGTGCATCGGAAAAAAATAAAGGGATTTCTTCGCGGGTATAACCTTCAGCCAGGATAGCAATATCCAGGTGGACGGCTGGATCACCGGAATAATGCAGCGTATCTGTCTGTCCGGGAATGACAGTTTCTTTCAGTATAAAATAATCTTCCGGGTCTACAGGCAGTGTAAAAATCTTTTGATATTGCAACATCCGGTTGCGCTGATACAGCTCAAACACTACTTTTCCCTTCGGAAACGGGACACAGGTTACTCCGGGAAAGCTGCGCTGACGTTTTTTCGCTTCCGCCGTGGTAAGCCATTCCTGATAAAGCGTGCTGAATCCCCGTGAATAGATCTCCCTGCCTGAGGCAGCATCACGTACCACTGCCTTGAATGTTCCGTATTGAAAAGTATCCAGTAAATTAACCCTGCTGCCCGGCCATCCATCCACCATCTTCATTTGCTGGAAATAAACATCCGTATGACTGATATCTCCGGCTAACTGATAATCAATACGCAGTGTCTGAGACCGGAAATACCGCTCGAAAACAGACTGGGTTTGCCCGTTACAGCAAAAGGACAGGAAAACAATTATGGGTAAGAGAAAATGAATAGTTACGTTTTTCATTCGTTAAAGGTTTCTTTCCTGTAAAGATAATAATTCGGTCATTTTATTCTATATAAAGTGATAAAGACTATTTTTGTATCGGATAAAATCCTAAATTCCGCCATCATGAAACTTCCTCAACTGGAAACATTGCTCTCAAAAACCGGCTTACCGGAAAACTGGGCTGAAGGGTTAAGTTCGCTGATCTGGCTGATTGTTGCCGTAACCATTGCTATTTTCGCTTATTGGCTGATCAGGAAGATCATTCAGCAAACCATTTACAGGGTTATCCGTAAAACTTCGACTCACAAGGATGATATCCTCATGAAACACAAGGTCTTCGAGAAGCTGGCTCATCTTGTTCCGATCGCAATTATTTACATGTTTATCCCGGTAATTACCGGTAAACATACCGGCTGGGCAACCATCATGGGTCACAGCTTATATGTATATCTGATCATTGTGGGAATGATGTTTCTCAACACTCTTTTCAATGCTCTTCACAACATTTACCTTACCCTTCCGATTTCGCAAAACAGGCCGATAAAAGGATATATTCAAATACTTCAGGTGCTGGTCATCTTTACCAGTATCCTCTTCATTATTGCTGTAATTTTTGATACTTCCCTGACGCGGCTGTTCACCGGACTGAGTGCCATGGCAGCTATCATCCTGCTGATTTTTAAGGATACCATCCTCGGTTTCGTTGCCAGTATCCAGCTTGCTGTAAACAATATGGTCAATCCCGGCGACTGGATCGAGATGCCGGGACGCGGGGCTGACGGAACGGTCATGGAGATTACACTTTACACGGTTAAGGTACAAAACTGGGACAAAACCATTGTTACCATCCCCACCTATGCCCTGGTATCCGAATCGTTTCATAACTGGAGGGGAATGGAAGAATCCGGCGGACGACGGATTAAACGTTCTTTCTTTATCGACATCAAAAGCATCCGTTTCTGCACCCCCGAAATGATTGAGAAATTCAGAAGAATACAATTCCTGAAAGATTATATTGATAACAAGATCAGGGAGATTGAAGCATACAATAAAAAATTCAATATTGATGACTCGGTACTGGTAAACGGTCGCCGCATGACCAATATCGGAACATTCAGAAAATATATCGAAGAATACCTTCGGCATCATCCCATGATCCATACCGGAATGACCTTAATGGTACGTCAACTGAAGCCTGCCGAGACGGGGTTGCCTATTGAAATTTATGTCTTCAGCAAAGACCAGCGATGGGTAAATTACGAAGCCATCCAGGCAGATATTTTTGACCACATCCTTTCCGTAATCCCCGAATTCGGTCTGAGAGCTTTTCAGAATCCTTCGGGATATGATATTTCGGAACTGGCAGGCCATATCATTGCTTAATAAAAAGAACTCCCTGATGAAAATAGGTTCCAGACAATTTTTTAATTCCCTCGGCTGGGTGGGGAACATCCTGCTCAGTATCGGGGTAATCCCCCAGGTAATACGAACATGGCAGACACATGATGTGACCTCCTTTTCCTGGTCTTTCCTGCTTCTATGGGCTATCGGTGTTTTCCTGACCTTTATCTATATCCTGGCGGATAACATCCATGACCGGAAATTTCAGTTTCCACTCCTGCTCAATTACCTGGTAAATATCATGGGAACGTTTTACCTGGTTTTTGCCAAGTTTGCCTATTCCTGATCCGGGATCACTCTTTTTTTCTTTGCCGGAGAATTTCGTATATAAAAATCCCGGCAGCTACCGAAACATTGAGAGAAGCAACATGCCCGAACATGGGAATCCGAATCTGCTGATCGGTAAGTTCCATAAGTGTGTGCCGGATACCCTTTTCTTCCGAACCCATGATCAGGACCACCGGGCCGGCAGGTGGCAGGGTACTGAAAATATCCTCTCCTTTTTCAGTTGCGGCAACAATTTGTAAGCCCGAATTCTTGAGAAATCTGAGGGTTTGCATCAGATCAGCCTCACGGCATACCGGAATATGTAACAGGGCTCCTGCAGATGTTTTCATGGCATCGGCATTCAGGGCAGCACTGTTCTTCTCCGGCAATATCAGCGCATGACACCCCGCTGCATCTGCCGTACGGGCAATGGCACCAATATTACGTACATCGGTGATACGGTCCAACATAAGTACAAAAGGGTTTTCTCCCGACTCAAACAGGGCAGGCAGGATATTTTCCACACGCTGATATTCCACCAGCGAAAGATATGCGATCACACCCTGATGGTTCTTTCCGGTAATCCGGTTGAGACGTTGCAACGGAACAAACTGGAACGGGATCTTACGCTCCCGCACCCTGGTAAATAAAGTCCTGAACAAAGGCCCCTGCAAACCATTCTGAAAATAAATCTTTTCCAGATTCCTGCCCGCTTCGAGGGCTTCTTCTACCGGTCTGATGCCGTAAATAAAATCCATGATTTATGATTTCCCGACTACAAAAACGCTCCCCTGCCGCCATGTACGAACAGCCTGTCTCCAGCGTGATTCTGCATTCTCACCGCGGAACAATACAAAATGATTCAGCGAAAACGGATGCGCTTTATGGATAAAAGTAAAAGTCAATTTATTGGGATTTTTATCCTCCCCATAGGTCCAGATTTCCCTGCTCTCGGTCTTCACCAGGTTATCCGGAGGCCCGTAAATAATGTAAATCATTCCCCGGTCAGTACGCCATCCCTCTTTATAAGAGGTGAAAAACACATTGGCATAAAAGACACGGTTATAATAAAGCCGGATCAACTCCCTTGATTTTTCAATATTGTCGCTGGTATGGAGCCAGAAATCATCAACGGCAAGCTTAAGATTTTCACTGGTCATAAGGTTGCTCATTTCAGTTTCATTCAACAGGTAAACCAGCGGACTGGCCATTTGCTCGGGGGTACGGATATACGGATAATATTTCCCGAAATTATAGAGTGGCTTCCCCGTTGTAAAGGCCGTGTCCGTGCGAAAAAGATAAACACCTTCTGCCGGCAGTGAGAAGGTTGAGGTATCCGTTACCGGCACCTGCCAGGTACTGTCAGCTTTCCGCCCATAAGCCGGATAGGCAACCATCAGATCGGGAGGCGGCGGGACCGTGGTATCGGGTAAAAAATAACTGATAAAAAAGGTATCTGCCATCCCTTTACGATAGATAATATGAAACCGTTTTCTGCTATCCGCTACAGCAGTAAACAATGCTTTATTATCCTTCACATCCGTTACCAGAAAATCCTGAGAAGTATGATTTGTTTGTTTATCGACAAACAGAAAATTCTGAATGGCCGTTTTTCGTATCTGGTCGGCAGCAATGGTTTCCAGGATATATTGTTTGCCTAATGCGCAATGCAACAGAATATTGGCACGAAAATCCCCTTTCAACTGATCCAGGTCAATAAAGTATTGTACCCTGCCCGAATCAGACAGATGTCGCTGCCGGCCGATTTCATATAACCGGTAGCGCAGGGTCAGCAACGAAAGATATTTCCCTTCTTTATTCGCCTGGTTGAACAATAATTGTACCGGTTGCACCTTTATTTTCAGGGTTGATAATGTATCCGAATTATGATATATCAGGTATTCCGGATGTAGCGGTGTCCTTCCGGGAATGTACAGATAGGAAAGATTCCTGTTCACCCGCACCTGTTTCTGGGGAACACAACCTGCAAAGGCAAGAAATAAAACCAATGCAATATGTAATATGCCCTTCTTTACGATCATCAGAACCCTTTAAAGATACAAATCTTTTACCGGTTTAAGTCTTTCCTATCCTGTATGCAATGAGGCCCTGATCACCTCGGTATGATCACCGGGACGGACGATATGAAAGGTATACAGGTTTGATTCTTTTACAAAAGTACCTCCCGCGATCCCCGACTGGCCTTCTTTCATCTCCTGTTGAAAACGAATATTAAACTCCGACGGAAAAGAAATCCTTTTTGAAAATAAATAATACAGGTCGAGAAGCCAACGGATATAATTAACATGATTCACATGTCCGTTCAGGTCAAGGAACCGGTATTTCACCTGAACATCCAGGGTTTTATCCATTTTTTTCACCCCGGGAATTCTCGGAAAAGGTTCGGGAAAAACCCTGTCTTCACGAAAATGAATCGTCTCAAACTGCTCCGGGACCATATTTACAGGCTTCATATTCTCAAGGCTGATCAGCATCCATCCACTGGAACCCTCGGCCACCAACACTTCCTCACGATTAAACACCTTAAAATCCCGGAAAAACACCAATCCATCGGGAGGCAAAGGCCACGTTTCAACGGTCAGTTCATCCCCCCATTTTACAGGTTTCAGATAACGAATACGTAATTGGCGAAGAAACCATGCCTGTCCGTGTTTTCGGATGGCATCAAATCCCAGTCCGAGTTTCCCGGCATGACGTGCCGCCGCCTCCTGCATAAAGTCACTGATTCCTGCAAGGGTCAGCATTCCATCCTTACCGGTCTGACTTACCATTACATGAAAAGGTATGTGAAACACTGCTTTTTCTTTACTCATGATGTTGTTTTTTTGTTTTTATTTTTTCCAGGTTGTGGAGGATTGCTTCCCAGTCAGCAAGTTTTTCATCCAGGGTGCGGATGATTTTTTCATACTCCCGGAAAAGATCCTGATCCGGAGAATCTCCGTTATCCGGTACCGTAATCATTCTCTTATACAGATTTTCCTTCCGGTTTTCCAGCTCGGCGATCTCTTCTTCGAGCCGGTATACGGCTTTTTCCGTCCTTTCCAGCTTACGTTGTTCCTGTTTCCGTTGCAGATAGGCTTTCTTCCTGCTTTCAACGGATAGCCTATCCCCTTTAGAACTAACTGTTACTTTCCTTTGTAATTTTCCCGTATCCGTCGTTTGCAACACATTTTCTTCCAGGAAACGGTAAATATCTCCGTCATGAGCCTTTATACGGAGATTCTTTACTTCATAGATCACATCCACCAGGCCGTCAAGAAAATCCCGGTCGTGTGAGACAACCAACAGGGTCCCTTCAAACTTTTTTAGGGCTTCCTTCAGAATATCTTTTGTTTGCATATCAAGGTGGTGCGTCGGTTCGTCAAGGATCAGGAAGTTCACCGGGCGCATCAGCATGGAAAGCAGGGCCAGGCGCGACCGTTCACCGCCTGAGAGCACACTCACTTTTTTATCCGCATCATCCCCGCTGAAGAGAAAAGCGCCCAGCATCGTGCGCAGATGAGGTCTCATCTCAGGTCCGGCAACCTGCGCTATGGTTTCCAGAACCGTAAGCGAAGGGTTGAGCTTGTCTGCCCCGTCCTGTGCATAATATCCCATAGACACCTTCGTACCCTGACGTACATCCCCTTCACTTTTCAAATCCCCGGCAAGGATACGGGCAAGGGTTGTTTTCCCTTCGCCATTCCGGCCGACAAAGGCAATCTTTTCGCCTCTTTTGATAACCAGGTCAATATTGTTGAGTACATTAAGATTTCCGTAACTTTTTGAGATTTTTTCGGCAATTATCACCAGGTCTCCCGTTCTTACCACCTTTCCGAATTTCAGATGAACTTTCCCGGTAACATATGAGGGTTCAGGAATTCGCTCCAGTTTTTCCAGTTGTTTGATACGGGATTGTACCTGCACTGCTTTGGTAGCCTTATAACGGAATCTTTCTATAAAAGCCTCGGTTGAAGCTATTAATTTCTGCTGATTTTTCCAGGCAGCTACCAGTTGTTCCGTCCGTGCCTCCTTCATATTCATTGCCAAACTGTATGGGGCTGGATATTCTGTTATCTTTTGGTTTTCGATTTCCAGTGTACGGGTCGTCACATGATCCAGCAGGGCTTTATCATGAGACACCAGCACCAGGGCCCCGTTGTAAGTCCTGAAATAACCCTCCAGCCATTGAATGGAGTCAATATCCAGGTGGTTTGTAGGCTCATCCAGCAACAGTACGGAGGGTTTTCTGAGAAGGATTTTTGCAAGTTCGATACGCATACGCCAGCCTCCGCTGAACTCACCTGTAGGCCGGTTCATATCTTCGGGCCGGAAACCCAACCCTTGCAGCGTACGGGAAATCTCCCTTTCCCGTGTTTCGCCACCCAATAAATGAAAATGTTCGCCGGCACTGGCAAGCTTTTCGGTAAGTTTCAGGTAAGACGGGTCATGAAAATCGGTGCGGGTAGTAATTTCTTCGGTCAGTTGTTGAATTTCTCTCTCCAGGAGATTCAGCTCTTTAAGGGCAGAGGCAGCTTCTTCATAAACGGTTGTAGTGTCACTAACGGTAATGCGCTGGGGCAGATAGCCGATGGTTACATCTCCCGGAATGGTCACTGTGCCGTTGTCAGGTGAGAACTCCGAGGCCATAACCTTCAGGAGTGTGGTTTTTCCCGAACCGTTCCGCCCTGTCAGCCCGATCCTGTCGTGTGAACGAATCTGAAAGGCGATACCATTAAAAAGCACCTCCCCGCCAAAACGTATCGAAATATCCTGTAACGTGATCATACCAGGCGACAAAGATAATATAAACCACTGATGTCACTGACCTGACCGGAAACAACAGGGATTTCTGCGATATTTGCAGCGAACCTGTCATTTTTCACCGGATCAAACCACAGGTTTTGCATATCTTTGTCCCGTTATGGGAAGAAGCAGAAAACCGTTTCCGCTGCTCCGCAACCTTATGGTTACCGATATCGGAGCCGGTGGAAAAGCTATCGCCAGGGATGAAAACCGGATAGTATTTATCTCACATGCCGTTCCGGGGGATGTGGTGGATGTGCAGATCAGAAAAAAGAGAAAAAATTATCTCGAGGGAGATCCGGTAAAATTCACCAAACGCAGCAACCTGCGTGCCGAACCTTTCTGTGAACATTTCGGTGTTTGCGGGGGATGCAAATGGCAGGATATGACATACCCGGAACAACTGCATTTCAAACAAAAACAGGTGACAGACCAGCTTTCAAGAATTGCCGGTCTCGGGGATCAGGTAAAAGAGAAAATCACGCCCATTCTCCCCTCTCCGCAAAACACACACTACCGCAATAAGCTTGAATTCACTTTTTCAAGCAAAAGATGGCTCACCCGTGAAGAGATTGCCACTGCCGAAACCATCACCGAACCTGCCCTTGGATTTCATGCCCCGGGACTATTTGACAAAGTAGTGGATATCAACTCATGCCACCTGCAGTCCGAACCATCCAATGCCATCCGTAATTTTATACGGCAATTCGCCACTGAATATCAATATCCTTTTTATGATATACGGAACCAGAAAGGTTTGTTACGTAACCTGATCATCCGTACGGCAACGACGGGTGAGGTCATGGTCGTAATCGCCTTTTTCCGGAATGAGGCCGAAAAGATTACAAAACTGATGGAAGGGATCAGGGATGCTTTTCCGGAGATCACTTCCCTGCAATTTGTCATTAACCCGAAAGGAAATGACACACTGGAAGGACTGGATGTTCAGACCTTTTCCGGACGCGATCATATTATTGAAAAGATGGATGATCTCCGGTTTAAGATCGGGCCGAAATCGTTTTTCCAGACCAATACCCGGCAAGCTGAAAACCTTTACCGGGTAGTGGCCGAATTTGCCGACATATCTGACGATCAAAACCTTTATGATCTCTATTCAGGAACAGGAACCATTGCCCTCTATCTGGCACGGAAAGCAAGGTACATAACCGGTATCGAAACCGTCTCCGAGGCAGTAGCTGATGCTGTTAAAAATACTGAACTTAACGGGATCACCAACGTTTCTTTTATCACCGGGGACGTAAAGAGTCTCTTTAATGATAAACTATTTGCAAAGCACGGGAATCCGGATACGGTCATTCTGGATCCTCCGCGTGCAGGTATTCACGGGGATATTCTGTCTGCTTTGCTGGCATGTACACCGGGTAAAATTGTTTATGTAAGCTGTAATCCTTCCACGCAGGCTCGCGACCTCGTGCCATTGCTGGAAAAATACCGTGTGGAAAAAATCCAGCCTGTGGATATGTTCCCGCATACCCACCATGTGGAGAATGTTGTGCTGCTGGTCAGAGACATATAAAGATTACGAATCAAAATAATTATCTACGTAGATAAATTTATAAAACTACGTAGATATATCTACGTAGATAAATAAAAACCGAAGGATTTCTCCCTATCATTGTCGTAACTTATGGACGTACCATACTTTGTTAAATAACCTAACGGAAAAGACAAAAAAAATTCAAAGGCATTTTTGATTACGCACCTTTTGCGCTTTGATTTAATTATTTGTTTGTCGCTGTGCTTCAAACATTATTTGTACCTCGCTTCGTCCGGAACGTCATTTGCCTCATTGTGTTCGACGTCATTTCTTACAACTAAACAACTGCCTGATAACCACTTAGCGACAACCATATTCATAAAAGGTCAAACCAAGAACTGAGAACTGAAAACCAGGAACTTACTCCGGTGTCCTCACACCCGGGTGTTCTTTTTTAAAATCGACCCAGTATTGTCTGATGGTGGATTTTACTTCCTTATGGAGGATGAGCAAGCCTGCAAGGTTAGGCAGGGCCATAAGGACAATGGTGATGTAAGACAATGCCCAGATAATGGTCGTATCCGTAAAAGATGCAAAAAAGAAGGCCACAATATAGAACAGGCGGTAATATACCACGGAATTAGACCCAAACAAAAAGGTCATGGCCCGCCCGCCGTAATATGACCATGAGATGGCTGTCGAGAAAGCGAATAACAACAACCCGATAGAAACGATATACTGTCCCCAGTCTCCCAGAATACTTTTCTTAAATGCTTCCGTAGTCAGTGGTGCACTGTGCAGGAGTGATTTTCCGGTCACCATCACGCCCGCCTGGTCAATTTCCACATTTCCGTTCTCGACACTGACCTTCCCGGTATAAGGTTTTCCGTCTTTTGTAAAAAGGACATCTTCGGCGATCGATGAAGCATTGATCAGTGTCAGGTTGTTCTGCATTTTGCCATCCCTGATACTGATCTCTCCCGTGAAAAACGGCGGGGATTCTTTATGATTAAACATCTTAAAAAGCTCTTGCTTATCCTGTGGGTTTTGATCTTTATAAACCCTGGCAAGCATCACCATATCCGATTTCTGAAACTGGTTGGGATATTTTTCATGCCATGCGCCGGAAGCCAGCAATACGAGACCGGTTAACGAACAAATGATAATGGTATCAATGAAAGGTTCGAGGATGGCCACCAATCCTTCGGAAACCGGCTCATGTGCACGTGCCGCTGAGTGTGCAATCGGGGCAGAACCCTGGCCGGCTTCATTGGAAAACAGCCCGCGGTTCACGCCACGGTTAAAAGCAAAGGCAAATCCGGCACCCATAAATCCGCCAATAGCAGCCGTACCGGTAAAGACATCCCTGAATATGGCAATCAGTGATGGAATAATGTTCTCATAATTGGTAGCAATAACAAAGAATGCCCCCAGAAAATAGAAAATTGCCATAAAAGGCACCATGGTGGAAGTCACTTTTGCAATCCGCTTAATCCCTCCGATAATCACCAGGGCCAGTAAAACGGTAAGAATGGCTCCCGAAACAACCTGCTTAACATTAAATGTTGAGAATAAGGCATTGGAAATACTGTTAATCTGGGGAAGGCTGCCGGTGCCAAATGAAGAAAGGATCGTAGCCAGCGCAAAGAAAATACCGAGCCATTTACCGGTTTGAATCACCCTGCCGTTCTTCAGGTTGATATTCAGTCTTTTTTTCATATAATACATTGGACCACCCGATATGGATCCATCCGGAAGGACATCCCTGTATTTATGAGACAGGGTAACCTCAACAAACTTGGTAGTCATACCAAATAAAGCCGTCACCAGCATCCAGAAAAGCGCTGCAGGCCCTCCGATATGTATGGCCAGGGCAACACCGGCAATATTCCCTGTCCCCACGGTACCCGACAGGGCGGTAGACAAAGCCTGAAAATGGCTGGTATCCCCTACATCCGTATCTTTATCATATTTCCCTTTAACGACCCGGATAGCAAATTTAAAATACCGGAACTGAGGGAATTTCAGATAAATTGTAAAAAAAAGGCCGGTACCCAGAAGGAGAAATACAAACCATTCACTCCCGCCCAGATACTGGTTCAGGAACTCAAGAAATTCTTTTACCTGTTGCATATCGGAATTGTTGTCGTTCGGTTATAAAGGAGACAAAAATAGCAAAACGGCAGAAAGATAAAAGCCAATCCGGAAAGAAGATGAAACGAATCAAAATACAGATATCCTGAATATGCCGGATTTTTACCGGACAGCGAAAAAAATTACCGTGGTTTTCACACGATAAACACAAAAATTTATTTTTAACTTGCGGGTCATTTTTAAAAACCGTTTGTAAAAAAGTGAAAAAAAAATTCTCACTCCGGACCTTTTTTCTGTCAATACCAAAATGTTTCTTCCTTTTTCTTTTTTTATGGATTCCGCAGACCGGTCATGCCCAATATGCCGATCTTTGGTCCTGGAACTACGTTACGCTTACCGGAAAGATCAGCCCGGCATGGGAAGTCCGGTTATCAGAGGAACTCAGGTACGATGACCCTTTCAGCGATCTGGCAAAGTATTTTACGCAGGCAGAACTCATTTACTCTCCGGTTAAGTTTCTTACACTTGAGGGAACTTACCGGAATATACGCGATCGCCGGAAAGACGGCTCCTGGGAAAAGTTGCACCGTTTACATTTCTCCGTTGAAGCCGGGAAAAAGTTTGGCCGCTTCTCTCCCGCCTACCGGCTGCGGTGGCAAAATTATCCTGATGCCTGGAACTCCGACAAAACCACCTATTTTTATCTGAGGCATAAACTCAGCCTGAAATGGGATATTCCGAATTGTAAAATCAACCCTGAATTCTCTGCCGAATTCTTTCACCGTTTCAATGATAACAGAACCAATGAACTTGCCACGTTACGTTTCTCAATAAAGAGTTCTTATAAGTTTAACCAACACCATCGCATCATTTTCGGGCTGCATAAGCAGTACGAATACGATGAAAAGACCCCGGAAAATGCCTGGATTATCCGGATCGGTTACCGGTATGATCTGTTCTAGCTAACCGGACAGGGAACGAAAGAAAAATGTGAATTCGTGGCAATGTAAAAAGCAATCAACCTCAGGATAAGAAATCTCCCACAAAAAACTCTGTGGATAGGTTAAAGCTACTTTATCATATTAATGTTTACGGTTACTGTCTTATGATCTTGCCGCGCCTGATCACTTCGCCGTTCCGTGAAATGGTAAAGATATAAACGCCGCCGGCAACAGGTGCGCCACGGGAATCCGTCCCGTCCCAGGTGATTACCGTTTCACCTGCAGGCAGGTTATTTTGCAGGACAGACCATGCTTTTCTGCCGTTCAGGCTGTAAATATCAATTTGTAGATCCGACTGTCGTTGCAGGTGGACATAAAACCCGATACGGTCTGTAAACGGGTTAGGATAAATCAGGATATCCGTGAAAACCGCAGGTGAGTTTACTCCGGTTGTTCCCAATCGGGAATCCATCCAGTCCAGCCGGTTCTGTATCCAGCCGGCGAGCGCATCCACCTCCTGTTCCCAGGTAGGATAAACCACTTTGTTGGGCCAGACATAGGTACCGAGGATCGGCCAGCGCTGGTAGTTCCGGATTTGCGGTCCGGAAAGTAATATCCTCAGTGAATCTATATCCTGCCGTATCCTGGTATTGCTCAGCAACCCGATACGCATGTTACTCCAGCGGGTTTTAACAAGATTTTCAAAAGCAGGATCCTGCATCAACCGTTTCCACCAGAAGATCCTGTCTCCCTGATAAACCCAGCCGCTGTTGGGATCCCAGCACTGCTGCACGCCGTAATCCACATTCCCGAAACAAAGATTAAAATCCCAGACAGGCCCCGCCATTAGTTTCCCGCCATTACTGTCGCGATCCTTGTACATATAAGTGCTGAACCTGTATCCATCCACATTCTTCCCCAGTTCATTGATAAGCAGAAAATCGGCAAAGGAGGCCGGATCAATGAACTTTGCATATCCGTTATCAGGATCGGCAAAGCCCTGGGATGCCAGCGTTGATTCCATTTGCTGCATGAAATACTGGATATACACGATCTGTTCGGGCATCAGGTTCTCATACTTCGGATAAACATACTGGATAAAGTTTAACATGGCACCGGGATACTGCGGGGATGGTTCGGAAGTCCATCCCTCAATCCCCGCCTCGTCCGTTTTGTCAATTTTAAGGATATAACCACCGGTAACCGCATCCCCTGAAATATCTGCAGAATCCAGCCTAGCAATGTGTACACGGTTTTTATCCCGTTTAATTTTCTCCATAAACACATACACCCCTTTGTAGTCGCCATTGAGGAAAAGTTCGCAATACCGCGTACGAGGCCCCCAATGACCCATATCCCGCCACATCTTATAGGCAACCACATTGCGCATCATGGACTTGTCGCTGTATGGGGCATACAATACCCAGTCATTTTCCCCGGGAAGGCCCAGCAGGGAGACATTGTTGTTTTCACCCAGGCTGTCCTGGGTCTCCAATGAATAGGCTTTTTTCGGAAACATCTGCGTTGAAGATCCACGTAGCTCAATACTGATCCTGCCGTTATAGGCATACAGTGAGTCTGTCAGCTTGTTTACATTGCCGCGATTGTCAATCACCTCCATCCGGGCAATGATCCGTGGTTCGTCGGGAATAGTCTGCCCGAATGTGTTAATGAGAATGATAGGTAATGAGGAGCTGAATTCCGTTGACGGCGGAATAAACCAGGCAGGCGGCTGGCGGTAATGCAATCCTGAATCCGTAAGCGCTATGCTAAAGAAAGGAATAGCCGAGAAGTCGGAAGATGTGGTTCCGTAATTATTAACCTGGATGGCGAGAACGTTCTCTCCTTCCATCATGTATTGTTTGATGATCTCAGCAGGGACTACAAATGTTTCGGGATATCCGCCCTGGTACATCACAGCCTCGTGCCAGGTGTCGGCAGACTGGTTATAGGGAACCGCCGTTCCCGGCTGACCCAGATTGCCGCGGGCGATCTCATGGCCGTTCAGGTACGCCACAAACCCGTCATCATAATCCATGTGCAAAACACCCCACGGAATTATGGAAGTATCAGTAATGGTAAAAGATTTCCGCAGAAATACGGACAGTATCCCGTCAAGGACAGTCGCATCATCGCCGTCGCCATAACCGAACCCTCCGGGGCCCTCCTGCCAGAAGGTATCATCAAACGCCGGCTGCATCCAGTCGGCAGGTGGTTGTGATGTGCCGGGAAAATACCGGAATGTATCCGACGCAAACACTACCGTCTCCCAGTGGTTGACGGTATCCTGTTGGGCAAAAACAGGAAAAGATGCCATTACGCATCCTATAACCAGACCGGTCAACAGCTTTTTCACCTTTCCTCTGTAAT
>JAADHC010000014.1 GCA_013152085.1 Chlorobiota bacterium
CGGCTTACCGACAGGGCATCAGCCAGGGCCTGCTGGGTAATTTCCGTCTTTGCCCGCATTTCCCTGAGATGATTATTGATCGTTTCCATAACGATACAAATGTACATAATAATTTACATTTTGTCAAGTATTATTTACATTTTTTTTTTAAAAAATCATATTTAATATCTGATGATGTAATTTACATTTCCATCTGATCCACGAATTTAAATGAATAAAAAGGCTTTTTGCCGGACACCTCGCTTCAGTCAGGCAGGCAGGAGTGGTCTCAGATCGGAACGCGATTAATCGCGTTCCGACCAGCGCTCCGGGACTCCATTATACCGGTAAAGATAACATTCAGTCAATCAAATGTTTCGATTGTCTCCTGATATATATATTATCCTAAAAGATGTTTTCAGAATTTAAGATATATATTAGTCATCACCGGTGTCCGGAGAAAATTGGAAAATATGACAAATTGATAATTACTCTAAATTTAATAGCTAATTATCAGTCGTTTATAATTGAGGGCTAAAGCCCATTTTTATGATTTGCGTCACTAACCCCAGGCTTAAGCCTGGGGTTATGGAATCGTTAGTAAATAAGGGCTTTAGCCCATCACTGTAAATTTTTACCGGACACCACTGATTAGTTATATTATTCGTGAAAACAATACGTGGATAATTTATTTTAACTACGTAGATATTTTATTTTAACTACGTAGATAATCATACTGTAACTACGTAGATAATTTATTTTAACTACGTAGATAATTAGATCTGCGTATATATTCCTGATCATATTAAAGATTCTTATCCATGCATAAATATTCGCCAAATCAGAAGAATATAAAAACCGTTACCAGGATAACAGCGTTGACAGGTATCCCGATCCGCGAGTCGGGCCAGCCGATGACAGACATCACCAGAGAGACAATGCAAAAAGTTATTGTAAAACTCTTCCAGGAGGGAATGGTAAACCAGATACCTGCAGCCGAGAGCATCATGGCAAGGAAAAGCATTAACCAGATCACCCCGACAATCCGGATTCCTGTATTCCCTACATCAACTTTTCCTCCAAGCAGGGTGGTTTTATAGGCCATCCCTTCCGGGCTTGCCATCTTCCAGGGAACCATAAAACCTACCAGATGAGCGATACCATGCAACAGTATTAAAATAAAAAGTACAATCCGCATCATACCAGGATTTTTCTTGTTACCAAGATAGAAAATTCCATTAATATTAAGAAAAACGAACCGGATCTTTCATTTCCGGTCAATCCTTACTAATTTTATATGATATCGGATCACAAGCTCATGCAGGAGATCAATAAAGTTTTTAACCGGGTTGCTGCCGATAACCTTTCCGGTTCGGGTGGGTTACTCAGGCAGTTAATACAAGGGTTGCTGGAATGTTGCAGCCGGGATCAGCATTTGTCAATGGCCGAAAAAAGGGTACTGGAACATATCCTGATTGATTTTCTGCAGAAGATGCAGGATTTTGCCATCATCAGGCATTTCACAGACCGGTTGCTGAATCATGTGCAAAGCCGGGAAAGCATAACCTTCGGAGATATCTGCGATTACGTTTTATCCTACCGGCAATCGTGGAGCGATGTACAAACCCGCCAGGCCATTTTTTTTCTTAACCATTTTCCCCTCAAAGGCAAAACCATCCTGACCCACAGCCAAAGCTCAACGGTTCAGGAAATCATCCTGGCACACACGAACCCGAAAGAGCTGCGGATCATACAGACCGAATCGCGGCCTGCCATGGAGGGACGCCGGCAGGCGCGCAAACTGGCTGAGTCAGGATTTGAGGTGATCCTGATCACCGATACGGGCTACACACCCTTATTAAAAGATACCGAGATGGTTCTTTTGGGAGCCGACACGGTCTATTCCGATATTTTTATCAACAAATGCGGGACATGGGCGCTTGCCTTGCTGGCACGTAAACATGATATCCCCGTATATGTTGTGGCTGACAGCAGAAAATTCATTAAGGAACCTGCACCACCGGAACTTATCGTACCGGGCAACAAACCACCCGAAGAAATTCTTGAATTTCCCCCGGACCGGGTCAATCCTTTGAATCATTATTTTGAGGCCATCCCCACCCGTTCCGTTACCGCTTTTATAACCGAAGACCACATCATACCGGGACAGGAAATGCCCCTGACAGCACTCGAAAAGAAATAATAAAAGCAGGAGATTTCTCTCCTGCTCCTCCACCCTATTTGAACATTACTGATTAACTAACGCCCGGATTTATTCAGGAACTTTGCTTTTGGGACAAAAAACATTTTATAGATCGAACTGTCTTTATCGGCGAACCAGGTTTCGGGATTCATACTCGAGTTCATCACAAAATGGTATCGCGGATCACGGTAAGCTTTGATTACTACGGGATCCATGTTATTTCCTTCGGCCGTAATCTGGAAATCCGGGTTTGCCGGGGGATCATAATTATCCGCAAAATCAGCATACCGCCTGAACGTCCAGTCAGCCAGGTAATTTGCCATACCGGCAGAATCAGCCGGTGCCCCCTCAACATTCCACAGACTGTCGGCATATTGCACGACAAAGCCGGAATCTGCCGGATAGGTAAAAGTAAATTTTCGCAGGTTGCTCCGTGTGGTCCGAATGAAGAGATGATCCCGCCATGCATCAAAGTTCTGGTTAAACGACAATGCCAGGAACCCGTCAACCTCGTAGACTTCCTTTTGATTACCAGGGCGAATGTATGAGGATCCCATTACGCGACCCTGGTAGCCGCCGTACATTTGAGCATTTTTATCTACGGTAAACTTTCCGATATACAGGTCAAGGGTTTTCTTATGACCTTCCTGTACCACCAGGCGGGTAGCCGTCGAATCGGTCACGCTATAGTCATCCCATGCGGTATCACTTACAGCTGCCAGACGTTTGGGACGGATATGTATGATCTCGTTTAACATATTCCGTACACTTCCGGCTTCTACCGGAGCTTCCTTCTTCCCTTTTTTAATCCTCCATTTGTCACCTTTCCTCGTTATCTCCAACGCTGCCCCTTTTTCGGCTTGCGGATAGAGTATTATGGATGTAACCTTTGCCGTATCCACCTTAATCAGGTCCCGTTTCAGAGAACTTTCGGTTTTCCTGGTCCTGATCTGCAACAGAGCAAGGATACCGATCAGAACAATAAAAACAATCAACAGCGTTTTTACATTGTTTTTTTTAGCCATGATATTTCGTTTTTTCCGGATGGTTAAACTATGAATAATCCTCTTCCATACGCCGCATACGGACGCTCCGGTTTCGCTGCATGCGATAGAATCCATAAGCGAGGGCCAGGAAGATGGGCAACAGGAAATTAAGGTATTTCAGTAATGTTTTGGTCGAATCCTTCAGTTGTTTCAGCGGGCGGGCTGTGATCCCCCGGTTGCGCAACCCGATCAGTCCGGTATCATCCGAAAGATAATCGATACTGTTCACCAGGAGGTTTACATTATCCGGGGATACCTGCTGGGCGGAGCCTACCGGAAAATCACCATCACCGATTACGATCATTTTTGCCGGGACTTTTCCTCCGAAATTACCGGAAAGTTCGGCCATAACCACCAGGTTTTTATCCGGAAAATCGCTATCAGTCCACTGCTTTTGTATATCGAAATAGACCGGAGGCGCCACTGTTCCGGACTGGCCGGAAGTAAAAGCCAGCGGAGTAAACACTTTCGTTGAGTCGCCGGTATATTCTATCGGGCTGGCGAATTCCATGACTACAGCTTCCAGTCCTGAAGTTGCCGGATGGTCGGTAAAATGAGAAATAACAGGAAGGTAAGGGAACATTACATTCGTCTGAAAGCGGAAGGGACCCTGTTGTTGCTGAACGGTAACACTACCACATTTTGCATCAATGGCAAACACATCCTTCACCCTGATCCCCTTGCTCAGGAGCCAGGATTCAAGACCGGTACTTATCGCACTGCCGTATGCAGTCTGAAAGTCTCCTTTCACCCTGTTGATCGCTACCAGAATATTTCCACCACGGGCCATGAACCGGTCAAGGGCCTGAAAAACAAATTCGGGAATACTGTCCGAAGGTCTGATCACAGCTACCGTTTTAATCCCATCAGGAACTTCGGTCGAATCGGTAAGCGTGAGACCCCGGATATCATACAATACACTTAAATTTTTCCTTACCTGTGGCATATCACCGATTGCCGGCTGCCCATAACCCTGCAGAATGGCAATATGTGGTTTGTTCACCACCGATATTTTCTTGATTGCCGATGAGAGGGCATATTCCATAGCTCCTCCCGGCTGGACAAAAGGGATAACCTCTTTCCGGTCGCCCATAGAAACCAGTGCCCCCAGGTAAGCCTTTTGTTGCTTCATCTGATCTTTCTCCCTGACATTGATCATAACCGGTTGAATACCGTTTTGCAGGGCTTCCTGTTCCGTCTTTTCATCCTCGTTGGGATTAACAAATTCGTACACCAGCATTCCTTTTGCCCTGTTGGTGTATTCAATCAGCATATCCTTAAAATCTTCCCTGGTTTGCCCTATGGAGGGAGGAAGATCTTTTGAAAAATATGCGGTTACCGTAACCGGTTCATTCAGGTTTTTCAGAATATCTTTTGTCGCTTTACTTAAAGTGTACGTATGGCCTTCCGTAAGGTCGAGGCGATAAAAGAGTTTGTCGGAGATCAGGTTAACGACGATCAGTATTGCAGCAAACAGTACGGTTGACAGAACAATATTTTTTTTCTTCATCTTTTCAGCACTTTAAGATTAAATATTCCGTTTTGCCAGTGAATCCTCTGCCATTTTCAGTCCGAGGACGATTAATGACAGGAAGTAAATCAGATCTTTGGTATCCAGCACACCTCTGGCCATACTTTCGAAATGCGTGGAGACAGAAAGGAATGAGAAAATCTCTCCGGTGAGTCCGGTAAAGCTGCTGGCCAGAACGTCAAAAAGAATGTGAAAGAAGAGACCGATAAAAATGGCTGTCATAAAAGCCACAATCTGATTTGAGGTAATGCTACTGGCATATAAACCAATGCTGATATAAACGGCACTCATCAGGACCAGGCCGAGATAACCACAGAAAACGGCGCCCGAATCAAGGTTTCCGATACTGGAAACCGTGATCACGTATGGCAGCGTAAAAAGCAATGAAATGATGATCAGGGTAAGGGCTGCTGTGAATTTACCCAGCACCACGTCACGGTCGCTAACCGGTTTGGTAAGCAGCAGTTCGAGCGTTCCCGACCTGTTCTCTTCGGCCAGTAAACGCATCGTTAGTGCCGGAATAAAAAAGAAAAGTGTCCAGTAGGCAATACTGAAAAACGAACGGAGGCTGGCTTGTCCCGACATAAAGATATCACTACCGAAAAGCCAGGTAAAAAATCCGCTGAATGCGAGGAACAGCACCAGCAGGATATAAGCAATCAGCGAATCGAAATACGACCGCAATTCTCTTTTGGTAATAATCCATATAGGTTTCATCTTATTATAGCTGATTTATCAATTCATGGTTAACTCGCGGAAAACATCTTCGAGCTTGGTTTCCACAGGTGTAAGCTCGGTAATCACCCATTTTCTGGCTACACACAGGTTAAAAATCTCCCGGGCCAGGTCATGATCGGGTTTGGACTGAATTTCGAAACGGTTCCGGTTTCTGTCAATAAAGTCAACGACACTGCTACCGGGGAGTTCCTGCAAGGCCTTAAATATTTCGTTAGGATCACCATCTTTGATCCCGGCTTTTATCATGTCCTGACCCTGGGCCTGTTTTCGCAGGTTTTCGGAAGTCCCGTCCGCGACGATCTTTCCCTTATTTATAATAAGTATCCGGTCACAGGTAGCTTCAACTTCAGGAAGGATATGGGTACTCAGAATTACCGTTTTATGTTGTCCCAGTTCACGGATCAGTTTTCTGATCTCTACAATCTGGTTCGGATCGAGGCCTGTTGTCGGTTCATCCAGAATGAGTATTTCCGGATCATGAATCAGTGCCTGTGCCAATCCCACGCGTTGTTTGTATCCTTTGGAAAGTTCACCGATTTTTTTGTGTTTTTCAGCATTCAGGCCGCAAACCCGAACCATTTCCCGTATTCTTTCATCAATTTTTTCTTTGGGGATTTCCTGTAACCCGGCAACAAATTCCAGGTAATCCAGCATGGGCATGTCATCATACAGCGGATTATTTTCAGGCAGATAACCGATATGCCTTTTTAGTTCATTGGCATATTCCGGCATAGATTTTCCCCCGATCTTTACCACCCCTTTATCAGGGATCATATAGTTGGTTATGATTTTCATGGTTGTTGTTTTGCCGGCACCGTTAGGTCCGAGAAAACCCAGTATTTCACCTGTTTTTACATGAAAACTGATAGAGTCCACAGCGCGCTGCAGACCATACGTTTTAAGCACATTTTCAACCGTTATGTCCATAGTTGTAGTGATTTATATATTTTTCCATTGAATCTGCTCATGGACTATTCTTTAATGCAAAAGGCTCAAATCCAAATCATTGTTTCCTTTAAATTTAGAAGAACAAAAATATAAAGTTTCTCCCTTGTGTGATTTAAGCACACGACCATTTAACAATTTTTAACAGTTACAGGAATGAAACAGCCTGTCCTTTTCGAGATGATTTGCGGAAATATTTTACCTGCGGTAAACAGGCTATCTTAAGTTATTGTTTCTGAAGATATGCCGTTGTAAACATGGAAGCATTAACATCAGGATTATACCGGACCTGTAATATCCGCAGCCAGGACGTTCTGTTATTGATTTTATTTTCCATTGAAAGCCAGCGGGCCATACTTTTCCCCCCTGATCCGGAAACCGGTTGAATATCTTTAGCATGGAGGACTTTTACCAGTGTGCCGTTTTTATCATAATAATGAGCTTCGCGAAGCATGTAATCACTTTTGCCGATATAAACTTCCTTACGGGCAAATCCATAAGTTATGATCAGTTCATGACTTACAGGGATCATATCAATCACAAAACATTCCATACCATCCACAGATTGTTCACCTTTGAGGGTAAGCGTAAAATCATCCAGATTCGGTGCGGACATATCGGCATTTGAGAATTCCGAGCCCATAAAACTTTTCCCTTTCTCGGAACTTACAATTCTACGGACTTTTCTTAATGCCGGAAGATACATCCACATATCATCATTTTTATTCTCATAATCGAAAATCAGCAGGCCGGTACCCTTAACATCAGCAGGTTCCAGAAACCGGATGATCCTTTTTTCGACACCCGGCTGACTCAGTGAGGCCATGGCAATCTTGCGGATTCTTTCACCGCCCCGGTTATTCAGGATATGCAGTTCGGTGACCGATTCCATCCCTTTAAACCGGGAAACTTCACGTGATTTCCGCATAATCGTCTTTGCTGTCGGCTGTCCGCAAACCAGCGGACTCACTGCCATCATAAGGAAGATGGATACAACGGCAACATTCTTGTTTCTTATCTTTATCATTGTTTTTATGTTTACATGGCTTTTTTTACGTGAACAGGTATTGATCTTTCTTTAGCTTCGGGTTTTTCTTTTCGTAAAGGCTCAAGGAATCCGGGCTTTATCACGAGGATAAGGGCAGGTATAACGACCAGGGCACCGATCAGGCAGGCGGTAATGGATACAACAACAAGAAATCCGAAAAACCGGATAGGTGTAAAGGATGAGATCAGCAGGGCTGAAAAACCTACAATAACCGATAAGGCATTAAATACAATACCACGGCCTGTTGTGGTTAGTGCCCTGTAAACGGCATCCCCGGATTCATAGCCTGCCCTGCGCTCTTCACGATATCGCCAGATATAATGAATAGTATAATCCACGCCGACGCCGATCATGATCGAAGAGAGCATAGCGGTAGCCACATCGAGGGAAATCCCCGCATAACCCATCAGGCCGAACAGGATGATAACGGCTGCCACCAGCGGAACAGATACAAACAACCCGGAAGGGACCGACCTGAAGATCAGCATCACCAGGATGCTGACAACGAGGATAGCTGCCAGTAGCGACCGCATTTGTCCGGTGATGATCAATTGGGATAATCTGGCATTGATGTATCCATATCCGCCAATACCGGAAAATGCAGGATCATTTTTAACCATATTATTAATCTTGTCTACAACCCCGTTTATAACATTTGTACTTCCGTCATTTATTCGTACCAGCATTTGTGCATTCCGGTAATCAAAATCGACCAGTTGTTCAAAATCTCCGGGATCACCACTCATGGAATAGAGCACAAAGTATTGGGCTATGGCATCCCTGCTGTCCGGGATCCGGTCATAATGCGGATCTCCCGGATCATTCAGGGCTTTGCTCATTTCATGAATCGCATCGGTGATACTTACAACGTTACCGATATGCGGATCTTTCTTCAGGGCATTTCCATACTTTTCCATCCGGTGCAACAGGCGCGGATCTTTAATATCGCCGGTGAACCAGATGGAAAGGTCCTCGGCCCCGCCAAAATGCTGATTCAACAAATCGGCACTTTTCCTCACCGGATGATTTTTCGGAAAGAAATTTTCAATATTGGCATCCACCCTGACCAGGAATAATCCGCCGGCGGCAATAAGGATAACCACAGCCGTAACAGCCAGCACTCTCCGGGGATGCCGGACAATCCCCCGGCCCATCCGGGCAAGAAAGACCTCAAGAACATGTTTGCCTCCTTTTCCTTTCGCCCTGGTTTTAGGGGGTACTTTAAGTAACAACAGTATCGCCGGGATGAAAAACAGGCTCATCATCAGGGCAAAAGCGATACCAACAGCAGCCAGGATCCCCAGTTGGCGTGCCGGAACAAGAATATGAGAAAGCAAACCAAGGACACCGGCAACCGTAGTTAATCCGGTAAGTAAAACAGGACGGGAAAGGCGTTTAACAATGGTGCGCACAAGTTTACTCCGGTTGAGGATTTTTCCCTCGGCATTCAGTTCCTGATACATGGCAATAAGGTGAATGCCATAATCATTGGCAATCGCTATTAGCATAACCGGCAGGAGAATGGCAATAATAGTCACTTTCCACCCCAGCAAAGGCATAAGTCCCATGGTTACGATGATCGACATGGCCACAACAGCAAAAGGCAACACCACCCCTTTCACCTGTCTGAATGCCAGGAGCAACATCACGATCATCAACCCCAGCGCCGCCGGCATCAGAATGCTCATATCTCTCGATATTTCTCCGGCAATAGAAGCTTTAAGTACCGGCATCCCGCCAAAAAAAACTTCTTCGTTTCCCGGTTCGTTATTGACAAGCTTTTTAATTTCAGGAACCAAAACATTGTTTTCCGTATTTTTGTTCAGTGAAATAAAAATGGCGGTCATCCGGTAATCCGGTGAGAGCACTTTGCCATATACCATTTCATTACCGGTAAGCCTCTTCCTCAACGATTCCAGTCCTTCCGTGTCTTTGGGAATTTGTTCGACGGCAGGTGATACGATCATGGCACCATCGTCACCCCGGATATCCTTTGCATCAAATAACGAATTCGTACGGTCCACACCCTT
The DNA here is from genome assembly GCA_013152085.1 of Chlorobiota bacterium. Taxonomy (GTDB): domain Bacteria; phylum Bacteroidota; class Bacteroidia; order Bacteroidales; family VadinHA17; genus JAADHC01. The sequence continues at coordinate 9,521 of JAADHC010000014.1, forward strand.
GACCTGCCTGATCCTGTTCACTGTTTTTTCAATCCGCGTTAAGGTGGCCGGATTCAGGATATCATCTGCCCGGTAAAGGACGACCATCATATCCGAACTTCCGAAAAGTTCGTTAATCCGGTCGGTATTGGCTCGTGCATCCAGGTGTTCCGGAATCATGGCGTCGATATTCGGGTCGATATCAAGCCGGGGTAACCACAATGCAAAGAACAATGTAATCAAAACAGACACAGCTATAATGGGCCATTTGTATTTCTCAATGAATCTGTCTGCCCGCATATATTTATGGTGTTTGTTCATAGTCTTATCATTAAAATATCCTTAGAAACAGATTTTGCATTGCATATACAGTCCGTTCAACAAAGGGCCGACCAAATCGTATAATGTATTCTGTTTTCCGTCAAAATGCTGCCATCCGCCGGTAAGGGAAAGTCCGTCAGACACATTCCACTTTACTTGTGCCCTGATCAATGATTCTCCGGTTGTCAGGTTGGTTTCGCCGTAACCTTCGATGTTCACATTCTCTTGTCCCGGCGACCAGGTAGCATGTAATGACAGGGTATGCTGACTTCTTTTTGTCTGGCGGAACATTAACCGGTTATAGAAAAGAAGCATCTGATCCGGCATGACCGCAGGCCCGGAACCCGGTTCCGGAACCTCCCGGAACTTCGTAACACAGTAGCCGGAATATTGCACGATCATAGTGAGATTCCCCAATGTTTTATCCAATCCTGCAACCCAGCGAATATCCGGCAGGGCCACATGAATGTCGTGATCATACCCTTTGGTCTGCCTGTAGGCAACCTCACCGCGTACACCGAAACTTCCCAGCGTTGTGGAAAAATCCGCGCCGGCGATTTTTTCCCTGAACGGCTCCTCTCCGATCACCGGAACAAAAGTAGAATCCACAGGCTTATAACCCCCGAAAGAAAATAAGGGATAGGGATCGAACCCATCAAACCAGGATAAAGAGAAATCAACAGCCGGATAAGTAAAATCCATTTTCATGGCATATCCACTGTTTTTCAGCGTTTTCTGAGGAGACTGAACAGCAGGGACTTCCATTTCAGGTGGCAACACATCCCGGGTAACCGGAATGATTGAAGGCCGGTAAACCGGGATCCATATCCCCTGGAAAAAAATATGTGTCCCGACATTTATTTTCCCGTTGAACAGGAAATTGCCCATCCGGATATCATCGGGATCAGGAGAATGAAACAAAGGGTTTTTCGGTGTGATCAGGTCTGTAGGATTGTTACTGTCTGCCCTGCCCCAGGCAATAATCTGACGGCCTGTACATAGCGATACCGGTCCGAGATGCACATGAATATAAGCCTCTCTTAAATCCAGGCCATAAGGTTCATAACCGTTCTCCATACCATCCCGCAGACGAAACGAAAGTTTGCCGTCACCAAATTTACCGGATTTGGCAAGCAGGTTTATTTCCCCGCCTGAGAACAGTGCTTTGGGTTCAATATTTTCCTTATCGACGGTCTTTCCTGCCCAGGCCAATCCACGAATATAGCCGGAAAGAGACCACGCCTGATTATCCCCGCCTGAAACACTTTGCTCAAACAATCCCTGGGCTTGTAAACCCCCGGTTAACAACCAACCGATAAATACAATAATTGCTGATATTCTGACTGGCTTACGCAACAGCTTTCTTATTAAGGATAAAACACTGCATCAAAAATATGGAGCAGAATATTGCATATCGCCCATACCAAGCGGATTGTACGGTAACATTGTGTAAACCGCGCTGTTTGGACGTAAAAACGTTATAAATCAGAAAAGCCGGTTAACTGCTGATCACTTTTACGCGATACTGGGACGGAGTCATTCCGGTATAGCTTTTAAAAATACTATTGAATGAAGACTTGGAATTAAAGCCGGAATCGAAAGCAATACCCAGCAAAGTATAATTATTATAGGCAGGATTTTTCATTCTGTGTATCACTTCCTTGACACGATATTCATTGATAAATGTATAAAAGTTTTTATCCAGTCTTTCATTGATCACCTGTGTAAGATGATGTCTGGAGATATTCAGTTTCACCGAAAGATCATGTATGGTCAACTCACCGTTCAGGTAGGGTTTCTCAGACTCCATGTATGCCAGTAATTTATCCATGTATTTTTGTGCATCAGTTTCCTTCAGTCCCGATCGTTCATATTTAGGTTCAATCTCCTGATTCACAGGTCTGCTATTATAGTAATCATATATTTCCTGTTGCTTATATCCATAAATACTAAAAGCAAAAGCAAACAAGGTAAGGCCGGCATAAGAAAAAATCAAAGGATCGTATGACTCACTATGACCCAGAATGTTAAAAGCACCGGCAATAAACATAGTCAGATAAATTACAGAAAAACTAATGGACACACCCTTCAGCCAGTTCAGGGTTATTTTCTCCGAAGTAAAGGAATAGAGGTCACGGATTCTTTTCTGATGCCTGCCAATAAGAATAAATGAAAGAAAACTATACACGGAGATAGAGATAATAAAAGAGAGTCCGTATACCATCCGGAGAGCAAAGTAAGCATCCTGTCTGAAAAAATCATGGAGGACAATCACCTGGCGTTGCCGGTAAATGAATGTCAGAACAAAGAATACCAGGAAAGGAATGAAATGTCCCCAATAATACCATTTAAAATGAGGCTTTCCCGATATCAGGAATCTTACATAGAGATACATCAACGGGCCATATGTAAACGGTATAAAAGTAAAGGCCAGCAACTGGTTATAATATTCCTTACCTAATGAAAAGATCATTTCAAAGCCAATCAGGAACAACCAGGCAGCCATCACCTTATCGGAAAGTTGCTTGGGACGTTTTGTAGCAATCATCAGTGCTGCAAAAAACGACTGTGCGATACCAATGTACAAAACCGGTTCCAGCATGTTTCCGTGAAAACCTAATTCAGCGCGAAATTAAGAGAAATTATCTACAAATCCACAAACACCGAATCAACGGGGACAATTTTTCATGCACGTACAAGCGAGTCCATATGATAAAATTGGTTAATTTTGAGAAAGAAGATATGAAAAGGCAACCCTACATATTTTGGATCATTCTGGCTATACTTCCTTTTTATAGCCTGAATGCACAGGTAACCGTTTTCCCGGTAGTTGACAAAGCCACCGGGCCCCATCCGGTACAGGTCATCCGTGTGGAAATCACTTCCAATTATACTATTATTGACTTTTATTATGCCCCACGGCAAACCGGTACATGGCTGTGTATTAACAAGAATTTCTATATCACCCCCAGTGGTTATGACGAAAGAAAATATATGATATTGGCGCAGGGTATAGATATCTGTCCTAAAATGACAAAAGTAAGTTCAATGAATAATGATCTTCAGTTTCACCTTTACTTTCCCCGTATTGCCAAAGGGGTATTTAAAATTGATGCGGTTGAATCAAAAAACGGCCTGAATTTTATCGGTATTCACGTCAATAATAACGGGCGGTTGTTCCAACCACCGGGAAATGACTCTGTTTCCGTAGCAGTATTTGTCCGTTCACTGCTTTCAAGAGAAGCTTCTACAGACAGTATCGAAGGATTATGGATCCGGAAAACAGTAAAAAGTCATTATACTAATCAAAATACGCTTATCGAGGAACATACCGAGGTGCCAGATACGGTAGCAATAACATCCCGCAGTGGTATTTATCACCTTTACAGCATAGATGGTTCCGTTATGCCTGAAACCATAACAAAGCTTACGGGAGATTTTGGCTATTTTTATAAAAAACAAATCCCTGAAGTATCATCCACCGGTTCCGGATACATTGAATTTAAAGACATCGATCATTTCGCTGTTTCGTTCTTTCTGCCTGTAAGGCTTGCCCGTTTTGAGTTGTTGGGAGATTACATAGAAGGAGATCAGGTTGAAGAGATTCAGGAATACCGTCGTCTGACAACTGATGAAATGCGTAAATTAACAGAAAAAATCAGAGAACAGCTTAAGCGTAACCACCCGAACGAAAATAAAAAAGATGTTAAAGATTGATATTATCACCGTTTTTCCCGAGATACTGGAAAGTCCTTTTTCTCATTCGATTATCCACAGGGCATTGGAAAAAAAGCTGACAGAAATCCGGATATACAACCTGAGGGATTTTACCTCAGATCGATACAAAAGTGTTGATGACTATCCTTATGGTGGCGGTGCAGGTATGGTAATGAAAATCGAACCTGTGTATAAAGCCTTAAAGTCCATAAGTAATGGCGTTAATGTTAATGAGGTAATATATACCACTCCCGACGGGGAGCCATTTACCCAACCGATAGCCAATTATTTATCAACCTGTCAACATATTATTATTCTTTGCGGTCATTATAAAGGGATCGACCAGCGTATAAGGGATCATGCTATAACCCGTGAAATCTCGATTGGCGACTATGTTTTATCAGGAGGCGAACTTGCCGCTGCAGTAATCACGGATGCTGTCGTCCGCCTGATACCCGGTGTGCTGGGAGATGAAACATCAGCGCTTACAGATACGTTTCAGGACGGTTTGCTGGCACCTCCGGTATATACCAGGCCTGCCAACTTCAACGGATGGAAAGTCCCGGATATTTTACTTTCCGGTGATCAGTCCGGGATTGATCAATGGCGAATGGAACAATCTATGGAAAAGACAAAAAAACTCAGACCGGATCTTTGGAAAAAAATGGAAGATCATGAAGACCGTGAATAAATCATTATTTTGTTTACATATGTGGAAAGAGGAAAAATCTTACGTGTTAACAAGGTTCCGGATTAAAAGTATTTTTTCACTTTAGTTATATAATAATTAAAAGACTTTCATTTATGGGCCTTTTCACTGCCATTCCCGTACTGATTGCGCTGATCGTTATTGCTATCTTTATTTTAAATATGCTTGATTTCGTTTCTATAGAGAAAGCAAATACACCCTTTGCCAAAACCATTCTGATTATTTCATTTCTGATCATATTTGTCTTTGTCTTGTGGTTTGTTGTTGAGTTAATAGGGCCCATATCACGCTAATCATCAACAGATTTTCTTTTGCCTGTACGATACGGTAACTTGGAAGTTTTGTTCTAAATTTGTAACTTATGAAAATTCAAGAGGTGTACAGAAATTGTTTTATTGACAAATTATTTGTAACCTTGTGAACAATAATGTATTAGGATTTCATGGCGCGAAAGGGTACAGCATGGTGGAAATCTCTAAATCCTTTCTCAAAGCTTTTGGAGACGCGACGAGAACTTAAAAAGCTTAGTCAACAGAGGGAAAAGCTTGAGAAAGAACTCAAGGATATTGAGGAGAAGAGAAAAAAAGTTCTCTATCTCAAACAATAATGGATTCCTGATAACCATATTTTGTTTTCAAATATTTTGTTTATTCAAATTATTATTTACCTTTGTTATATATTTTAATATATATTTTAATATATAATTCAAAAAATCAAGTATAATGAGTCGTCGGCCAAATAAAGAAAAAAACATCCGGATTCTCAACAAAACAGGGGGAAGCAGTTATTTTATCACCCTTCCGATAGATTTTGTTGAGAAACTCAACTGGCGGAAAGGCCAGAAACTTGAAGTCACCCAATCAGGGAAAAAACTGATCATTACCGACTGGGAACCCCACAAAAAATAATCCTTTTATTAGTTCATCGAAACAGTGGTTTTTGTTTTCCCTATTGATTCGTCTCATTCGGGCGTAAAATCGCATCTCCGGTATTATACATAAAAAATGTTATTCTTTTTTCAGTTTATAATCCAAGCCGGATTAAATAAAAAATAACATAAAAACCCATTCCGTATAAAATGGTTACCATAGAAACTTTAATACCACCGCCGGAAGAGATTGTGAATCCTCTGTTGTAAGCCTGAGCGAACGCCGCTCACAATTTCATTCATAAACATCTTTTTATTTTATCTCTTTCAGTATTTTCTGAAACTTCCTGTTATCTACGAAAGCAGAAAAACTTTTCTCTCCGACGATTTGACGGTAGTCATTAAAACCTTTATCAACAGCACGTTGTAATTCCGTGATTACCTGACCGGCATTTCCTGTTTCGGCATGCAAAACGGCAGACAGATACCAGGCGTCCGGGTTATCCGGATCGATGATCCTGTAAATCTGAATGAATCTTTCTGCCATCGGGTATTCGTGTTTCAGGATTGCCGAATGCACTTGCATATATGCAGCCAGACTCAGGAAATTCAATATCCTGATGGTAATAAAATCCTGATTAAAGGATATTACCCGGATCCAACCCTGCAACCAGGCTCCTCGCTAAGTTTGATTGTTGAAGTATGAAGGTTGAAGTGTACTTCATCGATCATCATTCATCCTTCATCCTTCCCTTAGTGCCCAGGATCCCAACCGAAAGCGTCGGGACACGGCCAAAAGCGGCCATTCCCGTTCTGAAGTTTGATTGATGAAGTATGAAGGTTGAAGTGTACTTCATCGTTCATCATTCATCCTTCATCCTTCCCTTAGTGCCCAGGACAAGAATCGAACTTGCACGGCCAAAAGCGGCCACCAGGCCCTCAACCTGGCGCGTCTACCAATTCCGCCACCTGGGCGTCTGAAAGTTTGATTGATGAAGTATGAAGGTTGATGTGTACTTCATCGATCATCATTCATCATTCATCCTTCCCTCGGTGCCCAGAACAGGACTCGAACCTGCACGCTCTTGCGAGCACTAGTCCCTGAAACTAGCGCGTCTACCAATTCCGCCATCTGGGCTTATTTACTTAAATAATAATATTGCAAAGAACAATGTAATTTCCAATTTCAAAATCGGGCTACAAAAATATAAAATTGTAGCAAAAAAACATATCTCCGGGTCATTATTTAATTACAGCCCAGCCGGGAAGTGCAAGAGAATGGAAATGCAGGATACCGGGTTCGATCAGGTAGATGAATACATAGATCAATAATACGCCAGACATATTTAACCAGAAACCCGTACGTATCATGGTGCGGATACGTATTCGTTCTGTACCAAAAACAATGGCGTTTGGCGGTGTTGCGGTAGGCAACATAAATGCCAGTGAAGCAGCCATGGTGACAGGAATGATAATCATAAACGGGTTAATCCCTATACTAACAGCCAAACCGGCAAAGACAGGCAACAACATTTGTGTCGATGCTGTATTGGAAGTCAATTCGGTAAGGAAAGACATCATGGTTGTAATGGCCAGGATAATCCAGATTGGCCGGAACTGACCGACCCACCGCAATTGTTCCCCAAACCATATTGCCAGGCCTGATGTTTCAAAGCCTTTGGCCAATGCAAACCCACCCCCAAAAAGCAGGATCATATTCCATGGCAGACGGTTGGCCGTTTTCCAGTCCATAATACGCTGACGGGGTTGATTCTTTGAAGGAATCAAGAAAAGAAAAATCGCAGCTGCGATAGCTATGGTACCATCATTAATATATTCGGGATGACCGAAAATCTGTGACCATCCGGGAATTTTGAAATGTTCAAAAGATATCCCGGTTCGGGTAATCCATAACAGCGCCAGCACAACAAATGTTGACAACACGACTTTTTGTTCCTGACTTATTTTATCAATGGTATGATATTGTTCACGTAATGATTGAATGGAAAGATGCTCCCACTTTGCTTCCGGTTTATAAGAGAAATAAAGTAATACCCAGGCAACGGCGAGCATACTGACAGAAATAGGTAGCCCAATGATCATCCATTGGGAAAAGGTGATTTCCGGAGCTTTTGGAAAAAGGATGGTAAGCATTTTTACAAGGACCAGATTAGGCGGAGTTCCTACCAGTGTTGCCATCCCGCCAATAGATGCACTATAGGCAATGGCAAGAAAAAGACCCGTAGAATATTTTTTTACATTTGCGGCAGAAGTATTTCTTTCCAGCTCCTTAACAATGGAAAGCCCGATAGGGATCATCATCATGGCCGTTGCCGTATTGGATATCCACATCGATAAAAATGCCGTAGCTACCATAAACCCCAGCAACAGCCTGCCCGGACTCACACCAATGGCAATCATGATCTTCAGGGCAATACGCTTATGCAGGTTCCATTTTTCCATAGACAAGGCAACAATGAATCCACCCAGGAACAGGAAGATAATATGATTGAAATAAGTAGAACTTACGGTGGAACCATTCATCACACCAAGGGCAGGAAAAAGTACTAACGGTAATAAGGCCGTAACGGCCAGGGGAACAGCCTCCGTTACCCACCAGACAGCCATTAATACAGCAACAGCAAGTGTTCTGGTAACCTCAGGATGTCCGGGTTTAAGATCAGTAAAAAAAATAATGAGCAAAAAAGAGAGCACTCCCAATACCAGTCCCCAGAAAGACACCGGTTCAAATAAGCGAGACAATTGTTTCATGGATGATACTCCTGTATAAAAGAAAGCTAAAAGTAAAAAAAAATAAAACAGATAGGAACGGAAATAAAAAAAACGCCCGTTTCAGGGCGTTTTTCATCCTTAAAAACAATTATTATTCCGTGGTAACATTTTCATCAATAAACTTCCAGCGGGAGTATTTATTCCCAAGAAATGCCCAAAAGATACGCAGCAGAAAGTTAAAAAAGAAGATATAGGCAAACAGGAAATGCAGAAACCAGTGTATCCCGAACCGGTAGTTAAAGGAAGCCTCTGTTTCTTTCTGAATGATCAGCGGCTGTCCGATAAAATAACCGGTAAGGAATTCCCTTTGTGTTGGCATCTGAATCCGTTACCTCCTGTTAAAACGTTTGTAACTGATGAACATACGTGCCTTTTTCATCATACATATGAACAGCACATGCAATACACGGATCAAAAGAGTGTATTGTTCTCAGAATTTCAAGGGGTTTCTCCGGATCGGCAATCGGTGTACCGATCAGTGAGGATTCGCACGCAGACATCTGCCCGTACGGATCACGCGGTGATGCATTCCAGGTACTGGGAACAACAAGCTGATAATTATCAATCACTTTATCCTTAATGACAATCCAGTGCGCCAGTGCCCCCCTGGGTGCTTCGGATAGTCCGACCCCTTTGGCCTCGTCCGGCCATGTTTTAGGATCCCATTTGCTGTTATTGAACGTACGGGTATCCCCGTTTTTGATATTCGAAATCAGTTGATTAAAGATTTCCATCGCCCATCCGGCCACCAGTTTCGTTTCAAGGCCACGTGCTGCCGTCCGGCCCAGCGTGGAGAACAGCGCAATAACGGGTACATCCAGATGTTTTAATGCAGCATCGACCACCTCTTTAAACTCATCACGTCCGGATGCATAGCCAACCAGCACTCTGGCTAATGGGCCTACCTCCATAGGATGCCCTTTCCATCGTGGTGTCTTAATCCACGAATATTTTCCTGCTACATTTAATTGATCGTATGGTGGTTCCGGTCCTGTATATTTTAGGTTTGTTTTCCCATTCCATGGATGCTCACCGGTAGTATCTCCGTCAGTATATTCATACCAGGAGTGTGCAATATATTCCTGAATCTGTTCCGGATCCGTGCCGTCAATCTCCATGACCTCATTGAGGTTTCTGTTGAGGATCACTCCCCGCGGGAATTTAAATTGGGAAACATCCTGGTATCCATTCACCGGCAGATCACCATAAGCAAGATAGTTGGTCAGCCCGCCACCTATGGCTCCCCAATCATTCTTATAGAACGAGGCAATGGCCAGCAGATCGGGAATATATACCTGCTCGACAAATGTTTTTGCATCTTCAAGAAGTTTCTGAACCATCGCAAAACGCTCTGCGTTCAAAGCGTTGGCTTCATCCAGGTTTATTGCACAGGGTACTCCTCCAACCAGGTAGTTCGGATGTGGATTTTTCCCTCCGAAGATGGCATGAACCTTGACGATTTCCTTCTGCCATTCCAGTGCTTCGAGATAATGGGCTACGCCGATCAGGTTCACTTCCGGAGGCAGTTTGTATGCCTTATGTCCCCAGTAACCATTCTGGAATATTCCAAGCTGACCACTTTCTACAAATTTGGTGATTCTCTTCTGAAGATCGCTAAAATAACCCGGTGAATTTCTAGGCCAGTTTGAAAAAGACTGGGCCAAGCCGGCGGCAGCAGCAGGATCTGCTTTGAGGGCGGAAATAACATCCACCCAGTCGAACGCATGCAGATGGTAAAAATGAACTACATGATCCTGCATGTACTGAGCAGCAAACATCAGGTTACGGATCATTTCGGCATTGGGCGGAACAACAATATCGAGAGCATCCTCAACGGTTCTTACCGAAGCCAGGGCATGGACGGTAGTACATACACCACAAACCCTTTCGGTAAAGGCCCAGGCATCGCGCGGATCCCGTCCTTTAAGAATTTTCTCTATCCCCCGGACCATTGTCCCTGAGTTGTAAGCGTCGACAATTTTTCCGTCCTGTATCTCTACTTCAATACGCAGATGTCCTTCTATTCGTGTAATCGGATCAACAACAATTCTTGCAGTCATAATAACCTCCTGTTTTATTCGTTTTGATCTTCAGGTTTTTGTTTACCTTCCCGGATCAGTATTCTTTTCCGGATGTTTGTTAACGGTATACGTAGTCATATTGGTAACGGCGGCCATACCAACAGTAAGGCTGATACCATCGGCAGTGGTTTCCGTACCCAAGTCGGGGACACTGGAGAAAATCTCATAGAACGGACCATTGTCCCAGAAGTACGCCTCGCTGCATCCTATACACGGATGGCCTGATTGTATCGGGAAGCTGGTTCCTTCATTCCACTTAATCACTCCACAGGAGTTATAGGTTATAGGTCCGCGGCATCCCATTTCAAAGAAGCAGTAACCGCGTTTTGCATTTTCATCATCGAAAGACTCAACAAAGAGACCGTCATCGAAGTTTGTACGGCGATAGCAAGTATCATGTACTCTGCAGGAATAAAAGACCTTAGGTCGGCCCAAACCATCTAATTGGGGAATCCTGTCAAAAGTCAGGAGATGTACCACCACACCGGCCATCACTTCGGCAACCGGAGGGCATCCGGGCACATTGATAACCGGTTTACCTTTGATCAGCCGCTTAACCGGTGTTGCTCCCGTTGGATTTGGTGCAGCAGCCTGTACATTTCCGTAACAGGAACAACTTCCCCAGGCAATAATCGCTTTGGCCCCTTCAGCAGCTTCCTGAAGAATTTCATAAGCAGTTTTCCCTCCAATACAACAGTATGTATTATTCTTTGTAGGTACAGATCCTTCTACCATCAGCAAATATTCACCATAGTATTTTTCCATGGTCTGATGGAGGTTTTCTTCAGCCTGTTGGCCGGCAGCAGCCATCAGGGTTTCGGTATAATCCAGTGATATCTTATCCAAGATAATATCAGCCACAATGGGGTGGGACGAACGGATAAAACTCTCACTACAGCCGGTGCACTCCTGGAAATGCAGCCAAACTACCGGCAGACGGGACTTCATTTCCATGGCCTGAACAATCCGGGTAACCCCGCTATATTCAAGGCCCATCATCGCACCCATCATACCGCAGAATTTAAGGAAATCGCGGCGCGAATAACCTTTTGAGCGTATTTCCTCATACAAAGTTGGAGTTTTTTTAGACATTACTGTTAAATGGTTTATTGGTGAATCCCTTTCATTTTTTTAGTTTTTTCTCCTTTTAGTTGATACCTGTCTCACTTTCGAACTGCCCGTAAGGTTAACATCTTCACCCAATTCAGGCTTTCATAATTCTTTAGAAAATTCTATGCAAATAATCTGTCCCTTACAGTAAAAACGAGCCATACATTGATGACCTGATTCAGCGGAACTAGTCACCGTGTCATTCATCCCAAGTCCAGACACAAGCATAACATTTGTGAATAACGATTTGTTACTTCCAGGTCAATAGTAATGCCAAATTATTATTATCGTAACACATTCATCAAGCCTGGACTTAACAATCTGATACACTGACATCTAAGTAATACGATGCGATAACCTACGCTTATAGAGAAAAACAAATGATCCCGATGATATGCGGGTTTCCGCAGATGATCTGCGGAATACCGTAATTTACACTTTTTTACTTTACGATAGGTGGTGTAAGAAAACATTAAATTTCCAGAACCTGAATAAGAAATAAACGAACCAGATTGTTCAATGAAGGTTAATTAGAAAGTACAAAATTCCTGTGATGATCAGGAGTCACGATGCTGTATTTCTTGGCCTTGTCCCGGAAAGTGGACAGACTTAAACCCAGCAATCTGGCTGCTTTACTTTGATTATTATGGCTATTCTTCATGGCCAGCCTGATTAAAGTTTTTTCAAGGCATGATACAACATCATTAAAGCGGACATGACTATAAACAAAACAATCCCGACAACTTTTAACAAGTGTTTCTCCCGCATCTGAATGCCTGATCTCATGGGGCAGTTCATCCATGGTGATTCCCTTGTCCGCAAACAAACTAACCCGATGAATAACATTTCTCAGTTCACGTACATTGCCCGGCCAGCTATAGGACAACAAGGCATTCAATGCATCAGGTAGTATCCTAAGCGATTTCTCAGGGGCATAATGTTTTAAGAAATGCTCTATTAACAACGGGATATCGTCAATCCTTTCGCGCAGGGGAGGTATAATTACCGGCACCACATTCAACCTGTAATAAAGATCTTCGCGAAAAGATTTTTGCCGGACAAGTATTTTGAGGGGAACCTTTGAGGCGGATATTACCCGGACGTCAACGTGTATATGCTTTATACCACCTACACGCATGAATTCCATATTTTCCAGAAAACGTAATAATTTTACCTGCATGTCCAGTGGCACATCATCAATATCATCAAGGAAAATAGTTCCGGTATGTGCAACTTCTAACAATCCTTTCTTACTTTCCCCTGCACCGGTAAAAGCGCCTTTTTCATATCCGAAAAGTTCGCTGGATAACAATTCGTGGGGAATAGAGGAAAGGCTTACCCTGACTAAGGGGCGGGAATGACGCCGGCTGGCTTTGTGAATATACTCTGCAAAAATCTCCTTGCCAACCCCTGTCTCACCAATCAGCAAAACAGTAGAAGTGGTATTGGCAATCTTATTCACGCTTTGAATAATCCGCCGCATTTCCCTGTTCCGTGTGATAATTGCTACTGATGTATTGACGGGTTTCATGATGATCCAGTTTACTCCCTCGGTTGTTTCTCATCCCGAGGAAGGTCAAGGTCTGCCAGTTCACCCATGGTTTTCAAGGCATACAGCGTTTCCAGGGCATCCTGTTCATCCACCTTACTTAAGGCCATACCTACATGGGCTAAGACATAATCTCCTACTCCCACCTCTTCAGGCAGCCATTGTATACAAACGTCTGCAACCATACCACTGAAATCCACCCTGGCCATTTTCAGTTCAGGATCGGTATCATTAATCGAAATAATCCTTCCGGGAACAGCTAAACACATTACTACTGTTATTTAATTAACAAATATAAATAAACTCACGTAATAATACAATAATAAATAATATACTTTGCAACATATTACCGGTAAAAAATCATTTAAGCCAAAATGAACGAGACTTTGGTTCCGGGTTATAGTAGCATAATTAATTCCCGGACTTTTTTGAAAATGATTTTCATACTCTTTGATACATTAGGAGTAAGTTCCGTTCCCATCACAGCAAAGGAGTTCACCGAAACTGTCACCAGAAATAATTCCGGCATTTGCTCGGTTATCTGCAATGCATCAATCAAATCCTTCAAGCCAATATCATGAGCACCAAGTGAAGGTGGGAAATCGTACGAAAACCGGGGTTTAAGCAAAGAAACAGTACCAGGAGGGTCAGTACTGAGCGTGGCATCAATCATCACCACTTTCCTGTATTTTGCCATCTCCGACAACAATTGAAAACCTCCTGTCCCCCCATCAAGAAAAACAACATACCTGGGCCATTTTTTTTCCTGAAGATATTTTATGGCATGTACTCCGACACCTTCATCTCCCATCAGTACATTTCCAATACCCAGAATCAGTATTTTATCATGATTCACAAGTTATTCTTTTGCGATAAATATAATCACTTTTTCCAAATGGGAAGTCCCCTACGACCAGGACAGGCTATCCCAAACGGGTGAGAAAAAAACCGGTAAAGATTCCAAGGTAGTTTCCGATTACATATCCGATTATCCCTGTAGTAAGTCCCGAAATGATCACCTCCCGGTTACGCAGGGCACCGGCAACAACCGGCACAAACGGAGGGGAATAGATCAGAGCCGTGGATGTAATAATCACGGTATCGGAATCAATTCTGAAAATCATCGAAAGGAAAATATGGATCAGCAGCGATCCGAAATACACCAATGCAACATACATCATCAGGTCAAGATATTCAATATTCAGCATTCTCCGCAGATCAGCCATCGAAGAGACAACCAGACAGAAAACAATAATCAGGTACATACCGGTCTGATAGGTCTTTTCAATCCTGTTTATGGCGGGGATCAGTGCCAAACCCAACCCCAGGGTTGTAATAGTCAGGATCACCACAGCCATCATGGATTTTTCGCCGGCCAGTAATCCCAAAGCCCCGCCAGTGGCAAAGATCAGAATCGATAAACCGAAAGCAAGCAACAATCGAGGGAAAATCCGGCGTGAAAATATCCCCGAGTAATCATCCATCTCCTTCGCCTCTTGTTCAAGTTGTTCTACAGGAATATCCGTATTGTTAAATTTAAACGGCGGCAGGAAGATCCGGAAAAATCTCTGTGCAACAGTTAATAAAAAGAGCAGGCAAACAGCACCTATAACAATATCGGTAGTGTGTGTCATGATGAAAATATCCGGATCAACGTTCAGGGCGGTTTTTATCGCCGCCAGGTTTGGGGTTCCACCCGAATATATACCGATAAGCATCCCTGCAATTTTACCCAGTTCGGGAATTTTGGACCTGAAAATAAAATATCCTGCAAATACGACAACGACTACGGAGATCAAGGCCAGGATAAGGGAAAGGAAGGTTGTACCTGCCAGGCGAAACCATTTACGGATATCCAGTGAAAACAATAAAAGCGGTATAGCCAATGGTATGGTAATGGTTGTTATCATATCCTGAACGGAAGCGATCTGGTTGCGTACAACATCATGATATGTGATTGTCCCCTTTGAAAACAACTCCTGCACCTGGTCTGCAGGTAATGCGGTCTGGCCCTGCACAAGCTGATGATACATATCCGACACTGCCGGAAAGATCCCGATATTTCCCAGCAACAAACCAATTCCATAAGCAAGCACAACCGCACCTACTTTATATAGAAAAGTAGATTTTGAGGTTGCATAAATAAGAAGTGCCGGAAAGAGGAAATAAAAGAGAACAAGGATAACCATATACATATCTGAATTGTTTTTATGGAGATTCAAATCTATAATTTTTTTTTTATATGCTATCAAGGAATGAATTACCTCGGCACAAACTGCAGGGTTTCATATTGCACATAAATATATTATTCATTATTTACACCGCGACAGATGGGGAATATAACTCTTTTGAGTTACGATGTGCTATGCAATCCGAATCAGTTCGTCTTAATGATCTTAAGGTGTCTTCGACTTTCAAGATCATGGTTTCACTGATTTAACGGAGGATTTTCCGTACAAAAGCAACCGTGAAATAGGACATCATAAACAGGCCGACAAAACCTTCAAAACCTGAGATCCACCGGATAATTCCCGAAGGATAATAATCGCCATAACCAATGGTAAGAAACGTAATGGCACTGTGGTAAAATGCAACGGCAACGCTGGATAATTTATCCGGATCTCCCAGGGAAGATACAATATGTGTATCGAAAATAAACGGAAGAAAGATGTATATAAGTGTAAAAATCAGGAATGAAAATACCATGGAAATGAGCACCCTTACAGGATCGGTGGCATAGAGTCCGATTTTATCAAAGACAAGCCATTTAAAACCAAATTGCGGCCATGCCCACAGCCAGTACCATTTGCTTTTCTTTTTCTGCACTTCCAGATCGGCTATTGCTTCAAATCTTTTAAACTGAACATAAGCCTTGTCTTCATCCACATACTGGCCTGTCACACTGAAATTTTCTTTCAGTATTCTGAATTGTTCGGCTTTCAGGCGATTACTACTCTCCTGTTTACAGATCATTTTCTGCACTTCATTATCCTGCCAGTCGATATATATTCTGCCCAAAAGGCGCATTCCCGCGAGGTTCATAACATCAATCATTACTTCCTGATCATAAGGCTGGAAGTCAATAATATCCCGTGCAATCGTATCTGACAAATCCAGGTAACCGCAATGAGCAACCCGCAGATCGAGATAATGATCCAGATGACATGACTGCAGGCTTAACAGCCCGAATCTCCCGCCAAGGAATGAAATATCTCCTTCTCCCATATCACTCTTTTCAAAAAACAGTTCCGCATTTTCAAACTCAGCCAGTTCGAAACTTACGGATCCTTTCCCCAGGGCAGCACGTTTAAAGCTGAAACGTCCGCTCAGCATCTCACTACCTTCGAAAGTTATTTCCCCCTGTCCGAATACCGACCGGTTAAAGTTTATCCGGCCTTTATTGAATTCCACCGCCCTGAAATCCACACGGCAGTCACCAAAATCAGCCCGCTCGAAGCTGATGTCCCCTTTACCGAATTTGGCATAATGGAAATCAACCTTACCGCTTTTCACCCGCATAATTTTAAAGCTGACATTTCCTTCACCAAAATCAGCATTGATAAAAGAAAGTTCTCCACGGTCAAATTCACAATTGGCAAAAGAAACCTCCCCCGGACCAAAGGAACAATATTGAAAATCCTTTTTCCCTGCGCCAAATACCGAATTATTAAATTTCTTAATTCCGGCACCAAAACTCACATTACCAAAATCCACAACCCCCTCCCTGAAATACACATGATCGAACCGCACATCTCCGTCACCAAAAAAAACTGAATTAAAACTGACCGGGCCATAAGCAAAATGTGTTTCATCAAAAACCACCCCGCCCTCTTCAAAACGGGCAAATGAAAAATCCGTTCCGAATTTTGATTCATAAAAAGCTGACGAAGACTGAAACGAGCGGATGATAACTGTGGATTTTTTCTCCAGTCCGCGAGTACTTCTGTATTCCGTAAGAGAAAAGTTGTGCACATAACACTGATCCAGGATCACCGGCTTGCCTTCATCAATCCATTTGTAGATTTCTTCGTTTTCCTGATATCCCAGGATTTCTACAGCCAGTTTGGTTTTCTTGTTATCAAAGAATGTAATAATGGCTGTTTTGGGATGAACAATATGGTTGTCGGAAGTGAATTTCAGATTTTTAATATCCACTGTATAATGATCGTAGTCAGTACGCATATCCGCTCAGAATAAGTAACCAAAATAGGAAAGATTCTCCAAATCACAAAAAACTACTCCCGGTCACGACAGGTATCTGCAAAAGGACAATATTTACACCGGTCAATGATTTCAGTCTGTTCAAACGGAATTTCCCGGTTTAACATCTTGAGGATTAACCCGGAGAGAGAATCTTCAAATTCAGCATGAATGTCACGGTAATCGTTTAATTTCTCATTATCCAGAATCAGCCGCATATCCGGTTTTTCCAAATGCATCATCCTGAGGAAATAAAGTTGCGGCTGAATACTTTCATTATTGTTCCTGTACCTCATCCATGAATACAAAAAGATCTGGAATGCACCACCGTTACGTTTTTTATCCGAAGGATCAAACAGCGTCCCGATATTTTTAATTTCCTGCCCCGGGCTGCCTGTTTTATAGTCGATAATATGCAACAGGCCGTCACGGATATCAATCCGGTCGATCTTTCCTTTTAGTATCACCGTTCCCGCAATATCAGCATTATCCGTCTCAAGATTACATGCTACCGGCTCTTCCAGCTCTTTTATCGTAAAAGGCGCCTGGCACTTATCAAACCGCAGAGTCTTCAGGATAAATTTTCTGACTGCATGCTTCAGAATATTTCTGAATCCGCCTGTACCGTCCGTAACCGTATGTCCCTGAGAAGGAAAAATTTCCTGAAATGCCTGATCTATAACCTCCTCAACCGTAGTCTGATCGCCTGTCAACCTGTCAAACATTTCCGGAGTTACCGTTTTTTCCAGATAAGGCCGGTAGATCAGTTCCATGGCCTTGTGATATAATGTCCCCATCAATGCCTGATCAACATCGTCGGTAAGCTCATCGGGTTCGCGGATATCTGCAATATAGCGAAAATAAAACCGGAGGGAACAATCAATGTAGGTATTGAGGGCACTGGGAGAAATCCCTTCAGCCAATATTGCCTTCAATTTCTTCATAACAGGATCATCTTTGGCGATACGGATCTGCGGTGCGGTTTTCATTTCCGGGGTAAACGCCAGAGTTTGCCGTGTTAAGGTCATTCCCAGTAAATATTCAAGCTGAGGGATAAACCTGCTCATTTCTCCGGTCTGACCACCTTCCGCATCCGTATGATACACGAGGGCAACCTCACGGGCACGCTGGATCAGCCTGAGAAAATAATAGTTATAAACGGTATCATGATAGTCAAATGTCGGCATTCCGAATCCTTTGCGAAGATTATACGGAATAAAAGAATTCACTGCAGAGATACCTTTAGGCAGTGCTTTTTCGTTTACGGACAAAAGAATGACCCTGTCAAAATCGAGAAGCCGGGTTTCCAGCATTCCCATAACCTGGAGACCGGCCAGCGGTTCACCGTAAAAGGGTATCTTTACCGTACCTGCCATCCGCGTAAGCAGTTTCAGGTAAAGGATAAAAGTATTCCCTGTCTCTTTTCCGGGTTTCAGCACCGGCCACAGGTCACGGTAATCTCCCAGGGAATCATTTAAACGGTTTATCAGAATATACAACTGATAATAGGCTTCCACATTAAACCCGTTCCCTGCCTGATCTTCCGGATGATCTGATTCAGGCGGAACAACTAGATAGTAAAGGACGTCTGTTACGTGCCGTGAAAGCATAAAAGCATCAGGCTCAGGCTCAAACAGCGGTTTTAAAATACCTGTATCCGGAAGGTCAGCCGGATCAATCCACAGGATATTCAGTTTTTTCACCCTTTCCTCCCACTGTTTCCAGACCGGAGAACGTAAATGATTTACTACCGGATGATGCATAATCTCGAGAATCCTGGTAGTATGAAAGCGTAAACTCTTTTTATCCCGCAGTGCGTGGATATGCAGTTCCATAACCAGTGAGAACAAACCGAAAACAGGCGTATTCTTTACCGGAAACCCCATGGTTATATTGATTTCCTCAATCTCCGCGGGAACGGCATGAACAACCGGAAGCAACAACTGTTCATCGGCCAGTACCAGGGCTGTCCTTTCCGCCCTGAATCCGGGTTCACGGTTCCATTTTCCGATAAGTTTTTTTACAACAGCCGATTGTGCTGTGCGCGCAGGTGCTGTATATATCTCTATCCGTTTCTTATCAACGGTCAGGTTGTTAAAAATTCCGGCATTTTCCGGAGGCGGGAATTTATTTTTATACCTGCGGATAAAGGTTCCGGCGTCACGTCCCGTACCGGCACTCATTTCAGGATTTTCAAGATAAGCTACATCATAATCCCAGAAAAATACCCCTCGTGTACTCCTTTTAAATTCCTCAAAAAGCTTCTCCTCAGCAGGTGTGAGTGCATGAAAGCCGGCAAAACAGACCTTCTCCCACCTGTTCCCAGGAAGTTTACCATCTTCTGCCATCCCGGCAACTTTCCGGTACAGTCTTCCTTCATAGGCCATCTCTTTTCCTGCAAGCCGCTGATTAAATAAAGTATAGATCTTTCCCAGGTGTTCCCACAGGGAAGCAAAGGCCCTGCTTTCATCCGATTCCCGGTTTCCGGGAAAATGATCCCAGAACTGCCGGATCAGTTTCTTTTGTTCATCGTCCAGGTAGGAAATCTCAATGGTCTTCAGCGATTTCAGGTTTTTAAACAAATCATCCGCATTTACGAGATATTTATCCAGATCATCGAAATCCCCCAGGAGCATCTCCCCCCACGGATAAAAACTGTCGAGCGGTTCCTGTTGTTCCCCCGGTAAAACTTCAGACCATACCCTGTACAGTTCCATCACCAGCGGAACCGTATCGGTTACGGACATCCCGGTGAGATGTTCCATCAGGTTGCGAATGGTAAAAATCTGCGGTGACCATACCGTGCTACCGGCAAGATGGGAAAGATGATGCTGAAACCACAAACCGGCCCTGCGGTTCGGAAAAATCATTGCTACCCGGTGCAGATGCTCGGGGTGATTTTTCAGTATATAACCGGCAATATATTCGAGAAATGCTGTCATTCTTTTCCGTAAAGTATCCGGGTTTCCACAGGTTCATAATATTTTCCCTGCCAGGTATTTTTTTCTTCCATATACCGGAGGATCTCCTCAAGTATTGTATAAGTCCTTCTTCTGCCCCAATCGGGTGCAATCAGAAAATCCGGAGGCGTTTCACCTGTCAGGCGGTCAATCTGAATGTTTGGATTCAGGCGCTCAAGAAACCGTACGATAAAAGGGATGTATTCTTCGTGTGAAAACAACGGGAAATCCATCGGATTACTCCGGTATTGTTCTGCCATCACCGTACCCTTGACGATCTGCAACTGATGAAATTTCAATGCATCAAACGGCAGGGCTGAAAGAGTCACCGCCTCGGCAAGCATCTCATCACGGCTTTCCCCCGGCAGGCCGAAAATAATATGGCCTGTGGTTCTGATTCCTTTTGCAGCGGTTTTTCTTACCGTTTCTTCAGTCTTGCTGAAGGTATGTCCCCTGTTTATTTTTTCCAGTGTTTTGTCATAACAGGATTCTATCCCGTACTCCACGGCCACAAAATATCGTTCCTGCATCCCGGCAAGGAAGTCCAGTATCTTGTCGTCAATGCAATCGGGACGGGTGGATATGACCAGCCCCTTCACTCCGGGAACATCTAAAGCTTCCTTATAAAGCATTTTAAGTTTGCCGGGCGGAGCATAGGTATTGGAATAAGCCTGAAAATAAGCCAGGTAATAGTTTGACCTGCGATACCTGCGCCTGTGAAATACGATCCCTTCTTCGAGTTGCTGTTTTACGGATTTTTCAGGCCGGCAATATGAGGGATTAAAGGCATCATTGTTACAATATGTACATCCACCGCGTCCGTACGTACCATCCCTGTTTGGACAGGTAAAACCGGCATCAATCGAAAGTTTTTGCACCCGTTCACCGAACAGCCGTTTATAAAAGCCTGCCGTACTGTTCAGACGTCGTGAATCACCCCAGGGATATATTTTTTCTGCCGTCATTTTCTTTCTTTTCCGGATGAATAAATTCCTTCTTTTCGAGTGTTACATACCAGATCACTCCGGTTACCGGCACATATCCCATACCCGAAAGGCTTTTCATATAACGCTTTACCTGGCTGCGGTAGCCGGGTTCTTCCTTTTCCCCGAATTTATAATCCACGACCACAACCTCTTTGTCTCTGACCATCACCCTGTCTGGTCTGAGGAAGGCTCCGTCCGGCCTGATCAGGGGCATTTCGTTTAACACTTCCCACGTACCCGAAAACCATCCGGCTGCCTCAGGATCACGGATTATCTTTCGCAATCTTTCCACATACTGCTGTTCTTCATTCACAGGGATCATCCCTTCCCTGACAGTCCTGCGCACAACGGGTTCAATATCCGCCGAAGTATAAATGCCGGCAAGCAATTCATGAAACAGATTTCCCCGGTCTATTTTTTCAGTCTGTCCGGTTTTTTTCAGCAGAAAATATTTTCGCCCCCGGGGTAAAAAACGGACACGGTGCAATACAGGCGTTACGGGAAACTCTCCCACCGTTTCCGGTACGGGAGTCACCCTCTTTTCCCCGGGTGGTTCATAAGAACCAAATTCCGCCACATCCTGCTCCTGTGTGTGGACATCACGCATCTTCAAAACATCGTCATCCCGTTCTTCCTTCAGTTTTTCCATTACGTTATAGATAAACGTTCCTGTTGTTGCTGTTCCTTTATCACTGCAGGCAAAAACGTACATCTGACTGATTGCCCGTGTAAGCGAGACATACACCAGATTAAGATTGTCAATATATCTTGAAACCTTTTCGTGCAAATACTCTTTACTGAAAAGAGAATGTAAAAGGAGATTCTTCGAAACAACAGGAATATCACGCATCATATCAAATGGTTTCCGGTCGCTGTGGCACCATAAAATATCCGGGTTATTCCCACCCGTGATCTCAAAAGCCCAGTCGGCAAAAGGCAGAATAACGACATCCATTCCCAGCCCCTTTGCTTTATAGATGGTCATCACCCTGACCGCATTCAATCCTTCGGGCATTGGAATTTTTTCATCTTTTCCCTGTTCTTCCCACCAATTCAGGAAAGATGAAATGCCGGTTCCGCCCTGTAAGGTATGATCCAGTGCTTTGTTTTCGAGTGCATACAAAAACGGAACTTCGCCGGACAGTTTTCCAAGGCCGAAATATCTGATTACTTCCCTGATGATTTCGGTTAACGGTAAACCACCCAGCCGGTCAAAAAAAATTTCATCCAATCCGGAAAGAAAATATTTCCATCGTTCCCTGCCGGTCATTCCGGCAGCAGAAGCATCCGTAAGCGGTCTTGGTTTTGCATCCACCGGGATGACCGGACGCAATACCGTATAATAAAACCGGCTGAATATCAACAAATCGTCCGGCTGTTGCATAAGCTGTAACCATTCAATAACCAGCCGTACCGCCACCGACTGGTCCAGATCCAGGGCCTCATCCGAAATAACAGAAAAACGCGGGCTGTCCGGATGTTCCTGCTGCCATGCGATCAGATCCCTGACCATGCGGGCCCCTTCTTCGTTTTTTCGCACCAGCAGTGCAATTTGTCCCGGCTCATATCCGTCACGAATCAGGGAATCTACTTTTTCGCAAACGGCTGCCGATGCTGCGTCCTGCCAGTTGTCATGATCCTTTTTACTGAAAAACCGGAAATATACATAACCACCGGAAACATCCTTATTATCCGGCAGGTCCTGACGAAGTTTGTCAAAACTGTATGCAGTGCGGATCAATTCCGTGTATTCCGAGACATCATCAATTGCCATAAGCGGCCGTTGCTTATTCATTTCCCGTATTTTGTTAATATATGCTTCCATAAGCACTTCCGGGGCGATTCTGAAAAAGGCATTGTTAAACCGGACAATATTTTCCCGGCTACGGTAATTTTTTTTAAGCGGTACGCTTTTGATCTGTTCCGGCAGAAAATCTTTTGGAACTTCCTTTACCATAATGGCCCAGTCACTGTTCCGCCACCTGAAGATCGACTGTTTGATATCTCCCACCAGCATCAAATCATCCCCCCGGGCAAGGCTGTCTTTTAACAACGGACGAAGGTTATGATATTGAAAATGCGATGTGTCCTGGAACTCGTCAAGCAGATAATAACGAAAATGCTGCCCGATCTTTTCATAAATAAACGGCAACTCATTGTTCCCGATGATCCCTTTCAGAAAACGGTTCACCTCGGCAATCAGGAAACGGTTTTCCTCCCTGATCCACCGGTGAATATACTCCCGGAGCATGATCTGCACACCATACACGTGCAATGTCGATACAAGCGAAGTTGCAGCGGCATACGCCGGAAAATGAGTGGTATAATATTGCGCTATCTCCCTGAACAGCGGCAGCAGTTCGTGATGAACGAGGTGTTGTTTCTCCGTATCATTCCGGTCGGATTTTGGCAGAATGTTTTCCGGATCATCGAGCGCCCTGATGAAATAAGAAGTGTGGTGCAGATTGCCTTCCATCATTTTCGGAAACATGGATGGTACACTGCTTTTTTTGTAACTGAAATCTTCGGGAACCATCCCGTACTTTTCAAGAATCTCCATCCCGGTCTTTCCCAGTTCCTTTATGCGGGTTTCATAGCTTTTGATGATCTTATAGAGCTCTTGCTGAAATTTACTGATCAGTTCCAGGGGATTGCTACTGCCCGGAACAAGAAAATTTTCAGAAAAGACCTGGCTGCCTTCACGTATCAGTTTGGTCCGGATATCCCATTTTCCTTCCTCACTGTACCGGTCTACAAAATCCACCAAAAACCGGAATAACGGTTCCCCGGGCCTGCTTTCCTCGAGCATCCGGTCAACCGACTCAGCTACAGCCTGCCGGTTGTCCAACTCAATCACATATCCGAAAGGCAGTCCCGTTTCACGTGCAAACTCACGCATTACACGCTGAAAGAAGCTATCAATCGTATAGACGGAAAAAAAAGAATAATCAAACAAAAGATCCCGCAGTACTTCACGGGCACGTTTGATCACTTCATCACCGGAACCGTTCAGGGCTTTTTTAAGATCAGGAAGGTACGCTGCAGCTTGTTTCGCTGCCGGATCCGAACTTCCGGAAGGGTTCCCGAGTAACGTAAGTCCGTACAGAATCCTGAGAATTCGTTCTTTTATTTCAGCCGTTGCCTTGTTGGTAAAGGTTACCGCCAGCACGGAACGGTATCCCGCCTGTCGGGACAATATAATCGAAAGATACCGTGTTACCAGCGCAAAGGTTTTTCCGGCTCCGGCCGATGCTTCAAATACATATAAAAAGGAAGGAAGATTCATTTATCCGTTAAAAATACAAAATCTTACATGGAAAGCGTTCAGGAAGTTGTTGAATGTACAAATTCCGGAAAGAATAAATAAAATTTTCTGCTAATTTTGTAAAAAATCAACCTGAAAATGAGATATACAGCTGACAAGAACCGATATAAAGAGATGATGTATAACCGCTGCGGAAACAGCGGTTTGTTGTTACCTGCCGTATCGCTGGGGTTATGGCACAACTTCGGCCATGTAGATCATTATGACACGGCACGTGAAGTACTTTTCACCGCTTTTGATCACGGAATCACCCATTTCGACCTGGCCAATAATTATGGTCCGCCTCCCGGAAGTGCCGAGGAAAATTTTGGAAAAATCCTCCGTAATGACCTCTCTGCCTATCGTGATGAAATGATCATATCCACTAAAGCGGGGTATCTGATGTGGGACGGGCCTTACGGTGAATGGGGTTCCCGGAAATACCTGCTGGCCAGCCTCAACCAGAGCCTGAAAAGAATGGGACTGGAATATGTGGATATTTTCTACTCCCACCGTTTTGACCCCGACACACCGATTGAAGAAACCATGGGGGCGCTTGCTACGGCTGTTCACCAGGGAAAAGCCCTGTATGTGGGTATCTCCAATTATGATGCTGAAACCACACGGAAAGCCGCTGAAATTCTTGAGTCGCTGGGGACACCCTGTCTGATTCATCAACCCAAGTATTCCATGCTCGAAAGATGGGTGGAAAAAGGACTGCTGGATGTACTCGAAGAAAAAGGTATCGGTTGTATTACCTATTCACCGCTGGCGCAGGGCCTGCTGACCGACAAGTACCTCAACGGTATCCCCGAAAATTCCAGAGCGGCCAAACCCCATGGGTTCCTCCGGAAATCAGCCATTACAGATGACCTGATCAGGATGTTACGTAAACTGAACAATATGGCTAAGGACAGGGGACAGAGCCTGGCTCAGATGGCACTGTCCTGGGTATTAAAGGATCCGAGAATTACTTCCGTATTGGTAGGCGCACGGTATAAAGAACAGCTGCTCGATTCATTGCAATGCCTGGAGAAAACGGGATTTTCAACCGATGAACTTGAAGTGATTGACAGTTATCTGGCAGGGTAATTATCCGCAGGTTATAGATGATCCGGTCAGTCTTATAATAAATTAATATATA
>JAADHC010000016.1 GCA_013152085.1 Chlorobiota bacterium
TCCGCAGAGATAACCCTAAAGCCATAATAAAAGTTTTCAGGGCAACGGTACAAATTGCTAAGTGCTTTAATTATTTTATGGACATTTAGCAAATAAGCTTATTTTTAATCGAAAATTGATCACTAGCGATGGTTTTTAGACATACTGCCGTTATAGCGCATTATGAGAGGATTCAAGACATCAGATAAACCATAAAAGGAAATGTAGAATGAAATATTTACGAAAAATTTTATTAGGAACCTTGACATTATTTTGTTGTACTACTCATTTTGTACGAGGTCAGGATACTAAATTAGCTACAATAAAATCAGACTCGCTCTATTTTGAAAGTCCGGCGCTTTTTGATTGTTACGTTCAGTTCCCTGATAATTATGATTCGGAGAAATCCTTTCCTTTGGTAATAAGTTTGCACGGTGGTGGTGGATCTTATAAGACATTTAAGGACATCCGGAGATACTTCGAAAACCCACAATTTATTATGGCCACTCCTCAAGCTCCTTATAAATGGTTAATGGGAGATAAGCTTGGTTATGATTGGGCAGCCTGGCCAACCGGGGATCTGATTATTATGCAGAGAGCTTTGAAACTGACATCAACTTACATTGAAAACCTGATACGGTCATTAACAGCAAAATACAATATTAACAAGGTGTATTTAATGGGATTTTCTCAAGGTTCAATAATTGCCCAAATAACCGGGATAAATAACCATGATTTATTGGAGGGAATAATAATCCTTTCCGGTCCTGAAGTAGACCATCCGGGAAAGCCCGAAATTGTATGGCCGTCGGAAAAAGCTGTCCGGTCGGCAAACAATCTGAGAGTGTTTATTGCTCACGGAGAATCTGATGAAATAATAGATATTGCACTGGCCCGTAAATCAAGGAAGCAATATGAGGATGCCGGTTATGATGTATCATTTTTTGAATTTGAGGGAGGTCATGAAATTAATAAAGGAGCCCTGAAGAAAATTGAGAAATGGATACATGAACCAAAATAACGCGCTTTAACACGCACAATAATTAAATTAAAATGATTAAACACTTCATTCTTATATTCTTCATATTCACATTATTACACGGAGTGCCACTTGCTGGACAAAAAAAGAACTCTTTTGGAATTTGTAGTACAATTGCAACCGGAGTTCCTGTTTCTTATTCAAACATTGGTGCAAAAGGTGGTCCTGACTATAAAAACACTGGCGGTTTCTCGTTAGGAATCAAATATCTTTTAAAACTTACCACTAATATCGACCTTGAAATAGGACTAAGCTATATGTACAATAAACTTACAATCGTTCCGATATATGATCCTGCTATTAATAATCAATCAATCGAAACAATTGCTTTCATCTTTTTCCCATTAAAATTAATTTACAACCTAAAAAACAATTTCTTTGTTAAAGGAGGAATAAATATAAGTATAGACAATTTTGAAGAAAAACATACAACAATAAAAAAACAAACAGGATTAGGCTTTAATTTTGGATTCGGGAAAAAATTTAATCTGGGGAATAACTTTGTACTTAACCTTTCACCTCAATTAAGAATTTTCAATATAATTCCATTTGAGCATATTACATTCAATGACAGTTATACCGATCTCGGATTCTCGATAGGAATCAACTATGTTTATTAATACACAAACTTTATCAATATGGGATTTTATAATAAATATATTCTTCCGAAAGTAATAGACCGGGCTTGCAAACAAAGGCCTAATATGTAGTTTATGTACTGTAATCCGAAATGCCTTAAGTATCCGGAAAGTCTGCCAGGAAATAATAATTTTATTATCAATCAATAAAATGTACATTAGTGATCAATTAATCCGTATCCCCGTACGCACATACCGTTTGGAACATGCGGGCTGTAACCCACACCATACAACGCCGGACACCCCGGTTCCTTTTTTCTCATAAAAATCCTACTTTTGGGCAGAAGATAGTCTGATGCCCGGAATTGAAAAGCATACCACTCCGCTGGACCGAAGGAAGCTTGAAGCATTATTCCATGCCCATTTCCCCGGACTGGTTGCCTTTGCCCGGAAATATGTCTTCGATGAAGATACCGCCCGAGAGGTGGTCCATGGTGTCTTTGTCAATCTGTGGGAGCGACGGGCTGAAATTGATGCCTCAAAGCCTATGAAATCGTACCTGTTCACTTCGGTCCACCACCGTTGCCTGAATGAGATCCGCAATCGCAGAAAGACCGACACCCAAACCGATGTGGAAGGAAATTATTTTGATGATGGCGGAGAATTTGAAGACCATCTTGAAACTATCGAGTTGGAGGAGCGTATTGCCAAAGCTATCGCGGCATTGGCACCGCAGAGCCGCAGAGTTTTTAAACTGAATCGTTTTGAGGGACTCACATACCGCGAAATAAGCACCAAGCTGAACATCTCGCAAAAAACCGTTGAAACACTGATGTCACGTACACTGAAGACACTGCGTGAGAAGTTGAAAGATTACCTCATTACAATTGCCTGGTTTCTGATTATTTATTTAGTTACCATAAAATGAAAACTGTTGTAAGGGTAAACACAGCCGAAAGTGTGTTATTAATGAAAACTGCTAATAATGTCCGGTAAAGAAACATATTTCGATCCCGTCGCCCTGATCACCTGCTATCTTTCGGGTGAGATTTCGGAAGAGGAAACACTCCGGCTCCGGGCATGGATGGCCCGGGATCCGCAACACAGGGAACTTTTCGAACAATACCGGAAGTTGTGGGAAAAGTCCGGCACTGCTTCTGTTTACCAAAAAATTGACACTGCTGGAGAATGGAAAAAGCTGGAAGAAAGACTCGATAAAATTGACAGAGGAAAAACTGTTCTCAACGCTGCACACAAAACCAGAACACTTATTTTCCGTCTTGCTGCCGTGCTGGTGATAGCCATCATCGCCGGATTTATGGCCAGGTACCTGGTACACGAGAACACTTCCATACAACTGACTGCCGGAAACAGTGTCCAGGATTATACCCTGCCCGATGGTTCGGCGGTTTCCCTGAATGCAGGCAGCACACTGACTTTTAAGAAAAAATTCAACAAAAACGGTCGCAGGGTATCTATTACGGGTGAGGTCTATTTCGATGTCGTACCTGACGAAAAGCTGCCTTTTGTTGTAGAGGCAGATAAGATACGTGTTACTGTTCTGGGAACTGCCTTTACCATTAATGCACAACATCCGGAAGATGGTATTTCCGTAGTCGTGGACCGTGGCAGGGTATCCATGGCAAACCCTGAAAACAACAGTGAGGTGATCCTTACCCCGGGTGAGGAAGGACGTTGGAACAACACGACAGGGAAACTTGTCGAATATCACGTTTCAAATCCAAACTACCTGGCCTGGAAAAACAGGCACATTGTTTTCCAAGATATTCCGCTCAGCGAAGGGTTGAAGACACTCGAAGATGTCTATCACATAAACCTGCAGCTCAATGATACTTCTGCTGCATTGTGCCACGTGACTGCAGTGTTCGACAACGAACCGTTAGATTCGGTTCTGGATGTTCTGGCCGGTATCCTTGATCTTTCCTGGGAACAGACGGGTGATACTTACCTTCTCAGCGGGCATGGTTGTCAGCAGTAAAACCTGTACCCCCTTTCCGGTTTTTTCCGGAAAATCGTATCTTCATCAGGTAAAAATCCGCAGAGATATGACCAGGGATATGATAAACCGGCGGTTCTGTTCCAATCTTATTTTTCTTTGTTTACTGGTTGCCGCATTTCCATTGCAAGCACAAGAGCTCGCAGGAGATATCCGTTTGTCTGTAGATTTCTC
>JAADHC010000008.1 GCA_013152085.1 Chlorobiota bacterium
GCATGTTTATTCGGGTAAGTAACCACATCATTGCAAAGCCCTACGCACACCAAAAGGATAAGCATGTAGATTCCGCAGGATTAGATCGAAGAACATTTACCTTTGTTCCTGCAATAATAGCAGTGGGCTTAGCAGGGCAAGACGGTCACATGTACGGAAGCACTGAAAATTTATGGAGTATGTACCCTTCAATGAATACTACCGTAAAATTTCATATGTTCTATGAACCGCCGTATACGAGACCCGTACAGCCTGTCCCGCTCTGCGGGATACGGTGGTGTGAGAGGTGCACTGGCCCCGAGTACTCGGGGTGCCGCCTACTCGATTGTGCAGCGTAGTTATTGTTCCTGTTCAATGGATAAGACTTTGGAAAGGCCTTTTCTTATTTCATTCATCTTAGTTTCAGAAACTACCCCAATTTTTTTAACAAATCTCTTTTGAGAAAGAGAGCGGATTTGAAAACAATCTGCGGCGGATATTTTTGTCAACCTATTTTTAGAATTCGGTTCAATTTTAACCATCCAGGGTGCTATCTCATACCTTTCTTTCCAGTCGGTTAAGGGGACAATTATTTTTAATGGGAGTTTTCCAAGCAAATTATCATTTACTATAATTGCCGGACGAGTCTTTTTAATTTCCGCCCCAATTGTAGGGTCAAGATTGATCAGCCATATTTCATTTTGCTTCATAGAAATCTTCAAAATCCAGGTTTGTAAATTCTATAAGCTCTTTATCATTCTTATAATCATCAAGAAGAAGGTCAACGGCTTTTTTCAACTGTTTTTTTTCTTCTTGTTCTCTTATTGAATGAATGGCTTTTTCAATAACATATATTCTTTTCGAAAGAGGCAACTTTCTTATTTCTCGTATTAACTCATTTGTTCTCATAATGCTATCCCGTTTTTTTGCAAAATACAAATAATTCGAGAGTTAAAAAAGGGCTTTTAATATGGAACGCGGTCTTTTTACTATGCTGCACAACGTAATAGCGTTTTATTCATCGTTCCTATACAAATTTAGCAGAATGGATGGAAAGAATGTAATATAATGAGAAAAAAGCAGAAAAACAGGAAAGGAATGAGGAATAAAAACGAGTTGGACTAACTCGCTTTATTTGAAATAAAAGTTTGCATAATAAAGTAAGTTACCCGGTTAAAGGTTTCGCCTGTTCCTGAAATATAAATGCTGTGAACAGTGTTGTCCTTAACCGGAATGTATGCAATGTATTCATTAATAGCCACATTCCCAAAAGTTTTCAGGAAATATCTCCATGTAGTATGAAGCAGGCTTGTCAGCACTAAAAAGTGATCCGCACCTGCATTTTCACATCCGTGGCATGCGGTACCGGAATAAGGTCATTCCCCTGGCTGACGGTTTCCCGGTCATTATACATCATCCGGCTGATTTTAAACCCAATATCCGTATTGTGAAAAGGCGCATACCGGATCAACAGGAACGTCCTTACCCCTTCACCGGAGAATACCGGCGTTGAAAAGCCGTACAATAAATCATTTTCATAAGTGTATATCCGGGCATCATAACCGGAAACCCCGAAAAGGGTATACCGGAAATCAACCCTCAGCGGGATCGTAGTAGGGGTGTAATGGATTTGCTGATAGACCAGAAAACCGTCTGAAGGAGCTCCCGGGAAACGGAAACGGGTGAAGTCAAGACGGGTACCCAGGGATAAGGCCGGAAATATGCGGTTGGTAACCTGAATCCTGAGATGCCGGGTTTTCTGCATGGCCGGCGTTTCCATTTGTGCATTTTCCGGAAGATAACTTTTCTCCTTATTTTTTTGTGTATATCGAAGGTTCAGTGAGAAATGATCACCGGGAGTATAAACAGCGGAAAAGAGCAGGCCGGTACCGTACGAGGGGGCATCAGTGCGAAAGGTAAGCCATGGAAATTTGAAATAATCAACATATCCGGATAAAGTGAAATAGGGCAAAGGTTTTAAATAAATCCCGGTATACAGGCCTGTTTCGTTCCGTGTCCTGCCCGATTCGGAAAATCCGTTTGCCCGGAGTGCGTGGTAATCCGGCTCGTAGTGGCGTATGAGTACACTAAAGGATACCAGCGGTGAGTAATACCACTGTATCCCCTGTACGCCTGCCATCCTGCCGTTTCTGCTGACGGCAGCTTCACCAAAGGTTACCAGGTTTTTGCTCCGGAATGTGTAATCCATCCCGGCATTTAAATTTTCTTTTTCGTTGTAATCATAGATCTGATAGGGCTTCTTGTCCGTGCAAAATGGCAAATTAAAACGGGTAACCATCAGGGAAAATCCGGCGTGCAGTTTTCCTGACGACCAGCCGGCATGGATCCCGGTGTTTGTTTCCCTGACGGAATGTCTTGTGGCTTGTTCGGCCGGCGTGCGATGAAGGCCGGTATTGGGTAAGGAGATGATACTGCCGGGAATATTGTTTTCTGCAGAATCTGTATCCAGCCGGGCATCTCTCATCCGGTTTGAATAGAAAGGGGTCAGTGAAAGATTTCTTAACCGGATCATCATGGCGACTCCCCGGAATGCGCCGTTCTCATCTCCCGACCGGTATGGCCGGATGCCCGAAGCATTCTTCCTGATCGCCAGTACCTGTGATGTTTTGTTCATTGAGAACCCTGACCAGGCCACCAGTCCCTGCCCTAACTGCAGGTGGTAACTTCCTGCAATCACTTTACGAACTACAGCCTTTTCATTCTTGTATTGCAGGTACGCTGACAGGTAATCAAATCCGGCCTGTCTGTGCTGAAAGGTAAAAGATTCCCCCGGGTCCTGCTGTGCGATCATACCGGCATTCATGTGGCGGCCAATGGCCCCTGTATAACGGACATAATAACTGTTGCGACCCCCGGGGTAGGCAGGCAGGACATTGAAAGTGGTGTCATTGTTCACGATATATCCGTTGGCTTTCTCTATCCTGCGGTTTGTGCGCAGGACCAGTTCCTGTTTGGACCGGTAGGTTTGTTTTGAAACCCGGAACCTGTTACCGAGTGTAATAAACGGTTCGATTCGTTTTACGGTTTCATGATCAAAACCATATACGAGTACCAGTTCATTCAGGCTGAGTATGGGGCCGGTTTGGCGACGATAATCGAGAAGACTGCTGATTTGAAAATCATTGAGCAGAAGCAGGTCCGCCAGTTCGTCCCGGCTGGCAGCATTAATGTTTACCGGATTTTCCAGAAGGTAATCCAGGTGTTCCCGGAGGTCGGAAAAGTCGTTTTCCTCCCCGTTATCCCGGGCAAGTTCTTCGACAATTTCTTCCACGACAGGTTGCTGTGCCACTACCGTGCTATGGCAAACAGGAACAGCAAGGCCTGCAATACAGATTCCTGTCCGCAGGCAGGAAGCCAACCGTGCTGACAGTCGCATGGACATGATCAGAAAATATATGGTCTCTTCAGAAAGAGTACATTAGCGAAAAGAATGGGGTAAATCCCAGTTGGGGATGCAATGTAAAAGCAATATCTCCCCGCAATCCCATGAAAAGATAACCCAGTCCGAACGACGGTTTGTTAGGTTCGGTAGAATATCCGGCCCTCAGAAAAAGGTTGTTTACCGTATTCACTTCCAGTCCGGTTTTGAAAACAGGTTTGTTTTGATTGCTGGTTTCGGATTCTACGGATATAAATATCTTATCCATCAACTGATAACCCATTCCTACCCGGAAGATGGTCGGAATCACATCCTGCTCGGGATTGGGAAGATGCGCCTGTGTGGGATTGAAAATATGAGCCCCGATAAAAAGGTTTTTCAACGGAGAAATGATCATGCCTCCTTCAGCAACAATAGCCCCATAACTACCATAACTGTCTGCAATATATGTTGACATATAATTTATTTGTACCCCTGCGGCGAACCGGTCGGTAAAGGCACGTCCGAAAGCAAGGGAAAAACGGGATTCGTGATATTTGGAATATCCGAAATAATAAATCATAACTCCCAGTGTGCCGGGCTTTACCGGGATAGCTATTCCGGCAGCGCTGAGTGAATATTGGGGAATTACGAATTTGTTTTCAAAATGGAACCCTGCTGATGTGCTACGTACCCAGCCAAGGCCTGCCTGGTTATGCGACAACGACCACAGATCGGGAATCATTACCGAGGCATTCCCCATGGCGGCAAACCTTGCTCCAAGCAGGTAATTATCCGGGCCGCTAAAACCAGGCGTCCCCGTTATCAGAATGAAGCAGGTGATGTATATGATTTTGCGTATCATGGAAAGTAGCGGATTGGCTTGTCAATTGGTTTTAAAAGGATACTTAACTTCTGAAAGATCCCGGTTGGCCTGAACGACTTTTTCCTTTAGTTTTTCTTTGAAACGGGCGAATTTTTCCATTAACGCAGGATCATGTAATGCAAGCATCTGAATGGCAAGAAGTCCGGCATTACGTGCAGCGTTGATCCCTACCGTAGCCACCGGAATACCGGGAGGCATCTGCAAAATGGAAAGCATGGCATCCCAGCCGTTGAGGCTGGCTTTTATGGGGACCCCGATCACCGGGATCTCCGTTTGAGCGGCGATAACTCCCGGCAGGTGTGCAGCCATGCCTGCCCCCGCAATAATGACTTCCAGGCCGTTACCGCGTGCCGATGATGCAAATGTTTCCACCTCGGCAGGTGTTCGATGAGCTGACAATGCATTCATCTCAAAAGGTACCTCAAATTCATTGAGGATTATGGCCGCCTCTTCCATCACCGGAAGATCAGAGGTGCTGCCCATGATTATACTTACCCTGGCTTTTGTCATGCGTTCAATGGTTTTTAATGGTTTTTTACTGATTTCTGTTAAGAATTGGTATTTTCGCAGGTGAATCCAAGATACGAAAAGTTTTTATGTCCAAGATACAGATTTTAGATAAACAATTTAAACTTTTTATTCCCGCTGCTGATATTCAAAAGGCGGTCACCGAAATGGCAGGCCGGATGAATGAAGAACTGAAAGGCAGGGATATTATCTTTATCGCGATCCTGAACGGCGCTTTTATGTTTGCTGCCGACCTGTACCGTAAGCTGGAGATCCCTTCCAGAATAACGTTTTTAAAACTGGCTTCCTATGAAGGAACGACAACCTCTGGAAAAGTTAAACGACTGGTCGGCCTGGGAGAAAACCTGAAAGGACTTACCGTTGTTGTCATCGAAGATATCGTCGATACCGGTGTGACACTGGATCATATTGTAAAGCAATTGAAAGGATACGAACCGGCAGATATCAAAATTGCTACACTTTTCTTCAAACCCGGGACTTATCGTTATGAAATCCCTTTGGATTATGTCGGAATAGAGGTTCCGGATGAATTTATTGTCGGTTATGGACTTGATTATAACGGATATGGAAGGAACCTGGAAGATCTTTACGTGCTCTAACCACAACTAAATGATCAGTTATGCTTAATATTGTTCTGTTTGGTCCGCCGGGTGCCGGGAAAGGAACCCAGGCCAAAATACTTGCCGACCGGTATCATCTTTATCATCTTTCAACCGGTGATGTATTACGCAGCGAAATGAGTGCCGGAACACCTCTCGGTAAGAAGGCCAGAGGATATGTGGAAAAAGGGGAACTGGTTCCTGATGAGGATGTGACTGAAATGCTGGTTTGTGTCATGGACAAACATCCGGATGCCGGCGGATTTATCTTTGACGGTTTTCCCCGTACAACCCAACAAGCTAAATTCCTTCGAAAAATGCTTTTGGAAAAAGGGACGGAAATCCATGATCTGATCGTACTGGACGTAGAGGAGAAGGAGCTGGTCAGGCGTTTGCTGAACCGGGCTAAGCTGGAAAGCAGAGCAGATGATACCCGGGAAGTTATTGAAAACAGAATCAGGGTTTACAAAGAGCAGACAGCCCCTGTAATTGATTATTATTCACAGTTCGGGAAGTACCATCCTATCAACGGTATCGGCACCGTCGAAGAGGTTCATAACCGGATCGCTGCTGTGATCTCGCAGCAATAATATCTTTTTTGTTATGCCGGGAAGCAACTTCATAGATTATGTGAAGATCTATTGCCGTTCTGGACGGGGAGGTGCCGGTTCGGCACATCTGCACCGCGACAGGTTTAACCCCAAAGGTGGGCCGGACGGAGGTGACGGTGGCCGTGGCGGCCATATCTACCTGAAAGGAAACCGGCAATTGTGGACATTATTACATCTCAAATACCGGAAACATGTGAAGGCCGGGGACGGACAACCCGGTGCGGCAGCCCTGAAAACCGGAAGCAACGGCAAGGATTTGATCCTTGATGTCCCTTTAGGCACGGTAGCCAAAGATGCTGAAACCGGTGAAATCCTTTTTGAAATTACCGGTCATGGTGAAAAAAAAGTGCTGATTGCCGGTGGCCGCGGTGGCCTGGGGAATAACCACTTTAAAACCGCAGTGAGACAAACACCACGTTTTGCCCAACCCGGTGAGGAGGCACGTGAGGGATGGTTTGTCCTGGAATTGAAATTACTGGCCGATGTCGGGCTGGTAGGTTTTCCGAATGCGGGAAAATCAACATTGTTGTCCACGGTTTCGGCTGCCACACCAAAAATTGCTGATTATCCCTTTACCACCCTTGTGCCCAGCCTTGGAATTGTTTCGTACCGTGACGACCGCTCATTTGTGATGGCCGATATTCCGGGGATCATTGAGAATGCACACCAGGGAAAAGGTATGGGCCTGCGTTTTCTGCGGCATATCGAACGAAATGCACTCCTGCTCTTTCTGGTGCCTGCAGACAGTAAGGATATCCGCCGGGAATATCATACCCTGTTGCATGAACTGGAACAGTTTAATCCCGAGTTACTGGATAAACAAAGATTACTGGCCGTATCCAAGGCGGATATGCTGGATGAGGAACTGATCCGGGAAATCCGGGCCGATCTGACAGGTATTGACCACTTGTTTATCTCTTCCGTAAC
The DNA here is from genome assembly GCA_013152085.1 of Chlorobiota bacterium. GTDB lineage: Bacteria > Bacteroidota > Bacteroidia > Bacteroidales > VadinHA17 > JAADHC01. Next base: position 6,910 of record JAADHC010000008.1, read on the forward strand.
CGGTACCGGAATCCCTCAGCTCAAAGACCGGATCTGGCAGCTACTGAACAACACAAACCAATGATCTCTTACCTGGAATCTCTTGATACAAGGCTTTTCCTGTTTTTGAACGGACTGCATACACCCTTTTTCGACCAGGTAATGTGGTATATCAGTGCAAAACTTACCTGGCTGCCCCTGTATCTTTTTATCTTTGGATGGCTTTACCTGATCTATCGTCGCCGGTTCTGGATACTTTTCCTGTTTATTATCCTTCTCGTAACAACCAGCGACCAGGTTTCGGTACATGCTTTCAAAGAGGTGTTTCACCGCCTGCGTCCCTGCCACAATGCATCCATACAATCCGTAATACATCTGGTCAGAAATCATTGTGGGGGTATGTACGGGTTTGTTTCCAGTCATGCTGCCAACACATTTGCCGTTGCGGTTTTTTCCTCCCTGTTGATTCGCAACCGTACCTATACGTTATTTATTGTATTGTGGGCATTGCTTTCGGGATACAGCCGTATTTACCTGGGGGTACATTATCCCGGGGATGTGATTACCGGAAGCCTGGTAGGGGTTGCAACAGGTTATGTGGTGTGGTATCTCTGGGAAATTACGGACAGGGCTCTTACCGGGAGATTTCCAAAGCTTGGGGGAAAATCAGCATCCGTACAAAAGGATCCGGTATCATGAATTTTATTGACAGTCCATATACCGATCCTGCCCTTAACCTTGCGCTTGAAGAATTTTTGCTTCGCAGGGATAACAAAACGTATATGCTTTTATATGTAAATAAACCTGCGATCATTGTTGGAAAACACCAGAATGCTTTTCGTGAAGTTAACCTTCCGTTCATCGAACGTTTTGGGATTCCTGTGATCCGGCGCCTTACCGGCGGCGGTACCGTTTATCACGATGAAGGAAATCTCAACTTCAGTTTCATTCTGAATGGCAAGGCAGGGAAAATGGTGGATTTTGGAAAATATATCGAACCGGTGGCCGGTTACATCCGTTCCCTGGGGGTGGATGTGGAGACGGATAAACGACATAACCTTCGGATCCGGGGACTGAAAATATCCGGTAATGCCGAGCATATCTTTAAACAGCGTGTACTGCATCATGGAACCCTTTTGTTTTCTTCCCGTCTCGATACGCTGGAAGAAGCCATTAAACCCGCGCCGGGAACCTTTACCGATAAGGCGGTGGAATCTGCCGGAAGCCGTGTTACAAATATCTCCGACTACCTGAACATAAAAATGACGATGACCGGGTTCAGAAAGGACCTGATGCGTTTTTGCAAGTATTTTTTCGGTGAATTTTCCGAAGTACCGGAAACCGGAATCCCCCGGAAAGATATCGGAAAACTTGCTGATGAGAAGTACAGAACCTGGGACTGGAATTTCGGATACTCTCCTGATTTTGTGTTCGGGAATAAAGGATCGCTTCAAAACAGACCCTGCCATATTAAGGTAGCTGTACATAAGGGGATAATGACCGAGGTTACCCTGGACGGAAAAGGTGTTAAGGATTTCTCTTACCTTTGCAGTATGATGAAAGGTGTACCATACAGGAAACAAGATGTAGCCCGCATCCTTCGTAATAATACCGGAGAATTGGCTTTCGTCGGAATTGCTGATGAATGGCTGAGCCTGATGTTTCCCGAAACAGCTCAAAAATGATGAAAGCCTGGATCCAGTCAGTTCTTGTGTGGTTGTTTGTCGTGGTTTCGCTGATAATAATTTTCCCATTGGCAATCCTGGTATGGATTGTTTCGGTCCCTTTTGACAAACGGCGGGTCGTATTCCATTTCTTTACAAGCATCTGGGGTTCGTTATATACCTGGCTGGCACCTTTCTGGAGCGTGAATTTGATGAACCGCGAAAAAATACAGAAGGGCAAAGTCTATATCATGGTATCCAATCATCAATCGATGCTTGATATTCTGGTCCTTTGTCGATTGTTTGCCCATTTTAAATGGGTAAGCAAGGACGAAAATTTTAAGGTTCCCGTTATCGGATGGGTAATGATCATGAACCGGTATATCCGGTTGAAAAGGGGAAAACGGTCGGGGATCCTGCACATGATGAGAGACGGGAAGAAGACATTGGAACAGGGATCGTCATTGATGATCTTCCCGGAAGGGACACGCTCGGAAACCACCGAGATGCGAAACTTCAAGGAGGGAGCTTTCCGTCTGGCCAAAGAAACAAATACCCCGCTGTTGCCTATAGTATTGGATGGTACCGGAAATGCGTTGCCCAAGCACGGATTTGTGATCCGGGGCCGGCATAACATGACGGTAAAGGTTCTGGATGAGATTCCGGTAAATGTTGTAAACCGGCTTGGTGCCACCGAGTTAAAGGAAGAAACCTACCGTATTATGTCTGCAGAGCTTAACCGTCTCAGAAATCCGAAGCTATGAATCGTATACCGAAACAGGTACTTCGACGGATGGGATTTATCCGTGACCGGCGTGGAATTGCCCGGCGATATCTGAATGAAAGCGAAAACTGGAAAGAACATCTGGAAAAATCACGAAGTTTTATCCTTCGCTGCATGGAGAAAAGCCGGGCAGGAGGTGCTACGGTTCTGGGCAGCGGATGGTGGCTTGATATCCCCGTGACAGAACTGGCAGCAAGATTTTCCCCGCTGAGGTTTGTAGATATTTATCATCCCCCCGAAATCAGGAAAAAAGCAGAAAAGTATCCTGATATTCAACTGATTGAAGCCGATATTACCGGCGGAGTGGCGCTCCGGATGTACGAGGCTGTCAGAAACAGGCAGAAGAAAAAACCTGTGCTCGCAGAAATGAATTCGGCAGGATACAAACCTGACTTCGATCCCGGTTTTGTCATCTCCTTGTATCTCAGTCAGATGGATATCATTCTTATGGACTACTGGACAGGATATATCACGGCTAATGAGGAAGAGGTTCTTGCATTCCGGAAACAGATACAGCAGCAACATCTGGCTTTCCTGCAGCAACATGAGTCCTGCCTGATTACAGATACCTATGAGGTGAAAATATACAGGAAAAGCCGGGAGATGACTAAACAACTGGTTCACATTCCCCTGCCCGAGACCCGGTTGAAAGATCATTGGATTTGGGTGTTCGATATTTCGAGAACCTATGATCCGGATGCCGTCACCTCATTTGAAATACAGGCCCGGTGCCTGATTTAAAAGAAAACAGTATGGACGGTTTTGCATCGCAACGGGCAAAAGATAAAGCTGAAAAAATAAAGAGATTTCAAAGATTGGGTGCAGAAGCATCAGGAAGAGTAAAACTGCTCTCGCATCGGATTGACGGGGTTGTCTTTGCACGGCTTGCTGTCTTTATTTTTTTCCTTTTTGTTGCCTGGATTGCCACACGTAAAGATTCAGAAATTCTTTGGGGAATATCAGGCGTGCTTTTTATTATTTTCCTGTTCCTGATCCGTTATCACCAGGCGTTGATCCTGCACCGAAAAACAGAACGCGAAATCATATGGCTGAATGAGGGAGAAATTAAATCACTGAACGGGGATTTCTCACATTTTGAAAACGGTCCGGAATATGCCGACCCCCGGCATCCGTATGTTAACGATCTGGATATTTTCGGTGTGGGATCTTTGTTCCGTTTTCTCAACAGGACAATTACCTTGTCAGGGAAAAAGCGTTTAGCCGGCATACTGAAATCAACAGGGACTGATAAAAAAGATATCCTGTTGACACAGGAAGCCGTAAAGGAACTTTCCGGAAAAAGCCGGTTGTGGTGTTGCTGGATGAGATCCTGAAAGGGACCAACTCAAAGGATAAGACCTCCGGATCCAAGGCTGTGATAAGGAAAATGATCTCACTGGGAGGGGCCGGAGTCATTGCGACACATGACCTTCCGCTGGGAAGCCTGGAAAAAGAGCTCCCCGGAAATGTGGTAAATATATGTTTCGAAGCCTTCCAGGAAGAAGAAACCCTGCGTTTTGATTACCTGCTGCGCCGGGGGATGACACAAAATATGAATGCCACCTTCCTTATGAAACAAATGGGGATCATCAACAGGATATAATCCGTGTTCTGACGGATAAAATTTTTTTCCTTTTTTCAGGATTATTAAAACGTTGCCATATAAAATAAATTACATATTATAATATATAATAAAATATAAAATAAATTACATATTATAATACATAATTATGTAATATCCTGTTAAAATAAAAACTCTTGTGAAGTTTAAGAATTAAGGGAATCACAGATATTGTAAATGGAGCACGTAGCATTTTATTTATTGTGTCTCTTAAGATGAAATCGTTGAAAATTTACATGGATTGTTAATAAATCGTTAGTGTCTGACGACTTATAATTCCGTATCTTTGCGCCAATCAGAAGCGAAAACCGGAAAAGAACATATGACAGCAAATTATTCGGAAGATACGATCAAAACCCTCGACTGGCGGGAACATATCCGCAAGCGTCCCGGCATGTATATCGGGAAACTGGGTGATGGTTCATCACAGGATGATGGAATATATGTCCTGCTGAAAGAAGTGATGGATAATGCGGTGGACGAGTACATGATGGGTTTCGGGAAGAAGATTACCGTTACGATCAAGGATAAGGTGGTCTCGGTAAGGGATTATGGAAGGGGCATCCCCCTGGGCAAACTGATTGAAGTTGCTTCGAAAATGAATACAGGCGCAAAATACGATTCCAAAGTATTTAAAAAATCTGTCGGTCTGAACGGAGTAGGAATAAAAGCCGTAAATGCCCTGACTTCGACATTTACGATCCGGACATACCGGGAGGGGGAAATGCGTATGGCACGTTTTCTCCGCGGCGAACTGGACAAGGAAGAGCAGGGAGCGGCACCGGAAGAAAAAAACGGTACCCGGGTTACCTTTGTCCCCGACGGGGAGATGTTTGGGGATTATCACTATGTTTCGGAGTATGTGGAAACCATGCTCTGGAATTATGTCTATCTGAATGCCGGCTTAACCATTGAATTCAACGGACAAAAGCTTTATTCACGCGACGGGCTGCTGGACCTGCTTAATGCCAATATGAACCAGCCGGCATTGTATTCGCCGATACATTTGAAAAACGGGGATATTGAACTTGCCTTTACGCACGGGACACAGTATGGTGAAGAATATTATACTTTCGTAAACGGACAGCATACTACCCAGGGGGGGACACATTTACTGGCCCTGCGTGAAGCGCTGGTACGGACGGTGCGTGATTTTTATAAAAAAGAATTCGATGCTTCGGATATTCGTACTTCCATCATTGCAGTCATGAGTATCAAGGTGGAAGAACCGGTTTTTGAATCACAGACAAAAACCAAGCTCGGAAGCAAGGATATGGAGCCGGGAGGACCAAGTGTCCGGTTTTATATCATGGAGTTTATCCGGAAAGAAGTGGATGATTACCTGCACAAGAATCCTGAAACTGCCGAAATTCTCCTGAAAAAGATCCTTGATTCGGAAAAGGAGCGGAAAGCCATTTCATCCATCAAGAAAATTGCACGGGAACGGGCAAAAAAGGCCAGCCTGCATAATAAGAAACTAAGGGATTGCCGGATACATTACAACTCATCCGATGACCGCCGGCTCAACACCACTATTTTTATCACCGAGGGAGATTCGGCCAGCGGCTCCATAACCAAGTCGCGGGATGTCGAAACACAGGCTGTTTTCAGTCTGAAAGGGAAACCCCTCAATACATATGGCCTTACCAAGAAAGTAGTGTACGAGAATGAAGAATTCAACCTTTTGCAGGCAGCGTTGAATATCGAAGATGGATTGGAAAACCTGCGTTACAATAATGTGGTGATTGCTACCGATGCTGATGTTGACGGGATGCATATCCGGATGTTGCTGATGACTTTCTTTTTACAGTTTTTTCCCGATCTGGTTAAGCAGGGACATTTGTATATCCTGCAGACACCTTTATTCAGGGTGCGCAATAAAAAGGAAACACGGTATTGTTATTCTGATCAGGAACGGGAAAAAGCCATTGCCAAACTGGGTCCAAAACCCGAAATTACCCGTTTTAAAGGACTGGGTGAAATTTCTCCGGATGAATTTAAACATTTTATCGGGAAAAATATACGACTCGAACCTGTCAGAATGCGTATGGACGAGTCGATAAAGGACTTTCTGGAATTTTACATGGGTAAAAACACCCCCGACAGACAGGAATTTATCATCCACAACCTGCGTGTTGAGGATGATGTGGTTACCGTATCATAAATATTTAAGTTTTCATGGCGGAGGAGCAAGGAAAACATCCGGCAGAAGAGGAGAAGCAGCCGTCGGCAGCTTTACCGGAAAATGGTAACGGGTTTGACCCCGGGGATGTCAAAGACCTGCTTAAGGTCGCACACCTTTCGGGGATGTATAAGGATTGGTTCCTGGATTATGCTTCGTATGTTATTCTCGAGCGGGCAGTTCCCAATGTGCAGGATGGGTTAAAACCGGTTCAGCGCAGGATACTCCATGCCATGAAGCAACTGGATGACGGCCGTTACAATAAAGTAGCCAATATCATCGGCCATACCATGCAGTATCATCCCCATGGCGATGCATCTATCGGGGATGCGCTGGTTCAGCTGGGACAAAAAGGCCTCCTTATAGATACACAGGGGAACTGGGGAAACATACTTACCGGCGACAGCGCTGCTGCCGCAAGGTATATCGAAGCGCGTCTTTCCAAATTTGCCCTTGAGGTGGTTTTTAACAACAAAACTACCGACTGGAAACTTTCTTACGATGGTCGCAACAAGGAACCGAAGGCATTGCCGGTTAAATTTCCGCTTTTGCTTGCCCTGGGTGGGGAAGGGATTGCGGTCGGACTTGCATCAAAGATATTACCCCACAATTTTAACGAGTTGATTGATGCCTCCATTCTCTATCTTCAGGGAAAACCTTTTGAGTTGCTCCCTGACTTTCCTACGGGAGGGATGGCTGATTTTTCACGTTACGGTGAAGGATTGCGTGGCGGCCAGGTAAAAATCAGGGCCCGTATCAATAAACTCGATAAGAAAACCCTGGTGATCAAAGAAATTCCCTATGGAAAAACCACCACTTCACTCATTGAAACGATTATAAAAGCAAATGATAAGGGAAAGATCAGGATCAAAAGGATTGATGACAATACGGCCGGAGAAGTCGAAATAGTCATCCACCTGGCACCGGGGGTCAGTTCGGATAAAACCATTGATGCACTTTATGCCTTTACCGATTGTGAATTAAGTATTTCACCGAATTCCTGTGTAATCCGGGACAATAAACCCGAATTTCTCGGGGTTTCGGATATTTTGCGTTATGCCACCGAACAGACAAAATACCTGTTAACCCGTGAACTGGAGATCAGGAAAAATGAACTGGAGGAGGCATGGCACCTTTCTTCACTGGAGAAGATATTTATTGAGAACCGCATATACCGTGATATTGAAGAATGTGAAACCTGGGAATCGGTTATCGACACCATAGATAAAGGTCTTGATCCATTTAAGAAGTTCTTCTACCGGGAGATCACCCGTGACGATATCATTCATCTTACGGAAATAAAGATCAAACGTATTTCAAAGTATGATGTAAAAAAGGCAGAGGAGGTGATCAAAGATATAGAAAACGAGCTGGAGGAGGTAAAAAACCACCTGGCCAATATTGTACCGTATACCATAAATTATTACCGGCAGGTCAAAAAGAAATACGGTAAGGATTATCCGCGCAAAACAGAAATACGAAGTTTTGAAAACATTGAAGCTGTCAAGGTGGCTGTGGCAAATGCAAAATTATATGTAAACCGAAAGGAAGGATTTGCCGGGACCTCTCTGAAAAAAGACGAATTTGTCTGTGACTGCTCGGATATAGACGATATGATCGTTTTCCTGGAAGATGGGCGTTATCTGGTTACCAGGGTTTCGGATAAGGTATTTATAGGGAAAAATATCATTCATGTGGGGATCTTTAAAAAGAATGATACCCGTACCATTTATAATGTTATTTACCGTGATGGACGTAGCGGGAAATATATGGTTAAACGTGCCGCTATTCCGGGCGTAACACGTGATAAAGAATATAATTTTACGATGGATACGCCGCGAACAAAGATTATCTACTTTAGTGCCAATCCTAATGGTGAGGCTGAAATAGTAAAGGTTGCGCTCAAACCCAGGCCACGCCTGAAAAATCATTCTTTCGAGTTCGATTTCAGCACTCTGGCGGTCAAAGGCAGGCACTCAAGAGGCAATACGCTGACCAAATATCCGGTGCAGAAAATATCCCTGAAGGAAAAAGGCGTTTCTACCCTGGGTGGCCGTAAAATATGGTTTGATGAAGATGTGTTCAGACTGAATGCAGACGGCAGGGGAAAATATCTGGGTGAATTCAGCGGGGATGATCATATCCTGGTAGTACGTAAAAACGGAACCTTCCGGACAACCAGTTTTGACCTCACGAACCATTTCGAAGAAGATGTGCAGTTGGTTGAAAAGTTTTCGGAAAAGGTGGTTTATTCAGCCGTATACTTTGACGGCGATAAACAATATTATTATGTAAAGCGGTTTGTTTTTGAACCCACCGAAAAGCTACAGTCTTTTATTAGTGAACATCCCGGTTCCCGGCTGGTACGCCTGACCAAAGTGGATTATCCGCGGCTTGAGATACAGTTTGGCGGTAAGAACAAATCACGTGAACCGGAGATTATTGAAGTAGCTGAATTTATCGGAGTAAAGAGTTTCCGGGCACGTGGGAAACGTCTTACCAATTATCAGGTTAACCGGATTGAAGAGCTGGATCCCTTAAAACCTGAAGAAGATGCGGAACCTGAACCTGAGAATAAAAAGCCGGCAGAGGAACTGCAAAAACCGGAAGGAAAACCCGTTTCTGAAGACAAGGATGAGCGGCCGGCCGGCGATAAGGATGATCCGGCACAGATGTCACTTCCACTTTAGCCATGCCTGATATTTCGAGAATATACCTGATCGGTTTTATGGGGTCCGGAAAAACCACCCTGGGAAAGGAACTTGCCCGGACTATCGGTTATGGATTTGTTGACCTGGATGAGCTTATCGCAGAGAAGGCAGGAAAGCCGGTAACTGACATTTTCAGAGATGATGGGGAAACAGCATTCCGGGTATTGGAACAGAAGACACTGACAGATACGCTTACCCGGCAAAAAGTTGTTGTGGCCACCGGAGGCGGAACGCCTTGTTATTTCAACAACATGGCGCTGATGAATGACTGCGGTACAACCATTTACCTTTGTTACAGCGTAAAGACCCTGCTGTTTCATCTCAATGATGAAACGCACAAAAGGCCTTTGTTAAGCGGAAAGAAACCGGTAGAACTGGCCGAATATATTCAGGTAATGCTTAACGAAAGGGAGCATTTCTACCGGCAGGCCCATTTTATTTTTAAAGAGAGTGAGATTGGGTTAGCGCAAATACGTTTGCGTACAGGGCTTTAAAGAACCGCACTCCGGCTGTACATTTAAGGAGAATATCGCTCAGTAAAAGTTCTTTCTCAAAGGATTGATCCCTAAAGAGCCTGATACTCATCAAGTATACTTCTTAATTTCCCGGCGCTGGTCCGGAGTGCTTCCTCCTCCCGGGAGGACAGGTTAAGGGGGAGTATGTCAACAACTTTTGACCCCTGCAGCAAGTGGGGTAAAGAAAGTGTAACGTCCGTGATACCCCTGACATTTTCCAAATATGAACATACTGTCAGGATAGCCCTTGAATTATGTGTGAAAGCATTGACAATATGAGCAGCGGCAGCACCAATACCGTAATAGGTAGCCCCTTTGCCTTCAATAATCGTATAAGCTGCATTCCGTACCTGTCCGTCGATATCATTCTTCACTTTTTCATCAAAAGGAATATCCCTTCTTTTCAGAAAGGCTTCGAGCTGGAACCCGCCAACATCAACAACTGACCAGGTGAGGACTTCAGAGTCGCCATGTTCGCCGATCACATAGCCATGTACATGTTGCGGGTCGACATGACACAAGGTTCCAAGCAACGACCGGAATCTTGCCGTATCAAGTGTGGTCCCGGTGCCGACAACCTGGTGAACGGGTTTCCCTGACTTTTTGACAAAAATTCCGGCGATATGTGTCATGATATCCACCGGATTGGTAGCTACCAGCAAAGTAGCCTCCGGGGCGTAAAAAAGTATCTCGGGGATGATCTTTTCAAAAATAGCCCCGTTGCGTCCCAGAAGTTGTATGCGCGTTTCTCCCGGTTTCTGGTTCACACCGGCAGCGACTACAACAATCACACATTCTTTCAAGTCGGAAAAACCACCCTGCCGGACAATGGCAGGATGGGAAAACGGAACGGCATGGGCAATATCCATGGCTTCTGCCCTGGCTCTCTGCTCATTTACATCGATCATAATAATCTCAGATGCCGCTTTACGGAACAATACCGCATACGCAATGGTTGATCCGACAAGTCCGCTACCCACTATACCGATTTTCATTTCCTGAGAATGTTAAAGATGTTATTAAATATAAAGATATGAACAACCTTCCGGGGATAAAATTATGAATTTCTGCCTGATAATTGTACTCCGGGAGTTAAAATAATTATCATTTATAAACTTTGCTGACCGCTTGAACAGGAAAAGTTCAGGCTGCACACTACGGTGTCCCCGGTAAATGCAATAATTTTTTGTACAGTATGTGTTATTGAAGGGAGTATACAGACGAAGAAATTCTAAATAAGGCTAAAAGTGGATGGTTTATCCTGATTATTTATTATTACCTTTAATGGTTGTTCTTTGAAAACCACGCTATGATTTTTTTAATAAAAAAGGAGGCAAATATGAGTCCGTCAGCTATTAGTATTTTTGTATTTGGTATCTATGCAGTTCTTGTGGGAACTGGTTTTTTAGTTATCGCAAACAAAGTTTTACCACTGCTTAAATATCCTAAAACAAATGAGCCTTGGATAAGAATATTGGGCATTGTTGTAGCGATATTAGGCTTTTATTACATTGTTGCTGCTCAAAATGAACTAACAGCTTTCTTTTGGGCAACCGTGGTTGGAAGATTTGCAGTACTTGTTAGTTTTATCCTGCTTGTTGTTACTAAGAAAGCTCAGCCTATGCTCATAACATTTGGTTTGATCGATGCAGCCGGGGGGCTTTGGACCCTTTTAACATTGTAGTAGATAAAGATTCTCTCAGACTATGGCGTGGTCTTTAATATTTACCAGCAAGTTCAATCCTCCGTTTGGTGAACGGCATTTGCTGGTAATCCGTTCTGTTGATCAGAATGTTGTGCATATACAATAAAATAAAAAATATGAAGCGGAATGTTATTATAGTTCTGGGTTTTCTGATTGTTGTATCCCTTGGCACTGTAAAGGCACAGGATAGTTATATGTCTTTTTCACTGGGAGGTTCCTTTCCTTACGGAGAGTTTGCCGAAAGGGGAGATCCCGGCACAGATGGTTTTGCCGGCTCCAGTTTCACTTTGGCTTTTGACGGGAACTATTTTTTCGGTATGCTGGGAATAGCCGGAACTTTGAATTTCGGCATGAGTTACCTGGACGCGGAAGCATTGAAAGCGGCGAGGATCGTACATTTAAATGAGATTTACACACAACCGGTTATTCCGCGGGATGCTGCTGTTGACTACATCACCACGCAATGGAGTTATGTTCACCTGATGGTCGGACCCGTGTTTTCTGTTCCGTTGTCTGTGATAAGTTTTGAAGTAAAAGCCATGGGTGGGGTTAGTTTTGTCATGCCCCCTCAGCAATACCTCACCATTACGGCGGGGAATGATACCTGGAAAAGCTCGGCGTCAGGCCAGAGTATCCGGTTGGGTTATCTTACCGGGGCTGCCGTGTTGATCCATCCCAATCCCGGCTACGGGATTCGTCTGGGTGTGGATTATATTTCAACGTCAGGGCACTATGCTATGCATTATAACCTTGACCAGGGTTTTATTGCCAATAATGAGGTGGCGGAGAATGAGGATATTCGTATTCAGGTATTTCACACTACCGTAGGAATCTTTTATAATTTTTAGGACATACTCTTGTGGCGTTCTGTAGAGTCACGAAGGCATCAGGGAAACATTATTTTCGCATTTATCTGTATCACAAGAAAATAAATCATACCGGCATGTGCTGAACCGAAGGTTGATCTGATATATCTTTGTCCCTGGTAAAAAAATATCGGATTCATTCCCGATCCCCTTTTAAAAGATTATTTTTGTGGCTTATCTTGTGGTATGACAAAAACGATCCTGATATTGTTGTTGTTTTTCGGATTTCACTGTGGAGGAGATCCGCTGACAGTAATAGATGCAACGGCACAGTCGTTCACCGGAGGGCGGGAACAATCCACATCGGGAATGATCCTGACCGTTTACTTGCAGGCGAAACGGCCATCACACCGGCTTCATATCGAAAACCTGGTAGTGCTGGGAGATACATTTCCGGCTGTCCTTCGCCACCCCGCAACCGGTGATCTTATCAGGAGGTTTCAAAGAAAGGATACCTTATTGATTAAAGTGACGGTTACCCAGATAACTTTCTCCCGGCAAGAGAAGGATTTTACGGCTTTTGTCGAATATAAAACCGGAAAAAAGGAAAAGACATTGGCCATTCAAAAGTTCAGGCAGTTGCCTGAGCAGATTCGCAGGTAGTAGTAAATCTGAATGATATGACGCAGAAAAGAGTTTTATTAATGATCTTAGACGGTTGGGGCAAAGGTGACGGCTCACATGCCGATGTTATTGCACAGGCCGATACTCCGAATATGAACCGCCTGGAGGGTCAGTTTCCTCATGCACAACTGCAGGCTTCAGGTGAAAATGTCGGCCTTCCGGAAGGACAAATGGGAAATTCTGAAGTGGGACATTTGAATATCGGGGCTGGCAGGGTCGTATACCAGGACCTGGTAAAAATCAATAAAGCTGTCAGAGACGGGAGTATCAAAAAGAATCCTGTACTTACTGAAGCCTTCCGTTATGCCTGTAAGAATAAAAAATCCGTTCATTTTATAGGGCTGGTGTCTGATGGCGGGGTACATTCACTCGATCGCCATCTGTATGCTTTGTGTGATATGACAAAGGATATGGGTATCGAACAGGTATATATTCATGCCCTGACCGATGGACGGGATACGGATCCGCATAGTGGCCTGGGATACCTGAAAAATCTGCAGGATTATCTCTCTCATTCAAACGGAGTGATTGCAACGGTTACCGGAAGATATTATACAATGGACAGGGATAACCGCTGGGAACGGATCAAGGAGGGTTACGATGCCATGGTGTATGGTAAGGGAAATAAATCAGACAATATCCTTGATGCCGTAAAAGCATCCTATGATGAGGGCGTGACAGATGAATTTATAAAACCCGTTATTCGTGTGGATGAAACCGGGAATCCGGTTGGTATGATCCTTCCGGAGGATGTGGTGGTTTGCTTTAATTTCCGTACCGACCGGCTTCGGGAGATTACCATTGCCCTGACCCAGAAAGATATGCCCGAACATGGATTGAAAACCATACCGTTGTATTACCTGACGATGACCCGTTATGATGACTCATTCAAAGGAATTCATATTGTTTATGACAAGGAAAATGTCAGAAATACGCTTGGGGAACTGGTTGCCCTTGCCGGTAAAAAACAAATACGGATTGCAGAAACTGAAAAATATGCTCATGTAACTTTCTTTTTTTCCGGAGGAACAGAGGAGGAATTTCCCGGTGAGAAACGCATTCTGATTCCTTCACCCAAGGTGGCCACGTATGACCTGCAACCTGAAATGAGTGCCTTTAAGGTTAAAGATGCCATTGTAAAATCCATTAATAAGAAAGAAGCCGATTTTATCTGTCTTAATTTTGCCAATGGAGATATGGTTGGACACACCGGAGTTTATGAAGCAATACGTAAAGCTGTTGAGACCGTGGATACCTGTGTGGGAGATGTGGTAAATGCTGCACGTAAAAACGGGTATGAGGTCGTAATCATTGCTGATCATGGCAATGCTGATTATGCGGTGAATCCCGACGGTTCTCCCAATACGGCACATTCGCTCAATCCGGTTCCCATCATTGCCGTGACTGACAGGGTTACAAAAGTGGTTAACGGGATCCTGGCGGATGTGGCCCCCAGCATCCTGTCTTTATTGGGTATGGATATCCCGGATGAGATGACAGGGAAAAAACTGTTTCATTTTTAACGGAGGATATGATCCAAATTGATAATACCCTGGTTAGTCTCGATGTAATCGAAAAAATGTTTGTTTGCAATCTGTTCCGTTGCAGGGGAATGTGTTGTGTCCATGGCGAATCCGGTGCTCCGCTGGAAGGTGAAGAAGCAGACATTCTCACAAAGCTTTTGCCGGTTATCCGTCCGTATCTCCGGCCAGAAGGGCTTGCAGCCATTGATGAACAGGGAACATCCATGATCGATTCCGACGGAGACCTGGTTACCCCGCTGATACAAAACCGCGAGTGTGCCTATACGGTCATCGAAAACGGTATCTATAAGTGCGGTATTGAAAAAGCATATTACGGCAGGAAAATTGCTTTCAGGAAACCTGTTTCCTGTCATTTGTATCCTGTCCGGATCAGGAAATACGAGGCGTATGATGCCGTTAACTTCGAATACTGGTCGCACTGCAATCTGGCTGTGGAAAAGGGAGAAGAAACCGGCACCCCGGTTTATGTTTTTCTGAAAGATGCATTGATCCGCAAATATGGCAGGAAATGGTTCGGGAAGCTGGTCACGGCGGCTCATAAATACATAAAAACAAAACAACTAAAATAGTATTATAACGATGGAACAGATCAGGCAATATGTAGATACCAACAGGCAAAAGTTTCTGGACGAACTTTTCGAGCTTCTAAGAATCCCTTCCATCAGCGCCCGTCCCGGGCATAATAAGGATATGATCGCTGCCGCTGAATATATAAGGGGAAAACTTTTAGAAGCCGGAGCCGACAAGGCAGAAGTGATGAAAACCGACGGACATGATGTGATCTTTGCTGAAAAAACAGTTGATAAGGCTGCACCGACAGTGCTGGTTTACGGACATTACGATGTACAACCGGTTGAACCTCTTGATTTATGGGAATCTCCTCCTTTTAAGCCCGAAGTACGTGATGATAAAATTTATGCCCGTGGAGCAGATGATGACAAAGGGCAGATGTTTATGCATATAAAAGCTTTTGAACTAATGAACCGCCTGGGAACTTTGCCCTGTAATGTTAAATTTATGATTGAAGGAGAGGAAGAGATCGGTTCACCGAGCCTGAAAAAATTCTGTGCCTCACACAAGGATCTTCTGAAAGCAGATGTAATTCTGATTTCAGATACCACGATGATTGCTCAGGATATTCCTTCCATTACCGTAGGATTGCGTGGTCTGGCTTATATGGAAGTTGAAGTTACCGGCCCTGACCGGGACCTTCACTCAGGTCTTTATGGCGGAGCGGTGATGAACCCGGTTAATGCACTGGCAAAAATGATTGCTTCACTGACTGATACGAATAACCGTATCACTATTCCGGGATTTTATGATGACGTTTTGGAGGTATCCGATGAGGAACGTAATGAGATGGCCAAGACCCCTTTTGACATTGAAGAATGGAAAGAAGCTATTGGAATCGACAGGGAAGTGGGGGAAACAGGGTTCTCTACCACGGAACGTACCGGAATCCGGCCTTCACTGGATGTAAATGGGATATGGGGAGGCTATACCGGAGAAGGGGCGAAGACTGTACTTCCGGCAAAAGCCTGTGCAAAAATTTCAATGCGTCTGGTACCCAATCAGAATTCTGAAAAGATCAGTGAACTGTTTGCCCGGCACATCGACTCTGTTGTTCCCGAAGGAGTAACGGTAAAGGTTAAAAGTTTGCATGGTGGCGAAGGGTATATCAGCCCGATAAATACCATTGCCTATCAGGCAGCCAGCAAAGCATGCGAAGCGACTTTTGGTAAAAAGCCCGTCCCCGTTCGCAGTGGCGGGAGCATCCCCATCGTGGCTGATTTTGAAGAAGTACTGGGTATAAAATCCATTCTTCTCGGTTTTGGGCTGGAGTCGGATGCCATCCATTCCCCCAATGAAAATTACCCTTTATTCAACTTTTATAAAGGTATCGAAACCATCCCCGTGTTTTATAAATTCTTTACGGAAATGAGCAAGGGATAAGATTCCTTTCCAAAGTCAAACAAACCTGTTCCCGGAGCAGGGTTTGTTTATATTAACACTGTATATTTATTCAATACCCCTAATAAAAACAGGGGTGGTTTAAAAAAATGTTGGTAAATTATCAAATTATACCCCTGAAATAATTGGGGTCAAATAAAATTGTGTTTATATTTGGCAAAATTTTAAATATAAATCTTATGGCACAGTTTAGAACCCTTGCTTTTCAGGAGTTGTTAAAAAGAAAACCCCGGAAGGTTATTCCCCCTTCAAACGAAATTTCCGATTATTATGGTACGAATGTTTTTGACCTGAAAAAGATGGAAAGATATCTTTCCAGGGAGGCATACAAAAGCGTAAAACAGGCGATTGTTGAGGGAACACATATTGAGAGAAAAATGGCCGACCACGTAGCTGCCGGGATGAAGGAATGGGCTGTGGACAATGGGGCTACGCATTATACCCACTGGTTTCATCCTTTAACGGATGCCACGGCAGAGAAACATGACGGGTTTATTGAGTTTGGGGATTCGCTCGGACTGGTGGAAAATTTTTCCGGCGAATTGCTTGTTCAACAGGAACCGGATGCTTCCAGTTTTCCCAGTGGCGGTATCCGTAACACTTTTGAAGCCCGCGGATACACAGCCTGGGATGTATCTTCCCCGGCATTTCTGGTAGGTACAACCCTGTGTGTTCCTACCGTCTTTGTCTCTTATACGGGAGAAGCCATTGATTATAAAGCACCGTTGCTCCGGGCGCTTTTTGAACTGGATAAAGCTGCCGTCGAAGTATGCCATTATTTTGACAAGAATATTACAAAGGTTTATGCTACGCTCGGTTGGGAACAGGAATATTTCCTGGTGGATGAAGCGCTGTTTAATGCGCGTCCCGATCTGATCCTTACCGGACGGACGCTGGTAGGACATCAGTCACCCAAAGACCAGCAGCTCGAAGATCACTATTTCAGTTCTATTCCCGAACGTGCCATGGCTTTTATGGAAGATTTTGAAATGGAGGCCTATAAACTGGGAATTCCCGTAAAAACTCGTCATAATGAAGTGGCGCCAAATCAGTTTGAATGCGCTCCTATCTTTGAGGAAGCAAACCTGGCCAATGACCATAATCAGCTTATTATGGACCTGATGAAGCGTATTGCCCGCCGTCATAATTTCCGGGTGTTGTTTCATGAAAAGCCCTTCGGGGGGATCAATGGTTCCGGGAAACACAACAACTGGTCCCTGTCAACAAATACCGGGATAAATCTGTTATCCCCCGGAAAAAATCCCAAGAGGAACCTCCAGTTCCTGACCTTCCTGGTGAATGTGGTCAAAACAGTGTATGACAATCAGGACCTTTTACGGGCAAGTATCCTGAATGCAGGAAATTCACACCGCCTGGGTGCCAATGAAGCCCCGCCGGCGATCATTTCCGTTTTTCTCGGTTCTACCCTCTCACGGGTGCTGGATGAAATTGTTCAAAAAGTTCCGGACAAGAAAATGACACCCGAGGAAAAAACAGAGCTTAAACTGGGTATCGGGAAAATCCCGGAGATTATTCTTGACAATACCGACCGTAACCGGACCTCTCCTTTTGCATTTACCGGGAATAAGTTTGAATTCCGGGCTGTCGGTTCAGCTGCAAATTGTGCCGGCCCGATGACAATATTAAATGCTGCACTGGCTTACCAACTGAAAGAATTTAAAAAGGAAGTGGATAAACTGGTGGAGAAGAAAAGCATGAAAAGTGATGAAGCAATATTTCAGGTTCTGACCAAATATATTGTTGCGTCCGAAAAAATCCGTTTTGAAGGAGACAATTATTGTGACGCCTGGAAAAAAGAAGCGGAGAAAAGAGGTCTGACCAATGTTACCAGCGTACCGGAATCACTCATGAATTATTTTACTCCGCAGGCGAAAAAAGTTCTGATTAAAAACGGTATTTTCAAGGAGCGTGAACTGAAAGGCCGTGTGGAAGTTGAATTTGAGAAATTTACAAAAAAGGTCCAGATTGAAGCCCGCGTACTCGGCGACCTGGTTATAAACCATATTGTTCCCACAGCCGTTCAGTATCAGAACAGACTGATCGAGAATGTTCGGGGCCTGAAAGAGATCTTTTCCGAAAAAGAATTCCTTGAGCAGGCCGGTGAACGGATGGAACTGATCAAGGAAATATCAGGCCACATTACCTTTATTAAATCAAAGGTGAACGAGATGATCGAGGCAAGAAAAGTTGCCAATAAAATAGAAAATGAAAAAGAAAAAGCCTTTGCTTACGACCGGACCGTTCGTCCCTTTCTGGATCAGATCAGATATCATGTCGATAAACTGGAAATGGTTGTGGACGATGAAATGTGGGTCTTGCCGAAATACAGGGAGTTGCTCTTTACCATATAGCAGAAGATTTTCTGCCGTGCAGATTCGATATATATCGGAGGTTGCCTGTCATCATGCGGGCAACCTTCTTTTTTTACCCCGAAAAAATATTTACTTTTAACCTGTCGTTAAAGATAATGAAATGGGAAAACAGCACATCGTTTGTTGGGGGTCCCTTGTTTGAAGTTTTCCCTGATGATAACCATTGATCGTTGTCCCGGGTTGATTTATCTTATTTAACACGCAGCGGATGAAAAAATTATGTTGGATGTTGATGATCTTTGCCATGGTTCTGCCGCCATTGCATGCACAGAAGAAAAAGATGGAAAAAGCCAATGAAGCGTTCCAGGCCGGTGAATATTACGATGCTATTGACCTCTATAAAGATACGTATTCAATGGTAAAGAATAAAGACGTAAAAACCGAAATCGTCTTTAAGATTGCCGAATGTTACCGGTTGACGAATGAGCCGGTGAAAGCGGAACTCTGGTATAAAAAAACAATCGACAGGGGTTATCCGGATCCGATAGCTGTACTTTATTATGCGCAGAGCAAGCAAAAAAACGGGAAATACGAAGAGGCTATTGAAGAGTTTAAAAAATATCGTCAACTGGTGCCCAATGATCCACGAAGCAATGAAGGGATCAGATCCTGCGAGCTGGCACTACAATGGCTGGACCATCCTGTGGGATACCAGGTGACAGAGATGAAATTCTTTAATTCGCGGGGAAACGACTTTGCTCCTGCGTATGCCCGCGATGATTACCAGGTCGTCTATTTTACCTCATCGCGTGATGAAGCTATGGGAAACAAAATTCATGGTGCCACCGGCCAGAATTTTTCCGATATTTTTGTTTCTACCCGCGACCGCAAGGGGCGGTGGAGTACACCGGAACCCCTGCCTGAACCGGTAAATACGGAGTTTGAAGAAGGAACCCCTTCTTTTACGGATAATTATAATACCATGTATTTTACGCGGTGCGAGGTCAACAAGCGTAAGCGCCTCGGATGCAGGATCATGGTTACCAAAGCTACGGGTAAGAAACCCAACGAATGGTCCAAACCGGAACCTTTAAACCTGCTTCCTGACAGTCTTGTGGAAGCACATCCTGCAATCAGTGCCGACGGTCTGACATTATATTTTGTATCAAATATGGACGGTGGATATGGCGGGAAAGATATCTGGCGTGTTACCCGTTTCAGCGCTTCGGATAAATGGGGAGAACCGGAAAATCTTGGCCCCGATATCAATACCGAAGAAGATGAAATGTTTCCGTTTATTCATCCGGACGGTACGCTCTATTTTGCTTCTGATGGCCATCCCGGTATGGGCGGGCTGGATATTTTCAGGGCCAAAGAACAGGAAGACGGCAGATGGAATGTTGAAAATATGAAATCCCCGATAAATTCATCTGCTGATGATTTTGGGATCGTTATAGAAAATGAAGAAGAAAAAGGATTCTTTTCCTCTTCAAGAAAAGGAAGAGCGAATGATGATATCTATGCCTTTGTCCTGCCTCCCCTGCGATTTAGTGTAACCGGGGTAATCCGGGATGTTCGCACGGACGAAATTATTCCCGAAGCTTCCATTCGCCTGATTGGCAGTGATGGCCTTACCCTTAAAGACCAGGCGTCAGCACAGGGAACATTTAAGTTTCTGCTGAAACCCAACACCGATTATATCTTTATTGCTTCCAAAAAGGGTTACCTGAACGGGAAAGTCCGGGAAACAACCAAAGGACTTACCCAAAGTAAAGAACTTAAAGCAACCATCCTTCTTGCCTCCATAGAAAAACCGATTGAAATACCCAATATCTATTACGATTTCGGGAAGTGGGATTTACGGCCTGAATCAATGGTTGCCCTGGATAACCTCGTAGAGATACTGAATGATAATCCGAATATCGTGATTGAGCTCAGGTCGCATACCGACTCAAGGGATACCGAAGCATTTAACCTGACATTATCGCAGAAAAGAGCCCAATCAGTGGTGGATTATCTGATTCAGAAAGGCATTGATCCGGCACGCCTGGTGGCCAAAGGATATGGCGAGTCGACACCGAAAACCGTGGATAAAAAACTGGCAGCCCAGTATCCTTTCCTGAAAGAAGGAGATGTGCTTACGGATCAGTTTGTACATGCTTTATCTGACATCCAGCAACAGGAAATCTGTTATCAGATCAACCGGCGTACCGAGTTCCAGGTGTTGCGTACAGATTACAAAGCCGGGGATAATAAAAAATAAAACGGACTGCATCTGGCGTAGTGTATGCCTGAATGTGTATGAAGCGACTTTAAAATCATGCTTCGGCAGTGTTTAAAATTTCGGTTAAATTTGTTCCTTAATTCAATTTGCTTTTTATAATGGAAGGTGCTTCCAGGTACGAAAAGCGCGGCGTCTCATCTCAGAAAGAAGATGTACATGCGGCCATACAGAAACTTGACAAAGGTCTTTTCCCGGGGGCTTTCTGCAAGATCGTTCCGGATATCCTCGGCGGAGAGGAGGCGTGGTGCAACATTATGCATGCCGACGGTGCAGGTACCAAATCCTCCCTGGCCTATGCGTATTGGAAAGAAACCGGCGATTTGTCTGTGTGGAAAGGAATTGCTCAGGATGCCCTGGTGATGAATATTGATGATTTACTTTGTGTAGGTGCAGCGGATCATTTCCTGGTTTCTTCTACAATCGGCCGGAACAAACGTCTTGTTCCGGGAGAGGTGATCCGTTCGCTCGTTGAAGGCACCGAAGATTTCCTGGAGATGCTTCGCGGTTTTGGTATCCATGCCGTGCTTACCGGAGGGGAAACCGCCGATGTCGGTGACCTGGTCAGAACAATTATTGTCGATTCTACCGTAACCACACGAATACGGCGTGATGAGGTGATTACCAACAGTGGCATTAGACCGGGAGATGTAATTATCGGCCTGGCTTCTTTCGGGCAAACAACCTGGGAAACAGTATACAACAGCGGAATCGGGAGTAACGGACTGACCTCGGCACGCCATGAGATCTTTTCCCGCGACGTAGCCGGGAAATATCCGGAATGTTATGATCCCGGAATCCCGGATGATCTTGTTTTTACCGGTAAATTTTTACTGACAGATTCTTCACCGGTGAAAAACATCCCGGTGGGGAAACTGCTGCTCTCCCCAACACGTACCTATGCCCCTTTTATATTTGACATTCTGAAACATTTTCGTCCGCATATTCACGGTATGATCCACTGTACAGGGGGCGGACAGACCAAGGTGCTCCATTTTACGGAACGAAACCATATCATTAAAGACAACCTGTTTCCGTTGCCACCGGTTTTTTCTCTGATCCGTGAGTCGGCTGAAATGCCGTGGAGGGAAATGTACCAGGTTTTTAATATGGGCCACCGGCTTGAGCTGTATGTTCCGGATATCGTGGCAGAAAAAATTATTTCTGCAGCAGCCGGGTACCAGCTTGAGGCAAGCGTTATCGGCCATGTTGAAGAGGCTCCGGAACGGAAACTGACGATCGAAACCACTGCGGGACGTTTTGAATATTCTTAGTTCCCCGGATTATTAGGGATGAAATGTTTACTTTTGCACCGTTTCTAAAAACCACTGACCATGGCCGTAAATATGATATTGGAAAAACTTGAAGGGGTGAAGGAGCGCTTTGAGGAAGTGCAAAAACTGATCTCTGATCCTTCGGTCATTTCCGATATGAAACGGTATGTGAAACTGAACAAAGAGTACAAGGAACTTGGCCCTGTAATCGAAGCCTATAAGAAGTACAAAGAGCTGCTGAGCAATATTGACAATGCCAGAAAAATGCTTGCCGGTGAACAGGATACGGAAATGAGGGAAATGGCCAAGCAGGAACTGGAAAAGTGGAGCTCGCAGGTAATACCCCTGGAAGAGAAAATCAAACTTTTACTGATCCCGGCTGATCCCGAAGATAAAAAGAATGCCATTGTGGAGATCAGGGCCGGTACGGGAGGTGATGAGGCCAGCATATTTGCGGGAGACCTTTTCAGGATGTATAGCAAGTATTGTGAAAATAAGGGTTGGAAAATAGAAATGAACCGTGTTACTGAAGGGACCGTGGGGGGTTATAAGGAAATTGTCTTTACCGTCCGCGGTGACGGGGTTTACGGTATCCTGAAATATGAATCGGGTGTTCACCGTGTACAAAGGGTGCCACAGACGGAAACCCAGGGACGTGTCCATACCTCGGCAGCATCGGTGGCTGTCCTTCCCGAAGCCGAAGAATTTGATATTGAGATACGGGCTGAGGATATCCGCAAGGATACTTACTGTTCCTCGGGACCGGGGGGGCAATCGGTAAATACGACCTATTCCGCCATTCGTCTGACCCATATCCCTACGGGTATTGTGGTTACCTGTCAGGATGAAAAATCACAGTTAAAAAACCTCGATAAAGCTATGGCCGAATTGCGTACACGGCTCTACAATCTGGAATACCGGAAATATCTTGACGATATCTCCTCCAAACGGCGCACAATGGTTTCTACCGGCGACCGTTCAGCAAAAATCCGTACCTACAACTATGCGCAGGGACGGGTAACCGATCACCGGATCAATCTGACCCTCTATAACCTGCAGGCTATCCTGAACGGTGACATCCAGGAACTGATTGATAAGCTCCAGATGGCTGAAAATGCCGAGCGGCTTAAGGATGCGGAGGTGTAAACTTTCCCCCGGGACAGGATATGTTTTAGTACTTCTCTTTCAGCAGTATCTTCATTAATAGTTTGGCTGAAGTTTCTCCCCTTTTCCGGATTACCTCCCGGTCGGTGTTGTCGCCCACTTCGTAAGTGATGGCTTCGGCATGTAACTCATGTAAAATCCAGTTTTTTGAGATTTGTCCGGTGAGTCCCGAGGGTTCGGGTGAAAAAGGATGATCCGGGAATTTCTTGTTGATTTTAGTGATCCAGGGACGGGTAATTCCCTTGCCTGAAGGCAGATCCTTATCGGCGGGCATATAGAAGAGATCAACCTGGGTAGAGTGAAAGTCAATACCATATCTGACCGTACTATGATGCTTTTCCCGTTCCCCCAGGACAAACGCCCTGAATGCGAAGGTTTCGGGCTGGTTAAACCATCGCCAGTCACGGTTCAGGTCAATTCCTCCGGCATTATGACGCCAGTGGCCGTTATCCACTCCGTCGGGATTCATCATCGGCGCAACCACTACATAAAAGTTTTTCCTGAATTTACGGGCAAGCCTGCTGTCACCGTTGAGTGTTTCAACGAAAGCATTCATCTCTTTAAAACCGGTAATCTCAGGAGGATGTTGCCTGCTCAGGATAATCAGCATGTTGGGAGCATTTTCCGAACCGATTTTCATAGCCCTGAGAGGTTTTCCCAGCGTGCTGTAACCGAAAACCGTATCCCTGATCCATGGTTTCTCTGCCAGCATCCTTACCCATTTGGCAAGCCATTCGGAGGTCATCAGTTCCTGTGCCGAAACCCACAGGGTATCCGTGCCCGTGTGTAACCTGAAAAATGCGGTTGTATCTTTGCTCGTCGAAAAATAATCCGTCTGCCGGACAGGCGTCCAGTTTTTCCCGTTTTTACTGGTTTTGGGATAATAACGGTGACGGCCATGTTCGTATCGTAATTTGATATAAATATCCCCGGGCGAACGGCTCCAGATCTTAAAAGCATACCAGGGACTCATATTAATGGGGAAATTTTCCGGACGGATGGTCAGGGAAAACGTGCTGTCATTAAGTTCCGTAACTTCATTGACCCTTGCCCCCGTAAATTCATTGCTTATATAAACGCCGGGTTCCGGGAAAGACCATGTCTTCTTTTCCTGATATTCTATTGGTCTTGAATGCGTGTCTACCAGGTCGGATGAATCGGTTACCTGGGGCCATGGAATCACAACACGTTGTCCGAAAATAACCGGGGTGATCAGCAAAAATGAGGCTGTATGAACCACTTTTAATATTTTCATTTAATCTCTGTTTTTTCTATTAAAAATACAGTAGTAAAAGTAGCATAAATTAATAAATCCTAAACACCGTATCTCACTGCCGGAAGTAATGGCAGTTTTCGGGATCCCGGTAAACAAAAGGAAAATTTTTTAGCATCTTTGTAAAAGATACTGTTTTAATGTTTACGTTTATATAATTCTGTCTGATGGATGCATCTACATTATTTCAGAAAATAAAGGAAAAGGAAAGTTTTTTATGTATCGGGCTGGATACCGATCACCACCGGATTCCGGAACATCTGCAATATATGGAAGATCCGGTATTTGCATTTAACCGGAAAATTATTGAAGCCACACATAAATATACGGTTGCCTACAAGCCTAATCTGGCATTTTATGAGGCACTGGGAAGTTTTGGGTGGAAAGCTCTGGAAAAAACCATCGCATTTATCCGTCAGACAGACCCTTCCCTGATGGTTATTGCCGACGCAAAAAGGGGAGATATCGGCAACACCTCAAAAATGTATGCCCGTACTTTTTTCGATCACCTTGGATGTGATGCGGTTACGCTGTCCCCCTATATGGGTCGTGATACGGTTATGCCTTTCCTTGAATATGAAGACAAATGGGTTATCCTTCTGGCTTTGACCTCCAATACCTCGGCGGAAGATTTCCAGTTTTTCCGGAATGAAGTCCAGGGATTGGCACTATACGAAAAGGTATTACTGGAAGCTTCGAAATGGGATCATGCTGACCGGATCATGTTCGTGGTCGGGGCAACAAAAGCCGAGAGATTTGCAGCTGTCAGGGAGATTGTTCCCGACCATTTCCTTCTTGTTCCCGGTGTGGGAGCACAGGGTGGTAGCCTCTCTGCAGTAGCCAGGTATGGGATGAACAACCGTTGCGGACTACTGGTAAATTCTTCACGTGGGATCATTTTTGCTTCTGACGGAGAAGATTTTGCATCTGCTGCAGCTGCCAAAGCCCGGCAACTCAGGGATGAAATGGCTCTCTTGCTGAAAACCCGTGGCTTGATATAAAAAAAAATTATCGCACATCAGAAGAAAAAATTTTACAGGTTTTTGGTGGATAACCCTCCTCTTTGTATCTTTATTCTATACCCCGGCAGTTGTTTCTCATGGCCATAAATGAGTTTTTTCTGCATTTTCTCTGGAAGGAGCGTCTTTATGATCCGGAATCACTGGTTACTGACAATAACCAGATGGTGGAGATCATCAATCCGGGTACGGAGAATAAAGATGCCGGACCCGATTTTATGGATGCCCGGATACGTATTGGTGGTACACTGTGGGCCGGGAATGTGGAAATACACCTCCGTGCTTCCGACTGGATGGCGCATGGACATTACAAAGATCCCCTTTATGACAGTGTGATTTTGCATGTTGTCGGGGAAAACGACCAGACAATATTCAGTGCGGGAGGAGATGCCCTGCCTGTGATGACCCTGATTTATGACCAGAAACTCGAAGAAAATTATCTTTCACTTAAAAAAAACAGGGAATGGGTGGCCTGCCGTCCGTATCTGCATCGTTTTGATCCTTTTCGTATCCGGATGTTTCTGGGCCAGCTGGTTGTCGAACGTCTGGAGAAATATACTTCGGAAATTGAAGCGGAGATGCAACGAACAAAAAATGACTGGGAGGAAGTTTTGTATCGATTCCTGGCCCGGGGATTCGGTTTACGTGTAAATGCCCACCCTTTTCTTTTACTGGCACGATCACTGCCATTGTCCTACCTGGCAAAACACCGTGACAACCTCCGGCTGGTTGAGGCACTGTTTTTCGGTCAGGCAGGATGGTTGCAATCCGAACTTTTCGGTGATCCTTATTATGAAGCCCTGAAGAAGGATTATCATTTCGTTCAGCAAAAATTTTCACTACAACCCCTCCCCACACACATCTGGCGGTTTCTGCGACTACGGCCATCAAACTTTCCAACGGTACGTCTTGCACAATTTGCACGGTTGATCCATGAAAATGAGCATCTCTATTCCAGGATCATGGAGGCCCGCGATTTAAATACCTTACGGGAGATATTTAAGGTCGCAGCCGGAGAATACTGGGAAACCCATTATGTTTTCAACAAACCGGCAAAGAGTCAGAAAAAAACCTTCGGTACCCAGGCATTTCAGACTTTGCTTATCAATGTGATCATTCCGCTTTATTTTATTTATGGGAAACGTACAGGTTCAGATGAATTCAGGGAAAAGGCACTGGATCTGCTGGAGCAACTGCCACCTGAAAAGAATCAGATCATCCGGAAATGGGCTGAAGCCGGAATCGGGGCAGACAGTGCTTTCTATTCCCAGGCATTGGTGCAATTGAAAAATGAATATTGCAATCCCGGGCGGTGCCTTGAGTGCCGTATTGGCCGGAAATTAATCATTAATTTGTAAATTGTCGCCCCTGAACGGATAATGCTATGCGCCAAAACAGGCTGCAAATAACGGTTTCCCTGTCCCTGTTGATCCTGATCCTGGTGATAGGAGTAGGCGGGTACATGATCATTGAGCACATGACTCTGGCCAATGCCCTGTATATGACGGTAATTACACTGTCTACGGTTGGTTACGGGGAGGTAAAACCCCTTTCTGTTGCCGGGAAATTCTTTACTACCGGGTTGATCATCTTCAGTTTGGGGATCCTGGCTTACCTTATTTCCAATCTGACCCGGTTGATTTTCGAAAATATTATTGCGGATACCTATAAAAAAAGAAAAGTGAAACGAAAAATTGATAAACTCCGGGGCCACGTCATTTTGTGTGGATATGGCCGCAACGGAAAGCAGGCTGCCAAAGAGCTTGCCGACCATAAGCAGGATTTTGTAATTCTTGAATTTGATCCCCTTAAACTGGAAGATCTCGGGCAGGCTGAAACATTCCTTTATCTGGAAGGGGATGCTACACAGGAGGAAAAACTGATAGAAGCCGGTGTGGAAAGGGCAAAAGCCCTGATTACCACATTACCTAATGACGCCGACAACCTGCTTGTTGTCATTACTGCCCGGCAGTTTAACCCGGAACTGGTTATTATCAGCAGGGCTTCGGAAGAGAATTCAGACATCAAGCTTAAACGTGCCGGTGCCACCAATGTAATTATGAGTGACCGTATCGGCGGCCAGAGAATGGCCAAACTTGTGGTACAACCCGATGTGGTGGAATTCCTCGAAAATATTATGTTGCAGGCGGCATCGAATGTTACGATTGTGGAGTTGTCCTGTCATTCTCTGGCTCCTGATTTTGTAAGTAAATCCATTCGCGAACTCGGGGTGAGAAATATTTCAGGGGCGAATATCATTGGCCTTAAGAAAAAGGGGAAATATATCCTTAATCCTGATCCCGATGTGATCCTGGATAAGGAAGATCAGATTTTTGCACTGGGAAACCCGGAACAAATCAAAAAATTTCAGGGAATACTCACAACGGGTGCTATGAAATAAAGATATGTCTGTTCGTACGGGATCATAACCGGGAATTGTCAGAAAAGTAAAATTTTATCGCATTATTGCATGTGTTAAAAAAAACCGTAACTTTGCCATTCTTTTTAATGGATGTTATTTCATTGAATAAAATTAGCAAAACCTTATGTACCTAACAACAGAAAAAAAGAAAGAGTTATTTGAAAAATTCGGGGAATCTGAAAAAGATACCGGGTCTATTGAAGGCCAGATTGCGTTGTTTACTTACCGGATTGCTCATTTGACGGAGCATCTGAAGATAAACAAAAAGGACTACCATACACAGCGTTCATTGTTAAAGCTTGTTGGTAAAAGAAGAAGGCTTCTGGATTATCTGAAAAGTAATGATATTGAAAGATACAGAAGCATCATCAAATCATTGAAACTGAGAAAATAAACAAGGGAAGGCAATTTTACCGATTGCCTTTTTTTGTAATCATTTTATTACCATACCAATTAAATCATTTGAAATGTCAGAAATATATACAGCCCGTATCGATTTGGGAGACGGGCGTGAAATTACCCTGGAAACAGGAAGGTTAGCCCGACAGGCTAACGGTTCCGTCCTTCTCAGGTTTGGACGAACCATGCTTCTTGCCACCGTTGTGTCGGCAAAAGAAAACCGTGAAGATGCTGATTTTATGCCCCTTTCGGTAGATTATAAGGAAAAATTTGCCAGCCTGGGTCGTTTCCCCGGCGGATTTATGAAAAGAGAAGCCCGTCCCTCGGATTATGAAGTGCTTATTTCCCGGCTCGTCGACCGTGTATTGCGACCCCTTTTCCCTGAAGATTATCATGCAGATACTTTTGTTAATATAAATCTCATTTCCGCCGATAAGGAAGTGATGCCCGATGCTTTAGCCGGTCTTGCTGCCTCTGCAGCCCTGGCTGTTTCGGATGTGCCTTTTCACGGCCCTATTTCCGAGGTACGTGTCGGCCGCCTGAACGGGGACTTTATTATTAATCCCACTTTTTCCCAGGTGGAAGAATGTGATATTGATATTATTGTCGGTGCGACCAAAGAAAATGTCATGATGGTCGAAGGTGAAATGAAAGAGGTGTCCGAGGCCGAAATGCTCGAAGCTATTAAAATTGGACACGAAGCCATTAAAAAGATGTGTGATGTCCAGATCAAAATGGCCGAAGATCTGAAAGTGATAAAACGGGAATATGATCCTGAGAAGAATGATGAGGCCCTTAAAGAAAAAGTTTACAAGGAAACTTTTGATAAGGTATATGCCGTAGCCAAACAGGCTATTACAGATAAGCACGAACGGTCAGCCGCTTTTGATCAGATAAAGGAAGATTTCCTGGCTCAGTATACTGAGGAAGAGCGGGAAGAAATCGAAGCTCTGACAGGAAGATATTATCACGATGTTCATAAAGAAGCCGTGCGTAAAATGCTGCTTGATGAGAAAGTGCGTCTTGACGGCCGGAAGCCGGATGAAGTACGTCCGATATCCTGTGAAATTGATTTCCTGCCGGCAGCGCATGGATCAGCGCTCTTTACCCGCGGTGAAACCCAATCGCTGACGACGGTAACCCTGGGAACAAAACTGGATGAGAAAATAATTGATGAGGTACTGGTTCAGGGTAAGGAGAAATTTGTCCTGCATTACAACTTCCCACCGTTTTCGACAGGTGATGCCCGTCCCAACCGGGGCGTCAGCCGCCGGGAAGTCGGTCACGGTAATCTGGCCCACAGGGCACTCAAGAATATGATGCCTCCCGACGATAAGAATCCTTACGCTATCCGGGTGGTTTCCGATATCCTTGAATCGAACGGTTCTTCATCCATGGCTACGGTTTGTGCAGGTACACTGGCACTGATGGATGCCGGTATTCAGCTTAAAAAACCGGTTTCCGGAATCGCTATGGGCCTGATTACCGATATTGCAACCGGAAATTTTGTTGTCCTCTCGGATATCCTGGGAGATGAAGACCACCTGGGTGATATGGACTTTAAAGTTACCGGTACGCGCGATGGTATTACAGCTACCCAGATGGATATTAAAGTTGACGGTTTGTCCTATGATGTCCTGGCCCAGGCTCTCGAACAGGCTAAAAAAGGCAGGATGCATATCCTGGAAATAATGGAGAAAACCATTGATAAACCCAGATCCGATCTGAAACCGCATGCTCCGAGGATTGTACAGATGACGATCCCGAAAGAAATGATCGGCCCGCTGATTGGCCCCGGAGGTAAAATTGTTCAGGAAATACAGAATGAAACCGAAACCACTATCGTTATCGAAGAAATCAAAGAGGTAGGCGTGGTTGATATCTTCGGTGAGAACAAAGAGGCTATTGACAAAGCTGTTGCCCGGGTGAAAGCCATTGTTGCCGTACCCGAGGTCGGGCAGATTTATCATGGCATCGTAAAATCAATCGTTCCTTTTGGCGCTTTTGTTGAAATCCTGCCCGGGAAAGACGGGTTGCTTCATATCTCCGAAATCGAATGGCACAGAATTAACAATGTTTCCGATGTCCTTCATGAAGGTGATGAAATTGATGTAAAACTGATCGGACTGGATGAACGCAACGGAAAACTTAAACTTTCCAGAAAAGTTCTGTTGCCAAAGCCCGAAAGGAAGAAAGAATAACCGGCCTGTATTGTCCGGAACTATGTTTAAGGTCATGAAATGTCATGACCTTTTTTTGTATCTTTCCGCTTTCTAAAATTCATGAGAGCAAAAGCTGAAAATTTCAGGGAAAAGCTTGCCGGCCTTCAGTTCCCGGGAATGAAAGTCCGTACATTGCAGTTGGACAGGATGATTGCTATGGTTGATCATCTGGATGAATATAAGGAGTGCCTGGTATGTAGAAATCTGCTGGATGAGGCTGATCATTTGACTGATGGATTTGATCCGGTCCGGTCTTATGAATCTTTTGAATCGGAGTATCTCGATCTGTATGCCCGGATGCTCAGCCACCTGAAGGAGGATCACGGATTGATGATGCCCGGTCATTACCGCAACCTTTATGCCCTGATCATGATGATTGCCGGAGCCCTTGCCGGAGCCCTGATGATCTATATGGGACGTTCTGCAAGTTTTGGACATTGGAGCTATGAGACCGGGATCCTTCTGGGATGGGTCATTGGTTTGGTATCCGGGATGCTTACAGGCCATAAAAAAGACCGGGTATTAAAAAACGAAAACAAAATTCTTTTTAATTGATTTTTTAATTAAAGATCCCATGAAAAAACACATTTTGTTCTTTGGTTTGGCTGTTGTCATTGCGATTACCGCCTGTCAGCAACAAAAACTGCATTATCCGGTTGCCCGAAAAACAGATCAGGCAGATGACTATTTCGGAACTAAAGTTCCTGATCCCTACCGGTGGCTTGAAAATGATACCTCTGCAGAAACTGCTGCCTGGGTGAAAGCGGAAAATGAGGTTACCTTCGGTTATCTTGAAAAGATACCTTTCCGGGACAAGATCAGGGAAAGAATCACCGAGATATGGAATTATCCGCGTATGTCTTCGCCCTGGAAAGCCGGGGGATATTATTTCTTTACTAAAAATGACGGCCTTCAGAACCAGAGTGTTTATTATATGATGGATAGCCTGGGGGCTGAGCCCCGGATTATCCTTGATCCCAATACGCTTTCAAAAGACGGGACGGTAGCACTGACAGCATTTAACGTATCACGAGACGGGAAATACCTGGCCTATGGCATTTCAAGGGGTGGGTCCGACTGGCGGGAATTTTTTGTTAAAGATGTAAAGACAGGGAAGAATTTTGACGACCATCTGCAGTGGATTAAATTTTCAGGGATTGCATGGTTTGGCGACGGATTTTTCTATAGTCGTTTTACCGTTCCGGAAACAGGTAAGGAACTGTCTGCCGAAAACAAAAACAACAGGGTCTATTTTCATGAAACAGGAACCCGTCAGGACCAGGATGTACTCATTTACGAAGACTCCCAACATCCCGACTGGAGTTTTTATCCTTCTGTTACCGAAGATGAGCGGTTCCTGGTTATTTCCGTAATGAAATCTACAAGCGGCAATGCATTATATATCAAAGATCTGAGTAAAAATAATGAGCCGCTGATCCCGTTGGTGAAAGACTTCGATAATGATTACTGGGTCGTGGATCATCGTAATGGTAAGATCTATATTATGACCAATAATGAGGCCCCCATGTATCGTCTTGTCGCTATAAGCGATAAGGCTCCTGATATGACAAAGGCAATTACGATTCTGCCGGAAAATGCTGAACAGGTACTTACCGGAGTTACGTTTGGCGGCGGCAAACTTATTGCAGGCTACATGAAGGATGCCCATGATATTTACAGCGTTTTTGATCCCGATGGTACTTTCCTCCATGATGTCGAACTTCCTTCGATCGGATCTGTTGGTGGTTTTAACGCCCGCTATAAGGATAATACGGCTTTTTACACTTTTACGTCTTTTACCTTTCCTTCGGTAGTTTTCCGTTATGATATTGAAAGAAACATATCTACCGAATGGTTCAAGCCCAAAATCGACTTTGATTTCGATCGGTATGTAACCGAACAGGTTTTTTACCCCGGCAAAGACAGTACCATGATCCCGATGTTCATTGTTCACCGGAAGGACATGGAATTAAACGGTAAGAATCCTACATGGTTATACGGTTATGGGGGCTTTAACATCAGCCTGACCCCCTCTTTCAGAGTCTCCCGGCTAATATGGCTGGAGAATGGTGGGGTATATGCTATGGCCAACCTTCGCGGAGGTGGGGAATATGGCGAAAAATGGCACGAAGCGGGAACGAAAATGAATAAACAGAATGTCTTTGACGATTTTATCTATGCGGCGAAATATCTGATTAACAAAAAATATACCTCTCCCGAATACCTGGCCTGTCAGGGTGGTTCGAATGGCGGATTGCTGATCGGTGCCGTAATTAATCAGGCTCCCGAACTCTTCCGCGTGGCATTACCGGCAGTCGGTGTGATGGACATGTTGCGGTATCATAAATTTACCATAGGAAGATTCTGGGCGGCTGATTATGGTACCAGCGAAGACAGTAAAGAGATGTTTGAATATCTGTATCATTATTCTCCGCTACACAACATTAAACCGGGGCTTCCGTATCCGGCAGTACTGATTACAACGGCGGATCATGATGACCGGGTTGTTCCTGCTCATTCATTCAAATACGCCGCTACGCTGCAGTCAACGTATAAAGGCCCTAATCCTGTCCTGATACGTATCGAAACAAAAGCAGGACACGGTAGCGGAAAACCAACAACCAAACGGATTGAAGAAGCTACCGACCTGTATTCCTTTACATTTTATAATATGGGCATCACACCCAAATATTAAAACCTTATTATTTGAAATGAGGACAGGACTGAAATGCCTGTTCTTTTTTATTCCGTAAACTTCCCCGGTTATTTTATCTTTGTACCGGGACACAGCTCTTTACTTATAAAGGGTAGTTTTTATGGTTAGCTGCTGATGCATTACAGGTATATTGTTATCGAAGGAAATATTGGTGCAGGAAAGACCACGTTAGCTACACGCATCGCGAAGGAATATGGTGCACGGCTTGTACTGGAGCAATTTGCAGATAATCCATTCCTGCCAAAATTTTATGAAAACCCTGACAGATATGCTTTCCCCCTCGAAATGTCTTTTCTCTCAGAGCGCTATAACCAGTTGAAACATGAGCTGACCCAACCGGAGCTGTTTACCAGTTTTACCATAGCAGATTACTATTTTGCAAAATCACTGATTTTTGCCAGGAATACGTTGCAACCTGATGAATACAGGCTCTATCATCAGATTTATGCTATTATTTATGAGCATCTTCCACGACCTGATCTTTATGTTTTCCTCCATGTTTCTACGGACAGGTTGCTCAATAATATCAAAAGACGCGGACGTGCTTATGAATCCGGGATTACTGCAGGATATCTTGAAAAAATAAGAGATGGTTATTTCCGGTTTTTCAGTCAGGAAAAAGATATCCGATTTTTAATCCTGGACACAACTATGGTTGATTTTGTTGAGAATCAGGAGGATTTCCGGAAAGTTAAAAAAATTATCCTCGAAAAGGAATATCCGGCGGGAATTACGAGGATTACCCTGTAAGTTTATGCTTAATTCACTGACCAAATACTCATGAACAGGATGAAAATCCTCCGTAAGTGGCATGGGAAAGGCTTTTTTTACGAAAAAGTAGAGGGAATATTTTTTTTTTTTGCAAAACGTAGTAGTTTTGTAGTATCAACCTAAATTGATTGAATGTAAAACAAATAACCCTGTAATTATGAAAAGACTATCTTATTTTGGATCATTTATTCTGGTTGCCGCTTTCCTTAGTGGTTGTGGTGGCTTGAACAAAATGAAAAAGGATGCCGGCAATATCAGCTACCAGGTAACGCCGAAAGTACTTGAAGCTCATGGAGGGAAAGTGGCTGTTTCTATTACCGGACAGTTCCCGGAAAAGTATTTCAATAAGAATGCCATTGTTGAAGCTACACCCGTTCTGGTCTATGAAGGCGGCGAAACAGCTTTCCCCTCGGTCACCTTACAGGGAGAAAAGGTGGAAGCCAATAATAAGTCCATAAGTTTTGCCGGTGGTAAATTTGATTATTCAGGCGAAGTGGATTTCAAGGATGCCATGCGCGTTTCCGAATTAATGCTTCGTGTAAAAGCTTCCATGAAAGGAACTTCCGTGGATTTCGATCCGGTAAAACTGGCTGACGGAGTGATTGCCACTTCAACACTGGTTATGAAAATGCCGAAACCTATCTTCATGAAAGACAATTTCAAGCGGATTATTCCTGAGGATAAGATGGCCGACATTAATTTTATCATTAATCGTTATAACCTCCGGAAATCGGAGCTTAAAGCCGAAGACGTACAGGCATTGCTTGATTTTGTCAAGGCAGCAAACGAAGCTCCAAATATGGAGTTCACAAGTACTGAAATTCATGGGTATGCTTCTCCCGACGGAAAATACGACTTTAATGCCAAACTGAGCCAGGAAAGAGCTGACGCTGTAGATAAATATATGCAGCGGGAATATAAAAGGGCAAAAGTTGAAGCGGTAAATAAAGAAAGCTTCATCTCTGAAAAGTCTACAGCCGAAGACTGGGATGGTTTCAAAAAACTGTTGGAGAATTCTACGATTAAGGATAAAGATCTGATCCTGCGCGTTCTTTCCATGTATTCGGATCCTGAAGTACGTGAAAAAGAGATCCGCAATATGGCTGAAGCATTTGAAGTTCTGAAGAAAAGTATTCTCCCGGAACTTCGTCGTTCACAGATACAGGTCAATGTAAATAAAATCGGTTTCTCCGACGAGGAAATTCTGAATTATATCGAATCCAATCCTGATACACTGGGGATTGAAGAGATGCTGTATGCCGCAACTTTAACGGATGATGCAGCCAGGCAGCTTAAATTCTATCAAACAGCATTTGCAAAATATCCACAGTGCATCCGCGCAGCCAACAACGTTGGCGCTACCTTCCTGAAAATGGGGAAAGTTGCCGAAGCTAAAGATGCGCTCATGAAAGCAAAAGCCCTCAAGGATATTGACATTGTTAAAAACAACCTCGGTTTCTGCGAACTTTTGGACGGAAACCTGGATAAAGCAACGGAATACTTTACTTCCATGCAGAAACCTACTCCCGAATCAAACTTCGGATTGGGGACCATCGCCATTATCAAAGGAAATTATCAGGATGCTGTCAATTTCTTTGGCAATGAACCTTCACTGAACAATGCACTGGCAAAATTGTTGAATGACGATGCTACGGGAGCCAAAAACCTTCTCGATGGCTGGGATCATGAATGCAAACATGTTGATTATCTGAAAGCTGTCATCGGCGCCCGCCTGGGTAACGAAGACTATATGTTCAATAATCTTAAACTGGCGGTTCAGAAGGATGCCAAGATGAAAGATCAGATCAAAACCGACATGGAGTTTGGTAAATATTTTGAAAACGATACCTTTAAATCAATCGTTGAATAAAATATATTTCACGTATACTGAAAGAGCGGTGTTTTCACCGCTCTTTTTTTTGCCTGAGTTTGAGATAAAAATCCCACAAAATAATACCGGCACTGACAACGATATTAAATGAATGTTTGGTGCCGAACTGGGGAATCTCAATACATTGATCACTTATATCAACAGCCTCCTGGCTTACCCCGTGGATTTCATGACCGAAAACCAGCGCATATCTTTGATCCGGAGCAGGGAAGTAACTGTCCAGGAGGATTCCGCCTTCCACCTGTTCAATGGACAGAATCGTATAATCCTGCTCTTTTAAATCTTCCAGCGCTTCCACGGTAGTAGCATAATATTTCCAGGATACTGATTTTGTTGCGCCCAGTGCGGTTTTCCTGATCTCTTTGTGGGGAGGGCAGGCCGTGATACCACAAAGATAAATTGCTTCAACAAGAAAGGCATCTGCTGTCCGGAATACAGACCCGATATTATTCATGCTACGGACATTATCCAATACAATAATAACCGGAAACTTCTCGGCTTTCCTGTATTCCGGTATCGTGCGCCGGCCAAGTGCTGCGTTTGGTATCTTGCGTCGTCTCACAGGCGCAAATTTAAACCAAAATTCCTTATAATATCTCTTTTGGCGGCAAACCGTTAAAAAGAGAGTTTGAACATTTCACTCCTGTGGGTCACGTTGTAAAACATATTTGAATTCATACGGAAAAACCGTACTTTTGGTCTTCATTTTTCAAACAAAGACGCTATGAATATACATGAATATCAGGGCAAACAGATGCTGAAGAGTTTCGGGGTAACCATCCAGGAAGGGATAGTTGCCGAAACGCCGGAAAGAGCTGTTGAAGCTGCCAAAGAGCTTACCAAAAATACAGGAACCGGCATGTGGGTAATCAAGGCTCAAATCCATGCAGGCGGACGTGGGAAAGGTGGTGGGGTTAAACTGGCAAAATCGCTGGATGAGGTTAAAGAACTGGCCAAGAAAATGATTGGCATGACCCTGGTTACACATCAAACCGGGCCCGAAGGGAAAGAGGTTCATAAAATTCTCATAGCACAGGATGTTTATTATCCGGGAGAATCTGAGATCAGTGAATTCTATATGAGTGTGTTATTGAACCGGCAGACAGGCCGGAATGTAGTCATGTACTCAACTGAGGGCGGTATGGACATTGAGACGGTGGCTGAGAAAACCCCGCATCTGATCTTCCGCGAAGAAGTCGACCCGCGTGTCGGTTTGTTGCCTTTCCAGGCCAGACGTATTGCTTTTAACCTTGGCCTTTCCGGGAAGGCCTTTAAAGAGATGACCCGTTTTGTAACGGCACTTTATATGGCTTACGAAAAAACCGACAGTTCACTGTTTGAGATCAATCCGGTACTAAAAACTTCTGATGACCGAATCCTGGCTGTTGACTGTAAGGTTAACCTTGATGATAATGCACTGTTCCGGCACAAGGATTATATCGAACTGCGCGATCTTGCCGAAGAAGACCCGGCCGAAGTGGAAGCCAGTAAAAACGACCTGAATTTTATCAAGCTGGATGGTAATGTGGGATGCATGGTTAACGGTGCCGGGCTGGCTATGGCGACTATGGATATTATCAAATTGTCGGGGGGGGATCCTGCCAACTTCCTTGATGTCGGGGGAACCGCAAA
Organism: Chlorobiota bacterium; assembly: GCA_013152085.1. GTDB lineage: Bacteria > Bacteroidota > Bacteroidia > Bacteroidales > VadinHA17 > JAADHC01. The sequence continues at coordinate 44,473 of JAADHC010000008.1, forward strand.
TGCCGAGACCGTTGAAGCAGGATTCCGTATCATACTCCAGGAACCAAATGTAAAGGCCATACTTGTCAATATTTTTGGCGGGATCGTCCGATGTGATCGTGTCGCACAGGGGGTGGTTGATGCTTACCATAAAGTAGGGGATATCCCCGTACCGGTGATTGTCCGTTTACAGGGAACAAATGCCGAAGAAGGTAAAAAATTGATTGATGATTCAGGCCTGAAAGTATATTCTGCCATTACACTGCAGGAAGCTGCTGACAAGGTTAAAGATCTTGTAGGTTAATCCCTGTCCAGCGGCAGCGTCATACATCTTGCTCCGCCGCCACCCCGGGCAAGTTCAGATCCCGAAAGAGTAATGACACATTTTACCGTCTTGATGGGATCCTTCTTTCCCAAAACCACGTCATCGGCAGGGATCACTTCATAGCCACGGTTGTTCAGCTCTTCCAACGTATGAACATTCCGCGCATATCCCAGTACTTTGCCAGGGGCCACGGCAAAAAAGTTGGCACCGCTGTGCCACTGTTCACGTTGTTGGATCCAGGGGTCTTTTCTGCCGCCACAGTAAAGAATATCGAGATCCAATCCCAGCATTCGCAATCCTGCAGGTATGTTTTCGATGTGCCGGATCTTTTTTACTTTTCCGCCTTCCGCCGAAATCAGTACGGTTTGGTATAATGAGGGATGCAGGATCACCGGCTCATAGATCATACACTGATGTTCATCCAGCATGGTAAATACCATATCGAGATGAATAAAAGATTCCGGTTCAGGCGGCAGCTCCTGGACAATGATATGAAGAGGTGCGTGATGATATCGGGTAATTTCCTGAATGATCAAATCGATGCCTTCGGAAGAAGTACGAACGCCATTGCCCATCAGGAGAATTTCCTCAGATACGACCTGGATATCACCCCCTTCAAACATGGCACGTGGCTCTTTAACCGAAGCATTGCTTACCAGCTTGTTAACCTGGAATGCCGGATGATGGCGAAAAACAAACTCCATCAGGCTGGCTTCCCGTGCCCGAACACGTGTAGCCATGCGGCTACTGAAAAAATGTCCGAAAATACCGGCACCGGTATCACGGGTAAAAAACAAATTATGCAGGGGCTTGAGGGAAAATCGATCTTTACTGAGATACCGGGTCAGGGTATCTTTTATCATGGGGATTCCTTCTATCAATTGTTTTGATAAAACATCCGGTGACAAGGACATCAGGGTGTCAATAGCAGAAGCCTGTTCTTCATTCTCGCAAATGCTGCGGACAAGATTTTCACGGATCCTGTTATTTTCAAGAACTGTCTTTAATAATGCTTTTACTTCGTATACCTCTGAAAAAAGCTCCAGAATACGCCGGAAAGGAGCATATTCTTCACGGGCTACCTGAAGATTGAGAATATCGCTGTACAAGGCCCGTTCGGCATTTCCGGGAGTCATATTTTCAATCTCAGGGCCGGGTGTATGGATGATTACTTTTCGTAATCGCCCGGTTTCGGAAAAAATATGTACGGGTTCTTCTTTTATCATAATAGTACGGTTTATCCCTGTCAAACCAGTTTCTGACACCGGTTATTTTATGTGTCTTGTCGCAGAAAGGCTTTTTTCCGGATGTACCGCAATCATAAAACGATGTAAATTCCTCTGCTGTTTTTGTCCATACAACCTGTCGTGGATGGACAAAGGTATTAGTTTTTCCGGATAACCAGACAACCGGCCATTATGTCGTGGAGGGCCTGTTTTTTTTCAGTAATGCCGGCCATAATGAATCCGATATACAAGATCATCCGCGAGATGATCTTTCCGAAATAGCGTCCGGTAGCACGACCGAAACCGACAGGGTTTCCTTCCAGATCTGTGACCCGGAGGCCCAATGCCATCTTTCCTAATGTGGCCTGGTTCTTAGAACTTTCCATCAGGGCATAGTAGAGCCATCCTGTAGCCAGCGTCAGTAAACCTAGCGTGACAGCGGCACCGATAATACCTCCGATGCCCAATAAGGTTTGTTCATTAAAATTACCAGCCGTGGCAATACTGATTGCTGAAAAAACAATGGCACCTATAAATGGAAGTGCAAGTAAGAACCCTGCGAATTGAAGAATAAAATAGTCGATCAGGTAGGCAACAAAGCGAAGCCAGAAACCTGCATATTTAACCGGTTGGGGTTCGGGGGATAAGGTTTCCATAGAACATGTTTTTTTTGTTTGCTGGTTAAAAATACGAAAATAAATGCAAAGTTGACACGGGCAGGGAGAATCCGTTTAATCCCACCGGGTTTATTTTATTGTCAGACTGCGGAGGGTTTGTTTGTCAAGGATGACAACTTCTTTTTTTTCCAGCCTGATCAATTTTGAATGATGAAGTTCACGCAGGGTGCGGCTTAAGGCGGGTCTCGATACACCAAATAGTTTGGCAAGGGAAGATTGGGAAAGGGGTAAAATAAAATTATTACTTTTCTGTTCAAGTGAAAGTTCAAGTAAATAAAGAGCAAGCTTCCCTTTGATCGTAGGAAAGGACAGAAATTTGATTTTATTACTGAGAAACTGTGCGCGGTCTGATATCAGACGAAGATAATTTTTCAGGATACGGACCTCCTGCTGAAGCAAATATGTGAGTGATTCCCTTGGTATAATCAACAGTAATACCAAATCCGTGGCAACCAGTTCTACAGGTAAATGATTATCGCTGGCAAAAAGAAAGGCAGGTGCCAGCAGGCGGGGCGCCGAAATCTTCTCGATCCGGATGACCTTTCCCGAAGCATCGTTCATCCGGGCAATGACATTTCCTTTCAGAACAACCATAAGCTGGTCGATACGATATCCCTCTGTCGCGATAATTTCATTTCTTGAATAACGGGTTGTCCGGTAATTGATTTCTAAAAACAACCGGTACAAATCTTCCCTGCTGATCCCGTTAAACAATCCGCAGTGATAAAGGATTGAAATATAATCTTCCATCAGGGATAAAAGTACAATTTGTAATCTTTATTACAGAATTATTCTCTTATTCAGAGATATTTTTGTAAAAAAAGAGAAATATGAAACGGGAATTGGTAAAGATCAATGAAGAACTGTGTACGGGATGCGGATTATGTATTCCGGCATGTCATGAAGGAGCCTTACAAATCGTTGACGGGAAAGCCAGGCTGGTTAGTGACCTGATGTGCGACGGACTGGGAGCCTGCCTGGGACATTGTCCCGAAGGTGCCATTTCCATCGAAATGACAGAGGCCGGTACATACAACGAAAAAGTAGTTATGGAAAATATGGTCTCAAAAGGTGAAAGTACTGTAATCGCCCACCTTGAGCATCTTAAATCACATGGCCAGGATCAATATGCGGATGAAGGAATGGCATATCTGCGGGAGAATATGCATCGTTTAAATATGGATGTTGAAAAGGTTCTGCACCGGTTTCAGAAAGAGGGAATCCCTCTGAAACCTGCCGGTTGTCCGGGATCGCAGGCAACAACATTTACTCCGGCCGGGATGGTTATGGATAAATCTGTTGAGGTTCCTTCTGCATTGGAACAGTGGCCTGTTCAGATGCACCTGATCAATCCTGCCGCACCTTATTTCCGAGGGGCTGATTTACTGCTTGCTGCAGATTGTGTTGCTTTTGCCTTTGGCGATTTTCACCGGAAATGGCTCGCCGGGAAAAGGCTGATCATTGCATGTCCCAAGCTGGACCATGGGCAGGAAAGCTACCGGGCCAAACTTGCTGCCCTGATCGAACATGCCGGATTAAATTCTTTAACGGTTTTAACCATGGAGGTTCCCTGCTGCAGCGGACTGGTAAGGATGGCGGCAGACATTATGGCTTCCGCGCAGCGTAAGGTTCCTTTAAAAGCTGTGGTAGTTTCCGTTCGTGGCGAGATTCTGGCTGAAAAAACATTGTATAAAGCTGACGCATCCTGATGCTGTCATGTTATTTGGTTGAGTTTTTCTACCTTTAACAGATGATGAGTTCATACCGCTATCATATAATGTTTTTTCTGACTTGCTTGTTTATGACCGGGATGAGAGCCTCTGCACAAAAACCTGAAAAAACGATAATGGCCGGCATTCGTGCCGGACCGATGCTCTTTTTCGGTGATATCGGATCCATGGGAACGGGGTATCATGCAGCCATCTCCGGCAGTTATGCTTTTTCTGAAGTTTTATCTTTACGTTTAGCCTTTGATTATGGTGTTGTTTCGGACAGTGATGAAGGTACACCGAATGCCGCGCGTGACTACGCTTATACAACGGTGATCATCGAACCCGAGGTAACCGTAATGTATGAATTCTTTACCCAGCGGGGAAAGGGTTTTACACGAAAAGGTATGGTAAAACAATGGGACAAATGGACGGGTCTTGTTTTTGCAGGGATAGCTTTTCCATGGTATAAGGTAACGCCCGGCCGCCATCTGACCCCTGCCATCATGGATCGTGAACGTGGTATTGCCCCGGCTTTGTCTGCAGGAGCTGCTCTCCAGTATGGTCTTAGTGCAAAGTGGTATGTCCGGCTGACTTTTAATCCGCATTTTGTCCTTTCCGATTACCTTGACGGTTATACTTCTCCGAATTCCACTTCTTACGATATTTATCACCGTGTTTCACTGGGATTATATTACTATTTGGGTTTGTAATTTTTTAAAACAAACTTTTTATAATTTTTTTTTTGATTTTGGATGTTTTTATAAAAAGCATTTTATCTTTGTCGGGAAATCCCTGATAATGCACAGATTGCATAAATATACAACCACAAGACATCTGTCCCGGAAACCTGCCGGAATGACGAATATGACCCCGTAAGGGGTATATGATATTTTTTCCACAGGCCGGTTGTATATATTTTTCATTTAATCATTTTACATATGATCGTATTAAAATTTGGAGGGACTTCCCTGTCGTGTCCGCGATGTTTTTTACAATCTGTCAGGGTAATTACCGGAATGAATACCGGCAATCCTTTTACCGTTGTAGTATCAGCATCGGGAGATACGACGGACAAGCTTATGGAAGCCGGGGAGAAGGCAGCATCAGGAGACCAAGATTATGTAGCGGTTTTACGTGTAGTTGAGAATACCCATTTTGCCCTTGTCCGTAAACTTTTTCCCGTAAAACAGCAAAGTAAACTTTTGGCGCAGATAAAACTTTTGCTTAATGAAGCCGAAGAACTGGCCGGCGGAATATTTGTTACCCGCGATCTGACGGAGAAAGCCCGGGATCGTTTGTTGGGATTTGGCGAACTCCTTTCTTCCATTCTGATGCAGGAGTGCCTGGAAAGCCGTGGTTTGGAAGTTGAACTGGCAGATGCACGGAAATTTATCCGTACTACCCGCAGTAGCGGGATACAGGGCGTGGATAATCAGTTAACATTTAAGCTGATACGGGAAACCCTGAAACCAGGCAGGAATTATGTTGTTCCGGGTTTTATTGCAACGGATACCGATGGTTCCCCGTCTTCTCTCGGTCGGAATGGGTCGGATCATACAGCCGCGCTGATCGCTGCTGCCCTGAAGGCAGATGAGCTTGATATATGGACGGATGTCTCCGGGGTAATGACTGCCGACCCGGGAAAAGTACCTCAGGCCCGAACGATTGAACAAATGAACTATGAAGAAGCTATGGAGCTCTCAACATTCGGGGCGAAGATCATTCATCCTCCTGCTCTCCAACCGGTAATGCAGGAAGGAATCAGGGTAAGGATAAAAAATACATTTGAACCGGAGCTCCCGGGGACATTAATTGCCCGGTCGGCAAATGGCGGAGAGGAACCGGTAAAGGGTATTTCCGTGATGGAAGATATTGCTTTGCTGACACTTACCGGAAACAGCATGATCGGCGTCCCGGGAATTGCCGGACGCTACTTCAGGGCGTTGAGTGAACGCCGGATAAATGTGGTTTTTATTACCCAGGCATCTTCAGAACATTCCATAACCGCCGGTGTTCAGGAAACATATGTACAGGAGGCTGCACAATCTGTTAATGATGAATTTTCATCCGAAATTACCCTCCGCAAGGTAAACCCTGTTTCCGTGGAACAGGGTCTGTCTATTGTAGCTATTGTTGGAAACAACATGAAACGAAAGGTGGGCCTCTCGGGTAAAACTTTTGCTGCCCTGGGGCGTAACGGTATCAATGTCGTCGCCATTGCCCAGGGATCCACGGAAAGAAATATATCTGTCGTTATTGACAAAAAAGATGTCAGAAAAGCATTAAACGTATTACACGAAACCCATTTCCTGTCAAGAATAAAAAAAGTCAACCTCTTTATTGTCGGGATCGGGAATGTGGGATCAGCTTTGCTGGAGCAGATCAGTACGCAGCGTGAAAAAATTAAAAAAGACTTTTCGGTGGAGTTTAATATATGCGGGCTGGCCAACACGAAGAAAATGTTGCAGGATACCGGAGGGATTCCGCCTGACCGGTTACGTGAACTCCTGGAAAAAAAAGGCGAAAAAACAGATATGATAAAATTTGTCGAAAACATCAAACTTTTTAATCTGCGAAACAGTGTTTTTGTTGACAATACCGCAAGCCATGAAATTGCGGGCCTTTATGGCGGATTGTTGAAAACCAGTGTCTCGGTGGTTGCTGCCAACAAGATTGCTTTTTCAGGCTCCCTGGAGGTTTATCGCCAAAATAAAATCCTTGCACGGGAAAAAAATGCAAACCTCCTGTTTGAAGCCAACGTGGGTGCCGGCCTGCCGGTGATAAAAACCATTAATGACCTGGTACAAAGCGGTGACAGGATAAACAGGGTAGAGGCTGTGCTGTCAGGTTCCCTCAATTATATTTTTAACCGTTATACCGGTGAGAAAACCTTTGCTGAAGTTGTACGGGAGGCCATGGCGACCGGACTTACCGAACCGGATCCCCGGCTGGATCTTGACGGTGAGGATGTTGCCCGTAAAATCCTTATACTTGCAAGGGAATCGGGCATTGAACTCGAACCGGAAGATGTTGAGAAAAAATCCTTTCTGCCGGAGGAATGCCGTAAAACACAGGATACGGATGCTTTTCTCGATTGTGTTGCAAACCATGAAAAGTTTTTTTCTTCAATGCGAAATAATGCAGAAAGGGAAGGGAAGAAATTAAGATATGTAGCCCGTTATAACCAGGGGAAAGCTATAACCGGCCTGGAGGGGATCGGACCCGGACATCCTTTTTATGAACTGGAAGGGAAAGACAACATCCTGATCTTTTATACTGACCGGTATTTCGATCAGCCGTTGATGATCCGTGGTGCCGGTGCCGGTGCCGAAGTTACCGCCTCCGGGGTGTTTGCAGATATTATGCGAATGGCACGTTAATTTATAAATGTTGTGAAAAAAGAAACCATAAATATTTTTATTCCCGCTACGGTCTCCAATGTGGCCTGTGGTTTTGACATCATGGGGTTTCCACTGGATAATCCGGGAGATAAAATGTCTTTCTTGATGATACCTGAAAAAGAGGTCAGGATAACTTCAATTACCGGTGCGGATGATATTCCAACCGATCCGGAAAAGAATGTGGCCGGTATTGTAGCTGAAAAGATGCTTAAAGCGGCAGGTTTTCCGTTCGGGGTTGAAATCACCATACATAAGGGGATCAGTCCCGGCAGTGGTATCGGTTCGAGCGGCGCCAGTTCGGCAGGTGCGGCATACGGAATAAACCGGTTAACAGGTGACCGCTGGCCTGTCCGTGAGCTGATCTCTTTTGCTATGGAAGGTGAAAGGTATGCTTCCGGCACAGCCCATGCAGACAATGTGGCTCCGGCACTATACGGAGGTTTTGTGTTGATCCGGAGCTATGATCCAATGGATATTGTTTCCATTCAGCCTCCGGAGGAACTTTATGCTACCGTTATTCATCCTATGATCGAGGTTAAAACAGCTTATTCGCGCGGGATCATGAAAAAAAATGTGACACTTCATGATGCCGTTACCCAGTGGGGAAACGTAGCCGGACTGGTGGCAGGTTTGCTGATGAAAGATTACGATCTGATCGGCAGGTCTATGGTGGATGTCATTGCCGAACCGGTAAGGGCAATGTTGATTCCGGGTTTTGATGACCTTAAGCAGGCCGCCATGAATGCCGGGGCACTGGGATGCAGCATCTCCGGGTCCGGACCGTCTGTCTTTGCACTTTCACGGGGACAAAAAACGGCAGAAAAGGTGGCGGAAGCTTTCAGCGAAACATACGCCCCCATGGGTATTGAATTTGAAGTATATGTTTCCGGGATCAGCCTTTCAGGAATCTGTGAAACCGACAGTTAAGAAAACGCATGAAGTACATTAGCACAAACGGTAAAAGCCGGCCGGTAACTTTCCGGGAGGCTTTGTTACAGGGGCAGGCCCCTGACGGCGGACTTTATTTCCCGGATTCCCTGCCTCAATTGCCGGATACTTTTTTTTCAGACCTGGCCGGAAAAAGCCTGCAGGATATTGCCGTTGCCGTTGCCAAACCTTATATTAACGGGGATATCCCGGATGAAGCCCTGGAGCATATTATTTCCAAAGCCCTGAGTTTTGTTATTCCCCTGAAAGAAATTGAACGGGACCTGTATGTTCTGGAACTTTTTCACGGACCTACACTGGCATTCAAGGATATAGGAGCACGGTTCATGGCCGGTTGTATGGCCTGGTTCAACCGGAATGAAGGCCGGGAAGTTACTATCCTGGTGGCTACTTCGGGAGATACCGGCAGTGCTGTGGCAAACGGCTTTCTGGGTGTAGAAGGGACACGGGTGATTATCCTCTATCCGAAAGGAAAAGTCAGTGAAGTGCAGGAAAAGCAATTCACCACACTCGGCCACAATATTACGGCGCTGGAAGTTAACGGAACCTTTGACGATTGCCAGAAGCTGGTGAAAACGGCTTTCACAGATCCTGAACTGGCGCATAGGCTGAACCTTTCATCTGCCAATTCGATAAACATGGGGCGCCTGCTGCCGCAGTCGTTTTATTATTATTACGGCTGGTCACAATTAGGAGACCGACACGTGAAACCACTTATTTGTGTCCCGAGCGGCAATTTCGGAAATCTGACTGCAGGATTAATGGCTTCCCGTACCGGCTTGCCGGTAGATGGTTTTGTAGCGGCGACCAATGTCAACAGGGTGGTTCCGGAATATCTCGAAACAGGAATATTCACCCCGCGTCCTTCCGTTCAGACCTTCTCTAATGCCATGGATGTCGGTAATCCGAGTAATCTGACCAGGATCATGTATATGTATAACCATAATGTGAAAGAGATCAGAAAAAACATTCAGGGATTCAGTGCAGATGACGAACAAACCATGGAGGCTATCGCCGACGTATATGCACGTACCGGTTACATCCTCGATCCCCACAGTGCCATCGGATACCTTGGATTAAAACACTTTTTACCTGAAGACCGGCCGGGAATTTTTCTTTCCACAGCCCATCCGGCAAAATTCGGGGAGGTTGTGAAGGAGGTTACCGGAATATCAGGTTACCGGAATATCCCCGGAAATCCCGCAACAACTACAAGAATGCTTAAAAAGAGAGAAAAAAACGATTCAGATAAGCAAAGAATATGAAAATTTCATGAAATATCTAAACTCAATAGATTAATAACTCAAAAAAATAGTGGATATTATTTTAATATTTGTTCAATGTCTTTTTCCATTTGATCAATTCCGAGATTCCTCCCAACGGAATGAATAATTTTCCCTTTTTTATCAATAAGTATGTACTTTGGATATCCTTTAATATAGTAATTATCAATAAATATAGTTATTGAATCCGGGTTGATTCGTAAATTAAATGCATTCTCCGGAAGAGTTTCATTTTTAACAATATTATACCATTGTTTGAATGTGGGTTTCCGAATAACTGAAACAAGCAGAAAAACAATGTCTTTTCTAATCTTATATTTATTGATTAGTTCAAAGGTCTGAGGCCTTGTCGAATAACAGGGGGCATTCCTGGTAGACCAAACTTCAATAAATACTAACTTACCTTTAAAATCGCTTAATTTAAAGAGCTCATCATGAAAGTCATATCCAACAAAATCTTTTGCCTGTGTCCCTTTGGCCAAAGATTTTTTTAAATCTATCTTATCTCTAAGAATTTCAATAGTCTTAGTATTATGATTATCCAGGCTGTAATCGGACAATAATTTATTTAGAATTGTTTTGTCAAAAAAATACTGATCCTGATAAACGACAGACGGGGCATCCAGGCAAATACTCAAATACCATCCCAGATATACATTCTTTAATTCTTTAGAAGTGATTTGGGAAGACATATAGTTCCAGAAAGAAACAATATCATGTATATCTTTTCCATCCCTTTTATATTGTAATACATACTTCATAATCACCGTATAAGGGAAAAAACGATATACAATCAGTTTTGGATTAATTTCATCAATGAAGGTGTAATATTGGCTATTTATATCTGGTTTGAGTTTTTCTCCACAAATTTGATTTGGCAATGAAAACAGCCAGCTATGTTTTGTTGAATAGTTAAAATCTTTCAGAAAAGTAATTTCACGTTTTGACAGAATATGAGAAAATGAGTCAATCTTGAAATTTAATGTAATGGCAAAGGAATCAAGCAAAGATCTTAAATTAATTAGATCTGTTTTTGAAGATAAGGATCTGCCATCCTTGTATATAAAATCCGGGTAAGCACTTGAGATATCGTGAACAATCTTATTAAATTTATTATTTTCAGAGAAACGCAGAGAATTTTTATTTTTCACATCGTAAGTAAAAGATAAGTGATCACCCGGTCTTAAAATGGTCTGAAATATTGTGTGTCTATCAATTCTGATGTAAGATAAAGTTTGATTTTGAACAGGTAAATTAATATCGACTTTCCCACTTGAATCAACATTTGCCTTGACAGCTTGTTTTATGCCGAGAATTTCATTGTCAAGGATATGAATCTCAAACGAATGACCCTTGGCATTTTTAAGGTTTACTTTAATGCAGACTTCATTTTGATGCTTGCAGCCTAGGATAGTGAGGATCAGTAATAAAATTAAAATCCGATTCATTACTCAAAAATAATCATTAATTATGTTATTGTGAAATTGGTAAATAGATGATGAATATTTCCATCATAAACGTGCTTCCACTCAGACTGGATGCCGAATATAAAGCCTTATTTACAATAACATTTCAGGGATCACCGTTTCAGTGTAAATGATCATGAATGTTTAAGGAAAATATCCGGACAGATCTTACAATTAATTATTACACCTTATGTAACAATGCCCCGTAAATCCAAAAATCAAAGGTAGTTATCTGGCTATATTCCAGAATAAGGTGTATGCTTTTTTATACATTTTATTGGAATCAGTATAGTGTTTCCTGATTATTGTTGCTTCAAAAAATCACTAGCCCGGTCCTTTTGGGCGGAGTTAATCAACAAACCTGTATGCAGTAAATTTCCGGAAAGCTGATTGATCTACATAGAATAAGGAAAGATTGAGATCCGATTTATCCGGTTGGTTCGGAGAGAACCTCCTCAAGAGGCGTTTTTGTAATGTTTTTTTCCAGATACCAGGCGATTATGAATCCCCAGAGAAAATCTGAGGAAGCTGTTTCCAGGAGATGAGCCATTCTCACCGTACCGGACATGATGGGATTGGGCAGTAAAAGCTGGCTGCTTCCCAGGAAAGCTATCAACAGTCCGAGAATAACGCCTTTATGTATCCGGGAGCCCTTCATCACAGCCAAAGCAGGAAGTGCGATCAGGATCCATAATGCTCCCCGGAAGATCTGAAAGAAATAAAGCCCGGATGCAAAATTGGCTTCCATGATGGACAAAAACGGGGCCATTTCAGTAGTTCCGGAATAAAGCTGTCTGACTGCTGCAAATTGCCAGGCAATCAGGTAACCGGCAAGAAAATAAATCAGAGGCCATATTATAAAAGAAAGCAAAAGTATCTTTTTCACCATTGGCACTGTATCTACTGTTGTTCTTATTCCTGCGGATTCCTTTAAAGAACTGAAGTTTCCGGTGAACCAGGTAGCTGTAACGGAAAATAATAAAGTCGAAAAAGCCCCGCCGCTGACAACAGCGAAAATGGTATTTACGGGCATATTGAGACTGTCATTAAACCACAGGGTCTCAATCTGTGACATAAAATACTGTATTCCGAAAATAACCAGGAACACTGTGCCGGCCAGTTTCCAGCCTCTTATATGCGAATGGTATATAAAATACAAAACCACCCCTGTGTTCAGGGCACAGGTAAATAAAAGTATAAGCTGTGCATTACTTTGGGAATTATCTGACATCCCAATAAGTTCGCTGGGAAATATCATATTGCCGATCATTATTCCAGCAATCCAGTAAATCATCATCAGGATGCTAAGTCCAAGCCAGATGAATATTTTCTTCATGTTTGTATTTGTTTTCATAGTCCGTTAAATTATCAGTGGTATATGCTGCTTATTATACTTTGAAAAACATTGGAGATTCTTCATGATCTGTCTCAGGATTGAAAGACAGGTTTCAATCTTCTCGGGCGGAATGTTTTGAAGGGCCTGATAATAAATCAACCCGGATGACTCTACCATCTCCTTTTGCAGTGCTTTTCCTTTTGGTGTCAGATAAATAAGTTTGTTCCTTTTGTCAAGCTTGTCGGGAACTTTTACGATTAAATCACGATTCATCATATTTTTAATGATCCTGGTAATAGTGGTTTTATCCCGGTTCAGGTGATCGGCAATATACTGCTGCTTCACACCCTCTTTATACCAGAGCAGGGCCAATACCCCAAATTGTTCTGCGGTAACATCAAAACCTCTCTTTGTAAATATTATCGTAATTTGTTTGTGGACGAGTCTTGCTGTTTCGCCTATCAGATAAAGGATATTTTCATCCAGGGATTTGGGATCTTTCATAATAGTTGTATATGCAACAAATATAATAATAAAAATCTTAAAAAGGCATAAATTGTTATTTTTGCTTCCGGATTATTTAACATTCAGGAAAAATAATATCAGGATGCAAAGAAAACTGATTTTCGGGGTGGATTTCGGAACTCAAACTTATCAAACCGAGATAGTGTTGATGCGGGCTACAAATCTTTATGTTTACTACTTTTTCCGCCATTACGTATGACACATTAGGCAAAGTTATTCTTTTGTATCTGTCTCTTTTAACAGGTATCTGATTGCTGCAGGGGCATCAACTACATGATTTACCTCATATCCTTGAAAATTTATTTTCTTGCTGGTTTCAACCAGTATTTTCTTATATTCCTCCGGTGTCAAATCATTGTTCATCTCTTTCATCATAGCAATAATTCCAGCTAAAACCGGCGACATAGATGAATTTGAGAAATAGGGATGGGCACCTATATTGTTTCCCGTTTTTCTTCCCGATTTCAGATAGTTTTCATATTTAAAAAGCATTAATACATTGTAATCAAAATGAAAAATATTTACATCTGCTTCTCTTGCATAAGTTTTAGGTGAATTTGGGAAAAACCCAGTCGGAAGGATATTTTCTTGCGCATCGTAATGAATAAAAGTAGTTACAATGCCTTTATCAATTGCTTTACGAACAGCTTTATTAATTTCTTCCTTATATTCGTGGCTAAATGCTTCGGCTGAATATGTGAGAATATCAATATCATTTTCAACCGCCCAGTTAATAGCTTCGATTATTGCTTTGGCTTCATTCTTTCGGTTTTTGTCTCTGGCATTTAAAGCATATATTTCTACATCTGGGGATATTTCTTTAAGAGTTGTTGCCATCCACAAACCATGTTCTGCTATAGTTTCAAATGCTTCTTTATTTCCTGTAAAATCTTTACCACCAGCGTATAAATTTTCATTGCTTGCATAACCAAAATACTTCCCAATAATACCAACCTTAATGCCTTTCCCTGTTGCTAATTCCTGAGCTTGTCTGATGTGGTGAAAAGAATCATAGGTGGGTCTTGTATTTGCATTCGGGAAGCTTATGAACCACGTTCCGGAGGTGTCAGGTTTAATATTATAAAACACGGATACCAATAACAGAATGCTTAGTAAAAAAATCGTAATTTTTATTTTCATCTGTTTTAAATTTTGATTATTTTAATTAATGATAATAATAGAACCGGAGCCTCCCGAACCACCGAAACGGGGATTAACAACATTATTATAAATGGAACCGAAGGTATAGGAAATGCCAAAAGAAATAAAGTAGTTATAACTACTCTCCAGTTCCCGTATTCTCAACAGGATCTCCTGATCGGTGGCACTTCCTTTCGGAAGGTTAATCTGATCATGAACCAGTGAAGCAAATCCGCCCATTTGAATCTGTAGGCCTTTTGCCACCCTGAAGCTCAGATTGGTATATAAAGAAAGATTGTTTTCAGACCAGTCATAAAAGTAATTGCTCAAGGTTAAATTGGAATTGACAGATCCCCATTTTTTCTTGAAAGAAAAAGCTATTTGCAAGCTTTGTTTGGCCAGCGTTTCCCGGATCCGGTGATAAAGGGTTGTATCAACGTAATGATTTATTTCTATTCCGGGCGTATAAAGGATCCTGAGTTGTTTCCGGGTAGATTCGGAGTAGGGAAAAATATCGTATTCCAACCCGGGGCTTAAATATGCACTGAGCTTCAAATTGCGGTAAGTAGATGAAGAAAGGCGGGCATTACCCCCGACTGACCAATGATCACTGAGGCTTTTTACGATTAACCCTGAAAAAGATTCTGAATGACGTTCATCCAGAAAGGTTTCTGAAGATATTTCATAACTGCTATGGCGGAGTGAATAATAGCCGTCAAAATTATATTTCCAATCCGAAGTTACTTTTGAGACATTGAAGGAGCTGTTCAAAATCCATGATTGATAACTTTTCTGGCCGTTGCCATATCCGTTCAATCCAATCCTGAACACCCAGTTTTTCCATTTATCCTCTCTCACTTCCTCTTCAATAGGGGCATTGTATGTGATTCCGATTTCAGAGGAAAGCGGTGTCCTGACAACATATCGCATCAATCCCAGTTTCATTACACGGACCTGCCCGGAGCGGATCTCTTCCCCGGTATTATTTGCATTGCTTATATATTTCAGGGTATCGTTCATCCCTTGAAAATCCTTCTGTCCGAAATAATGCAAAGTATATTCATCTCCTCCCGAACCGGTCGGTTGTTGGGTGATCATCAGGTAAACCTGCGCTTCCCTCCGGTCCCGTACATAATTTACAAAAGGAATTTCCTTTTTTATATAGTCCCGGTCACAAAACGTGCAATCCAGATATATATTAAGTGCATCTTTCCGGCCGATATTGGTTTGTAAAGTGTCCTGAGCGGAGCAATTGAGATTCAATGCAAGATTCACGATGAATAAAAATAGAACGGTTTTCATTTTTAACAGATGTTTTATGGATTATAAAGATTGTTACATAGGAATATTAATGTCCTTAAAAAGTAATTCAGGACCAATCAACTACAAGTAAAAGTATCACCGGGAATTTACCGGAAAAAATAAATTCTATGAATAATTAATACCGGGGGACAAACAACCGGTTTAGACAGATTTCAACTTGCTGGCTGAATAAACAATAATATCCAGTATTGCCCTGCGGCTTACAATATATTTCCGGTTTGCCCTGAAGAACATCTGTGGATCTGTCATTTCGGTTATGGAATCCAGGATGGCCGCTATGGCAATGGTGCTGTCATATTTACCCAAAAGATCCTTTACGCTTTCAGCAGCCAGTTGTTCATCAATCAGTACTCTCATCATTTAACCGTGGTTTTCAGGTTTGATAGTGGGTAATTCAATCACATAATATTCCTGATTTTCTATTGTATTTACCGGTTTGTCCGTAAAAAACCTATATCTCATTCTTATGTTTGCAATTCCCAATCCGGTGGATTCATCAAGATAATCAGGTTTTCAGCAAACCGTATCTTTTGCAGAAAGATATACGATTCAAGAAATTTCAGTTCCGATTCAACATAAGTTACTGAAACGGATAAGTTGGAGACTGAAATGTAATTTTCCCGGGATGAAACGTGTAACTGTTCCTTATCAGCCTTTTGATCAGTTAACTCAGATTCTTTTCATAAATCTTCTCAAATATTCCCTGATCATCAAATAATTTTTTTCGCAGATATAATATGGCGAAGACGATAACACTTAATAAAATCGTGATTAAAGAATTTTCGGGCCCGAAGTCACCTCCGGTAATAACTGCAGGACCGGTCAGGTTCCCTTCTATAAAAGTATTCAGTTCATCAGCCCCGGAGACCGTTATGCCATAAAAAACAAAAGCGAAATTCCAACCAATATGAAGAAATATCGGATACCAGATATTTCTGGTTATTGAAAATACTATTCCGGTTAATATTCCAAGCTCCAAAACAATTGCTATACTACTGACCAGATTGAACCCTGTATTTGAAAAATGGACGACACTAAATATTACAGATGATATAACTAAGGCATAAATGGTTCCCAGGGCATTTTCTACAATGCGAAAAATAATTCCTCTGAATATTATTTCTTCCCATATTCCCATGACTACAAATAGAAGTAATGGGCTGGAAAGCACACGTAAACTGTTTATGCTAACAATAGTGTAATTGCCAAGTATGTAAAGGGTAAAAACAACCATTGATATTAGACCAAAACCTAACAAAAATCCAAATACCAGTGACTTTGGCAAATGCCTGATATCAAGTTCTGTAACTTCCCGTTTTTCAATTAATTTAAAAAAAAAATAATAAGTGATAACCATGATTAACGTGGTTAATGGTGCTGCGATATTTTTAGATAGTTCTGTATCATCAGTTATGAATAAAATAACAGGCTTAATGAATAGGATTTTACTCGCAACAGGTATTAATATACAAACGAATATTCCACCTGTAATTAAACGTAAGGTTCTATATATAACCTTCATTTTGTTGGGTTGGATTGATACCATTGCTATAGTATAAATATGTTATATTTCTATATTTCACTATGAAACTGTTAAATAGTGACTAAACAACTTCCATTTCCATTCTCAAATCGATGATTACTCAGCTGCTTACCTGTTTAGAATCATATAGTCTAAATTATATTTAAAATAACCGTCTTTCCATCCGGTTCCCATTTGATCGAGAAATATCGCCTTTCCCATTCCCGAATAGTAGAACATCATTCTACCCCGCACACCTTCCCCGATAAACCTTATTGGATTTAACCATTTTTTATAATTATGCTCCCATACCTCACTAAGATCAACATCGGGGAATGTTCTTTTAAAACTGTCGCTTAAAGCTGAATCAGCAGAATCTTTTATTAACAGAGCAAGTTTTCCTTCTGTATATTTTGCAACACCCTCACTCCATTCCATCCATTGTTTAAACTTGTATTTATTGCTGTCTGATAGAACACTTTGTAAGACTATCTGACTGTGCCTGAATAATCGTACCGGAATTGATAATGGCACAGCACATAATGAATCTGTTTCTATCGAATTAAATATTGTTTCGGCTTCCAACCGCATTGCCGATCTTATTACTTCATTATCATAATCAAAAGGAAAGCTTAATTCGTTAAAGCCGGCATAATTATCAGTAAATGGATTCACTATTCCATCTTTCCTCATTTCAGCTTGAAAAAGATGAAAGCATTCATGAGCAAATTTTAACATCCACAATCCTGCGTTATATCCATTTTCGGGCTCGCTCACTACAATAGTCCAGATTCCATTAATAGGGTAGGCAGCACAATATTCGCGGGTATCCTTATTCTCACGAAACCGGACAGTATCCTGCAAATTATTGTCGTAATATTTTTTATGGAAATCCGGTGGGGTTATCGGATGATCCATTAAGTAATCATACCCGGTAGTTTTAAAGAGTAACGGGTATTTTTCTTTTTTCCATCGTGGCCATATTTCCCGGCCATATCGGAATTGGAGATCAAAGGCTTCCTTAATAAGAATGACATTTTGTTCACTCAATGATTGTGATAAGACGCTCCCCGGAATCAATAAGCATATGGTAATAACTATAATGTTTGCTAAAATTTTCATGGTTTAAATTGGTTTACCCTGCATATAAATAAATCAAGCATCCAATTAATGCGCTGATGGGAACAATAAAAATGATTGAGGCGCTGAGAAAGACAGCGTTAATACGTTTGACCGGTGTTTTTGGATCCGTCCCCATCTTTTATTTATTCAGATATTCTATGGCTTTTTCAAGCTGCGTATCTATTCCTTTCAGTAAATCATCTTTATTCCAATCAACCACAATGTCAGGAATAACCCCGACAGCTTCCAATACTTCATTTTTTGAAGTTCTGGTTTGTTGATTAGGGTATACGAAAAGTCCGCCATCCGGTAATTGAACCACTTCCATGGTTAAAACTTTTCCGGCGGTCCGCTGACCGATGATGGCAGCCCTTCCGATGGCTTTCATGGCACCGGCAAATTCTTCGCTCGATGAACTGCTTAATTCGTCAATCAGGATGACCAGCTTTCCTGAATATGGCTCCCCGGCCGGATTCAGAAACACTTCATTCACATCGTTCCTGCGCTGATATCGCCAGAAAAGTGTCCGTTCACTTACAAATTGTTCGGCGATGGTTCTTCTTGTGTTAAAGTCCCCGCCCGGATTTCCCCTGATGTCGATAATCATGTTTGGAATGTTGTGGTATGTTTCAATACTGCGTATTATTGTGTCAAGCAGGACCGGCAGGAAAACGTCGAAACGGATGTAGGCAATATTGTCATTAATGATTCTTTTTTCAAGAGAAGCATACATCGGAGGTAAATCAGGAATAAAAGAAACCTTTTCAATGCTTCTTTCCTTTAATAAAAGTGAAATGTGATGTTCTGAATTCATTGCATCCAGATACCTGATATCCACCGTATCATTCGGGGTGCCATAGAGTTCCCGGATTATATTTTCAGTGCTCAACAACCTGATGTTCCTTTCATTAAAAGGGGGGACGGGTTCTGCCATCCGCTCAGCAACAATTGAATTGATGGTTTTCCCGTTTACTTCAAGCAATGTATATCCTGGCCTGATACCGGCTTGAAAAGCGGAAGAGTTCTTCCCTACCGATGTGACCAGTGCAGCATCGTTTACCAACCTGAGGTCAATTCCGACTGTTCCGTCAAGAAACAATTGTGGCGCCCCGATATCATCATCCTCATAATCAGGAGGCAGTGCAAACAGATGGGAGACGTTAAGTTTAAAAAGCATCTGGTTCAGGTAGTGATACAAAGTGTCGTTATTGTCGCTTGCTTCGATAAACGGTTTATAGTGATCATATTCTGCCTGCCAGTTAAGCCCGTTAAATGTAGAATCGAAGTATTCTGTATTTATTGTGTTCCATACCAGGTTCAGTATTCCGAGGTTTTGTGTTTTTCTGTTTTGGCCATTGCATGCAGCCATCAAGGTTGTTAGCAAACTTAATAAGAAGAGAATTTTTTTCATATATTCTAAATTATTGATTTTCAATATTAATTCTTGTTTTGTCACCGGCAGACCTACTTTCACCATGCATATCAAAAAGATTATAACGGCTAAGGATAAATTTTTTCTTTACACCATCTTTTAATATAATGACAACAATCTTATCATCGTTATCAGACGATAATTTCAACTCTCCGGATTGATATTTTTTAATTGATTGTTTTGATAATTGAGTTAAACGGTAACCGTTTATTGCGAGTAATTCATCACCAATTTTAATTCCCGATTGCTCTGCTTCTGACCCTGAAAATATTGATGTTACCACAAACTTATTCTTTTTATATCCATAGGTAAAGCCAAATGTTCTTTTATTATGAGGTAATTGGTTTTTACCTTCATTTGGGTATAAATATATTTTATTATCATACCAGTCTATTGTAGTTATAAAGTGTTTTAGAAAATCTATTCCCATAGAGCCTTTCCCCATTGTTTGTTTATATTCAGGGTTGTATGCAACTATAGGTAAATTATATAATGTGTGGTTCCCTGTTTGCATAGAGTCGATCATAACATAGTAATGGGTTTCAATACTATCCAAATCATCCCTGTCAACAGGAATATCTAATTTCATTGACCATTCAATGGTCTTGCCTTCATTTATCTTTTTAAAAATACCAGGAGACAATGCATTTACAAAACCATTGTTCCCTGTGTCAAACTCAACATTGATAGTATCATTACCAACCATGATAAAAACATTTGGCGATCCCTGTACCGGTTTTGGAATAAACGGGAGCTGAATAGCCCCTTCTGTATAAGTACATTTCGATACATTATTTGTTAATATTATTGTTGAATCATTAAAGTTAAATTGCCAAATACAGTGTTTCATTAAGTTGGAACCAAGTATACCATCCATATTATTATCTCTCAACGGATTTGTTGAATCATCTTTCATAAGAATAGCTCCAATTTCTGAAAACTTAATTTTACCAATGGAAAATGTGTCTATTTTAGGAAAAACAGGCTTTAAAAAACCGGTTAAAAACATCTTTCCCAAAGTTGAACTTTTATCAATAGTATCAAGATCTACTTCATCTAAAATATAATCGTAAAGTAAACATGGGGAATGAGTGTCTACCAAGAATCTGTATTTATGGCCGTTAACAAGAGAAGTTACATAAACTCTGCCATCATTTAACTCAAATGGGATTTTTTCAAAAAAGTCACCACTTTGAACGGTTCCCCCGTTTAGTCTTTCAATGAAATCTGGTAATTGCGCTTTAGCTTTGCTACATACCAACAAAACTGAGATGATTAGAAAACAGATACTTTTTTTCATGATAATTAATCTTTATTTTCTTATTTCTCAATTCTTTGGGATTATTGTGTGTTTAATCCTGATTGCATCATATTAATTCCGTAATTTCTTTTGCATCATTTTGTGCCGGGACGTCGTATATTTTATTTTTTGGTAAATATTTTACTCACAATTTTCCAACTATCCCCAAACTTATACAGCAACATATAGTCAGTATAAGTATGTTTTTCGCCAATAAAAAAATCCAGCTTTACGGAAGCAGCAGTGTTAGTTACATCAATAGATTTAAACTTAACGGAAACTATATTGCTCCCCTTATTGGGTAATTCTCCTGATTTTCTTTTTTGCACGACCTTTGCCTTCCAGTCGGAAATTGAATATTTCCACATAGAGTTACCGTTGCCAATACCAAGCATGTAAAAGTCAGGGTGAAACCCAAGTTCAATCTTTTCAGCATCACCTTCATTCTGTAATCCTTCGACATAAGCTGTTTGAATTACTTTTTTAATAGCTTCCTTTTCCTGATCAGTATTTTGTGCTGATAACACAATTGTCGAAAGAAGAAGAATTGTAATAAACATTTGTTTTTTCATGTTTTCTCTGTGGTTAATTTATAAATCCAGAAGTTCAAAAATTACGTTGATCATTGCCAGTTCAGACCGCGGGTCCCCGATATTCGTTGCAAAAACAACAGCTTTACCTGATTCCGGATCAATTGACATGGCACTTCGTATTGTTTGATCACTGCCCGTATGGCCATAGGTTTTTTTGCCATTTATATATATTATTTGCCAGCCCATGCCAATTTCATTGTTGTCACTGATTTTGATTTCCGGTTTAAATAACGCACGGACGACATCACTGTTGATTTCTGTTTCTTCCCCTCTGATCGCCCGTATATGAAATCTTACATACCTTGCAAAATCTTCGATGGTAAGGGAAATAAAACCTGAAGGATTAAAAAGAGGATCGGGAATACGGGTTTGTGTATCCATTGTAATACCTGTTCCGTTTTCATAGCGGTTCATATGCCGGTATGGTTGAGAGGAATCATACAGAAACGGATAACCAAATTCTGCAGAGCTTAAATTCAACGGGCGAAAAACCCGTTTTTCCATTAAAATCTCATAAGGCTGTCCCGTGAGCTTTTCGAGCAATGCGGCAACAATAACATATCCGCCATTTGAGTAGTGGTGTTCCCCGGCTGCAAAAGGAGCCTGTTTACACAGATTCCATTGTGTAAAAATTTTTCTCTTTTCAGGAATGTTACCTTTTAATTCAGGGATCACGTTCCGGATATTAAACACTTCTTCATCGGTCCAGAATTGCTGTACCCCGGCCGTATGGGTCAATAATTGCCTGACGGTAATATTCCGAAAATCCTTATGGATTTTCATATTGCCAAAGACATCCGAAACTTTTGTCTCCCAACCGATGATTCCTTCTTCAACAAAAGTTGCGGTCAATAATGCGGTAAAAGATTTGGTACAGGAAGCAATCTGAAATTTACTTTTCCTGTCGAGTAAAATTCCATCCCTGGCTTTGTTTTTGCCAACAACGGCTAACTCTGTAATATCGTCCCCGTCTATTGTCGCAACGGCCAGGCCGGGAAGTTGATAATGTTGCCGGATAGCCGCAGCAAAGCTGTCCAAAGGGAGATTATTGTTATATTCTATTTCAAAAACCGGATATGATGCTTCATTCTCTGTGGGCGAATTATTGCATGAATATAAGGAGGCTGCCAGCAGTATTGACAGGAATCCCGCTACTTTCGTCAGGGAAAATGAAGCAATATCAATCATGCTAATGAATTTATTTTAAGTTTTTTCATTTGATCCTGTTGTTCATCTCATGCATCCTCAGTCCACACTCCAGTACGGGATCATTTCCTTCTTTATAGTCAGAGAAAAAGAAGGGAACTTTTTTGTCCGGATAAAATGAATCCGGGTCATTAACAAAAAAAAGCGAAAAAACCAATGCGAAAATTGACCTCACCATGCTCTGTTTTTAAATAACTTGATTTCCGTCATATGCCTCTAAAGCCTCGGGTAAGTACATACTTATTCCTTTCAGACCATTTACCGTTAAGGACAGAAGGATTACATCCTTAACCTCATCACGTGTGGCCCCGGCTGCTCTGGCCAGTGGCACATGATATTTTATTGCATTTCGGTCATCGGCAACCACTTTCATGGCTATATAAACCAATTGCTTCGTTTTGGCATCCAAACCATTTGATGCGATCAAAGCTTTAATCACGCCGGCATAAGCCTGCTGGATTTCCGGAGCCTCCCGTTTGAATATTTCCAGAGGATTATCTTTCTTCATTCGTTATCTTTTCCAGTTGATTTGAATATAATTTCTCATAGTCCTGTTTATATCCGACACATAAACTTTCCATAAACAATTTTTCAAGATCTTTGAGTTTTGATTTATTGTTCCGGCTATAATATCGGGCAAGGATTAATATTGAATTATGATAACCAAAAACAATTCCTGAGATTCTGGGAATGTCAGTTTCTTTAATTTTATAATAATCTTTTAAGTTATCTTTTTGCAGAAGTCGTTCAATTTTTTGATAGTTATAACCGTATTCCGTTTGCTCTGTATTAAACGGTAGCAATTCTGAAACCAGGCCGCAATTCTGAAAAAACAGGTCCAGCCCTCCGTAAAAAAAAGGATCAGTCGCATTAGAGAAGTATATCGGTCTGCTTTGAAAGTTGTCTTCGACAATTTCCAACAAAATTGCTCTTTGTGGACTTAAATATGTTCTTTTCCTTATTTTCTCTCCTTCAATTTTTGAGTGATTTCGTTCGGAGAATAAATCAGGTTCTAATGCCCATTGCATTTTATAATTTCCATTAAGGGCATATTTTTCCTGTAATTCTTGTGATATAGGAATAATAACAGTAGTTGTATCCCATTTAAAAGGATGAATATCGAAGATCTGATCATCTGTCAGGTTAATTGATATTTTTCTTACGCCACCTTTTAACCCGTCTTTCAGGAATTTCACATACCAGGGTCTGTCAATATTGCCAATTGGAATTAATGTGATATCGGTTCTGAAATTTTCGAACAGTTGCAGGTATAAACAAACGTCAAAGTCTGCATTACCGCCGGTAAACAAAATGGACTCTTTATCGCAAGAAGACAATATATTTCTACCAAATTCCAATAACCAATTAGGGTAAGCCCCTTTTTTATAAGCAAGATCATAGTAGTATTTTATTTTCCCCAGATCATAATTCTGCATTGCCGCAAAAGCATTTCCGCTGCATTCGGCTCCATAAAAATATTTTGCGTTTCCAAAACCGGGGTTTAACTCAATTGCTTTATCAAGGTATTTGAAAATCTTATTGGAGTAAGACAGGTCATATCCTTTCAAAGGACGGCTGTCATAGGCTCTGTAATGATTAAAGAATCCCAGATAATAATAAATCGTTGCATCATCAGGTGAATCCTTTAATGCTTCTTCCATCAGGTTTATTGCTTCATTGTAATGTTCCTGTTTAAACTCTTCGAGAGCTTTATCTTTCAAATTGCTTTCCTGGGCATATAAAGCTGAAACAGAAAAGAGCAGAATCAAACATATCAGATTTTTCAATGCTATTGATTTTAATGTGGATAGGTAATTAATAACATAGCCACCTGTATGCCATCATACAAAACATGAGCGATAACAAGAGGTAATAACCGCCTGTATTTAAAGAAAAACAAACAAGCCACAGAGCTTTTTATCGCTACGGTTACAATACCATATGAACCCTGGCTCCAGTGGGCCAGTCCGATCAGTGTCGAAGCAATTAAAATTACAGTGTATATCCATAATTTCCGGTCGGAAAACTTCCACAGGCTGGTTAATATAAATACCCTTATCAGTTCCTCGTACAGGGCGATGCCTATCCACAGTACGGGACCGAACCAAAGGATCAAAAGCACCGGGTTTTTCCGCATGTCCAGCATTAACCCCAGCAGCTCCATGTTCGGTTTAAAGCTTAACAGATCAGAAAGAGTCAATCTTTCAATGTAGAAAAGAATAAAATATACAACCGTTAAACCAAATCCCCATAAAATATCTGTACCCGGAGTTCCTTTACCGGAATTGAATTCGGAAAAACTCTCTTTCAGGAAATGCTTTTTTAAAAGGTATAAAACAACTATACTCAGCCCGCCGAAAAGCAGAGGATAGATGATTAATTCGATGGATGCAAAACCGCTGGATTGATGATCACGAAACCAGACCATAATTCCGAACGGGATCAGAACCATGATCGTCAGTGCAATAAATTGTTTTAAATTTCTCATGTTATATAAATAATAAAGATTTTCATACCGGCGATAAAACTATCGGGATATTCAATCTTGTGGAAATATTTTCGACAAGTATAACAAACTGAACTATAAAACCATAAAAAATACAGAAAACATTTAAAATCGTACAATAACCCATGTTTGCGGTATTTGTTGTCGTGTTCGTCGGAAATATTTTTAAGGCAGTTATTATTCAGTAATTTTCCAAATGCAATGATATAGCGATAAAAAAGCGTATGATAAACGTACAAAAAAAAGATTCTTCCGGACAGTCTGCTGTTTTTCCTGACCGGACTCATTTAGAAGGAAGCATTTCAAAAAAAGATACTTTTCCGGAAACGAATAGGATCATTACAGTAACTGACCTTGATTATTATTACGGAGATTTTAAGATACTGGATAATATTAAGCTGAATGTCAATACAAACAGTATCTTCGGCTTTTTAGGCCCCAACGGTGCAGGTAAAACAACTACGATTAAAATTTTACTTGGCCTGTTGTCTGCACCTCATAATAAAGTATACCTTTTTGGTAAAGAGCTGAGGAAAAACAGGATAGAAATATTGTCAAGAACCGGCAGCCTTGTTGAAAATCCATCAATTTATCATCATCTTACCGCTTCGGAAAATCTAAAGATACTTGCTGTTATGCTTGGCATAAAGAGAACTAAAATTGATGAGGTTTTAGAAATAGTCGGACTGAGCAATGCGGGCAGTAAAAAGGCAGGAAGCTTCTCAACAGGCATGAAACAAAGACTGGGAATTGCAAAGGCACTTCTTCCTGATCCGGAGCTTATTATCCTTGATGAACCAACCACCGGTTTAGATCCGGGGGGAATTATTGAAATCAGGGAATTGTTGCTCAGCCTGAAAAACGACCACGGCAAAACAATCTTTCTCTCAAGCCATCTTTTAAGTGAAATTGAAAAAATCTGTACGGATGTTGGCATTATAAATAAGGGCAAAATACTTTTCCAGGGCTCTATGGAAGAATTAAATAAATTAAACAACACCCATCTGCAGGTTAAAACCAATAGTATGGAAAAGACACGCATCTATTTTGATAAACGAAAAACAGGTTATATAACAATAAGCCAAAACACCTTTGACCTGCCCTACCGGTCTGATCAGGCAACTTCCGGACTGGTAAAAGACCTTGTAAAAAACGGAATAGATATTTACTCGGTTGAGAAAAAAGAGAACACATTGGAAGAGTTGTTTATTAATATCATTGAAAGGTAAAATGAAGTTATTATTACGGATTTTTAAAGCGGAACTTATTAAAACAAACAGAACCTACGGGTTCACGATTTCTGTTCTGATCCCGGTATCCATCTCCTTTCTGCAATTTTTTGTTTTTTATATTAAGCATGAATATTTTGCCAACGTCGGAATGAACCCGTGGGAAATAATGGGTTATAATTTGTTTAATATTCTCGGGATCATAGTAATGCCTATGTATATCGTTCTTATCTCTTATCTGATAAATTCCACTGAGCATCAGTCGAATTCATGGAAATATCTGTTTGCATTACCAATTCCCAAGTTTAAAATATATGCGGTAAAAATACTGATTACACTGCTTTGGTTGTTTGTCTTTTGTGTTTTTACGAATACACTTTTTATACTGACCGGTAAGCTCCTGTCATATTTAAGACCGGATATCGGTTTTCAGGATTTCAACATTAACGGACTTATTTTTTTATCTGTGTTAAAACTTTACTTAACAGGGTTGGGTATTCTTTCAATACAGTTTTTCTTAAGTATATACTGGAAAGATTTTATTCGTCCGGTTGGTATTGGGCTTGGCTTAACAATTGCAGCCCTGATCTTGTCTTCATGGGATTATGTGTATGTTATCCCGTATTCACATCCGTTATCTGTTCTGATGGATTTCAAAGAATTAAATACAGACTTTATTACCAGGCCCGTACTGTTTAGTGTTTTTTACGGCCTGTTGTTTTTTCTGCTTGGATATTATATGGTGTCGAAAAAAGAAATTTAAAACAGATTGGCTTTTCAATAACCTTCCTGAAATAAGCAAATTGAATTGAACGATGAAAAAAGGGAATAATCCGGCATACACATTCAGCAGACAATGACATTCATTCGTCTTACTGAAGGATTTGTTTATCGTAAATGTTATTCCGTCGGTTATAATTTAGTAATTTTAATTTTTAATAACGAAGTGATGAGTTTTAAAAGCCGGTTAGATAAAATATTTTCAAATCTTACATTGTGGCATACAGTATTCTGGCTTACAAACTTAACACTGTTTACATTCCCTTTTTTCTTAAAATACAACAGGGAGGGGATCTTTCAGTTTGAAAAGTTATTGCCGGGTTTAATATATACGATACATCTGGCCATCATTGTGTACATTAATTATTTTGTACTTATTCCCCATATTGCCGGGAAAAAGAAGATATGGCAATACTTTCTTGCCGTTACTTTTTCAGTAATTATTGTAAATATCATGTTTGCCCTGGTATTTCAAGCTGCCACAAAAATCCCCTTAAGCTGGGTGAATGCATTGTCATTTTCCGTTCTTGAATTTGTTTATATAATCATTACATCATTTTTTAAATTCTTTAAAGATTGGGTGGAAAACCGCGGGCTGCAGCTTAAATTAATGGATATTGAAAAGCAGAAAGTTGAAGCTGAGCTGAGTGCGCTCAAATCACAATTAAACCCCCACTTTTTGTTTAATGTTTTGAACAGTATTTATGCACACAGTATCCTTAAATCGGATATCACCCCCTCTATCGTTCTTAAACTTTCCGACTTAATGAGCTATATATTATATGATTGTAAGACCAACATGGTTTCTTTACAAAAGGAGGTTGAGTTTATCAGAAACTATATTGAACTGGAGAAAATCAGACTCGAAGAAGATATTGAAGTGAATTTTCATGTCATAAACATTAACCATGCTCTTATTCCTCCTTTATTATTTGTTCCGCTGATTGACAATGCCTTTAAGCATGGGATAAGCTCAAATCCTGAAAAAAAATGTATTTCGCTAACTATCGAAATTTTTAAAAACCGGCTCTGTTTCAGTTTGGTTAACTCCAAAGGAAGTATAAAAAATGGAATAAAAGGGAAAACAAAAGGAGGCATAGGTATTCAGAATGTCAGAAAAAGACTGGAATTATTATATCCTGATAATCATAAAATGAAGGTAGTTGATTCTGAGGGTAAGTTTGAGGTGGAAATTATCATAGACAAGTTTAATACGAAAAATCAATTAAATGATGGAAATCAAATGTATAATAATTGATGATGAACCTGCCGCAATACGTGTTGTGGAAAGTTTTTTAAAAAATATCAGTAATTTTAAGCTGGTGGGTAAATGCAAATCGGCATTTGAGGGTATAGAATTACTTAAGAATCATGATATTGATTTAATGTTCCTGGATATTAATATGCCCGGATTAAGCGGAATAGACTTCCTGAAATCGCTGAGAAATCCTCCGGTGGTAATCATTACAACTGCTTACCGTGAATATGCCGTGGAGAGCTTTGAACTCGAAGTGGTTGATTATTTGCATAAACCTTTCTCTTTCGACAGGTTTTTCAAAGCTGTTCAAAGGGCTGAAGAAAAACTGGAGGGGAAAAAGACAGAAACTAACGATGGAAAAACCAAAGCCCAGGTAAAAGACCACCTGTTTATAAAATCTGACAAAAAACATCATAAGATTAATTTTAACGATCTTTTATTTATTGAGTCGATGGGTGATTATTGTAAATTTATTACACGGGGGAGAACCTATCTGTCATATATAACATTGAAAAAACTTCTTGAATTATTGCCTGAAAGTTTCATCAGGGTTCATAAATCATTCATTGTACAATTTGATAAAATTGATATGATTGAAGGAAATATGATCAAAATCATTGACCACAGCATACCAATTGGCTATAGTTATAGAAAGGATTTATTTAAACTGTTAGACCAATAATCTTTTTTGATTCCGGCAAACTGTTTCCGGGAATGAATTGTATTCATTATTATTACTTCGGATAAATCAATATTCAATAAATAAATTTTCAGGATGCAAAGAAAACTGGTTTTCGGAGTGGATTTCGGTACCGATTCGGTTCGCTCCGTTTTAATAGACTCTGCTGATGGAAGTGAGCTGGCATCGGCAGTTTTCGAATATCCCCGGTGGAAGAAAGGGCTTTATTGCGAACCTGCAATAAATCAATTCAGGCAACATCCGCTTGATTATATTGAAGGGCTTGAATATACGGTTAAAGAGGCTATGCGGAAAGCGGGAAACGTTTACCCCGATGAAGTTGTCGGAATGACGATTGATACGACAGGTTCTACCCCTGTGGCTGTTGACAGGGGGGGTATCCCTCTTTCCCTGAAAGAGGAATTTGCCGAAAATCCCAACGCCATGTTTATTTTATGGAAAGATCATACCGCTGTTAAGGAAGCGGAAGAAGTTAACCGGACTGCCCGTACCTGGGGAGGTATTGATTATACAAAATATGAGGGGGGTGTTTACTCCTCAGAATGGCTGTGGGCCAAGATACTCCATATATTGCGTATGGATGAAAAAATCCGTGAGACTGCATTTTCATGGGTAGAACATTGTGACTGGATGCCGGCGCTGCTGACGGGAAACACAAATCCGCCGGAGCTGAAAAGAAGCCGTTGTGCGGCGGGCCATAAAGCTATGTGGCATGAGGAATTCGGAGGATTACCGTCGGAAGAATTCCTTTTCCGCCTCGACCCGCTGCTTGCCGGTCTCAGAGACCGGTTGTACACGGATACTTTTACCAGTGATTTTCCGGCCGGAAACCTTTCGGAAGAATGGGCGAAACGCCTGGGCCTGACTCCCGGCGTTGTGGTTGGAGTCGGCGCTTTTGACGCCCATCTCGGTGCCGTCGGCGGTGAGGTGAAACCGGGATATCTCAGCAAGGTGGTCGGAACATCCACCTGTGATATGATGGTTGCTCCTGTGGATCAATTTGGAAATAAGCTCGTGAAGGGAATCTGTGGCCAGGTTGACGGGTCTGTTATCCCCGGTATGCTGGGCCTTGAAGCAGGTCAGTCTGCCTTCGGGGATGTTTATGCATGGTTCAGAAATTTATTGTTATGGCCCCTGGAAAATATTCCGGATAAATGGATGAATGATAAAGGAGATTCATTCAAGCATGTTACAGAAGAAATTTCGAATGCTATTATTCCCACCCTGTCTGAAGAAGCTGAAAAAATTCCTGTTGATGAATCGGGTATTATCGCCCTCGACTGGCTTAACGGCCGGCGGACTCCGGATGCAAACTCCAAGCTGAAAGGTGCGATCATAGGACTGTCACTGGGTTCGGATGCCCCGCGTATTTTCCGTGCATTGGTTGAAGCCACAGCTTTCGGATCGAAACGTATCGTTGACCGTTTCGTTTCCGAAGGGATTGATATTCATGGCGTAATAGCTTTAGGCGGGGTAGCAAAAAAATCTCCGTTTGTGATGCAGGTATTGGCAGATGTATTGAATATGCCGATAAAGGTTGCCCGTTCGGACCAGGCCGTTGCACTCGGTGCTGCCATGGCTGCGGCGGTTGTTGCCGGCGTTTACAGAAACTTTGAAGAAGCCCAGCAGGCCATGGGAAGCGGTTTTGAAACGGAATATAATCCGGTTCCGGAACGTGCAGAGAAATATAAGACCCTTTATGACAAATACTATCGTCTGGGGGCATTTATTGAAAAGGAAATGACGGATAGTTAGAAAGGTAATTCATTCGTTTTCATACTTTTTATCTTCAGTGATCAGGATCCGGGCTTCGTTAAGTCTGAAACATAAAAAGAGACTGATAACCATAAAGCCGATGAGTGCAATCAAAGAAGCAGTCATGGAACCTGTTTCGGTAGATTTAAAACTGTCCATCCCCACGATGAATGCGATTCCTGAGATTTGCCCCATAAGCAAAAGGAGACCATTTGATGTACCCTCGGGTGCCGGGTAGGTAACTTCTGCGCCATACTGGAAACCGACCGGGCCGGCGCTGAGCAGGAAAAAACCGAAGATGAATGCCGAGATGAGCAGGAGCCAGTAACTTAATGCAAAGGTAATGCCCAAAAGACCCAGCGTAGCCCCAATTACAGCCAGCCTGAGATATGGAGTTCTTTTACGGGCCCGGTCAGAGAGGATCGGAATAAGCACCGCACCAATAATCCCGCCTGCGATCATCAGGCCTCCCGTATTCCCGGCCTGAATGATCGAAAAACCACGTGGTCTGACAATATCTTCGATCCAGGTGGTTACCGAATTAAATATACCCAGACCCACAAAAAAAACAATCATCAGCAGAATAAAGTCCGGATTGCGGAATGATTCCTTAAGCCCGTTGAAAACGAGTGACCGTTCTTCCCGGTCAGGAGGACATGGCGGCGAGGGTGGACGTTCCCTGACAAATATGAAAAACAAAATCGCCGCAATCACTGAAACGATTCCATAAAAGAGAAGCATACCGTTTATTTGTGAATGTATCGTAAGATAGGGGGTAAGGATCAGGGCTGTAGCTATCCCGATGTACATGGCCAGTGTCCCAAGTCCTGCGGCAGTGGCCCTTTCCCGTATAGGGAACCAGCGTGCTGCTACGGAAGTAATGGCATTGAGGATGAACGGCTGCCCGATGGCAATCCCGATTTGTGCAACGAGCACTCCCGTATAACTGTGTGCCAGCAGGCCCCGCATCAGGCCGAAAATACCGGTCAGGGCAGCTCCGATCCCCACGGCAACCCGGATACCATAAGTGTCAATGATCCAGGATGCCGGTATCGAGACCAGAATATAAACGATCATAAAAATCATAGATAAAAGTCCGATGCTGAGGTCCGATACACCATAATAAGTCACAGCGGTTCCCGTGACAGGCGCAAAAGTGATCCACAAAAGCTGGTTGGTAATGACGACAACCATGAAGCTCAGCAGGACAACCCATCTGTATCCGTAAATCC
The DNA here is from genome assembly GCA_013152085.1 of Chlorobiota bacterium. Taxonomy (GTDB): domain Bacteria; phylum Bacteroidota; class Bacteroidia; order Bacteroidales; family VadinHA17; genus JAADHC01. Next base: position 76,449 of record JAADHC010000008.1, read on the forward strand.
TGAAATTATTATTCTCCATTATGCTGTTTTAAGGTGCAAGTTAGAATGATAATCAGAAATAACAAGGAACCGCTGTCAGAACTTTTATCCCGGTATAGATTTTTCGGAAGCATTCTTTCAGGAGGTCAATAATGATGCATAATTATTCATGACGATTTTTTTTTCATCGACGGATAAATACAAATAATATTTTGTAATATTGGTCGGCATTTAAAAATAATATCAATGAATCAGAAAGCAAAACCAATCGAATCGCTACCTAAAGACCGCCTTCTTTCACTCGACTTTTTCCGTGGCATTACCATGTTTTTATTGATTGGTGAGTCTGCCGGAATTTATCACTACATGGTTGACCCTTCCCTGAAAGGATCCGTAATCTGGTTCCTGGGCAACCAGTTACATCATCATCCCTGGAACGGATTACATTTCTGGGATCTTGTTCAACCTTTCTTTATGTTTATTGTTGGTGTGGCTATTCCTTTTTCGGTAGCCAAAAGACAACGTCAGGGTCAGAAACCACGTGAGTTGCTGAAGCATGCCGTCAGCCGCTCGGTATTGCTGCTCATCTTTGGCTGGGCGCTTTACTGTATCGGCCCGGGGAAAATCACTTTTTATTTTCAAAATGTACTGGCCCAGCTTTCGGTTACCTATATCGTTGCTTTTCTGATCAGGAATAAATCGTTTTCCTTTCAGCTTGTACTCTCCCTTGTGCTGATCGGTATCAGTGAAGTGTTGTACCGTACCTTTCCTGTCGAAGGATTTAATCATCCGTTTGTGGCAAACCAGAATTTCGGTACCTGGCTCGATCTGCAATATGGCGGGGCTGACCTGAGAGGCCACTGGGTTTCTTTTAATGCGATACCCACGACAGCGCATACCATCTGGGGGGTACTGGCCGGAAAGCTACTGTTATCGGAGAAAACACCCCGGCAAAAAGTACGTGCCCTGGCAATCGCCGGACTAATTGGGATTATTGCGGGTTATGCTCTGAATCCGCTAACCCCCATCATCAAGCGGATTGCCACCAGTTCGTTTGTGATTGTCAGCGGTGGCTGGGCATTGCTGGTACTGGCAGCATCCTATTGGCTGATTGATATGAAGAAATCAAGAAAATGGGTGATCTTTTTTGCCGTAGTGGGAATGAACCCGCTTTTTATCTATCTCTTTGCCAATGTCGGCGGGTCCGGATTCCTGGAACATATCATAATCCCTTTTACAAAAGGGCTGTTCGGCTGGACGGGTGAAGTAAACCTGAGAATCATCACTTCCCTGCTTGTCTGGACCATACTCTGGTACATTACCTGGTGGATGTATAAGCAGAAGATATTTATTAAAATTTAGGTAAACTGTCCTTTCCTTATTTTTATCTGTTGTCGTTTTACCGGGGGATCATAGATTTTTATTATTGTGTCATGTCGTGTAATTATACCTGTTCAAACAATAACCGTTAATTAAAACTTCCTGAAATGAAATCTGCAGCTTACATTTTTACTTTATTTTTATTGCTTTCGGCAGCATGTGCCCGTAACAGCGGGGATCCGGATGCCGGAATGAACCGTTTTCTTGATTCGCTGATCTCTCAGATGACCCTGGAGGAAAAAGTCGGGCAGATGACCCAATACACCAGTAACTGGGTTGTTACCGGCCCTACACTCTCTGATAATGTTGAAGAAGAGTTGAAATCCGGCCGGGTGGGTAGTATTTTCAACGCCCTTACGGTGAACTATGTCAGATCGTTGCAAAAGATCGCCGTAGAGGAGACGCGGATGCACATTCCGCTGATCTTCGGTTTTGATGTAATACACGGATACAAAACGATCTTTCCCCTGCCTCTGGCCGAAGCCTGTTCGTGGGATCTTGACCTGATCGAAAAAACGGCAGCGCTTCAGGCCAAAGAAGCCGCTGCTGCCGGGCTCAACTGGACCTTTAACCCAATGGTGGACATTGCCCGTGATCCACGCTGGGGCCGGGTGGCTGAAGGCGCAGGAGAGGATCCGTATTACGGCAGTCTCGTTGCAGCAGCGAAAGTACGCGGATACCAGGGTGATGATCTTGGCAGTCCGCAAACCGTACTGGCCTGTGTGAAACATTTTGCAGCATACGGTGCGGTTGAAGCCGGTAGGGAATATAACAGCGTGGATATGTCGGAGCGGATGTTGCGGGAAGTGTACCTGCGGCCTTACCATGCAGCGGTCGATGCGGGAGTCGGTAGTGTCATGACCTCCTTTAATGACCTTGACGGGATACCCTCTACCGCTAACAAATGGCTGATGACAGACATCCTGCGTAACGAATGGGGTTTTAAAGGATTTGTGGTAACCGATTATACTTCAATGAACGAGCTGGTCAATCACGGAATCGCTGCCGATGAAAAAGAAGCGGCTTTGCTGGCAATCAAAGCCGGAGTGGATATGGATATGCAGGGAGCAGACTATATACACAACCTGCCTGACCTGGTAAAAGAAGGGAAAGTTTCGGGAACAGAGATTGATAAGGCGGTGTACCGGATACTGAGAGAAAAATATTTACTGGGACTTTTTGATGATCCCTACCGGTATCTCGATAATCAACGCGAGAAGAACACCATACGTTCGAAAGAGATGACGGATCATGCCTTACAATCTGCCCGTGAATCCGTTGTTTTACTGAAGAATGATACGGTTGGAAGGAAACCGGTATTGCCACTTTCAAAAAATATTAAATCGATTGCTGTCATTGGTCCGCTGGGGGATGATCAGGCCGATATGCTGGGATCGTGGCACGGCAGCGGTGAAGCAAAAGATGTGGTTACACTCCTGCAGGGAATCAAAGAAAAAATTCCGGAAACGAAGGTCAGATATGTTCAGGGTTGTCCGGTGGCAGAAAACGACCGCAGCGGGTTTGCCGAAGCACTTTCTGTGGCAAAATCATCGGACATAGTGATCCTCGCGCTGGGCGAGGGTGCCTGGCAGAACGGTGAAGCCGCCAGCCGCTCCGATATCGGACTGCCGGGGTTACAGTCTGAGCTTGCCGAATCCATCCTGGCGACCGGCAAACCTGTCGTAGCTGTGATCATGGCCGGCCGGCCGCTGACCATTTCCCGGCTTGCTGATCACGCACCTGCGATTGTCAATGCCTGGCAGCTCGGTACCATGGCCGGTCCGGCCATAGCCGATATCCTTTTCGGGGATTATAATCCTTCCGGAAAGCTGGTGATCTCCTTCCCCCGGAATACCGGACAAATACCGGTTTATTACAGCATGAAAACCACGGGCCGTCCTGCCTCCGGCCAGAAATATACCAGCAAATACCTGGATATTCCCAATTCGCCGCTTTATCCTTTTGGTTACGGTCTGAGCTACACCCGGTTTACCTATTCAGATCTGAAAACGGATAAATCCGAAATCGGATTCGGGGAACCATTGACCGTTTCCGTAAATATAAAAAATGCGGGCGACCGTGACGGAGTTGAGGTAGTGCAGTTGTATGTACGCGATGTGGTAGCCAGTGTTACCCGGCCTGCAAAAGAACTGAAAGGATTCGAACGCATTGCACTGAAAACCGGCGAAGAAAAAACGGTAACCTTTACGCTGACCTCCGATAATCTGCGGTTTTATGACAAGGATATGAAATATGTTGCCGAACCCGGTGAATTTAAAGTCTTTGCAGGCCGAAATGCTGAGGATGTTCTTGAAACCGGGTTTGTACTAAAATAATTAGCGCCTGTTTTACAATACCGAAGGGATGGAATTATGGTAAAAAGCAACCTCAAAATACAAATGAACCCCGAAGGGGTGACATGATAAAAAAGAAAAAGCTGTGTACGATCAAAATCGCAGATATTATCTCCTGTCAGGTCAGGATATTATTTTATGAGAAATTGTATATTTACAGATAACCTTTATACCGTTAATTGATTTCAATATCAAATCATTCATCCGTAAAAAAGCAATAAAAATGAAACGAAGGAAATTTGTTACTCAGGTTGCAGCCGGTACGGCAGCATTCACCGTTATTCCCCGCCACGTGTTGGGCGGAAACGGTTTTGTGGCGGCAAATGATCGCATCCAACTCGGACATATCGGTTTGGGGAAACAAAGCTACACCCTCCTGGAAAATATCGGTAACTGCAAAGAAACTCTGGTTGTCGCAGCCAGCGACGTTTTTGGGGCAAAGCTGGATCTGTTTATCAAGGCCGCAGAAAAGAAAAATGCAGAAAAAGTAAATGCAAAAGTGAAAGGATATCATTATTATCGTGAACTCCTTAACCGGAAAGACATAGATGCGGTTGTGATTGCCTCTCCGGATCACTGGCACGCCCAGATGGTCATTGATGCGGCAAAAGCCGGAAAGGATATTTATTGCGAAAAACCCCTGGCCTTAACCATCGCCGAAGGCAGGGCCATGGTAAATGCTGTGCACAAATACAACCGTGTGTTGCAGACGGGGAATATGCAACGCTCCTGGCACGATTTCAGGCATGCCTGCGAACTGGTCTTTAACGGTTATATCGGTGACATTAAAGAGATAAATGTAAGTGTCGGTGAACCCGTAAAACATTGTGACCTGCCAACCGAAGAGGTACCGGAAACCCTCGACTGGAATGAGTGGGTAGGGCCCTCGTTGTATCAGGGATACAATACCATTTTTGCCCCTCCTGTAGGTGATAACCGGTGGGCATGGTGGCGTGGTTACCGGCATTTTGGCGGCGGCTACATTACCGACTGGGGTGCCCACATGTTTGATATTGCCCAGTGGGCACTGGGTATGGACAACTCAGGCCCGGTAGCTTATTATCCTCCGGATAAACCCGCCAAAACCGGCCTCTATTTTGAATATGCAAACGGCGTGATTGTAAATCACAGGGAATGGGGAGAACACAATGCCGTACAGTTTATTGGTACAGAAGGCAAAGTTGAGGTAAGCCGCGAATTCCTCAGAACTGTTCCGGAATCCCTGGCTGCCATGTCCATAAAAGATACGGATAAGCGTCTTTATTATAGTGACAACCATTATCAAAACTGGATCGACTCGATGAAATCCCGGTCGAAACCGGTTTCTGACGTGGAAATCGGCCACAGAACCGCATCGGTTTGTAATGGTATCAATATCGCCTATGAACTTCAGCATCCGTTGAAATGGAATCCCGAGACCGAACAATTCGATGATCCGTATGCCAATATGATGGTCTCAAGACCCTATCGTGGTAAATGGGATTTTAACGATTATTAAAAAGATTCGGGGGGAATAAGTCCGTTTTTGTACTCCGAAAACCTGTTTAGAACTATTTTGTTGAAAGGTAACCTAAATGGGTTATAAACAAAAAGTTATCTGATCTTTTAAGTTAGTTTAATCTTATAAAAGGCTTAAAAATATCCTGAATTTATTTAAGAATTTGCTTAAATAAGAAAAATAATAAATATTTGCATCGACAATGTTGTCGTGAAATTGTCAATAAAACGATAAAATGAAAGAAAACGATAAAATAAAGGAAGAGGGTATGAGTTGTTACCGGTTGTATGCCGATACGGTCCAGATCATGAACTGCAAGAAACAGATTCGTGATCTGGAGCAGCAAATAGATAAAATATCCCGGGCGTTTAATCTTGCCGGCAATGAGGTACGGTTCAGGATTCTTTTTCTGATCCGCAATGAAGGCCGCCTGTGTGTTTGCGACCTGAGCGATATCCTGGAGATGAAAATCCCTGCCGTATCCCAGCACCTGCGGAAACTGAAAGATGCGGGGATCCTGCAAACCACACGCGAAGCGCAAACCATCTACTATACGCTGACAGAAAAATACAAAGGTTTTTTTGAGCCCTATTTTTCCGTTTTACACCAAAAATCAGGCGCATTATTTTCCATTGGATAAACATAGATAAACAGGATCATGGGAACAGGAAAAACATCAAATAAATTACTGGGCGCCGGTGTACTTACGGCAGTTATTGCATCGTTGTGTTGTATCACTCCCGTTATTGCCCTGGTTGCCGGGGGAAGCGGGATAGCATCTTCATTTTCCTGGCTTGAGCCGGCCCGGCCTTATTTGCTGGGTTTGACTGTTACCGTACTGGGCCTGGCGTGGTACCTGAAACTCAGGCCACGGAAAGCTGAGGTTGAGTGTGCATGCGAAGAGGAGGGTACAGACGGTGAAGGGCAGAAACGGTCTTTCTGGCAATCAAAAGGGTTTCTGGCTATCGTAACGGTTTTTGCCATTGCCATGATGGCCTTCCCGAAATATTCAGGGATATTTTACCCCCGGGCCAAAGCAGGTACGGAAATCATATTGTTAAACCGGATTAAAACGGTTGATCTTAACATCAGCGGAATGACCTGTACGGGATGTGAGGAACACATCGAATATGCCGCTTCCACTGTTCCCGGCTTTGTTAAAGCTGATGCGGATTTTATCACCGGGAAAGCTACCGTTACATTCGATGCCGGAAAAGCAACGTCTGAAGATATTATCAAGGCTATTGATAAAACGGGCTATAATGTTGTGTCCGTAGAAGAGGAAAAATGAAAAAATCAAAGGA
>JAADHC010000018.1 GCA_013152085.1 Chlorobiota bacterium
TTTATGACGAACAAAGTCCATCATAATCCGCCTATGTTCCGGTTAACAGGAACAACTCGCTCTTTTTATTCCGGTTACCCCCTGTACTTAAAAGTAAGATATTTTCTGTTATTTCCAAAAATAATCCGTGCAACCTTCTGCTGTGCTTCAGGAACATGTCGAAAAGAACTACGTAGTTCCCCGAAGGGATGCCTTTGGCAAACTACGTAGTTGATGTTTTGTATAATGTTGTACAAATGACATTTATATAACATTTGTTAACAATATTGTTGTTAAATATTGATTCGTGTGGGGTAAAAAGAATCGGGAAAATTCTGTCTTCGCTAACGAATTGTTTATTACTTCCGGCAACAGAAATAACCTGGAATCTGTGTTCAAATTTTCTGTCAGTTAACAGTTCTTCTGTTCTTCCGATTTTTGGTGAGTTCTGAATAAGGAGAGTCTTTTCAACAATTTCTTTTACAAGTTTTTTCGCAATCTTTAGTGAGACGCTGAGTTTATAATATTCAAAAATGTCTTCAAGATTATCTAAAAACGTTTGTGTCCAAAATACTCTTATTTCCATGTATCAATGTCTTTTGACTTTGAAAAACCGGCAAGTCCCTTCTGTTTTTTTTGATGCTTTTTAACCCTGTTTCAGGTGGGTCAGAATGACCGGAATGAGGGGTCAGTTTGCATGGGAATATACAATTTCACAGAGATCCAGGCTGTCCACAAACAAATCAATAATCCGGACCTCATTATCCTGATCAATGGATTCGTCTAAAGAAACGGGGAAAATCGTGAGTTGATTTCTGCTTTTTATTTTTTGAATTTTATAATCCTGGGTACTTGCAAACAATAGTCTGTATATTTTTCTTTATATTTTTGTCTCAAAAACTCTTCCTCTGTTTTTATCATAAAATATGAAATTAATATGTATTGCAATAACCAAAATAATATCAACCATGAAAAATAAAGAATTACGAAAGTAATCAGGATTAATCCATAACCTAGTAATTGTGGATTTCTTGAATAAGAATAAAACCCTTTGCTTATCAGCTTATTTTTATCTAATCCGAGGCTCGGTTTAGTTCCCAGGTTCAACCATGAATAAAACAATATAATTATACCACTGGAAAGTATAATTGTTGAAATAATTATTAAAACTTTATTTTCCGGCAAGTGGGGAAGATTTGGCCATTCAGTTGGCAGAAAAATATAGATAGAATTTGCGTGTATAGCAAATACAAGTAACTCCAATAAAATAGAAACTGGCGAAAGCTTCTTATGTTTGGTATAATCTCTTTTAATGATTACACGAAAAACAAAATAAACAAACGCAATAAAAAATATTGGGAATGTTACGTGTTCTTTTAGCATGCCAGGTAAGAAAATAGAATAATATTTAAAATCTTTTTTTGCAATAATTGTATGCCGCACAATGTAATTGCGTTTTATTCATCGTTCCTATACAAATTTAGCAGAATGATTGGAAAGATTGTAATATATTGAGAAAAAAGCAGAAAGACAGGAAAGGAATGAGGAGAAAGAATGATTGATCTGAAATTATTTGATTTTCTGCTGAAAAATAATCCGTCAGGCCAGTAACCGGGAATATTCTTTGACTATGTCCACGCATAGGAGTAATTTATGTAAGTGTTGTAATACAGTTATATAAGTTGTAAAAAATACCTAATTAAATACCTAATTAAATACCTATATTCCCAAAAGGATGCCTTCGGCAAATCAGGTAGTTCTTCATAAATATGCAGGGACTTTACTGCAGGCACTGGTGTGGGAAACCCGGCAGATTTATTTTTATGAACGGATAGGGAATTACGGATTTAACGGTTTTTCTGTGTAGCAGGCCGGGAGAAATTTATTACATTTATCCGGGTTCCGGTTTTTTCATTCCCGGGTAATCCGGAGAATGGGAATTAGCAGGAACCGGGAACATAAATATATCCTGTATGAAACACGCCCGTTTTATTCCCCTGTTTGTATGGTTAATCATCTTGCTGGTTCCGGCCTGTAATGTTCATCAACCCGGAAACAATACTTCCCGGCCTAACATCATATACATCATGTCGGATGACCATGGCTACCAGGCCCTGAGCTGTTATGACTCAACACTGATCCGTACACCCAACCTCGACAGGATAGCCAGTGAAGGAGTACTGTTCTCCAGGGCATTTGTTACCAACTCCCTTTGTGCACCGAGCCGCGCAGCGCTGCTCACCGGAAAGTTCAGCAATAAGAATGGCCTTTACATCAACCGGGGAGGATACAATCTTTTCGACAGCAGCCAGGTGACCTTCCCGAAACTGCTGCAGCAGGCCGGCTACCAGACCGCCATCGTCGGGAAATGGCACCTGAGGAGCACGCCCACAGGATTCGACTACTGGAATATCCTGCCGGGACAGGGGCAGTACTACAACCCTGATTTTATTGAAATGGGGAACCGTAAGCGTATCGAAGGGTATGTGACCAACCTGATTACCGATGCTGCACTCCGCTGGCTCAGGAACAGGGACAAAGCAAAACCCTTCTGCCTGCTGATCCATGAAAAGGCGCCCCACCGTCCCTGGATGCCGGATACGACGGATCTTCATCTTTTTGAGGATGAAAACTTCCCGGTGCCGGAAAACTTTTTCGATGATTACGCCGGACGCCGGGGGGCAAAGGAACAGAAGATGAGCGTGATTGAAGATATGGATATTGTCTATGACCTGAAAATGGTTGACCGTGAGGGTGAAATCAAAGGCCGCTACAGGCGGGCCATGGAAGGTATGCTTGCACGTATGACGCCGGAACAAAGAAAAGCATGGGATGCGGAGTACCTGCCGAAAGCAGAAGCATTTAAAAATGCCGGACTTTCAGGAAAGCAGCTTGCCGTATGGAAATTACAGAGGTACCTTACCGATTATCTGCGTTGTGTGGCGGGGGTTGACAGGAATACAGGACGTCTGCTGGCATACCTTGATTCCTCCGGGCTGGCGGAAAACACCGTAGTGGTATATTCCTCAGATCAGGGTTTCTACCTGGGCGAACACGGCTGGTTTGACAAACGGTTTATGTACGAAGAATCGTTCCGGACACCGCTTATCATGCGGTATCCCGGAATGAAAAAAAGAGGGGAAATTCCGGCTTTGGTCCAGAACATTGACCTGGCGTCTACATTCCTGGATATTGCAGGGGCCCCCATCCCCGCGGAGATGCAGGGCCGCTCCCTGATACCGTTGCTGGAAAATGAAACGGCACCCCCCGGCTGGCGGGATGCATTGTACTATCATTATTACGAATTCCCGTCCGAACATTTTACCCGCAGGCATTACGGAATACGGACACAACGCTATAAACTGATCCGTTTTTATTATGATTTTAATGAGTGGGAGTTGTTCGACCTGAAAAAAGATCCCCATGAAATGAACAATCTTTACCCCAATCCGGATTTTAAGCCCCTTTCTGATTCGCTGAAAAAGATGCTTGACAGTCTGCGTGTTTT
>JAADHC010000039.1:0-18004 GCA_013152085.1 Chlorobiota bacterium
AAACCTGGCAGCAGGCAAAAAGGTAACAGCTACCGCCTGGCGGGGACATAACAGACGTTTTAAACCCGGCAATGTTACCGACGGTGCGGATTCTACATACTGGTGTACGGATGATGGAATAACCACAGCTTCTCTTACTATTGACCTGGGGAGACCCACTTTTGTCAACCGCTTTCTGGTGCAGGAATATATCCCCCTTGGACAAAGGATCGAAAAATTTACCGTAGAGGCGGATAATAAAGGCACATGGCAAAAAGTGTCTGAAGGGACTACGGTCGGATATAAATGCATATTACGGTTTCCAGAAACAGAAACGGCAAAGATCCGGTTTACCGTCACCGGATCAAAAGCCTGTCCGCTGGTCTCAAATATTGAGATCTACTATATCCCGGAAAAAACAGGTTCCCTTTCCTTGATCGAAGTCAGAAAAATATGGGACAGGGGAGATTATAACTCTTTTACCGACCTTGCCCTGTTTAATAACCGTTGGTATTGTACATTCCGGGAAGGGAAACACCATGCCGGCGGCGATCAGGGGAAAGTGAGGGTTCTTGAAAGCAGGGACGGGGTTCGCTGGCAGTCGGTGGCTTTTTATGAGATCCCTTCAAAAGATTCGGTGGTTTATGACCTGCGGGATCCGAAGATCACGGTTACGGCTGACGGTCGTCTTATGCTGAGTGCGGGTGCATCGCTTTATACCGGCACGGAAAGGACTGGAATGATATCAAAGGTTGCCTTTTCTCCCGATGGAAAGCATTGGGGAGTGCTGCAACCCACAAATATCAAAAACCGCTGGCCCTGGAGGCCGGTATGGCATAATGATACTGTATGGGTTGTCTCCTACGAAGCGGAAACGCAAAGACTGTTTCTGGAGAAAAGTCCGGACGGGATCCAATACACAACAGTTACCGTGCTTGACTATCCGGACAATTTTCCGAATGAAACCACACTGCGTTTTGATAACAATAATCAACTGTTTGCCTTGATCCGGACGGAAAAAGAAAACAAGCAGGCCTTTCTGGCAACGGCAAAACCTCCTTACAGGGAGTGGTCCTTTACCCCTTTGGGACAATATATCGGCGGACCGAATTTTTTAATTCTCTCCCCGGGCAATTATATCTGTTCGGGCAGAATGTATATTGAAGGGGAACCGAAAACCTGTGTTGTCCTGGTCAATAGCGAAGGAGAGATGTCCGAGCCACTGGTATTGCCCAGCGGAGGCGATACAAGCTATCCGGGGATGGTCCTGAAAGATGATCTGTTGTGGCTGTCATACTATTCGTCACACGAAGGGAAAGCAGCCGTATATCTGGCTAAAATAAAAGTAAAATCATTATGAGAAAGAACCTTTATCTGTACACGGCAACAGCAGCCCTTGGCGGGTTGCTTTTTGGTTTTGATACTGCCGTGATCAACGGCGCCATGCCATTTTTTACAAGGTGTTTTGAACTGACCGAAACAAAAGAACACTTTCCGGAGGTGCTGGAAAACGTTATGTTAAACAAATAAATACCTGATGTTATTATGAAAAGCATATATCTGGCCTGTGTGGTAACATTAATTTTATTGACCGGAATTTACGGCAGTCACCGGACCGGCTCGCAACCAGAAAACGGGAAGCGACCTGATATTGTCATCATTTTCACTGACGACCAGCGGCACCAGACCATTCATGCCCTGGGAAATGATGAGACGATCACACCCAATATGGATCGTCTTGTTGAACAGGGAATGTCCTTTACCCGTGCCCACATTATGGGAGGAACCAGTCCTGCAGTATGTATGCCAAGCCGGGCCATGTTGATGACCGGCCGGACACTGTTCCATCTGGAGAAGAAGGGGGCTTACATTCCGGAAACCGATACCATGATGCCCCAGGTTTTTGCATCGGCAGGTTATCAGACCTATGGTATCGGGAAATGGCATAACGGCAAATCTTCGTATGCCCGTGCATTTACCGGTGGAGGAAAAATATTCTTTGGCGGAATGAGCAATCACCTGGCCGTTCCTGTTTTTGACTTTGATTCGACAGGGGAATATCCTCCTGAAAAAAGATATACCGGCAAGAAGTTTTCCAGTGAGCTTTTTGCCGGTGAAGCTGTCCGGTTTATCCATGAAAATCACCAGGGTAAACCATTTTTTTTATATGTGGCTTTTACGGCACCGCATGATCCCCGGATGGCACCCGCAGCATTTACAGCTTTGTACCCGCCGGATAAAATTAAGATTCCCGAAAATTTTATGCCCGGGCATCCTTTTGATAATGGTGAATTGTATATCAGGGATGAAAAACTGGCTCCCTGGCCCCGCACACCTGAGATTATACAACAGAATATAGCCGCCTATTATGCCATGATTACGCACCTTGACAAACAGATCGGCCGGGTGCTGGATGCCCTTGAAGAGACGGGAGATGCCCGGAATACGATCATCGTTTTTGCCGGGGACAACGGCCTGGCACTCGGTCAGCACGGACTAATGGGGAAACAGAATATTTATGACCACAGTGTCCGGGTTCCGTTGATCTTTACCGGGCCGGGAATCCCGGAAAATACGCGGACGGATGCCTTGTGTTACCTGAATGATATATACCCCACGCTTTGCGAATTGGCAGGGCTGCCTGTGCCCGCAACGGTTGAAGGGAAAAGCCTTTTGCCGGTAATTGAGGATCCGGCAGCGAAAGTCAGGGATGAAGTGTTCCTGGCGTACCGGAATTTCCAGCGGGGATTGCGCACTGATGACAACTGGAAAGTAATCAGGTACAATGTGAACAGGCATGATACGGTGCAACTTTTTAATCTCAATGAAGATCCATGGGAGATGAAAAATCTTGCCCCTGATCCTGCATACCGGGACAAACTTTCAGCGTTGACGGACAGACTGTACGAATGGATGCACCGGTTGGATGACCCCATGGATCCCGATAAACCTGACTGGGGAAAAGTAAAGAAAAAAAATCCTGCTGATGGAAATTCACCCTCGGCGGGTAAAAAATAATCCGTTAATAGAACCGGCCCGGGTTCCCCTTGACAGGAACAAGGGATGATTGTTTTGTGATGAAGTTGTCGTTTAAAAAAATACGGATGCTTTTATGACTTTGCAAAAATTCAAGATACATCCGTTTGAAAGCATTACTATCGTGGTTTTTACCGGTCTGTTGGTTCCATGGCTGGTAAGAGATGGTATGTTTGTGGATGGCGTAACGTATAGTACTATTGCCAGAAACATGGCCGATGGTTTGGGTAGCTTCTGGCAATTACATTATACAAATACACTATATCCTGTATTTTATGAGCAACCACCGCTGGCTTTCGGATTACAGGCGGTTTTTTTCAAAGTTCTCGGGCAGGGAATGATGGTTGAACGGCTCTATTCTTTTCTTTCAGCATCTGTATTAGCCTGGCTTATCGCCTTGTTATGGAAACAGTTTGTTCATTCCCGGAAGACGTCCTGGCTACCGGTATTGATGTGGATTACGATCCCGGTAATATTCTGGTCATACCGTAACAATATGCTTGAAAATACAATGTCCATCTGGGACCTGGCATCGGTTATCTTTATCATCAAGGGTGTCCGATCAGGAAAAAGTTTAAATGGCTGTTTGATAACAGGAAGTGTGTTTATTCTTCTGGCTTTTCTTACTAAAGGGTTACCCGGACTTTTTCCACTCGTTGTGCCCTTCATTTACTGGCTGATATTTAAACAATGCACACCTGGAAGAATGATATTGCAGACGTTTTTTGTGGGTGTGATGGCAGGATTTGCATTTCTAATCATTTATATTTCCGGTGAAGGTGTCAGGCTTTTTTTTACCAGCTATTTTTCCTCACAGGTGTGGCACAGCATTGAGGGCCATCGTGAAATTGCGCAGTATGGAAGAATTTCAATCTTTTATTATCTGATACTTGAGTTATGGCCTGCATTTCTTATTATGCTGTTGATAAAATACGTTGGCAACAGTAAAACAAAATTTTCCCGGCTTTTTTATTTTGGTAAAAATTTCTGGTTTTTCTTTTATCTTGGGTTATCGGCATCTCTGCCTTTAATGATCAGCCCAAAACAATCGGATTATTTTCTGGTTCCGTCAACTCCGTTTTTTGCCCTTGGTTTTGCTGCAGAGATACTGCCTTATGTTGAAAAATTCATGCATCAGATGAGAAACAGGTTTTTTATTATTGTTCGGATCATTTCAGGTGTTACTTTTGCCGGAATACTGATCATTGCAGTTATGAATTTCGGCAAGCCTTATCGGGACTTTGAAATTCTTAAAGATGTTTATAAGATAAAGGAGTCAGTAGATTACGGCACAGTCATTACAGCGAATCGTAAAATGTGTGAAAACTGGTCCCTGGTTGCATACCTGGCCAGAATAAATAATAACAGTCTCGATTGTTCTCAGGCAAAACATGATTATATACTTGTTTGCCTGAATGACAATACACAGAAATGGCCACCGAAATATAAGCCCTTAAACATCGGATTAATAAACTTTATCCTATTACATCGAACAGGTTATTGAAAAATCATTCATATTTTTATAAGGAGGCAAGAAATAGCCTTTGTTTTTAATCGTAAGACCAGATTAAGAATGAGAAATATTTATACCAAAAGGGCACCGGACCCTGCCGGTCATTATTCCCGGGCCATCGTTTCCTGTGGCCTGGTTTATGTTTCCGGACAGTTAGCCCGTTAACCCCGGAACGGGTGAGATGATGACAGACCCCATAGAAGAGCAGGTCAGGTCAGATGCATCGGGATATAAAACCGTGGATTATGCAAAGATGACAGCCATACTTGTTGAAGCAATAAAGCAACAGCAGAAGATGATTGAAGATCAGAAAGAAAGGATTGACAAGTTAGAAAGGATATTAAATTAAGATGAGCAAAGATTAAAGGAACAGAAGATTTGTTTTATCCAAAATTACTGAAAATTGTCCAACCGGGCGGACAAACTCAGCCTGACAGTTTTATTTAATGAAAATAGATAAAATCAGATACTATGGATTCTTTTTTAATTCGCTTGATTCTTCTCTAATATTCGTAAGCGCAGATGATAGCAAACTTGTTGGTACAGCAATTATACCAAGACCTATCATTAAAATGAAAAAAGTAAATATTCTCCCTCCAATTGTAATGGGATATATATCGCCATAACCTACAGTAGTTAAAGTTGCAACAGCCCACCAAAGACTGTCAAAAATTGATGAAAAATGTTCAGGTTGTGCAGGGTTCTCAAAGTAGTAGATTCCTACAGCAGAAAAAAATAAGAGAAATACTGTTGTGATAAGAAACAATAGCATTTCTGCTCTTATTGAATATATTGCAAAATAAAACCGTTTTAGTGCTTTTGAATATCTTATTAACTTAAATGCTCGGATCAACCTGAAAAGCCTGAAAATACGAATAGCTCTTAAATCGATCCCTGTTGTTAAATAAAATGGAGCAATTGCTAAAAGATCAATAATTCCATAAAAACTAAAAACAAACTTAATTTTTCTTTCTGAAACCACTAGTCTTAATAGATATTCAACGGTAAATATTATAACTACAATTGTTTCACTTACACTTAAAAATTGCTTAACTTTTAAAGTCAGTGCTGGTATAGTTTCAATTGAAAAACATATTAAAGAGTAAATAATCAGGCTTTGAATAATTAGATCAAATAATTTACCAGGACCGGAGTCATTCTTTTCGATAATATCTTTTAATATTTTCATATTTTTATTTTGAAGAAACAGAGACTTACTAAATTCTAATTATATTATATATAACCTTAAGACAATTAAATTGTAATATTATTTCTTAACCACGAACAAAAAGTCGCTGCCCGGTTCATTATCCCCGAATTCGCCGAACCGGGGCTGGGGGTTAACCTTTTCGATGTAGGGGAGGATCTCATTTACGGTAAGGATACCATCGCTGCCCCCGTAGCTGCGCAAGGCTTCAAGGAACTTTCGCATAAAGGGTGAGTGATGGCCGGGACGCCCGTCGGGAACATACACTTTTCCTCCCGAAGTGAGATAAAGGCGCGTTTTATACTTGCTTTTCCGCTTGATAAAAGCATCAGGTGAGATATCCTCATACATTCCGGCAGCCCGGCTGGTAGAAGCAATCAGCGGGTCGAAAGTGCCTCCGAAACAAACGTCCATGGCCAGAAAAATGTGATTGCAGGGAATATGATTCACCATGGTTCTCAGATTGGAATGGGAAAGGTAAGACGTTTTGGTCTCATCATCCGGTTTGGCATCGCGGGAAATTATGTATCCTTCTTTAAAAACCGGGTCATACATACCGTGACCGGCGAAAAAAATGAAAAGCTGGTCTTCCGGGCCATACGTCATACGGGCATATTCCCGGATCTTTTTTATGGTTTCATCGAGTGTGGGGTTCTCAACCAGCTCAACGATCATTCCGTAATTATCTGACAGTTCGGCCGATAACGAACGGGCATCCAGAACCGGATTGATCAGTTCGGCAAAGGCATCGTAAACATTGGTGGCGAAAATCAAACTCCGTGAAACCGGGATACCGGCTGGGACAGCGGGTTCGGGTGTGGTCTTTTCCGGCGTAATCGTACGCCCTGATGGCAGGCCGGTTTCACTGCGTAATCCGAACGGATTTTCCAGTGGCGTGACCGGATAGGTATTTCCGTTAACCGGATGCTTCAATTTAAATCCGCTATAGGTCCAGAAAGGAGATTGTTTGTCTTTATACTTCCACGCTAAGATGTAGGCTTTCTGCCAGTCAGATTTAAGTTGCCTGGCTGCCTCAATGGGGATTTCCACTCCCGCTTCGGTTTCCATAAAGCGGATCTTGTAAATCTCCTTGTCGGCATTGTATCCGATAAGATTCTGAATATCAATCTTAACCATATCGTCAGGAGCCGGCCGGATGTGATATTTTTTTTCCAGATGCTCCTGAAGGTAACCGAGGGTAGTTTTGGCCAGTTTTTCACGCCGCTGGTTAAAGGCAGCGGTGGTCTCGAACTCATCTTTCCCGCGGATCAGTGTCGGATCGAGCCGTTTAAGAATATCCTGCAGAACATCACTTGTCAGGATTTGTTTCTGAGCCGTGGTAAGATCGTCATGAAGATAGGAAGCAACTACAGAGCGGGAGGAAGGATGAATGTTCGAAACTTCCCAGATGATCGCACTCCGGTCCGAACTGGTTGATGTCATAAATTTCCCGTCGTCGCTGAAAGCAATATTGAATACCTTGGCACTGTGACGATACAGGGTACGTTCATTCACATATTTTTCTTCTCCGGTTTTCCACAAATGAATATCGCTGTATCTGGCTCCGGCAAGGAATTCTCCGGTAGGTGAAAAACTCATCCCATGCACTTCATCGGCCTTATCCGTGATCGAATCAAACGGTACAAAATGGCTTTTCCGGTATCGCCATACTTTAATTCCTTTAAAGTAGGCTACGGCCAGTTCCATTCTGGAAGGATGGAAGACGAAATCATGTATATATCCGCGGGCATTGTAAATACTGTCTGCCAGCACATATTTATCGTCTTTTCGCTTCAGCAGGAAAATTTTTTCATTGTCTCCGGCATATCCGAGAAAGCTGTCATCAAAACTGAAAGCCACCCTGCGCACGGGATCTTCAAAATGATGAATTTCCTGGAGTGGGACCAGCTTATCGCCCCGGTGAATCCAGATTTTGACGGAATAATCCTGTCCGCCGCATGCCAGAAACCTGCCGTCATGACTCCAGGTAAGGGTGTTTACATGGACGGAATTTCCCGAAAGAACCTGTACAACCTTCATATCGGAAAGTCGCAGGATCGCAATATCTGTTGTGCTCCGGTATTTTGAAAAAGCCAGAAAATTTTCATCCGGAGAAAAGCTGATCCTTCCGGCAACGGCTTTGGGGTTTCCCTGCGATTCGAAAACTTTCCGCCAGTTTTTGTCATATACCTCGATCGTATTATCCCCGTATGTCAGAGCAAAATAATTCCGGAAAGGCGAAAACTGCGCATCAAAGAGGTAGGTGGTTTGTGACCGGAATGCTTTCTTTTCCGTAAATTCCGGTCCCTGCCCGGATAATGTCGGGGTCAGGATGATAAATCCTATAAAAAGGATGAAAAGCCGTCCGGGTTTCACAGGAATTCTTTTTAACGAATTTACGGAAAGATTTCTTAAACATGAAAAAAGCTGAAATTTTCTTTCTGATCAATCAGACAGCATAATGCTGTGGTCGCTTATTTTGTCTGTTCTGTGAGTGCTTTTATTGTTTTTCCGGCATTCCTTCGCTGATCCACTTCAGCCAATCGGCACAGACAGCGGTCCATCCCCCGGGGATGGAGGTGTTGGCCGCAATGCCAAAACCGTGGCCACCAAACGGATAAATCAACATTTCTGCCGGGACATGATGGCGCAACAATGCCTTGTAAAAAGCAATACTGTTTGCCGGTCTAACGGTTTTGTCATCAGAAGCCAAAAAAATAAAAGCCGGAGGGGTCTGATCTGTAACTTGCAGTTCATTTGAGAACCTGTGGACGAGATCTGTCGAAGGATTCTCCCCGAGCAGGGCTTTTTTCGATCCCATGTGGGTCAGAGAATCCGTCATGGAGATTACGGGATAACCCAAAATCATAAAATCCGGTCGGCAGGAGAATCTGTCAACAGGATCTGTAGCATCCGGATTGCCTGTGTCGAAGTGTGTCCCTGCCGTGGAGGCGAGGTGTCCGCCGGCGGAAAAACCCATTACCCCAATCTTGTCAGTCTGAATATGCCATTCTTCTGCATGGGACCTTACTATGCGGATGGCACGCTGAACATCCGTTAATGGTGATTTGTAAGGGATGATATTACAACTTGCAACAGGCAGACGATATTTAAGGACAATACCTGCAATTCCTAATGAATTTAACCATTTTGCAATGTCAGTTCCTTCCAGGTCATAAGCCAGTATGTGATATCCGCCTCCCGGACAGATAACCACTGCCCGACCCGTGGCAATTTTGCGGGAAGGCAGAAAAACCCGGATGTCAGGATGTTGCACATTGCTGATCCTGATAATACCGGAGGTATCCCACTTTTCAGTCTCTCCCGTATTCCGGTAGTTCGGAATATTATTTTTCCATAAAGGAAGGATCAGGTCCTGTGCATCCAGATGAAAAAATATTGCTGACAGAAATGTAATGGTAAAAACGAAAGTTTTTTTCATTTTGCTGTTATTTCGGATAAAAAATCGGAGTTAATGTGGTATCAGTGCGTTCAATAATCCATCTCTCCAGCTGTTTGTTCCCCGGTCGTAAATTCCGAAACCGGCGCCAAACTCCCAGTAGGCCCACGAGATCCCTTTTGATTCGGCGGTTTCACGCACAAAGGTTGTCCAGAGGATGCGTGATAGTGAATCGGCTTTTGAGTAAGCTCCGAACTCACCTAAAAAAAGTGGCCTGTTATAGGTTTGTCCCCATGAGGCAGCTGTTTCAAAATCATCTTCCAGATTTTGTTTTTCCTCATCGGTAGCTGTCCATGTTGTCCCCATCCATGCATTACTCCCGTCAACCCACTCAGCTCCCTGGTGGGTGAAATGGAAAGGTAAATAGTAGTGGAAAGTGGCAATCAACAGGGTATCCTGAGGGAGAACCAGTGTATTGAGCTTATCAAATGCATTCCATTGTACCGGACCTGCAATCAGTATCCTGGTGGGATTATCTTTTCGTATCAGGTCGATGGCTTCGGCCAGGTAACGGTTCCACAAATCTGCTGTGAGTGCATCATGCGGTTCGTTGAGCAGTTCGAAAAATATGCTGTCTGGTGCATTACTGAAATGTTGTGATATCTGTCTCCAGATTGCGAGCCACCGTTCCTTATGTGATTCCGGATCGGAGGTCAGTTCGTCATAATGGTGAAAATCGATGATTGCATTCAGACCTGCATCCAGGCACCAACCGACAACCTCATCAATCCGGGTGAAAAAAGCGGGATCAACGGTATAGGGCGGAACCTTATCTGCATGTGCCGACCATTTTATCGGTATCCGGACAGCGGTAAAACCGGCGGCAGCAATGCTGTCAATGTATTCTTTCCGGATGATCATCCCCCAGTCACCTTCATGCGGGGCTTCAAGGGCATTACCCAGGTTAACCGTTCTGGCCAGGTGTGCGTTCATCGCTGTTGCATACAGGGATGAAGATGCAGGCTCGTTTTTTACAATATCATCATCTCCCGGCCTGTTTTTATTACATCCCGAAAGAATCAATAGTGAGGAGATCAGGGTGATCAGGGGGAAACAGCGGTTTGCGGAGATTTTCATCATAAGAGGAGTTATTTTTTAAAAAAACCTTGCAGGTTTACCTTTTCAAGATTGTATTTTTTATTCAAAGTTACAAACACACCGGTTCTTTTATCCGATATTTTCGTACTTTCGATTAGCCGTTTTTTGTTTGTATCCCATATCCTGAGATTTATGCGCAGAGTTGTATTTCTTTTTCTTCCGGGTATCTTTCTTACTGTTTTCTTTTTACAATGTGCAAGAAAAGATGCGGGAGATCATAAAATCAATGATCATCCGAATATTATCCTGTTTCTGGTTGATGACATGGGTTGGCAGGATTCTTCAGAACCTTTCTGGAAAGATACGGTCGCAAATAACCGCTGGTTCCGAACACCAAATATTGTCAGGCTGGCGGATGAAGGAATGAAGTTTACAAATGCCTATGCTTCCAGTCCTGTTTGTTCACCTACACGGACTGCGATTCTTTCCGGGATGAATCCCGCACATTCCCGGATCACAAACTGGATACCGGGCGAAGGAAACGGGCCGGCAGAAAAACAGAAGTTCCTGGTGCCGGACTGGAGAATTGACGGTCTTGATCATACTTTTGTATCTCTTCCGCAATTATTGAACGAGGCCGGATATACCACCATACATATTGGGAAAGCCCATTTCGGCAGACAGGGAACCGAAGGTGCCGATCCGCATAACCTCGGTTTTGATATCAGTATTGCCGGTAACTACCGGGGACAACCGGGAAGTTATTATGTGCCTTACGGTGATGCAAAACGGGACAGTCAGATGACCGACCTGAAAAAATATTTTAACGACAGTTTATATCTCAGTGATGCGTTAACGGATGAAGCATTGAGAATGATCGATACAGCTGTGGCATCCGGGAAACCATTCTTTTTAAATATGGCCCATTACGCTGTTCACACACCGATACAGGGCGACCGGCCGCAAATGGAAAAATACAGGAATCCGGGAAAAAATGAATTTCAGGTTGCTTATGCAACCATGATCGAAAGTATTGACCGGAGCCTGGGTGACATCCTGCAGAAATTACAGGACCTGGGTATTGAAAAGAATACCGTTTTGATTTTTATGTCGGATAATGGAGGGCTGGTAGCACATTCCGGACCACCGACAACCAATTATCCGCTTAGTAGCGGGAAAGGGTCATGCCGGGAAGGCGGCTATCGTGAACCGATGATTGTAAAATGGCCCGGGAAAGTTGTTCCCGGCAGTAGCTGTGATCTGCCGGTGATCGCCGAAGATTTCTTTCCTACCATTGTCGCCATGGCAGGGGTAAAGATTCCGGATACACTGGTATCGAAACTAGACGGAACGGATTTAACACCGTTGCTTCTGCAACGAGGAGAGATAACCCGGCCACATCCGCTCGTTTGGCACTATCCGCATTATTGGGCCAATAAGCATATCCGTGATGCTGACAGTACGATCACCCCGTTCAGCGCCATACGTGAAGGTAACTGGAAACTGATTTATCTTTATGAAAAAGAACAGTGTGAACTCTATAACCTGGCAGAGGATATCGGCGAGCAGAACAACCTTACCGGTGATAAGCCGCAACTGGCGAAAACAATGTGTACCGATCTGAGAAATATCCTGCAGCAAATGAATGCCCAGACCCCTGTTGACCGGGAATCAGGAGTGCAGGTTCCGTTACCCCATTATTAAAAAGCGTGATCCTGTACGGAAATACCGTGACAAACAGTGCCTGGAAACGTATGCTGGCGGATTGCCCGGTACAGGTTACGCGGAAAGAAGTTATCTTTGACGGGAGATGTTTCAGATGTCCCGGGCTGGCAGCATTGTTTGTCTGAGGAAAGACAGCGATGTGGCCTCGGTGTGTGTGGTTGCCGGCACCGGCCTTCGGGGTATGGGATTAACAAACAACCGGCCGTATATGTACGCGGGATCTGCCTTGCCCGGTGTGGTGATTTTTGATACCGGTATTATCGAAAATAGTAATGCAGGGATGAAAGTTGTGGGATTTTTCGGCAACGACTGGTCAGTGGACCATGGTGATTTTATCATTAAATAATTATTCTTATGAATATTTTTAAATTTACACGGCAGGTATACCTTATACAAGGTTTCCTTTTTCTTTTATTCGGCATTCTTTTTGTCGCTGCTCCCGAAAGTATTTTGTTCGGTATCTCCATTTACCTGGGTGTGCTGGCACTGATCCCCGGGGTAGTGATGATTGTAGTGGCCCTGCTTGGACGTTCTGGTTCAGCAATGGGAATGGTCCTGGTCTGGGGACTGATGCTGGCGCTGCTCGGGCTGCTGCTGATTGTGAAACCGGAAATCATGGCTATTCTCCTGGCCCTGTTTATCGGTTTATGGGTACTTTTTAACGGGATTGCCCAGATCAGAAATGCACTTTTGAAGAAAAGTGAAGGATGGAATAACTGGTGGATACGTCTGGTGGCGGGTATTGTCCTGACCGTTTTCGGACTGCTCATAATGTCAAATGCTTTTACCACTACGGTAATCCTGACCATTTGGTTCGGTGCGCTGATGATCGCTTCCGGCATCTATTACCTGATCATGGCATTTACACTGAAAGATTGATCAGGGACAAGTTTATCCCTGATTAAAAATCAAATCACGGCTGCAGGTCTTAACGATTGCCTGAAATTCACGCCATCCGGCCACCAGGGAGAAGATCCTGTCAGGGTCCGGGGATAAATATTAAGCGCCTATTTTGCTGCTCCGGGAAATAAAAAATTACGAAAAAAATAAGGGTAGGCTCATTCAAACGTCAGTATCTTGGTAACGCTTTTAAGATATCCGTTTAATGATTTTCCCATTTATATGACAGCACTTGTTCGTCAAGTGGGGTATTCGCAATATGGTTTATATAATTACTAATGGTTTTTTGTGCTATTCCTGCAATAAGTTCAAGTATTTGCTTTTTTGTGTAACCGGCATCTAAAAAATTAAGGATTTCCTCCTCGGATGCCCATCCCCTTTTATCTGTCATCAAAGCCGTAAATTTTCTGAGGGTTTCAAGTTT
The DNA here is from genome assembly GCA_013152085.1 of Chlorobiota bacterium. Classification (GTDB taxonomy): domain Bacteria; phylum Bacteroidota; class Bacteroidia; order Bacteroidales; family VadinHA17; genus JAADHC01. The sequence goes on from JAADHC010000039.1 coordinate 13,283, forward strand.
GGGATCATTGATAGGTGTATTATTGCGGATAGATTCGATGATATTGTCCGGTACTTTATACATTTTTGCAACCATAGAATGTATGGCAACACAATAATGGCAATTATTTATTCTGCTTACAGTAAGCCAGATAATGTTTCTCTCTAATGGTGAGAATGAAGTTTGTCCGAAGTATTTCCCCATTTCATTGTACGTTTTTACAACAACAGGTGAATTGGCCATAACACCATATAAATTGGGAAGGAAACCGCTTTGCTTTTGAACTTTACCTAAGGTTTCTTTCGATTCCTCAGGGGCAGTTTCAAGATTGTGTACTGAAAAGAGTACCATCTTCAATATGTATTAAGTTAAGTGATAAGTTAAACAATTGTATGGATAAATGATAAAAAAATTATTTAATGTTCGTTAGAGTCATACTGATTATGTCATCAATTTGCTTTTCGGTTAACACTTTTGTGCCAACTGAAATGCCTTGCATTATGCCTAAAAGGTAATTCGAATATTTATTTAGATCAGCTTCTCCGGATATTTCACCAGCATCAACAGAATTCCGCAATACTTTTAGAAACATTTCCTTAATAAAGTTGAAATAGTTATAAAGTTCGATCACAATTTCCGCATCTTTAGCGCCAATTTCACCAGTAGTATTCACAACCAGACAACCACGGCGGTTTGTTCCATTACGCACAACCAGGGTATAACTACGAAAGAAATTTTCAAGATCTTTCAGTTTTGCATCCTCCTTTAACAGGCTCTGAAACCTGTTTGTTTTAACGTATTCCCGGTATTTTTTTAATGATTCTATAAACAGGTTTTTCTTGTTCGCAAAAGCAGCATAAATTGAAAATTGGTTAATTCCCATTTCCTTCTCCAAGAGCCTGACCGAAGTTGCCTTATAGCCTTTGTCCCAAAAAACATGCATAGCCTTTTCCAGTACAGTATCTTCGGTAAATGCTTTTTTTCTTGGCATAGAAAAGTTTTTTACAAATCTATGCAATTGCTTAGAAATAAACAAATAACTTTTAATTAATGTTAATTTATTTTCTCAGGGATGTTTTCGGAGTTATGAATTTGATTTGATGGTCGAAATCCCTAAATTTGATCAATACATATAAAAATAAATCTCGTAGATAAATTCTGTATATTATCTGAAAAGCAGTTCTATATGAGATCCATGATTACAAAGTTTATGCAAAATGCCACAATCCGGATTTTTCCGGTTCTGCTGGTATCGGGTTTTGTTCTTTTTTCCTGTCACAGGGAAAAACCGGGTTCTTCATTGCCGAACATCATATATATCCTTACCGATGATATGGGATACGGGGATGTTTCGGCTTTTAATGAACATGCAGCCTGGAAGACCCCAAACATGGATCGCCTCGCTGAGGAAGGAATGATCTTTACCGATGCACACTCAGGATCGGCGGTTTGTACGCCTACGCGATATGGAATTCTCACGGGCAGGTATTCATGGCGGACACATCTTAAAGAGGGAGTGCTATGGAGCCGGGACACCTTGCTTATTACACCCGGAAGGATGACGGTCGCCTCACTCCTGAAGGGACACGGATATACAACCGCCTGTATCGGGAAATGGCACCTCGGGCTGGGATGGCAGTATGCGGATAATCACCCCGGCAGTATTGACTTTTCCAAACCATTGCTCAGCGGACCACACACAACGGGATTCGATTACAGTTACATCATAACGGCATCGCTTGATATCCCTCCGTATGTTTATATTGAAAACGGGAAATCCACAACGGTTCCGCATCATTATACCGAAAGTCATGACAAATACGGCTGGTGGAGAAAAGGACTGACCGGTGATGATTTTATCCATGAAGAGGTATTGCCGCATCTGACGGAAAGATCTTTGGATTTTATCCGGAAACAGGCTAAAAGCGGGAACCCTTTTTTTCTTTATTTTCCGATGAATGCGCCGCATACTCCCATTTTGCCCACCAGGGATTTCCGGGGCAAAAGCGGTACCAATCCCTATGGTGATTATGTGCTGGAGGTGGATGCCATGATTGGTAAGGTGATGCATACAATCGATTCTCTCGGTTTGAAGGAGAATACTCTGTTCATTGTAACCAGTGACAACGGATGTTCCCCACAGGCAGATTACAAAATACTTGCAGGATACGGGCATAATCCAAGTTATATTTTCAGGGGAACAAAATCGGATATATGGGAGGGTGGCCACAGGATACCGTTCATAGCAAGGTGGCCCGGGGTAATACGGAACGGATCATCTTGTGATGAAACCATCTGCCTGACCGATCTGCTGGCTACCTGTGCTGCGATCACTGGTGATCCCTTACCGGACTATGCCGGAGAAGATTCCTATAGTCTGCTGCCCCTCTTCCGTGGTTACACATTGACTTCTGCCTTCCGCGAAGCAACCGTTCATCATTCGATCAACGGATATTTCTCCTTGCGCAGGGGAAAATGGAAGCTGGAAATGTGCTCCGGTTCGGGAGGGTGGAGCCATCCGACACCGGAAGAAGCACGGGAAGCAGGTTTACCGCCTGTACAGTTGTATGATATTGTTTCCGATCCTGCCGAACAGAAAAATATTGCCGAAGCTTTTCCCGGAGTTGTGGATAGTCTGAAAGGAATTCTTACCATGTATATCCTTGAAGGCAGAAGTACTCCCGGCAAATCTCAACCTTATGTGGTTACCGAAAACTGGCCGGGACTGGAATGGATGAAGAAAAGATAAGTTTTAAGAATGGAATTAACAGAAGGGAAAGTCAGGCTCAGGGAGTTTTCGATGGCAGACAGTGGCTCACTTGCCTTACTGGCCAATAATAAAAATATATGGGATAATGTCCGTGATATTTTGCCCCATCCTTACCGGAAAAAGGATGCAATATCTTTCATCAGAAAATGTCAGGCAGAAACACCGCAGATGACTTTTGCCATTGAATATGCCGGAGCGTTCTGTGGGGTAACCGGTATGATAAGAATGGAGGATGTGTACCGGTATACGGCTGAAGTCGGTTACTGGATCGGAGAACCGTTCTGGAATAAAGGGATTGCTACCAAAGCCCTGAAGCTGATAACAGAGTATGGATTCGGTTTGCTGAAACTTATACGGATTCAGGCGAGTGTTTTTGAAACTAATGAGGCTTCGAAAAAAGTGCTTGAAAAATGCGGGTATCAACTGGAAGGAATATCCAAAATGGCAGTGATGAAAAAGGGTGTTATCATGGATGAGTTCAGGTATGGCAAATACCGGGAGCCGGATGTTTCGGATAAACAGAGGTAATGTATAAATGTTTTATTTATGGTTACTTATTTTAAAGATTCGTTTTGTTCAATATGGAAAAAATAGCTCTGATTACCGGTGCGGCTTCGGGTATCGGCCTGGCTCTGGCCGGTGAAGCTGCCCGTGACGGTTACTCCCTGCTGCTGGTGGATAAGAATAGTGCCGGATTACAACAGGCAACTGACGGGATCAAACAACGGTATCCTGATATTCGTATATCTTTTCTGGCTGCCGACCTTTCACGGAATGAAACGGTGGGAGAAATCCTGAATAAGATAAAAGAGACTGGAGCATACGTTTCCATGTTGATTAATTGTGCCGGATTTGGTGTTTACGGAAACTTTTTTGAAACGGTATGGGAAAGGGAACTTGAGATGATATCTGTTCATATTGAAACCCCGACACGTCTGATTAAGGAGTATCTTCCGGGGATGATTAAAAACGGAGAGGGATATATTTTGAATGTTGCTTCTCTTGCAGGTTTTATCCCCGGACCGGTCATGGCGGTATATTATGCCACCAAAGCATATTTGATCAGCTTTTCACGTGCCGTGGCCGCCGAACTTAGAGGTACCGGAGTCAGTATAGCCGTACTATGTCCCGGTGTTACGCATACCGGATTTTCCCGTACCGTGCATGGGAAGACAGCCGGTATTGCAAAGAGCGGTTCATTGTCAGCAACGGCAGAATCTGTTGCCCGTTATGGATATCGTAGCCTGAAAAAGGGCCGGATCGTGGTGATACCGGGTTTGGTGAACAAAATCCTGTATTCATTTCAACGTATTTTTCCGTCATCCGTAGTCGTCCGGATGGTGAAAAGATCCCAGGAACGAATAGGACGCAGTGTGCAAAGGGATATATGATACAAGCCTGCTGGATAATAATCTGTTCATCTGACAGTTTATATACGAGAAAAGGAATTTTATGATTCAAATCAGAAACCTTGTTAAAAAATATATCCGCGGAAAAAATATTGTTGCTGCTTTACAGGATGTTTCATGTAATATCCGTAAAGGGGAAATTTTCTCAGTTATCGGTAAGTCAGGATCGGGGAAATCGACCCTGTTGAATCTTATTGGCGGACTTGACCGGCCGACATCAGGCCATATCTTTTTTAACGGGAAAGACCTTATGGAGATGAACCGGCAGGAACTGGCCGAACACCGTAAGAAAAATGTGGGGATGATCTTCCAGTCGATCAATCTTATTTATTCCAGGACTGCTCTCGAGAATATAATGCTGGCACTTGCTTTTGGGGGAGTGTCCCGTCACAGGAGAAAGGTCAGGGCAGGCGAACTGCTCGAAATGGTTGGCTTGTCCGGACGTATGGATCACAAACCGGACGAGTTATCAGGAGGGGAAGCCCAGCGGGTTGCCATCGCCAGGGCTCTGGCAAACAACCCATCGGCCATTCTTGCCGATGAGCCTACCGGAAATCTGGACAG
>JAADHC010000039.1:18105-23036 GCA_013152085.1 Chlorobiota bacterium
TCAGATAATATGATCCGCCTGCAGGACGGAATGATTATCGAAGCAGGGGAACCATCATTAAAAATACATGCCAAATGAGCTGGCTGGATATGATCCTAATGGGATTTGGGAATATGGCACGTTCCCGGTTGCGTACCATGCTTACGGTATTGGGTGTTGTGGTAGGTATAGGAGCCCTCTCTTCCATGGTCTCTTTCGGAACCGGCATGCAGAAAAATGTTACGGATGCTTTTTATGAGAATGACCTGTTTACAAGTATGAATGTAACCTCCAAAAAAGTGGACATAGATCGTATCATGTCGGGGGATATTTCAGCCGGCAGGGAGCTGCTGTCAGGTGAAGGCGTTCCGCTTACTGATTCCATAATTGATGTTATAAAAAAGATGGATGGTGTAGAGCTGGTTATTCCGGATATCAGTTTTCCGGTGCGGCTGAAATTCCATGGAAAGGAAACCAATACCATGATCCAGGTAATGCCGGAAGAGGTTTTTGGTTTTAAACCTTATAATGCATTTATTGCCGGCAAGTCCTATGCGGACAGAGATGAGGGAGCGCTGGTTATTCGTGAAGAAATCCTCAGAAACCTCGGGATCATAATAGAAGGGGAAAGGAAAAGTAATCATACTGTATCCGGGGATAGCCTTGGCACCCTGCGTCTGTTGCCTCCTGATTCTGTGGTAGGACAACAAGCTGAAATTGTCTCTGTGGTACTGGATCCATCAAAGATTCGCTTAAACATTTTTAACCCGCAGGAAATGGTAAGTGGCGATCCTGTTTCGGAACGAACGACGCCTTTCCGGATATCCGGAGTGCTGAAAAAGGAAAATGAATTTTCCATCAACCGTTTTCGCGGAGGAATCATGGTTTCACCCCGGGCAGCTGAGAGAATTCCCCGTATCGGATTCAGCAGTGTCTGGGATTTTTTATCTGCTGATAACCGGAAAAGCCAGTATACATCTCTTTACGTCAGGGTAAAGCAGATGGAGGATATGGACAAGGTCAGGAAACAGATTGAAGAAATGGGGTTGGGTGTATTTTCCCTGGCAGACAAGCTGGACGAATTCAAGAGTAATTTTGTGATTATCAATTCCCTGTTGGGTGCGGTGGGTTTTATAGCGCTTTTTGTGGCGGCCCTGGGGATTATCAACACCATGGTAATGTCTATCATGGAGCGTACCCGTGAGATCGGGATCATGAAAGCCATCGGGGCCAGCGACCGGGAGATCCGGTGGATCTTTTTCACCGAAGCGGGAACGATCGGATTTATTGGCGGGATATTCGGGTTGCTGCTGGGTTATGGGGTTACCCGCATAGCCAACCTGATCCTGAATACCAAAATACGCCCGATGGACCTTGAGCCTGTGGATATGTTTTACTTTCCGGGATGGTTACTGTTCGGATCATTGTTATTTGCCATACTGGTAAGTTTAGCTGCCGGTTTATATCCTGCCTCAAGGGCTGCCAGGGTTGATCCGGTAAAAGCCCTCAGGCACGATTAATATTTCGTTACCGGATTCCGGTATCTATATCAATGTTCAATGTATCTGTCATTCCTGCTTTAATAACAATCCTTTCAGGAACATCATCACTGTGGTCTATTCCGGTGTGGTCAATATCGACAATATACAATCCTTCTGCAAGCCGGACGGTATAGGTGCTGTCATGATTGATCCCTACCTTCCAGAGCACTACCGTCGTATCTCTGTCATAGACCAGGAGTTTCCGTGCGTCATATGCGGCATAGACCTGTTCTTCGGTAAGATCACACGGCTCGACGGGGCACAGGGGCCCGATGGTTACCTTTCCGGTTAATTTCCCTTCCGGTTGTGTGTCCTGGGAGAGATTAAGGCATCCGGAAAGCATGGTTGCCAGAAACAATATAACAAAACCTGTCCTTTTCATTTTTTATTAAAGTTTGATCAACCGTATCTGTAGCAAAAATTGTTCCTTAATGGATTAGCGAAAAAAAACAGAGAAAAAAAGAATTTACTGCACATTAAACGTATAGGTATATTTTAATACCAGGGTACGGGTATTGAATACCGGAAGTGTGGGGACTTCGGAATACCGTCCTGTATTCAGATCGTCGTTATATACAATATACAGGTCATTCCCTTCCCGGGGGTTATACCGCAGGCGAATGTTACCGATAAAAGACTTGGTCAGGCTGTTGAACTGGAGAAAGGAATTAATGGAGAATTTTGTACTGAACATATATAAAAGTTTTAATCCTCCCAGGTGCACAATGTAGTCCTGGTTCCGGCCGGGAAACCAGACCCGGTTGATCTGGTAGGAACCACTCAGGTTAAGACTTGAGGAAATATTCCATGACGGTTGCAGGGTAAATGACAAACGGGTTCCGTCATAGAAAGGCCCCCCTTCGATATTCCCGGCAACATAAAAGAAATTGGTCATTGGGGTTGAAATTAAGCCTTTAAAACTGATAAAATCATATTCTCCTGAAGGGACATTTACATCATTACTTAATTCAAATATACCCCTGACCCGTTCATGATTATAATCCAGGGAAAAACTACCGGAGTAGTTTGATTTTGTCTGGAAATTCCAACCGAGGGAAAGACGGCCGGTTTCAAGCATTCCATCTTCCAGGCTGAAAAAGTTCATACTGCGAAGTGTAATCCGGTGGGTAAATAAAGGAGATTCTTCACCGGGGATCCAGCCGTACTGTACAGACCCGAAGAGCAGATAATACTTTTCCCGTGATAAGAATCCGATACCCGGGTTAAAACTTTTCCCGGAATATGAATAGGAAAAATCATATCCAATACCTTTGATAGAACGACGCTGCCAGTTAAGACGTATCCGGGAAGGGTTGAGTGACAGGGCATTATTTGTACTGTCCGTTACATAGGATTGTGCCCATTTAATATCTACATAGTCATCTCCGAAAATACGGAAAATTCCATCCAGTCCGTAAACCAGGTTATATTTTCCGTTGATATCTATCCGGGTTGTGAGAATACCGCCCAAATAACTGTAAGGATTGAAAACCTGCCGGCGCAAACGCAACACCCCGAAATTCTCGGACGGAAGATCTTCATGTTGTGCTGTCTGCATATCAAGGAACCCCATATCCCAGTGTCCGATACGACCGACAATACGGCTCCCTCCGTAGATTTTTACCGGGGCACCCTTGTAAAGTCCGATTTTGCGGCTGTAAAACAGATTACTTGGACCTCCCAGGCTGAAACTGAAAATACTGGAGCGTTCCTGGAAAAAGAGGCGCTTTTCAGGGAAAAAGAGTGAAAACCGGGTCAGATTGACCTTCTGATCGTCAGCTTCCACCTGGGCAAAGTCGGTATTTACGGTAAGGTCCATCGTCAGATTCCCGGAAAGGCCATACTTTACATCCAGCCCGCCGGTGATTTGAGGATCGTCACTTTTCACATAGGCTGTTCCCGGTTCATTTAAGTTATAGTCCCTGGTCATTCCACCAAGTACATAGGGGGCAATATAAAGAGGTTTTCTTGATATGAGATCTGTAAAAACCATTTCCTGTGACTTGGAAGGTTTCAATGAGGCGAAGTCACCGTACTTCGGGTCAATGGCCGGATAGGTATAGTATTCATTCAGGTGAGGCAGCCACCGCCAGACAGTCACTCCCATAACGGTTTTATTTCCAGTCGTCTGGAATCGCAGGCTGGAGAGCGGAATTCGCATCTCAATAAACCAGCCTTTATCAGTGATTTTGGTTTCGACATCCCAGAAAGTATTCCAGCTCATGTTGAAAGGCATCCGGTCCATTCGCCCCTGAGCATCATTGAATATGGTCATATCCGTCCGGGTCCCTGAAGGAGTAGTCATAAAAACCAGGGCATTTTCCTTGTCGTTGAAGTTATCAAACAAGATTCCGAATCCGTCGCTGTTGGGACTGAACTCGTCCCTTTTTTTTGTGGAAGTTTGAATTTTTGCAGGATTCCGGTCATAAAACCTGCCTGAAACATAGATATAATGATCATCGTATGTCATCCGGATTTCCGTTTTTTCCGTTGGTTCTTTTCCGAAAACCGGTTTTTGCATAGTCATGGGAAAGGGTTTGATTTTATTCCAGGCTTCCTCGAAAGGCATTCCGTCGAACTTTATTTCACCCTCAAGGTGCGGAACGATCCATTGCTTCTGTCCTGTGGAATTAAATGAAAATAAAGCCAAGGACAACAGAATAAAAGAATATGATACAATCTTGTTTCTAAATTGCATTGTTTTCGCCTGCATTCAGCGCAGCAAATGTAGAAAATATTTAATACAGGAATAGTCGTTTTTTTAACTGTAATTTAGAAAGTGGCCTTAAAATTTATAAATATTTATAAGAACGGAACCTATAATTTATACTGTTTTTGTTTGAATTATCTTTAGTTTTGCACACGAAAAAGGAGAGTTGCCGGAGTGGTCGAACGGGGCAGACTCGAAATCTGTTGATCCGCCCAGCGGGTCCGGGGGTTCGAATCCCTCACTCTCCGCAAAACCAAACCTAAATCCCGCGCAAGCGGGATTTTTTATTTGAGACCGAAACCGCTGAAAGCTTGCTTTCAAAAGGTTGAGGGATCAAATAAAAAAAGCCTGGAAGGTTTAGGTTTGGTTTTGCAAGGATCTTCCCTTCCGGGATCACAGCCGAACGCAGCGAGGCTGTAATCCCATTCATATTTTTTTTAGTAATGATGTGGGCTAAAGCCCTTCTTTTGGGGAGCTTGTGGTTCACCGGGCTGAAGCCCGGAGTTAGTGATTTTTTATATATCCGTTGAAAACTAACTTTCACAAAGTTGAAGGGACAAAAAACCCTGACGAATCCCGGATGATCGTTATTGTCAGGGCAGGCCCGAAGGGTTTAGGTTTGGTTTTGCAAGGATCTTCCCTTCCGGGATCACAGCCGAACGCAGCGAGGCTGTAATCCCATTCATATTTTTTTTAGTAAT
>JAADHC010000067.1 GCA_013152085.1 Chlorobiota bacterium
GAATTCCTCAATGCCATGCCCTGAAAGGGCCGAACTTGAATCACCCTGCTGAGAAGACTTAGTCTTGTCAGCAGGGTTCAGCCTCACACGGTCTACACATCCCCGACAGGGGGTGAACAGATCTGTTATGTGACTTTTTAATCCGGATTGTGAAACAGGGATTTTGAAAAAGCTCTATTGCGAAATTTGTGATTGACCCCCTTCGGGGATCAGAGTCGATCAGTACTTCTTACCGTCCCGAAAACCGGGACGGTTATTCAACTTTAGCCACTTCGTGGCATTATTTGGAACCGGTAAAAAGTATTCACGAAGAAAAAACTTATAATAATTAATCATAGTTGCTGCCTCCGGCAGCCATGGCTTTTTCTTTTTCTTCGGCTTCTTCTTGCAATTACAATACCTATAAAAGCTTTGCATATATCCCCCTCCGGAGGGGGTGCCCGAAGGGCGGGGAAGGAAAATGGGGAGATTACGGCCTCTCTGCGTTCGGCCGTGTTCTCCGGGTGGGGTGACCCAAACACAAAAAAACTGCTGCCTCCGGCAGCTATGTCATTCCTTATCTGAACAACCGAAAGGAGTCCCCCAAGGGAGATTACGGCCTCTCTGCGTTCGGCCGTGATCTCCGGGTGGGGTATACCAAAAGAAGCATAAGACAGAAGCTTCGCTTCTTCTCTTTTTGTTTTTCATTGCCTTACAGCTGCAAGCAGCTGACGTCTCTGAAAAACAAAAAGACCGTCTTGCCTGCGGCAAAACGGTCTTATGCTTCTTTTGTCGGGGTGGGGAGATTCGAACTCCCGACCTCGTCGTCCCGAACGACGCGCGCTAACCGGGCTGCGCTACACCCCGAAAATAACAAAGAACCTCATGATCATCTACAAATTATATAGACGCGCGCTAATCCCGAAAAATTGCAAATCTTTGATTTGCTTATTTTTTCGAGGATCCTCGATTTTGCTACCAAATCACAGATTTGGGCAAAATCGGGACCGGGCTGCGCTACACCCCGAAAATAACAAAGAACCTCAAACATTTTCTTCTACAGCATAAGTACACGCCAATCCCGCCCTGATTTCCGGAATTTTAACGGAGGAGGTGGCGAAGGCAGAAATTTCAATCTCTTTCAATAAACGGAGTGCAAAAATAATCATTCCAAGCATTATCCGGAAATATCAGGCAGAAATTTCAGGAATTTTCAATGCCAGGATCTTTGCATAAACCATCTCCGGTGTAATCCGGGCCATACAGGCATGATCTCCGCGACGACATGTCCCTTTGCCATAAACCGTACACGGCCGGCAGTCAAGTTTTTCACGGGAGATCTGTACAAACCCCTTTTCATGATTCCCCACAGGAACAAAACCCGCATACGGATGGGTTGCACCCCAGATCACTACCAGCGGAATGCCGGCAAGCGCTGCCAGATGCATGTTGGCAGAATCCATAGATATCATCAGTTTCATCTTGCCCATCATCATCAACTGCGCTGATAAAGACAAATCCGGAACCTCATGAGAGGTCTCCGGAACAGCTTCTGCAATCTTTGTAAGCCTCTCTGCTTCATCCTTCCCTCCAAAAAGATAAAAACGGACCCTGAGGTTTTTCCGGAGCAGATACATCAGAGCAATTATCTTATCAACAGGCCATTCTTTCAACGGGTGCTTTGCACACGGAGCAATGCCGATACGGATAATTTTATCCGGTTTCCCCTCCTCCCTTTTTTGTTCGGCCGGGAAGTGAAAAAAAGAGGCGGAACCCAATTTTGCAGCAAATCCCGCTTTCTCAAATACCGAAAAATACCTGTCAACGGTTTTTACCAGCGGAATAACGTTTTTCCCATGGATCAAATCCCGCTTTTCTTTGCGTCCTTTGTCTATCCGGTAAACCTTTAACCCTTTCATCCTGAACAAAAAATCCAGCACTTTTGTCCTGAGGACATCATGCAGGTCAATCACAGCAGTGAAGGTACGTCCCTGCCGGTTTTCCCTGAAAAACGTGAATAAGCCGGTCAAACCTCTGTGTTTCCCCGAAAAGTCAGCCGGGATAACTTCCAGCCGCTGAATACCGGAAAATAAGGGAACAAAGGTTTTCCTGGTGATCAGGGTAATCTGTAATTCCGGGTACTGTTCCAATACCGATTTCAGGACGGGCACCGTTAGGGCCACATCCCCCATGGCAGAAAACCGGAAAACCAGCAGATGACTCAATTTAATAGGGTTTGTATGATTTTTCTTCAATCAGCCCCGAACCGGTAATTTCGTTAATCTCCCGTTTCAGTGCGGCACGACGGTCATTTTCATGATATACCGACCGTGCTGTCTCGACAAATGCCGGACCGAAAACCTTCCGTCTCTCCAATTCACGGATCATATCTTCAATATTCCACAATTGTCGGTTTACTTCAAGCAGTGCCTGGTAAAGCCGGTGAGTCCGCGGAAGGATTCCTTTTGCGGCTTCTACCAGAATTTCATACTCTTTCTCCAGGTTCTTACGCTTGGCCGGATCGGAAATCTTTTCAAGCTTTATCTCAATAATGGTTAATTTATCAAGAATTTCACCGTTTGAAACTTCAATCTTCATCATGCACCAAAGATAATAAATATCATTGTGTCTCCCTGAAAGCAAACAGGAAGTTCATCCAGATAACATTGACAATTTGAAAAATCCTTTCCCGGCGATAAGCCGGGAGGTATTAAGGATTATTTTCACTACGTAACGACTATCTTCCGGTCTTCTTTTGCAGCAAGCTGCGTAGTGTTTTTAATCATACGGGATCCACATCATACATGATGCGTATACTTCTAAAAGATTTATCCTTCCTCAGCCAATCTCCCGTACCGGTAATTTGTTGTTTGATTTCCCGGAGATTTGCTTCCCGGTTTATTTTCAGCAATATCTGTTTTTCCCAGTAGTTTCTGATCCGAGGTATCACCGGTGATTCAGGTCCCAGTACCCGTCCCGGAAAATGATGTTTAAGCTCCCCTGCAAAAAGGGTAGCTCCCCGGTTAACAATATCGGGTTTGCGATGTTTCAGAAGAATACGGATCAGGCGGAAATAAGGGGGATAACCGAATATCTTTCGCTCCTGAAGCTGTGTCTTATACATGTGAAAATAATTGTAGGTGATGATATCCTGAAGGACAGGATGTTCCGGATCCCATGTCTGAATGTAAACTTCTCCCTGTTTGTCCATTCGCCCGGCTCTTCCGCTTACCTGGGTCATTAACTGGAAACTGCGTTCCCATGCCCTGAAATCAGGAAAATGCAGCAGGTTATCCGCATTGAGTATCCCTACTACCTGCACATGTTGGAAATCGAGGCCCTTGGTGATCATCTGTGTTCCGATGAGAATGTCTGACTGACGTTCCTCAAAACGCCGGATGATTTTTTCATAATTCGTTTTCGTTCGGGCCGTGTCCAGATCAAGACGTGAAAGACGGGCATCAGGAAAAAGAAGTTTGATCTCATCCTCCACCTTTTCAGTACCAAATCCACGGGTCCGTATATCCGTGCTGTGACAGCGGGAACATTCCTTTGGCAGCGAGGTTGTATATCCGCAGTAATGACACTCCAGCCGGTTGTCATGATGATGGTATGTCATACGCACATCACAATTCCTGCAATAGGGTATCCATCCGCATTGGTTACACTGGACAAAAGGGGAAAATCCACGCCGGTTCTGAAACAAAATAACCTGTTCCCCTTCTTTCAGGGCATCTTCCATGGCTGTGTGTAATGGCTCGGAAAGATGTCCCCTGGTTTCGTGGCGCCGCCATGATTTCTTCATATCAACAATGCGAATCAGCGGCAGGGCAACTTTTGTAAATCGTTCATTCAACCCGACAAGTCCATATTTCCCGGTACGGGCATTGTAATAGGTTTCTATCGAAGGAGTGGCCGTTCCGAGCAACACCTTTGCCCTGTGAATCTGCGCCAGTACCACGGCCATATCACGGGCATGATACCGTGGCGAAGGGTTCTGCTGTTTATAGGTTGTCTCATGTTCTTCATCAATAATGATCAGTCCCAGATCCCGGAATGGAAGGAAAACGGCCGAACGTACGCCCAAAACAATATGTATGGAACTGTCTTTCCCCCGTTTGGCAATCTCCAGCCATGTTTCGACCCGCTCATTCTCCGAATACCGGGAATGATAAATGGCAGCATGAGAGCCGAATACCTGTTTAAGGCGGCGAATCATCTGTGTGGTAATCGCTATCTCCGGAAGCAGGTAAAGTACCTGCCTCCCCTGTTCCAGTACTTTTGTTATCAGGTGAAAATAGAGTTCTGTCTTTCCGGATGAAGTAATGCCATGAAGGAGGACAACGTCCTTTGCTGCAAACTGCTTTTCGATTTGTGTGAGGGCTTTTTTCTGTACACGGTTAAGTTTGTACAATCCTTCAACAGGGTCTGTCACCGCACCCAGCCTGCTGACCTGTTTTTGCGACTCCACAAGAATCCCCTTTTGCACCAGGGCTTTAACCGCACCCGGCGATGGGTACAATTTGATTATATAAGACTTTTCAAACGGCACCGGAGCCTGCCCCGGACTCCAGTGTTCAATAAAAAACAGCAGTACCTCTTTCTGACGGGAGGCTCTGGAAAGATGATCCAGGGATTCATGCAGCCGGGTTTCATCGGCAATATCGGGAGAAAGAGACAGAAAACTTATGCGTTTCGGTTTATATTTTTCTTCAAGATATTCCTCGGATGAGATATATCCCTTTTCTATAAGTCCGGGAAGGATTCTGATATCCTTTTTTGATTTTATATGCCGGGAAAGTTCTTCAACGTTACATGGCCCCGTTTCACGGAGCAGGTTAATCAGTTTTATTTCTTCTTCTGTAAATTGATTCCCTGTTCCTTCGATCCCGGAGATCACAGACAGCCGTTGCCTGAATTCGGGTTTTAACCCTCCCGGGATGGCCGCATCCATAACTTCTCCTTCCGTACAGAGATAATAATCGGCAATCCACTTCCAGAAACGGAATTGTATGTCTGTAACCAGCGGCTGGTTATCAAGAACAGCCAGGACATCTTTGGTTTCCATCCCCTCCGGATGGCCATCCCTGACACCGGTCACAATCCCGGTACAGGTTCTTTTCTTACCAAAAGGGACCACAACCCTAATTCCGGGAACAATCCTGAACTTCCCTTCTTCCGTTATGCGATAAAGAAAGGTTCCGGGTACCGGAACCGGCAGCAAAACATCAACATACGTTCCGGAATACATGATGGCAACATTTAACCGTTAAAAAAGGGGCATAAACCTTTCTCCGGTATATAACTCAGACAGACAGAATATTGGCAATTTCCAGCAATTCCCAGTTAACCTCTTTATGGAGTTTTACAGCTTTACGGAACGGAACCAGGACTACTTCATTATTCTGAAGGCCAACCATAGCGCTTTTCTGGTCATCCATCAGGGCTTCGACAGCGGCATAACCCAGTCTGCTGGCCGTAACCCTGTCATATACCGAAGGTGAACCACCCCGCTGAATATGCCCCAGGACGGTAACACGCACAGAATAATCCTGGAAATCTTTTTTAGCTTTTTTAGCCACACCGAAAGCCCCGCCTTCATCCGCTCCTTCGGCAACGATAATGATATTGCTCGATTTCTTCCGTTTGAAACCTTCTTCCAAAAAACTACGTAATTTTTTTACCTGGTTTTTAATTTCAGGAATGATAATGGCTTCTGCGCCACAGGCAAGACCACTGCGAATAGCGATAAAACCGGCTTCTGCACCCATAACTTCAATAAAAAAGAGCCGGTTATGGGCACTGGCGGTATCCCTGATTTTATCCACCGCCTCAATAACCGTGTTGAGTGCCGTATCATATCCGATCGTATAATCGGTTCCGTAAATATCGTTATCAATAGTCCCCGGGATACCGATAAACGGAATGTCATACTCTTCGTTGAAAATACGCGCTCCGGTAAACGACCCGTCACCACCGATAACCACAACACCATCCAACCTACGGTCTTTCAGATTATTATATGCTTTCTTACGACCTTCCGGGGTTTTGAATTCTTCGCATCTTGCCGTCTTAAGTATGGTCCCTCCTCTCTGAATAATATCACTGACATTAAAGGTTTTCAGGAGCTTAAAATATCCGTTGATCATACCCTGATATCCGTGACGGATTCCAATCACTTCAATTCCATTATAAATAGCAGTCCGGGTTACGGCACGTATTGCGGCATTCATCCCCGGAGCATCTCCTCCGGAAGAGAGAACGCCTATGCGTTTTATTTTAGCCATTTTTTAAAAGATTTATTGTATTTAAAGGTTACGGAAAGAAACGATTTCTTTTGTTTAAAGATAATCAATGTGTGTAAAACTGTCTGATTTTATCTGCGATATTTTTCATCAACCATAACGGTGTGGATGTTGCTCCGCTAATACCGATATTTACAGGATCCCCTGGCAAGGGCAGCGGAACTTCTTCAGGATGGGAAACCATGATACTGGCAGGGTTGCCGCTCCGGCAAACTTCAAACAGTTGCTTCCCGTTCGAACTGTTTTTCCCGCTGACAAAAACCATAAAATCGTGATTCCCGGCAAATTGTTCCAACCCTTTCTCCCGGCCGGAAACATGATGGCAAATAGTATCATGAGATATGACCCGGATGTGCCGGTTATCATCCTTCCTGTTAAGCCTTTTTTCGATCTCTGTTCTGATCTTTTGATATTCCTCGAGGCTGCGCGTTGTCTGGGCATAAAGATATACCGGACGCGAAAAGTCTATTTTTTCAATGTCTGCAAGACTATTGATTACCACGGCATGATTTCCTGCCTGGCCTTTAAGCCCCACCACTTCAGCATGGTCCGGTTTACCAAAGATTACGATCTGCCCATTCTCATCGCTGATCTCGTCGTAACAGGTTCGTATTTTTTTCTGCAGGTGGCTGACAATGGGGCAGGTAGCATCAATAAGCTCAATATGATTCTCTTGGGCAATCCGGTAAGTTTCCGGGGGTTCTCCATGTGCCCGGATCAGGACTCGAACATTTTTCAGATTCCGGAAGGTCTGGAAATCAACCGTAACCATACCCTTTTTCTCCAGGCGTTCGGTTTCCATCCGGTTGTGAACAATTTCCCCAAGACAATAAATACATTCGTATTTTTCAAGAGCTTCCTCGGCAATTTTGACTGCATTGATCACACCAAAACAAAAGCCGGCCTGTTTATCTATTTCAACGTTGACTTGCATAGGTTTTTCCGTTCAGATGATAATATTCCACTTCCCCCTGATCAAATCCCTGAACCATACCATCTGGTCTGCAACCGACATATGACTATTATCGAGAAGAACAGCATCATCAGCCATTTTCAGTGGACTGATCGCCCTGCCGGAGTCAATACGGTCACGTTCACGGATATTATTTAAGACCTCTTCCAAAGATACTTCAATGCCCTTTTCCTGAAGTTCCTTCAATCTTCGCCGGGCACGTATTTCCGGAGTGGCGGTCATAAAGATCTTCAGGTCGGCATCAGGGAAAACCACGGTACCGATATCCCGGCCATCCATAACCACACCGTTTTTACCGGCCAGTTTTCGCTGCTGTTTAACCAGATGTTCACGTACCTCCTTAATCGTACTGATTTCGCTCACCCGTTCAGAAACCGCCATACTTCGGATTTCTTCTTCAATATCCTGTCCGTTAAGTAAGGTTATAAAAGTTCCGGCAGTATTATCCTTACGGATGTCAACTATCAATCCCGGAAGCCGGTTTAAAAGTTTTTCCCTGTTGATCCCTTTTTCTCCGAATATTCCGTTCCGGAGCGCATCCCACGTAACAGCACGGTACATGGCCCCACTGTCTATATAAACATAATCGAGAAGTTCGGCAATGGCTTTGGCAAAAGTGCTTTTCCCGCACGAAGAATGACCGTCAACAGCAATAACCAGTGGGCCGGATCTATCCATATCAACTTTATTTTAAAGGGATAAAGATACGTAAAAAGGATTATGCGATTCTATAAGCCTCCGGGAAAAAACCGGCTTATACCCGTACTGACAGAGAATTGATTGGATGCTCCGGCCAGGTGATACGTTGCCCTGCCATAGCTAACGGTAAATTTCGATATGTGCAGCCGGAATCCCCAGGAAAAGCCAACCATTCCTACGCGTGAGGCTGTTTGCAGCTCTTTTCTTCGCTGGTAATTGTAACCGAAACTAAAAGACATATTTTGCATAGGTAAAAATTCTATGCCGGCAATAATATGCCGCATAAAGTTTTCGGTCACCCTGCCAAAACCTTCCGGAACAGAACCTGTTTGCATACCTGTAGGATTATATTCCGAGACAGCAACACCGGATGTTTTATAGATCAGATTCGGACGTTGCAGTTGTCTGGCTGTCAGCACAAAACGAAAAGGGGCATATTGCAGTTTTTGCGAAAAACCGGCAAGGATCTCTGCAGGAACAGGCTCACGATGTCCCGGAACATAAGATGTTAGTTGAACCCCAAGGTTCCTTATCAGTATGCCTGCTGTGGAAAGCCCGCTGCGGGAGTGCCATGAAGCACCAATATCTATAGAAATGCCAAACGAGTGATATTGCTCCAGAGATGAAAAAACAGGCCGGATCGTTACACCGGCGGAAAACAAAGAATCAATGGTTCTGGCATAGCTTAGAGGCAGGGAATATTCAGCCGCCCTGAAAGTTCCTGTGATCATCCCGTTTTCGTCGGCGGCCGTAAATTCGCCATAGCGTATAAAAGTAACCCCTGCAGCAAAGGTCCCGGGAACTGGCAATCTGAAAGAAGTTATGGCCGAACCGAATCCAATGCCTGCAAAATAGGAAGTGTAATTGACAGACAAATTACCCGGCATGCCTGCATTTAACAGGGAAGGATTGCTTAAAACATTATTGATACTCGTATCCGGAAGAGAGACAACGGTCCCTCCAAGTGCTGCCGCACGCGGATACCAGGGCAGCTCGAGAAAACGATATACCCCATATCCTCCGGTCTGGGAAATAACCGGCCGGGGCATTAAAAAAAGGAATAACAACATTCCCGAAATGATGCTATTCCTGACGATTATTTGTATAGGTCGAATGCTCATGCCTGGTTTAAAACGGGGAAAAACAAATAAACGTATTTCGAAGCCAGGAGCTGTATCAATTATTTAATCTGAGTGATCCTTTATCCAGTCGGCTACTTCAATATGTCCGTTCTTCCGGGCAAAAGATTCTGCCGTATCACCGTCAACATCCGTTACAGAGGCAACAGCCCCCCGTTTCAACAAAAGTCTGACCACATCCAGGTGCCCTTCGGCCGCAGCATACATCAAAGCCGTCCATTTCTCATCCTGGTCAACCGTATTCGGATCGGCACCATGATTCAGGAGATACTTTACCGTGGCAGTGAAAGGGCCGGAAGCTGCATACATCAACGGTGTCCTTCCTCCGGCATCCCTGTCATTTATCCCAGCTCCTTTTTTCAGGCACAGACGAACCAAATCAAGATGACCGTTATAGGCAGCCATCATCAGTGCCGACTGTCCATTCCGGTTAACCTGGTTTATATCCATCCCCTGATCCAGGAAAGACAAGACTTTGTCAGCATCTCCCCGATAAGCGGCATACAGATAGGATTGTATCTGCTGCGGATCATTGCGTTCATCCGCAGACAGCATTGTTTTTGTTTCTGCCTGTGTTTCATGTTTATTATCTGTTTTATTCCGGCATCCGGACATCACAGAAGTAATAAAAGCCGGGAGCAAAACAATAAGCATTAAACGATGTATAAAAAGTCTTTTCATAAAAGATCAGGAATTTGAAACGTTTGTTTTTCTGTGTGGTGTTCCTCCGAGGAGTACACCGATCCATCTTGTCTCCGGTTGAGATTCAAGAAAGATTTTAACTACAATGGTGAGCGGAATAGAAAGAAACATTCCCACAGGGCCAAGGATCCAACCCCAGAAAACAAGGGAAATGAAAACCACCAGCACGGAAAGGCCAAGCCCTTTGCCCATAATCCGGGGCTCAATAATACTTCCCAGCAAGATATTCACCGAAATAAAAATAATGGCCACAAAAATGGATGCCGGAATACCAAGTTGAACAAGAGATAATAAAATAGGAGGAATGGCAGCTATAAGCGAACCGATACTGGGTATAAAATTCAACAGGAAAGCAACCAGGCCCCACAGCACAGGAAAATCGACACCCATGATCGCAAGGGCTGCAGTAATCAGCCCCCCCGTGATCAGCGAAACAATGGTTTTGATCATCATGTAGCGATTCAGTTTATCGTCGATCTGTTTGAAATTTTCAAGCCGTTCCTTATCCTTGATTATGATCCTGATTTTGTAAGCAAAAGCACTGGATTCAATAAAGATCAATATAACCGTAAAAAGGATCATAAAGCCATTGGAAAGCAAGTCGCTCAGGTTCTTCAGGGCACCTGCGGCAAATTTCATCACCTTTCCGGGATCAAAGAAACTGTCCAGAAGTTCATTTTTAACCGGGATACTGTATTTTTCGCTTATCCTTAGAATATCCTGTTGATAAACCGTAAGACGTTCCGTATAATAGGGTATCTTCTGGGAAAAATTCTGCACCGAAAGGGTCAGGAGTGTTGCCATCAGCATGGTGAAAAAGAGTATCAGCAGAATAACCAGGGTCAGGGCAAGCCAGTTGGGTACACCTTTGCGTCGCAGGGCCGTAGCAAACGGGCGAAAGATGATAAAGATAAAAACCGCAAGCAGGAAGGGAACAATAATCGGTGCGGCAACCTTTAGCCCGGCCAGTATAATCACCAACGAAGCCAGTATCCCGAGAAAGGATACCGAACGTGAACCCCGCACTTTTTCTTTTCGTTCCGCATGGACTGAACCCGGCAATGTCATCTTCTGTAATTCTTTATTTTTCCTGCAAAGCTTTCAGCAAGTTGTCAGCTGCCGGATACTGTGGATATAATTTCTTCATCTTCGTCGCAAGCTGTCGGGCTTTTTCATAATCCCGCTGATTCAGGTAAAATACTGCCGCGGCATAAAGATAATCATAATTTTCCGGCTCCACGGACAGGCATTCCTTAAGATTCTGTTCAGCCTTTTCAGGCATAAGCAATTGCTGGTATAACAATGCCAGATTGTAGTAAATACGTGTGTTTCCCGGCATTTTATGTGCTGCCTGATTCAGAAATACCAGTGATTGCCGATAATCTTTCTTCTCTGCCAAAAGCAGACCGAGATA
Source organism: Chlorobiota bacterium (assembly GCA_013152085.1). Classification (GTDB taxonomy): domain Bacteria; phylum Bacteroidota; class Bacteroidia; order Bacteroidales; family VadinHA17; genus JAADHC01. The sequence continues at coordinate 11,212 of JAADHC010000067.1, forward strand.
ATAATACGTTTCTCCCTGTTCAGGGTGTAAGGCAAGGACCTCACGCAACAATTTTTCCGCTTCGTCATTTCGTCCCTGTTGATTATAGAGCAGGGCCAGATTTATTTTCGCCGGATAAAACAGGTTATCTATTCGCAATGCTTCTTTATAGTTGGATATTGCAGCATTCATGTTTCCGGTATTCCCGTACACAACACCCAGATTATGCCTGCTTGAAGGGAAGTCTCCCATATACTCCATTGAGGTACGGTATTCATCCAGTGCTTTGTTAAACCGGTCTGACAATTTATCAGATTGCAACTGTTTTTTCAAAGGGCTTAAACGGAAGGCCGCCCTGGCCCGGACGGCTTTTACCGGATCCTGTAACACAGGGCCAAGATCCCGGATAAACCGGTCGGCATCCGTTGCGGGAAGAATATCAACAGCAGTAAGCCGGATCAGGGATTCGGGATCACTTAGCGCCTGCCTGATGGCATCGGTACTCTCCGGACCGGGAAAGTTTTGCAACAGATATACTGCAGCAGCTCTGACCGTTACGGGATATAACTCATTTGTCGTAAGGGAAATCAGGTCTGTTTTTGCACCGGTATCCTGTTCGGTTGCAGCAAGGAAAACCTCACTGAAATGATGTTTACGGTTTTTTCCGTACCATTGATTTATATAATTATTTGCCCACGACGGGTTGCGGTCAGTATGACATTCGTTACACGCATTGGGGGTTCCGAATTTTATACTCAGATCCGGACGTGGCACCCTGAAACTATGATCCCTGCGGAAATCCACCCCCATATAATACCGGCCCGGCATGTGACAGTTGATACACAAAGCCCCTTCCCCCACATTCACGGTTGTCTTCCCCTGCCACGGCTTTTTAAGATGTAGGGATTTCCCCGGTTCACCGGTCTTTTTATGGAAATAATGTCTATAAGTATCATATTCTTCAGCCCGGTGACATTGCAGGCAGAGTTGATTATCCTCAACCGGTTTAACAAATGCCAGACTGTGAACATTATGACAATCCTTGCATGATACATCCTGATAATACATATAACTCTGCGTGAAAGACGCATATACATAATCCTCATCCAGGATCTGGCCATCTGGAAAATATACGGGTTCGACAGGCAATTGTGGTATCATATAATTGAGCATATCCCGGTGGTATGACAAAGGGTCAAAATCTCCCTGTACCGACCTGCGCGAATGACAACGGGCACATTGACTCACAACTTCCTGTGATGAAATATTCCCGGTTTGAACGACCAATCCATAATCTCCTTCCGGCCGTGTCATTACGGGGAGATTTGCCCATTCAATATGTTTAGAACCGGGACCGTGGCAGGCTTCACAATTTACATCAATATCACTCCATGTGGTATGAAAAGTATGTTTTACCGGATCATATCCCTTTTGCAGGTTTGTGGAATGACAATCGGCACACATTCCATTCCAGTTCTGCCCGTTATTGGTCCAGTAAAGCCAGTTGCCGGGGGATAAATTTTCATTCCGGTACATCGAATCAGCAAGACTGAACCATGTCTTTCTTTCGGTATCCCATGCTATGGGCAGACACTGCAGCCTCCCACTTTCAAAAGGGATCAGGTACTGCTGTAACGGTTTCACACCAAACGTATGAGTAATATTAAACTCCTTAACTTTTCCCCCCGGTCCCGGAGTTTCAACATAATATTTATGATCACGGGTATAAAAACGGCTCACCGTGCCATCAAGGGCTTTAAAGACCGCATGGTTAAAATTACCGCGAACACTTTCAGGACGAGCCACATCCATGGCATTGTCATGATCCGATCCTTTCCATTCGTTGTATTCTTTCAGGTGGCAATCGATACATTGATCGCCACCGGTATATGTAGCGACCCTTTCCCTGTTAGCAGCATCATGGTGTTTGATCCATATTGCATGCCGGATCAAATAAGCCGGGAATGAAAGCATCAGCACCAGCGTGGCTATGAAACCAGCCCGTTTCCAGTGATCCAAAGGCTTATTTGATTTTTTAATATTCATGCTTTTGTTTCCTGTCCGGGGTTAAATGATTTTCTGGGTGCAGGATGAGCCAGATCAACCATGATCATACCATTGTCAATCTTCAGCGGATAAATGTCCAGTGGACGTGTTGCCGGGGGATTCAACACCGTCCCGGTTATGCTGAATCGCGAAGCATGACAGGGACAACGAAATTCTTCCTGATCTTTATCCCAGCCTATAGAACATCCAAGATGTGTGCACCGCAGCGATAAAGCCAGAAAACCTCCGTCTTTAAGGTGGCAGAGATATAACCGTCCGGCACGGTAAGGGAAAACGGAATTCTCCGGAATGTCTTCAGCCCTGGCAATCTCTGTATAAGATGTTTCAGAACTTTCCTTTTTCTTTTTCCCTCCATTCAGAAATGTCAGGGATACCCAGGTCATTTCCAGGCCTGCAATCAGACCAATCCAACCCCAGAATTTCCTGATAAAATTCCGGCGACCCCCTGGGGATTCAACTCCCGGAGCTTGTTCATTCACTTCTTTATGTGTCTCTTCTTTCATTTTTTATCATGATATTTTCCATGGCCACATCAAAGCCATTCCGGGTCCGCGAAAAAAAATCGCCGTTATGGATAGTACGGTATAGGTTACAAGGAAGTAAACAAAAACAGCCTGTACGATTTCGTTACTGAGCGGTTTATATCTCCGGATAATATAAAAGAGGTATAAAAGAAAAATGATGCTGTAAAGGATCAGTGGAAAAAGGCCCCCGGAAATAACCGGCAGGAGTGAAGGAAACCATGTGTTAAAATGGATCAGATATTCACTGGCAACGATAAGGATAGGATGAATAACCAGGGCAAGAAGTGCAGAAATCAGGGCCATTTTTCTGCCTTTTGACGAAGAGAACCATATTCCGGTATTTCTAATCCTGAAGGGAAAACAGGGAAGATAAAACAATAATGTAAATAGCGTAACGGGAATAATAACCACCCCGATAAAAGGATGAAAATGCATGATCAGTTCCTGAATACCCAGGAAATACCACGGGGCTTTGGCCGGGTTCGGGCTATATGCGGGATTGGCACGTTCACGCAACGGAGCATCAATAAATACAGCCAGTAAGAAAATAACAGCCAGCAGGATCAGGCCTGTTACCAGTTCTCTTACTACCAGTTCCGGGACCACCGGTATTATCCCTTTTCCGTTATGGTTCCGGTTCCGGGGCACAACCACTCCTCCGGCCTGCCGTACTTTCCAGAAATGAAAAAGCAACAGGATGATTAAAGCAAAAGGAAGTACAGCAGTATGAAAATTAAAAAAAGTCAAAAGTGTAGCGGCTCCAACTTCTTTTCCTCCCCGTACAAAGGATGTAAGTTCCGGTCCGACAACCGGTATATAACTCAGCATTTGTGTAACTACCGTAACCGCCCAATAGGACAACTGATCCCATGGGAGCAGGTATCCGGTAAAATTTGAAAAAAGAATAATGATAAAAATAACCACCCCAATGATCCAGTTACTGCTGCGGGGGCCATAAAAGGCTTCGGTAAAAAACACCCTGAGCAAATGAAAAAGAGCTACAAAAATCAGCAATGTGCCACTCAGGTGATGAATATTACGAATATAATGACCGAAAAGCAGATGGTTTTGCATGAAAAGAATGGAATCATAAGCCTTGTCCGGAGTTGGTTCATAAACGAATTTGAGCAGGATACCGGTCACAATTTGTAAAAGGAACAACACAAGTGCCATCCCACCCAGACCGAAGGTATGCGTAAACCGGATGGTCGAAGCGGGTACCTTTTCCGGATGGATATGATAGATAAAGTTGGTTTGTTTGTTCGCCACCGTAACGGATATTACTGATGAACAAAAGTAAAACAAAATATGATTTTTCATCTCCGGGATAACCCGATAACAATCCTTCCCGATCTCACATTAACAAATCTTTAAAACGTATATTTATAACATTCCGGCAAAATGTTGTTACTTTGCAGCCCGTAAATAACCCACATGAAAACAATCCGGACAATCACCTTTTTTATTAACCCCATGGCCGGCAGGGGAAACTGGGTACGGGCAAAAAAGGTCATTGACAGATACTGCCTCAGCAAGGGATATGAACCGGAATATTTTTTTACCGGCGATACGGATAAAATCAAACTCATTCTCGAAGAAAAAGAACGCCAGGGGGTTCCGTTTGTATTCGTGGTAGGGGGTGACGGAACCATTAATGAGCTGGCAAGACATATGATCGGCAGAAAAATGGCCCTCGGTATTCTCCCCATGGGATCTGGAAACGGACTTGCCGGACACCTGGGGATTTCCACCAGGATTTCCCGGTCTGTCAGACTTATCGGACAACATAATAGCCTTGTCATAAACTATGCCCGGATCAATGATGCTGCCTTTTTCACAATCGCGGGAATCGGTTTTGATGCCGAGGTAAGTCAACAATTCAGTACCGCCCCGCAGCGGGGTTTTTCAGGATACATACAATCTTTTTTTAAAGTAATCGGTCGTTATAAACCCATTGAATTTACTATTAAAACCAATGGAAATGAAAAAAAATATCAAGCGTTTGTACTCGCATTTGCCAACGCTTCACAATACGGTAATTCTGCATATATTGCACCGATGGCATGCATTACAGACGGCTGGTGCGATATGGTAATCGTACGTCCTTTTTCTTTGTTTGCAACACCTTTTTTAGTCATTCGGCTCTTTACCAAGACCCTTCATAAGAGCAAATACGTGGATACGGTCAGATGCCACGAAGCTATGGTGGAAAGTCCCCGGCCAGGTTATCTTCATTTTGACGGGGAAGTAGGAAGTCACAACGGGAAAATCCATGTAAAAATCGGCGATGAAAAACTAAAAGTTCTCGTACCTCTTCGTTTTCAGGGAAATACCGTAAAAATCAGAGCCCGAGAAAATAGTCATATGTCAACTGCCTGAGCGCCTCTCCTCTGTTCAACAGATCATCCGTAATATTTCCCTGGGTATGTAATATTTTCCCGGACACATTGTCCATTACAAACGCTGCAGTATCGGTTACAAAACCGAAACCATTATTAAAAGCAAACCAGGCAAATGAATGGCTGTTATACGAAAAAATATTTTTCCCGAAAGGACAGTCAGGCCAATGTACAGACATCTGTCCGGCAAGGGTAGGAAAGATATCCGTCTGTGAAGCTGTTTTAGTTATGATCGTATCTTTAACGGAAAGAACACCTCCAAGCCAGATCATCGGGATCTTAAATTTTTCAATGGCCTCATTTGGGGTATTCCCGGGTAAGCGGACGCCATGATCAGCCACAAGGATCACGAGAGTACTGTCCCACCATGGTTGCGCCATTGCCCTGTCAACAAACCTGCCCAGTATACTGTCGGTATAATAGAGTGAATTCAGAAAAAGCGTTTCTTCATCTTTTCCCGGGAAAACCGGTTGCATCGGAACATCATAGGGTTCATGACTGCTGAGCGTAAGCATAACCTTAAAAAAGGGAGCCGGAGTCCGGTCAATATCATTAAAAAGACTGTCAAAAGTAATTCCGTCATGAACACCCCATTTTGATGTCCGGTCGGATTTTGGGAAGTCTTCAATATCCATGATCCGGTCAAATTTCATACTCACCAGATAAGAACGCAGCCCGGCAAAATCGATCGTCCCTCCATAATAGAATGCCGTATGATAACCTTCCGTTTGCAAACGTGCCGGCAGTGAAGGAAGGTGTTCGGCCTTTCCTGATATTTTGGTTACCGATTGGTCAGGCATGGCAGGAAAAGCACTGAGAATAGCAGGCAAAGCTTTATCCGTTCGGTCACCCGAAGCAAAAAAATGGCTGAAGAGGATACCCTGCCGGGCAAACCGGGTCATATTCGGGGTCACGCCTTCCAGCCCGCCAAGGGGTTCAATAACTTTGGCAGTAAAGCTTTCGAGCACAATAACGATGATATTGGGACGGGAAGATTGCCATACGTGAACAGTACCGCTTTGACCATCAGGAAAAAGGTCTTTATAATACGCCTTTGCCTCAGTTTCAGGAAACCGGACAAAAGGGTTCTTTTCAGGCTGGTTGTTGACCAATGATTCAGCCAGGTGAAAAGGCATGTTCAATGCTGCATGATTGGCGAAAGGGTGGGATGAAAACCAGACAAATCCGCTATTCATCGGGGCAACACCCAAACCACCACGTATGGGGATTAAACTGAAAGCCAGCAGGAAAACAAAAACGGGTACAACTTTCCAGTTACTCCGGCCTTTCCCCGGAAGAACTGTCGTTATAATTTTCAGGTAAACAAATCCCGACAGTAAAAACAACCCTGCTGCAATCAGCAGTTGGCGGACAATAACCCAGGCATGTACCGATGCCAGCATGACCCGGGGAGAATCCAGATATTTTAAAGGCGTTTTATCAAGCCTGAAATTCCAATAATGATATAATTCCAGGTCTGCAACGAAAAGAAGTGAGATCACGCTAAGGAAAACAACCGTGTAAACATCAATAACCGGGCGAAGAATTTTCCAGGAAATAACCGGCGAAAGAATGATCATTAAAGTCGGAAAAATCAACGCATAGAAAGCCGCTGACAGATCCATACTGAAACCATGATAGAAAATCAGCGGTATCTCCTTCCATGGCAGGCTTAAAGTCAGCTTTACATTAAAAAGAAGAAAAATAACCTTTAATAACAGAAAATACCCTATCCAGAATGCCGGATATTTTAAATAAAATAAGATTGTTTTCTTCATAATCGATCTTTTTAGTTCACGATGTACGATCCTGAATCTTTATATGATAACGCCTGGTAAATCCGTTTGTCAGAAAAGGATTATTGATTTGTGATAAAAACAATCCGGCAATAACCACAACGATACCGAATATTTTCTGAAAAGTAAGCGCTTCACCCAGAAGGATAAAAGCAAATATGGCCGTAACTACAGGCATAATATTTGAAAAAACATTGGTTTTTGCAGCGCCCAGGTTTTTAACCCCAACGGCATAAAACACAAAAGCCAGTGACGAAGCAAAAACAGCCAGCGCTATTACAGGCCATAAATTATTCAAAGAGAACATGTCAAATCTCAGTTTCCTGCCATCAAGTATAAGGAAAACCGGTAAAAACAGCAAAGCACCGAGAAAATTCTGCCAGCTGATCAGTGTCAGTGCATTATAACGAAATGATAATTTTTTTAACATTACCGTATAAATTACGGCACATAAAACAGCAAACAACAGCAAGGCAACGCCCTGCCAGGAAAATTCTCCCGTGTTTTTTACAAGTAAGATGAAGACAACGCCGGTAAAGGAAACAATGATGCCCAGCCAGTTCATCAGAGAAAGTCGTTCTTTCAGGAAAAAATGTGCAGCAAAAGGGGTAAACAAAGGAATGAGAGAAATGATCACAGATCCAATGGAAGAACTCACAAATGTCAGTCCGAAACTTTCTCCGAAAAAATAGAAAAACGGATTAAACAAGGTAAGTACGAAAATATGGCGCCAATCGCTTTTCTTTATGGGCTGCCGTGTTCCGGTAAATTTTGTGAACAACCAAAGCAAACCTGCAGAAATCAACAATCTGAAAAAGACAATGGTAACCGGTGCAAAAACCTTATTGGCCATTTTAAACCATATAAAGGAAAATGCCCAGAAAAACATGGCCAGTACAACCATAATGTAAAGTCCCACCAGCTTTTTCTTCATGCCAGAATACATTTACCTGCCGAATTTACCCTAACCCATACATTTTTCCAACCGGACAGGCACCAAAGATATTTATTGTTAACCAGTCTTATCATATAATTATGTATTTTATTATGTATTATATTGGCTATGTACTAATTCATACGGCATTGATTAATCGTAAATAAAAAAGCTGTTTTTCTTACGAAAAACAGCTTTGGGGACGGGTGGAAGATGGGACTTGAACCCACGACCCCTGGAACCACAATCCAGTGCTCTAACCAACTGAGCTACATCCACCATTTAGAAAAAGAACATGATCCCCCTTTAAAATCCGTTACTTATCCCGGATCATGCTTTTATGGGTGTGCAAAGATAAGGATAATTCATTTTTTTAAACAATCAGCCTGTTAAAATTTTCCATTCCGGTAAAATAATCTGCCAGTAAGTGTGTAATATTGCCGGGAAATAGCCATTTTTGCTTTTTAACCATCGATGAACCCGGGCCTTTGAAGTTTCCGAAACTACTTAATAATATCTCCGGTCTGCAGCTATACCAGTTGATGAGGTTTACCACCTTTCTGCTGATCAGTATCATTTTCACCAAAATCAACCTGAGCCCCCATGACATCGGGGAATTCGAGGTGTTCCTTTTTATTGCCAGCCTGATCAGTTTCTTCTGGGTTTCCGGATTAATACAATCTTTCCTGCCACTCTATCATCAAAACCATACATTCAAAACCTACGGAAAAAGAGAAGCGGGAAAGTCCCCGGAGATATTTAATGCGGCCATCCTTCTCACCCTTTTTTCTTTCCTGGCACTGATCCTGGGCATCAGTATGAAATATCACTTTTCTGTTTTTCAACTCAGTGGGGACGTCCCGTTCATAAATCTGCTGTTAGCCTATCTGTTTTTAAGTAACCCTCCCGTATTGATCGAATATATTTACCTTTTACAAAATAAACCGGAATATATTTTCAGATACGGACTGCTCACTTATATTATCCAGTTAATGCTGGTAATTGCACCTCTTATTTTCGGATATCCGATCATTTGGGCAATATGGGGATTACTGATTATATCGGCACTACGTTTTGTATGGCTGATCGTCCTGTTGTTCCGGTATGCTGAATTCAGGATTTCTTTTCCGTTTATTAAAGAACATCTCTATCTCGGAGCACCGTTAATCTTAAGTTCACTACTCAGCGGTTCAGCTCAGTACATTGACGGGTTGATTGTCACCAATCGTTTTGATGCTGCAACTTTTGCCATCTTCCGGTATGGTGCCAAAGAACTTCCCTTCACGATTCTCCTGGCCAACGGACTGAGTAACGCCATGTTACCGGAATTTTCAAAGAAGGGAACTTTTGCTGCCAACCTTTCCACATTACGGACAAAGTCATTGCGCCTGATACATGTTCTCTATCCCCTGTCCATTGTTATCCTCTTCTTTGCACGATGGCTGTACCCACGTCTGTTTAACCCCAATTTCCTGCGTAGTGCCGATGTTTTCATGGTCTATCTCCTGTTGATCATCCCACGGCTGGTTTTCCCCCAAACCATTCTCATCGGTTTGAAAAAGACCCGTGTTGTACTCATATCCGCCTTTATCGAGATTGTCCTCAATGTTGCACTGAGTTTGTACCTGGTGCAGTATTATAATGTTGTGGGTATTGCCCTGGCGACGGTCATTGTTTTTATTCTTGAAAAAGCCATATTGATTGCATATCTGTGGATTAAAATGGGAATTCATCCCAAGACATACATGCCGGTAAAAACAGTGGCCATTTATGCTACTGTTATTATTATCCTGTTTGTTTTAATCGACCACCGGATTATTAACATCATCTAACCCTGTAAACTGCAGGAATTTCACACAGGCAATCGCCTGTGTATACGGAATGGATATAATAAAAAGAATTATCTTTGCACACAACACCAAATGACTAAGAAATGTTCAGAAGGAATACAGGGAATCCGGTACTGAGTGAAAAAGTTTTTCAACGTGATATCGCTGAGGGTACCGGATATATGACATTACAGGGAACGATTAACAAAACCATGCTTTTGTTTCTTCTCCTGCTGCTTGCAGCCAGTTACAGCTGGAGTAAATTTGTTCCTGCAGGGGATGGAACCATATCTGCAGGAGGAACTTCCTTGATGTTGGTGGGAGTTATCGGTGGTTTTATCCTTGCTTTGATTACTGTTTTCCGGCCGCGATTATCAGGATATACAGCACCGCTTTATGCCGTTTTCGAAGGCCTGTTTTTAGGGGGTATTTCGGCTCTCCTTGAAACGCGGTTTGCCGGACAGAATCTGGTAATCCGTGCAGTAGCACTTACCCTGGGTGTTTTCTTTGCTATGTTATTCTTTTACCGGACAGGGATAATTCGGGTAACCAACAAGTTCAGACTGGGCGTTGTTGCCGCTACCGCCGGAATTGCCTTGGTCTATTTCTTCTCATTTATCCTGAGCCTGTTTGGTGTAGGAACATCATTTCTTTACGGAACATCATCCCTGGCTATCGGAATAAGTCTCTTTATAATAGCCATAGCCGCACTTAACCTCGTCCTCGATTTCGACTTTATTGAAAGGGCTGTAAAAAGCGGGGCCCCAAAATATATGGAATGGTATGGTGGATTTGGGCTTATGGTTACTTTGGTCTGGCTCTATATCGAGATTTTACGTTTACTGGCACGATTTGCCGGCCGGGATTAATTCATAACTATGGATTTAGAAAAACATTTTGACACCTTCCGTAATCATATTATAGGATACAACCAGGTATATCATACTCCTTATGGCGAAAAAAAACTGCGTTATCACGACTGGGTTGCCAGCGGACGGCTGTACAGGCCGATAGAAGATAAGATCGCCAATACTTTCGGACCGTTTGTGGCCAATACACATACGGAAACCAGCGAGACAGGCAAGCTGATGACTTTTGCCTATCACCGGGCACATCAGCTGATCAAGGATCATGTACATGCCGGACCCGACGATGTTATCATTACACCCGGTTTCGGTATGACAGCTGCGGTAAATAAACTGCAGCGTATCCTGGGGTTAAAGGGATGCGGTCTGAACCAACGGGGTAAGTGCATTCAGAAAACCGAAAAGCCGGTAGTTTTTATTACTCACATGGAACATCATTCCAACCACACTTCATGGTATGAAACAAATGCCGAAGTGGTGGTTATCCCTCCGGGAAAAGATTTGCTGGTCGATCCGGAGGAACTGCGTAAGCTAATTCAGAAATATAAAGACCGGCCTTTCAAAATAGGAGCTTTTACAGCCTGCTCAAATGTAACAGGAATAGAGCCGCCGTATTACGAACTTGCAACCATCATGCATGAATATAACGGGGTTTGCTTCGTCGACTTTGCAGCTTCGGCTCCCTATACCGATATCGATATGCACCCTGCAGATCCCATGCAGAAACTGGATGCGATCTATTTTTCTCCCCATAAATTTCTGGGGGGACCCGGATCTTCCGGTGTGCTGGTATTTGATTCCGGCCTGTACCATAATCCTGTGCCTGATAATCCCGGCGGAGGCACGGTGGACTGGACCAATCCCTGGGGAGAATATAAATACATGGATGATATTGAACTGCGTGAGGATGGCGGTACTCCCGGCTTTTTACAGGCATTCCGTACAGCACTGACTATCGAAGTAAAAAATCAGATGAACACCGGAAAAATGCGTAAACGTGAAAAAGAGCTGGTAGCTAAAGCATTTGAAGAAATGCGCCAAATACCGGGAATAAAGATACTGGCAGAGGATATGGAATCACGATTGGGCATTATTTCATTTTACCATGAAAAAATCCACTATAACCTGATTGTCAGGCTACTCAGCGACCGTTTCGGTATCCAGGTGCGCGGTGGTTGTGCCTGTGCCGGAACTTATGGACATTATTTACTCGAAGTAAGTCATGAAGATTCCAGAAAAATTACTGCATTAATCAATTCCGGTGATCTTTCACTCAAACCCGGCTGGGTTCGCTGGTCTCTCCACCCTACAATAACAGACGAAGATCTTTATCATTTTACCGATGCGCTAAGGAAAATTGTCAGTCATGCTTCAGTATGGGAAAAAGATTACCGATACGATAAACATACCAACGAATTTATACATCATTCTGACAATGGCCAGATGAAAAATCTGGTCAGGAAATGGTTTAACGTATAGTTTTGCATTATGAAAATCATTCAGGTTAGTAACCATGCTCAAAAAAAAGCCTTTCATAAAGTTCCCAGGCTGTTATATACAAAACCCGAAGCCTGGGTTTGTCCGCTGGACAGTGAGATGGAGTCTGTTTTTGACCCGAAAAAGAATATTGCATTTCAGCATGGCGAGGCTGTCCGCTGGCTGATGACAGATGATCAGGGAAAACTTACAGGCAGAGTGTCTGCATTTTATCAGGAGGGGAAAACCGATCTCGAAAATCGCCCGGTTGGAGGCATGGGTTTTTTCGAATGTATCGAAGATAAAGATGCTGCTTTTCTTCTTTTTGATACGGCCAAAGCATGGCTGGAAGAAAAAGGAATGAAAGCTATGGACGGTCCTGTAAACTTCGGGGAAAATGACAGCAACTGGGGCCTGTTGGTAGATGGTTTTACACATCCGGGATTTGGAATGCCCTATAATAAACCATATTATCGAAAATTCTTTGAAGATTACGGGTTTCAGAACTATTTTAATCAATACAGCTACCATTTGGATCTGACAAAAGTAACCCGTTTCCCCGAGAGATTTGAAAAAATTGCACAGTGGGTTTCCAAAAAACCGGGTTATTCATTTCGTCATTTTTCTTTCAGGGAAACGAATAAGTTTGTCGCCGACATGGTGGAAGTCTACAACGAAACCTGGGCTGTATTTAAAAAGGATTTTATACCGCTTGATCATGACAGGTTATATGCATCCATGAGACAGGCAAAACCCATTATTGATGAAGAACTGGCCTGGTTTGCTTATCATGATGACGAACCTGTTGCCTTTTTTATAATTTTACCTGATTTTAACCAGATACTCCGGCATCTCAACGGGAAACTGAATCTCCTCGGAATATTAAAATTCCTCTGGTATAAAAATACCGGTGCGATGACCCGCATGCGCGCTGTTGTCGCCGGGATTAAACCCAGGTTTCAAAATACAGGAATTGAAACGGTCATCTTTCACAAGCTTTTTAAGGTATTCCGGAAAAAACCTTTTTACAAGGAACTGGAACTCTCTTGGGTCGGAGATTTTAACCCGAAAATGCGATCGATGTACGAGGCTATCGGTTCAGAACAGGCCAAAACACATATTACGTATCGCTTCTATTTTGAACCGGGGATCCAGGTCGTAAGGTATAAGGATGAAAGAGCCATACGTGATAAAGCAGCCCAGGAAGAAGCCAAATAAAAAAAAATGAAAAAGCTTTGTATTTTATTTTTTTATATCTTTGCAACCCCAATTATTGAATGGTTTAATTTACCGTAAGATGAAAGAAGGAATACATCCTAAAAATTACCGGCTTGTTGTCTTCAAGGATATGTCAAACGGACATATGTTTATCACCCGTTCCACGGCCGCTTCGAAAGAAACCGTTAAAATGGATGACGGAAAGGAATACCCGCTGATCAAACTTGAAATTTCGAATACATCCCACCCCTTTTATACGGGTAAGATGAAGCTCGTGGATACTGCAGGCCGTGTGGACAAATACATGAACCGGTATAAAAAACATATTGAGAAAAACAAATAGTTTTTCCTGCTACTTTAATTACGGAAAAGGCTGTCCACCAGGAACAGCCTTTTGCTGTTTTGGAACTTCAGGATCACTTTGACAGGTAGGGGATTCTGTTCCCCCCGGCTGGCATAGTGTCAGAAATTATGAAAAATCACTTATCCGAATCAGATTGGTATAACAATTGTTAAAGAATATGATACCGAAAAAACCGTTATTTTTACATCAGAATCCGGGAGATAGAAATATAGAAGAGGAGACAATAAGGTGAAGTCGAATAAAAAAAATCAACTTGGGGAAATCATCATTACTTCTTCCTTGGAAGAAGAGGAAGGTGGCATTATACAGCTTATTTCTGATGAGGATGAAGATCCGGACCAGGAAGTGAAATTTCCGGATCCCTTGCCAATCCTCCCTTTACGAAATACCGTATTGTTTCCCGGGGTGGTAATCCCCATCAGTGTCGGCAGGGATAAAAGCCTTGCGCTTGTCCGTGATGTTTACAAAAAAGACAAAACCATCGGAGCCCTTTCTCAGGTTGACCCGGCTATAGAAAATCCTGAATTCTCCGATCTGCATAAAATAGGCACTATAGCCCAAATCATTAAGATCCTGGAGATGCCTGACGGCAGCACTTCAGCTATTATTCAGGGAAAAGCCCGTTTCCAAACGGACAAACTGGTTACTGATGATCCATATCTGATGACCAGTGTACACCTGCTTTCGGACATTTATCCTAAAGAAGGTGATCAGGAATTCGAAGCCCTGGTACAATCGCTCAAAGAGCTTTCCCTGAAAATCATAGACCTTTCATCCAACATCCCCCAGGAAACATCTTTTGCGGTAAAAAATATTGAAAGCCCCAAGTTTCTTATCAATTTTATCAGTGCCAATGCCAATGTTAACAACAAGGACAAACAACGGCTGCTGGACATCAATGACCTGAAAAAAAGGGGCATTCTCCTGCTCGAATTCCTGACAAAGGAAGTCCAGATGCTTGAACTCAAAAAAGATATACAGACAAAAGTAAAAGTTGACCTCGAACAACAGCAACGGGAGTATCTGTTACACCAGCAGATGAAAACCATACAGGATGAGTTGGGAGGAAGTCCGGTAGAGCAGGAAATTGAGGAAATGCGGAGTAAGGCTGCAGCTAAGAAATGGCGCAAAGAAGTAAAGCAGACCTTCGAAAAAGAACTGGATAAACTGCAGCGTATGAATCCCGCTGCCGGTGAATATTCTGTTCAGGCCAACTATTTACAAACACTACTCGATCTTCCCTGGGCGGAATATACCAAAGATAATTTCGATCTGCAAAGAGCAAAAAAGATTCTCGACCGTGATCATTTTGGCCTCGGTGAAGTAAAAGAACGTATTCTTGAACATCTGGCTGTATTAAAGCTTAAGGGAGATATGAAATCTCCGATTATCTGCCTGTACGGCCCTCCCGGCGTAGGAAAAACTTCATTGGGGAAATCCGTTGCAGAAGCGCTGGGGAGAAATTATGTCCGTATGTCCCTGGGTGGGTTGCACGATGAAGCGGAAATCCGCGGCCACCGTAAAACCTATATCGGGGCTATGCCGGGAAGGATTGTCCAGAATCTGAAAAAAGCAAAGTCTTCCAATCCCGTTTTTATCCTGGATGAAATCGATAAAGTAGGTTCCGATTTCAAAGGAGATCCTTCCTTTGCCTTGCTTGAAGTTCTGGATCCTGAGCAAAATAACTCATTTTTCGACAATTACCTTGAGCTGGAATACGACCTTTCCCGGGTACTCTTCATTGCTACTGCCAATACAACCAACACCATCAGCCCGCCACTGCGCGACCGAATGGAAATGATCGAAATTACCGGGTATATCGTTGAGGAAAAAATTGAAATTGCCCGCAGGCACCTGGTACCTAAACAGCTTCAGGCTCACGGCCTGAAAAAAAATGATCTCTTCTTCCCCAAAAAGACACTGGAAGAAATTATCGTAAACTATACCCGCGAATCCGGGGTACGTGAACTGGACAAAAAGATCGCCCAGATCTCCCGGCGTGTAGCCAAGAAAATCGCTTTTGGGACACATCCTTCGAGAACCATTACCCGTGAAAACCTTCTTGAATATTTAGGCCCGCCAATGTTTTTCAGGGACAAGTATGAAGGGAATGAATTGTCCGGCGTTGCTACCGGCCTTGCCTGGACTCCTGTAGGTGGCGAGATACTTTTTGTTGAGACAAGTCTCAGTAAAGGAAAAGGGAAACTTACTCTCACCGGTAACCTCGGGGATGTTATGAAGGAAAGTGCCGTGATCGCACTGGAATATCTGAAATCACATGCTGATGTTCTGAATCTGGATGATGAGTTTTCAGCCAATAATGACTTTCATATCCATGTCCCCGAAGGGGCAATCCCCAAGGATGGGCCTTCGGCAGGCATCACCATGATCACTTCACTGGCCTCGGCACTGACACAACGAAAAGTCCGTAAAGGTCTTGCCATGACCGGTGAGATTACCCTGCGCGGAAAAGTGCTGCCGGTAGGAGGAATAAAAGAGAAAATCCTCGCAGCGCGCAGGGCAAACCTGAATGAAATTATTCTTTCAAAAGAAAATGAAAAAGATATCTCCAGAATTCAGGATGTTTACCTTAAAAACCTTAAATTCCATTATATCGAAAACATTCTGGAAGTACTGGATTATGCCTTGCTGAAATCAAAAGCCAGGAAGGGGTAATGCCGGCTTTATCACTAAAAAGCAAACTATGGAATGGACACTATTCTGGGTCATCTTTTTATTCCTGTCAGGCCTTGGTCTCATTGTCCAGGGGGTGTTCGGGATTAAAGGTTCCGCAGGCAGGTGGATGCTTGCCATGTTCCTGATCCTCCTCGGGCTGAAACTCCTGATCCAACATTTGCCTGCATCAGACCGGCCTGTGCATATCCTTGAACGGTTCCCTGAAGATACACTGATGCTCAGGACGTTTTCCGGAGATGAAATCGACGTTATCTTTAACTCAAAAGTATTGATCGTTGCGCCATCGCTAACAGACACGACATACGGCACACTGGATATCAGTACGGTTTTCGGAACCACACGCCTGGTTATCCCCGACTCACTGAATGTCGAAATTCTGGTCGATGCTGTATTTTCGGCCTGTAAACTGCCGGATGGCAGTACCGTTCATTTCGGATCAGCAAATTTCTCCCATGGGAAAACCTCAGATACAGAACCTTTGCGTATCCGCGCCGATGTTATTTTTGGCACGATGGATGTCATGCTTGTCCGTTGACGGACTTCCTCCCTTTTAATATACCACGTTTACAGGATAATTGTATCTTTGGGTAGCCTATTTATTTTTATAAACCAGATTTGCCATCAAGAAAAAAATCCGTTAAGTCCAAACCGATATATTGTCATGAAACGTGCATGTACTGAGCGTAGCGATCTCATGAATAAAATGAATAAAATTTTAAACGTATGAAACGGGTGGCTGTTTTTCCGGGATCATTTGACCCTTTCACCGTGGGACATGAATCTATTGTTCACCGGGCCAGGAAACTATTTGACGAAATCATAATCGCCATTGGCACCAATACGGGAAAGGAAGCTTACTTCCCGTTAGAGAAACGTATAAAATGGATCCGGGCGGTTTTTAAAGACGATCCTGCCATACATGTGATGTCATACGAGGGGCTGACCGTGGATTTTTGTATGAAGCAGAAGGCAGGATTTTTGCTCCGGGGACTTCGTACTGCTTCTGATTTTGAGTATGAACGTGCCATTGCTCAATTGAACCGGGCTATGGAAAAAAATATTGAAGTGGTTTTTATGTTAACGCTTCCCGAGCATACATTCATAAATTCCACGCTGGTCAGAGAAGTGATCAGATATGGAGGAGATGCTTCAAAGTTCCTGCCGGCTGCTATTAATCTCACAGAGAATTAATCTTCTTCCAGAGATGAAACTGTTCCGGCTGGCAGGATTTTGGATGTTGTGGTTGTTATCCGGTGTTTGCGTATTTCCGGCTTCACCGGTCACTGTTCACGGAGATGCACCGCAATACCGCGGGGACACGCTTCAGTTTTTTATTTATGATGACCTCCTCTCTTATACACCGCTCACCCTGGCCAGAATCCCGGTTTTGCCTGACGGTTCATTTCAGGGTAAGTTCCAGATCTCCGAAACCATGGAGATTTTTGTCGACCTCGGAATATACCGGGCTTTTTTTTACGCCGAACCGGGCCATACTTATGATATTATTTTACCTCCGAGGAAAGAAAAACAGATCAAAGATGTTCTGAATCCTTATTTTAAACCGGAACCGGTGCATCTGGGCATCAGGGGAACAGATGCCGGTAACCTGAATATATTGATCGACCGTTTTGACAGGGTGTATCATCCGTTTTTTTACTCACATGCCAGAAGTGTTTTCACGGAAACACGGAATAAACACCTGCAGGAATTTATCGATTCCGTACGAAATACTTTTTCCGGCGCCGGGAATGCGTTTTTTAACGACTACATGGAAGCCCGTCTGGTGACCCTTGAAGTGATGATCCTCTCCGACCGTGCGAGGGTATTGGATAAATATACCGGGTTTGCCCGGAATATCCGATACCGGAACCCCGGCTACATGGAACTTTTTAATCAGGTATTTAACCGGTATTTCAGTTATCTGAAACGCGGGGTTTTTTCTGATAAACTGGCTGCTGCCATAATACGATACAACGATCCGGACAGCCTGGCTAATGTTATTGACGCAAGCCTGGGCGGGCACTATCCGCAATTTACCGAACTCGTAATGATTAAAGGAATCTATGACGCCATTTATGACGGTTCATTCCCGAAAGATAAGCTGATGAACCTGATGGAAAAGATCAACGAAGTCACTCTTTTCCCCGAGCACCATAAAATGATCAGTAATCTTATTCGAAAGGTACGATTTCTTGAACCGGGAAGTGATGCCCCGGATTTTACCCTGCCCGATGTATACGGGCACCTGGTCAGTTTATCCGATTTCCGCGGGAAATACGTATATCTCAACTTTTCGAGCCGTCTCAGCTATAGTTCGTTACGTCAATTCCCGCTCCTTGAACAACTTTTTGAGGAATTTGCTGATCAGCTTGTCATTGTTACCGTCGCACCCGAAGATGATCCTGAAGCCCTGAAATACCTGCGTGAAAGCCGGAAATATTCATGGATTTTCCTTGTATGTTCCCCCTCGTGTACGACGCCCGGGGATTATGGCATCAGGGTTTTCCCCTCCTATTATCTTATCTCGCCGGATGGAAAAGTTGTATTGTCACCGGCGCCTCCTCCGACAGAGAATTTTGAATCGGTATTTTTGAAAATCCTGAAAAAATCAGAAACGGAATAGCCCGGCTTCCCGCAATACGTCTATAATAGACAACCATGTGTTACCAAGGATCATCCCCAGTTCTTCGGGTGGGAGCCACAGAATCTCGGTGATATCTTCGGTTGTTTGCGGAACCACAGCATTCTCATCACCTTTGTATCGAACATCAAACCAGGTGGTTTGTTTTAATACCGGCTGATTGTCCAACATATAGGTATGAATGGTTTTGGTTATTTCCCTACCGGGAACAAGATCATCGATTCCACACTCCTCACGGATCTCCCGCAGTGCGGTTACGGGAGCATCTTCTCCGGGATCTATTTTCCCTTTGGGAAGATCCCATTTCCCCCGGCGGTTAAAAACAAGGACTTTCCCGGTATTGCTTCTAACCACACCTCCTGCAGCGGGAAGCAATCTAAATAAAGAAATAAACTCTCTGAAAAGATGGTCTAAATCATTGTAAAAAATATATAGTTTTTTGATTCTTGTCAAAAATCCGAACAGACGAAGCAACTCCTGCAATTCATGGCGATCAAAATATTTATAAAACAACCCGTAATTGTGACGGAAGGCTTCTGCAAAGTCCTCCGTAAGAAAAACGATCCTGTCCTGATAAAAAATTTTATACATTCGCACTATGAATTATCAAACAAAACTCACAGAATACCTGTTACAAATTAAAGCAATTAAATTAGATATAACAAACCCGTTTACCTGGGCTTCCGGCTGGAAATCTCCGATATACTGCGATAACCGGAAGACCCTTTCTTACCCGGTTATCCGCACTTATATCCGTGACGCATTTGTTGAAATCATCCGTGATAAGTTCCCCCGGACAGAAGGTATTGCCGGAGTAGCTACAGGTGCTATCGGGATCGGTACCCTGGTGGCAGATGTGCTCAACCTTCCCTTTGTTTATGTGCGCTCCAAACCTAAAGATCACGGCCTGGCAAATATGATCGAAGGCGAAGTTGTTCCAAACCAAAAGATGGTCGTGGTAGAAGACCTGGTTTCCACCGGTAAAAGTAGCCTTAATGCGGTTAAAGCATTGCGGGAAACCGGTATAAATGTTTTGGGTATGACTGCCATTTTCACTTACGATTTTCAAGTGGCCAAAGACAGATTCCTGGAAGAAGATGTCCTGCTTTATACCCTTACCGATTATTCCCACCTTATTGATATTGCCGTTCATACCGGATATGTGTTACCCGAACATCTTGATTCGTTAAAAGAATGGCGCCTTAATCCCGAACAATGGAAAAAATGAACCACTTTGGAACAGAAATATGAAAGCCGCATAGGTAAAGTGCCCCACGCACAGGAAAAAGTATATGCCTTTTTGTCCGATTTCAGGCATTTTGAACATCTGATTCCTGCCGGCCAGGTGGATCACTGGCAGGCAGACAATAATACGTGCCGTTTTTCGGTTACCGGTGTCGGTGAAATCGGTCTGAAAATGATCGAAAAAAAACCCAACGATCTTTTGAAGATAAGTGGTGACAGCCTGGCAAATATTGACTTTACGTTATGGGTTCAGATCAGGGAGGTTTCGCCGGGGGATACCCGGGTGAAGCTTACCCTGAAAGCAGATCTCAATCCGATGTTACGGGTGATAACCGCCAAACCGTTACAACAGTTCCTGGAAATACTTATCAAACAAATCGAATCATTTGATTTTTCCGGACAGGCTACGTAACAAAACCCTGCCATGTCAACTCATCCATGCTCCCTGTCAGCTCACTGCCGTCGGGAAGGATCAGAATGATATGTCCAAAATCATTAATTCCTTTTACCCTTGCCCGGATGATCATATCCTCTTTTTCAAAAACGCTCTCCCTGCCGGAAAAACAGAGCCTGGCCTCATAAACACTCTTCATTTCTTCAAACCGACTTTGTCTTAACCGGTTATAATTTGCCAGGAACTTTAGCAAAATCCTTTGAAGCAAATCCCCGGTTGAAAAAGTTTTCCCTGTTGCCTGTTTCAACGAAACAGCTCCCAGTCCGGAAGGCATGGGTGATTCATTCACATTTATTCCGATACCCAGAATCGAACTGCCTAAATGATTTCCATAAAGGATATTTTCTATCAGAATTCCTGCTACTTTGTCATTGTCAAGGTAAATATCATTGGGCCACTTCACAGATATCCCCTCGACTATTTCATCCAGCATTTCCACGACGGAAAGGGCAGCGGCTACCGAGAGATAAAATTGTTTTCCGGCCTCAAGGAATCCCGGATAAAGGATGATGGAAAATGTCAGGTTTTTACCCGGTTCACTATGCCATTCCCTTTGCCGGCGCCCTTTACCGGAGGTCTGATTCCCGGTTACGATGGTGGTCCCTTCGGGAGGATGTTGTTCGTTGAGTAATGCCGCAGCATACTCGTTGGTGGATCCCACCTCGTCCAGGTACAATATCTTAAAGAAATTATCCGGCATCTTAAATGATCATACATTTATTCATGGCACCGATATTGCAATAGTTTGTTGAATGTTAAATTTACAAAGTTTACTGTAGTATGCAACAAACTGGTTAACTAATTTTTAATTACTTTTGTAGAAATTTATTCATGCAAAATACGGAAGATATCGAAACAGAAAAACTTAAAGAAGCAGTAATACAAGGTATTCTGAAAAAGAAGGGAAAGGAAATTGTTATTCTCGATCTGCTAAAAATTAACAATGCGGTGTGCCGCTATTTTATTCTTTGTCATGGTGATTCCAATATTCAGGTCGGAGCAATTACCGAATCGGTGGAAAAAGTTGTCAGGGAAAAGACTCATGAAAAAGTTTGGCATCGCGAAGGACTGCAACTTGCGCAATGGGTATTGTTGGACTATGGCGACATCGTGGTTCATGTTTTCCAAAAACCTTTTCGTGAGTTTTATAATCTGGAAGAGCTTTGGGCTGATGCCGCCCGCGAAGAGATCGGGGAAGCGCTGAACATTAATGAAAGAATTTAAAATGGCTGAATCAAAACAAAATAAAAATATCAAACCCAGGTCTAATCCAAACCCTGGTCCGAATCGTGGACCGAATTCAAAACCAGGGCCCAGAAAAGACATGAATAATAAACCGAAATTCAGTATGTACTGGATTTACGGGATCATTGCCCTTGGATTTATTCTTGTACAATTTCTATATAAAGGATCAACTTCAAAAGAAGTTGACTGGAATAAGGTAAAATCCAAAATGATCAGCAACAGGGATGTTAAGGAAATTGTAATCATCAATAAAGAAATTGCTGAAGTTTACCTGAAACCCGAGGCGATCAAATCAGACCGCTATGAAGATCTGAAACCCGAATCGGGCATTGGTCCTGCCGGGCCGCAATATCATTTCACCATTGGTTCTGTTGAAACTTTTGAGTCGAAACTCGAAGAAGCCGAAAAGCAGTTTAACTATTCCGACGCTGAAAGCATACCGGTCAGGTATAAAACAAAATCAGATATTTTAGGGGGGTTGATGAGCTGGTTTCTGCCCCTGATCATCCTGATTGTTATCTGGATCATCATTTTCCGGCGTATGGGTCCCGGAGCCGGAGGAGGTGCCGGAAATATTTTTTCGGTCGGCAAGTCCAAAGCCAAGATATTTGATAAGGATACGCATGTAAAGGTCGACTTCAAAGATGTTGCCGGTTTGGAAGAAGCCAAAGTGGAAATAAAGGAAATTGTTGATTTCCTCAAGAATCCGAAGAAATACACCGACCTCGGGGGGCAAATCCCCAAAGGGGCTCTGCTGGTAGGACCTCCCGGAACGGGAAAAACGCTTCTGGCAAAAGCCGTTGCCGGTGAAGCCAATGTGCCGTTCTTTTCCATTTCGGGATCTGATTTTGTGGAGATGTTTGTCGGTGTAGGTGCTTCCAGAGTCAGGGACCTGTTTAAACAGGCCAAGGAAAAAGCCCCCTGCATCGTTTTTATTGATGAAATTGATGCGGTTGGAAGAGCCCGGGGAAGAAATCCTAATTTCGGAGCCAACGACGAACGGGAAAATACACTGAACCAGCTTCTTACAGAAATGGATGGTTTTGCCAGCAATGCAGGAGTGATCATCCTGGCAGCAACTAACCGTGCCGATATCCTGGATAAAGCACTGCTCAGGGCCGGACGGTTCGACCGTCAGATCCATGTAGAATTGCCCGACCTGAATGAACGGAGGGAGATCTTCAAGGTACACATGAAACCCCTGAAACTCGATAAAACAATCAATCATGAATTCCTGTCCAAACAGACCCCCGGATTTTCAGGCGCAGATATTGCAAACATCTGCAACGAAGCAGCATTAATCGCTGCACGTAAAGGTAAGAAAAGTGTCCAGATGCAGGATTTTATGGATGCTATTGACAGGATTGTCGGCGGTCTTGAACGAAAAAATAAAATTATCACTCCGATGGAGAAAAAAACCATCGCTTATCACGAGGCCGGCCATGCCACGGTAAGCTGGCTGTTGGAATATGCCAACCCTCTTGTAAAGGTAACCATTATTCCCCGCGGCAGGGCACTCGGTGCTGCCTGGTACCTGCCCGAAGAAAGACAGATCACCACTACCGAGCAGCTCTTTGATGAAATGGCTGCAGCCCTGGGAGGACGTGCTGCCGAAGAAATTACGTTTGGAAGAATTTCCACAGGTGCACTCAATGACCTTGAAAAAGTTACCAAACAGGCGTATGCCATGATCACTTATTTTGGCATGAGCGAGCAAATCGGAAATCTCAGCTTTTATGATTCATCCGGTCAGAATGAATTTAGCTTCGTCAAACCTTATAGTGATAAAACCGCCGAATTGATTGATCAGGAAGTAAAAGACCTGGTAGAAAGAGCTTACAAAAAAGCCAGGGAAGTTCTTATCAGTTATAAGGAAGGACATCAAAAACTGGCCGAACTGCTTCTCGAGAAAGAGGTGATCTTTGCCGAGGATATGGAGAAGATTTTCGGACCACGCCCGGTAACAGAAGAAGAACCTGTTTTGAAGAACGAAAAACAGAAGAAAACAGCGAACAAATCCACTTCGCAAAAAACACGATCCAAAACCCCGAAGCCAGTACGAAAAACTGCCGGTAAAAAAGAAACCTCCTGATGTATGGAAAAAGACTGGATACTCGTTTTTTCAACCGGACAGCCCTATCAGGCAGAACTGGCAAGACAGGTGCTTGAAGAAAATAATATTCAGGCTGTGGTAATCAATAAAAAAGATTCTTCTTATCTTGCTTTCGGGGAAACAGAGGTTTATGTCCGTCTTGATGATATCATCAGGGCTAAAAACCTGGTTAAAACACTTGAGCCTTGAGTAATCTGTTGAAAAGAAGCATTACCGGCATAATTATCGTTGTTGCCATTACGCTGGGTCTTTTGATTAACAGCCTGGTATTCTTCCTGGTGTTTTTCGTGATCATGACTCTTGTATTATGGGAGTTTTATCATCTTATGCACATGGTAAAGATCCGACCGCAATATAAATACGGACTTGCCATGGCATCCCTGATGTTTGTCCTCAACTTTTTTATTGCCGCCGGTATTCTGGACATCCACTATCTTGCCCTTTTGCTCGCACTTTCCGTATTTATCTATATTAATGAGTTGTTTCTGCAGCATAACCGGCCTTTTCATAATATTGCCTATACCTTTTTAGGAATTATTTACATTGCTTTACCCTTTAGCCTGTTCCCTTTTTTTGTACTTTCTGTTTCCGGTAAGGTTGCCGGACCGGTTCCCCTGGAAGGTAGTGAAGATATCCTGAATTATCTGATCCAGCCATCCCATCTTATTCATTATTCACCCTTTATTCTGCTTGGGATTTTCATCCTCCACTGGATGTATGATACCGGCGCTTATCTTTCTGGCCGGTGGTTTGGTAAACGAAAATTATTCCGGCGTATCTCCCCGAAGAAAACATGGGAAGGCGTTTTAGGCGGGTCTCTTCTGGCCATAGTAACAGCGGTTGCATTGTCCCGTTTTTTTGATCAGGCAGGTGTGCTTACCTGGATAACAATCTCCCTGTTAATCATATTCTTCGGCACGCTGGGAGACCTGACGGAATCCATGCTTAAACGTAAAATAGGGGTAAAAGACTCCGGAAAGTTACTCCCGGGGCACGGCGGATTTCTGGACCGGTTTGACGGAATATTACTAAGCATACCGGTCGTTTTTGCATGGCTGCAATTTATGATGCGATAATCATGGCAAAAACAACCATACATCGGGAAGGTTATCCGGCGATCCTTGTCTCCGGATTGTTTCTTATCCTTCTGAATACTGCCCTGTTTTTGTTTTCCGGCCACTCCGAATGGAAATGGATCATACTTGCCGGAAGTATTTTTACCCTTCTATGGATTTGTCTCTTCTTCCGTAACCCCGAGAGAAAAATTATCCCTGCGAAAGATATTATTTATGCTCCTG
This sequence comes from Chlorobiota bacterium, assembly GCA_013152085.1. Lineage (GTDB taxonomy): Bacteria > Bacteroidota > Bacteroidia > Bacteroidales > VadinHA17 > JAADHC01. Next base: position 36,357 of record JAADHC010000067.1, read on the forward strand.
CTGACGGTACCATTGTTGCCATAGAAAAAACGGTCGAAGCGGAATATTTTGGAAAAGAGATGTTACAGATCTCTATTTTTATGTCAGCTTTCGATATTCATGTTAACCGTTATCCCATCGATGGAATTGTAAAATTTTCAAACTATTCCCCGGGCCGTCACTTTATGGCTTTCAATCCCAAATCATCCGGTAATAATGAAAGACACTCTGTGGCTATCCTTCATTCATCGGGACAGGAGATTATGGTCAGGCAAATCGCCGGAGCCATTGCCCGCAGAATTGTTAATTATGCTCATAAAAATAGCCGTGTTTCCCAGGGAAATGAATTGGGCTTTATTAAATTCGGCTCACGGGTTGATCTGTTCCTGCCTACGGATTGCCTTGTCGAGGTTGAACTGAACCGGAAAGTCTATGGAAATAAAACAGTTATTGCCAGATTTATCCATTCCTGATTCGCGGGCATATAAAATTATTCTCAAATAGATGATACGTCTTATCGTCTGGCTATTTGTCTGTTACACTTATCTTTCTAATTATATTACCAACTTCTGCCTGATTTTTATCGCATTTATTCCGTATATTGCAAATTAAATCTAAAAAACCATATCATTATGAAAAAAGTATTAGCAATAGCATTATTCAGTTTGTTTGCCATGGCATTGGTGGTTCCGGCTCAGGCGGTAACCGTAAAAAAAGTTGTAACGGTTGTGAACCAGCAAGATCCTCCCAAGAAAGCCAAAAAGAAAACCGAATGTAACAAAGCCACTAAGGCAGAAGCCAAGGCCGAATGCGACAAAGCAAAGGAAGCCAAGGCATCATGCTGCAGCAAATCAAAATCCGAAGCAACAGCAAAAAAAGCCGAATGCAAAAAGGAAAAAGCTGCCGCAACAAAAGCTACAGGAACCGAAAAAAAGGAACCTTCAAAACAAAAGTAAAAAATGCCGTAACAGCAAAAAAAGTGCTCCGGGAGACTGAAGCACTTTTTTTATGCTCATTCATTTGCCTATCTCAGCATCAATTTCTCTTATTACATCGTTGTATGAATCAATAAGCAGCTTTTCTTTTTTGATAATATCTTCTATGGTAAGCATAATAATCAAAAATTCTTTCTTTGTCTCCTTTGGTTCAAAAATATCCTTAGTGTAAATATTTCCCTTTAATTCTTTGAGCACGTCGTTGATTGACTCTTGAATAAAAATCATTTTGGTAATTTCCGATAACAACCGGAATGGGAATTCTTTAACTATTCCGGAGTATTTTGCAGTCTCCCATGTCACTGTTGTTATCGGGGGCATAACCAGTTTGAACTCTGCTTTTTTGAACATATCTGCAAACCCTAACTTAATATCTGTAAAATCAAATTTCGATGAATAATAAGTTCCGAGGGTATCTAAAAGACGTTCATGTGCCTGAACAGATAAAGAAAGGCTATCACGGTTTCTGGTGATCTCTGTCTTAATATTTTTAATTACACCGATCATTTCATGTTTTGTCTGAACCTTGTCGTGATAATCTTTGGCAAAAAGTGCAAGGAGGACTGCAAATATTACTGAAAACATTTCAATAATAATTGAAGTAATGGTTTTATTCCCTGAAAGATTCATGGTTGAGATATTAATGAGTAAAGGGAAACATCTGTTTGTGAAAGAATTCGTTGATTAAATAGCGGTAAAACAAATTTAATAAGACCATTAAACTTTACCAAAATATACAGTTATTCACTGAAAAATATCAACATTATGTTAATCGGGACAGGATTAAAAGGTAACAATAAAAAATAAGTGCTTTCGTTGCCAGAAGCACTATTCTGAAGGTTTTGTTCCGCAAGGAAACAATTTTTCTACATTTACAGGTTTTCAATTACTCTTTTCAGTTTTACGCTGATCTCTTCAGCAACTTCATTCAGCTTTTCATTTTTAACCGGCTCCATGGCTACGACGGGGTTAATGGCAGCAACCCGTGTTGAACCATCTTCGCTGCTGTACACGATAACGTTACAAGGCAGCATCAGGCCGATCTCCTCCTCTGCCTGCAGGGCCCGCAAGGCATTGGGAGGATTACAGGCACCTAAAATACGGTAGGGCCTGTGTTCAATACCCAGTTTGTCTTTCAGCGTGGCAGCCATATCAATATCGGCAACTACACCGAAACCTTCCTTACTTAACGCTTCTCTTACTTTTTCCAAAGCTTTTTCATATGACAGTGAAAGCTTTTTGGTAAAACCATAATTTATTTGTTCCATTATATTTAATTTTTCTTTCCGGTTAAAATTATTAAAATTCTCCTTTGAATTTCCCGACTATACCATGTTTGCCCTCAGCCCATTTCCAACAGCAAGCAATTCGGAAACCTCATGTATAACCACAGCTGAGGCAATGGTCAGCAATCCGGACAATGCCGAAGGGATCATCGCTGCCAGTATCAGTATGGAAAAAATGATATTTTGTTTGCTTATTTTTCCTACCTGACGTCCCATTACAAGTGCATAGACAATCCCATCAAGACGATCACCCATCAGGGCAATATCGGCTGTTTCGATGGCCGCATCGGTACCGGCAACCCCCATGGCAATTCCGACTGTGGCACTGGCCAGCGCAGGTATATCGTTGATCCCGTCACCTACCATGGCTACATTTCCGTATTGCTTTTCAAGTTCCTTTACCACTGCCACTTTATCTTCAGGCTTCATTCCTGCGCGGAAATCATCAATATTCAGCTTCCCGGCAATAGCCTGTGCTGTTTCCGGGTTATCCCCTGTAATCATGATAACACGAACACCCATCCGGTGCAGGTTTTGTACAAGTTCTCGTGCTTCATCGCGTATCTGGTCCTGCAGTCCGATAATCCCGTATATTTCATCTTTTGTCCCGGTAAAAATCACCGTTTTGCCTTCACTTGTCAGCTTCCGAACCTGTTCCATTATTTTTAAGGAAACCGCTTTCTCATCAAACAATACCTTTTTCCCGCAACGGATTTCCTGATCTCCCACCTGGGCTATAACACCTGCTCCCGGAATATTGTTAAATCCCGAAATCTCTTTTGTAACGATTCCCTGTTCTTCAGCTTTCCCGACCACTGCCTTCGCAAGCGGATGTTCTGACAAATGTTCTGCCTGAAAGGCCATCTCAAGAACCTCCTTTTCGGTATGGTTAAAACCGGTAATATCGGTAATCACCGGCTTTCCTGTAGTCAGCGTTCCGGTTTTATCCAGCGCCACGGCTTTTATCTTTTTCAGATTTTCCAGGTGCATTCCTCCTTTAATCAGGATCCCATTTCTCCCGGCTTTTCCGATACCTGCAGCTACGGCAACCGGCATAGACATCACCAGGGCACAGGGTGCGGCTGCCACCAGCAGTATAATGGCTTTATTTGCCCAGAAAACCATATCCCCTCCAAAAACCAGGGGAAAAAGGAATAACAGCAGGGAAAAAACCAGCACCAATGGGGTATAAATCCTTCCGAAACGGCTGATAAATGTCTGTGCTTTCCCTTTCTGTTCCTGTGCTTCCTCGACCAGATGAATCATCTTTGACAAGGTATTATCCTCAAACGCCTTGGTTACCTTTATTTTCAGGGCTCCGTTCAGGTTAATGGTTCCGGCAAAAACGAGCATCCCGTCTTTCTTGTATACCGGAACAGATTCACCGGTCACCGGCGCTTCATCCACTTCAGATTCTCCTTCGTTGACAACTCCGTCGGTAGGAACAGATTCTCCCGGACGTACCAGGAAAATATCTCCCGGCTTTAACGATTCTGCCGGTAATACAATTTCAGTATCATCCCTGATGACACAAGCTTCTTTAGGCGCCAGGTCAAGCAATGCCCGGATGGATTGGCGCGTTCTGGTATAGGCATAGGATTCAAACCCTTCGGCAAGAGCATACAATACTACCAGGAAGGCAGCTTCATCCCACATTCCTAAAACTGCCGCCCCTGTCGTAGCCGCCAGCATAAGAATTTCAATATCGATCTTCCCTTCCTTAAATAAATCCTCTATCCCTTCCCTGATCCAGAAATAGCCGCCTGTAAACATTGCTGCCAGATATCCGGTAATGCGGACAGCCGGTGGCAATGTGATTACCCGTTCAAGAACAAAGATCACACTTGCAATCAAGGCTGCGATCAGCGCATTGCGTATCGCCGGGTAAGTAAACCATTTAAATGTTTTATATTCCATTGTTCCAGATTCAGTTAAACAGCATTTATACCATGTTCCCCTGTTGCAATCCTGACCGCATCACTAACTTCCAGCACATAAATTTTCCCGTCTCCTTTCAATCCTGTATGTGCCGTTTTTTCGATAATATCCATGATTTCATCTACCTTATCGTGTGTACAGAATATCTCAATTTTGGTACAGGGGATATAATCCACAAGATCCTCAACGATCCGGTGAGGGGCATTTTTTGCTTTTCCCCTTCCAAATCCCCGTACGTCACTGACACTCATTCCAGTCATCCCTTCTACATGATGAAGGGCCATTGTTACCGGTGCCAGTTTGTGCGGTTTGATATAAGCGATTATCATTTTCATTTTATCTCTGTTTTTAAATTAGTTATCATTTTTCTTCGGATTTTATAGCATAATTTACGTTGATGGCAAACCATTTATATATTGAGGGTATTACAAGCAATGTCAGCAAAGTGGATGTAACCAAACCTCCTGTAACCACCGTTGCCAGCGGTCGCTGGACTTCACTGCCCGTACCTGTGGCCATAAGCAGGGGAATAAGTCCGAGCGCGGTTGTAAGGGCAGTCATCAGTACCGGACGCAGGCGCAGGGAAGCTCCTTTTACCGAAGCTGCGTCAACCGGCATACCATCTCGTACCAATTGGTTTATGTATGTTACCATGACCATCCCGTTTTCAAGGGCAATACCAAACAGGGCAATGAAACCGACAGACGAGGGAACCGAAAGATTCTGGTTTGTCAGCCACAGGGCTACAATCCCGCCGACAAGTGCCAGTGGTATGTTTAACAGAATCAGTAGTGTGTTCTTCAGGGATGAAAAACTGGAATAAAGCAATAAAAAGATCACCAGCAGGGTAACAGGGATAACCACCCCCAACCGTTTGTTGGCTTGCTGTTGCAGACGGAACTGTCCTCCCCAGGTAACAAAATACCCTGTGGGCAAATTGACATTCTGCTCAATAGCCTGTTGGCCACCGGCAACAAACGATCCGATATCCCGGCCTTCGACATTACACTGAATGGTAATAAACCGCTGGCTGTTTTCACGGGTGATCTGGCGGGGACCAACCAGCTCACGGATTTCGGCCAGTTGCTCAAGCGGTATGCGCGTTCCGTTAGGCGCTTCAATGAGGATACGTCGAATCTGCGTAATATCTTTCCTGTCTTCCTCGCCATACCGCACCAGGATATCAAACCGCTTAACTCCCTCGAAAAGTTGTCCCGCCGTTTCACCACCGACGGCTGCACGGATTACCTCCTGAACATCCTCGATGTTCACGCCATACAGGGCTATTGCCTGGCGGTTCACCTGAATCAGCAACTGTGGCGTTCCGCTGACCTGATCGGTCTGTACATCCGTTGCCCCGGGAACCTTCCTGATCACATTGGCAATCTGATCTGCCGTTTCCTTGAGCCGGTCGAGGTCATCTCCGTAAAGCTTTATGGCCAGTTCGGCACGTACCCCTTCCAGCAATTCATCTACCGTCATCTGAATCGGTTGGGTAAAATTGGAAAGAACCCCCGGAATTTCACCCACCTCCCGGCGAATTACTTTTTCTATATCCTCCTGTGTTTCCGCATGCCTCCACTCATCCACGGGTTTAAGCAGAATATACATCTCCGCACTATTGACCGGATCGGTATGCGCTCCTACCTCTCCACGCCCGATCCGCGTTACAACATGTTCCACTTCCGGGACCTTCATGACACGCCGCTCCACAATTTGTGTTATCCGGGTACTCTCATTCAGCGAAATGGACGGAGCCATGGTCAGGCGCAAAACGATTGTTCCTTCCTGTAAGGTAGGCGTGAACTCCGATCCGAGGCGGGGATAAACAAAAGCCCCTCCCCCGAGCAGGACTACCCCCAGAATAATCGCAACAATCCTGTGTTTCACAAAATACCGGATCACCGGCAGATAAAGAATATTCAGAAAACGGACAATGAAATTTTCCCGTGATTGTTCCGGTTCTGCCACCTTCCTTTTTTTCACGGAAGGCCTTTTCATAATCAAGAACGAAAAAAGCGGCGCCAGGATCACGGCAAAGATCAGGGAACCCAGCATGGCCATGGAGACGGTATAGGCAAGCGGTCTGAAAGTCTTTCCTTCAACACCACGGAGGGTGAAAAGAGGCAGAAAGACCACAATAATAATTACGATGGCAAAAACAACCGGACGTACCACCTCTTTCCCCGCACGCGCCACAACATGAATACGCGGTTCATCCTTTGGTGCCGCCCGTAACAACCGGTCAATATTTTCCACCACCACAATGGTTCCGTCAACCATCATCCCGATGGCAATGGCCAGCCCGCCAAAAGACATCAGGTTTACCGAAATGTTAAACATGTACATGCCGATCAGGGCAAAAAGAATGGAAAAGGGCAATGAAATAATGACCACGATGCTGGGACGCAGGGACCCCATGAACAGTATCAGAATAATGGTTACCAGAATGATACCCTGGATCAATGCCCGGATTACAGTGTTTACAGCAGCCTCAACGAGTTCTTTCTGCTGGTAATACGGAACGATTCGCACACCTTCGGGCAATGCTTTGTTTATTTCAGCCATTTTCTCCTCGACATGTCCGATTACGGTAGAGGAGTTGCTGCCATAAAGTTTTACGACCATCCCCGAAACAACCTCTTCAATGCCGTCACGTGTCTGAACACCCCGGCGCACAGCTCCTCCAACTTTAACATCAGCCAGTTGTTTCAGGAAGACCGGAGTGCCGTCTTTCGTCTTGATCACAATATTTTCAATATCCGAAATGTTGGTCACCAGACCCACTGACCGGACAATAAATTCCTCCGAATTCCTTTCAATAAACTGGGCACCGACATTCAGGTTGTTCGCTTTGATCTTTTCAATGACATTCTGTATGGTTACATCATAACGCAACAGGGCATCAGGATTGATCATCACCTGAAACTGTTTTTCCCATCCACCGATACCCAATACTTCCGTAACCCCGGGAACGGTTTGTAACTGATATTTTATCAGCCAGTCCTGGATAGTACGTAACTCTGTCAACGAGTACTGACCTGTCGTATCCTCAAGATAATAAAACAGGATCAGTCCCATGCCGGTAGATATCGGACCCATTTTCGGGTCACCGAAACCTTCAGGAATCTGCTCCCGGGCCTCCTGGAGCCTTTCATTAACAAGTTGCCGCGCAAAATAGATATCCGTCCCGTCTTTAAAATAAATATTGACAACAGACAATCCGAAATTGGATACTGACCTGATTAACTCGACATCCGGCAGTCCGTTCATGGAGGTTTCAACGGGAAAAGTAATGTACTTCTCAATCTCTTCCGGAGCAAGACCTTCCGTTTCGGTAAATACCTGAACCAGCGAAGGGGATACATCAGGAAAAGCATCAATGGGTAATTTGGTATAACTCATATATCCCGCAGCCATTACCAGTACAGCCAGTGTCGCCGCCAGTAATCTGTTCTTCAGTGAAAAATCAATCCATTTGTTCATGATATCTTCAATTTAAATGGTTAAACCGGTTTTAATGTCCGTGACCTTCACCGAATTCTCTTTTCTGCAGTTCGGCTTTGAGTGTAAAGGCATGTCTGGCAGCATATACCTGTCCTTCTTTCAGACCGTCAAGTACTTCAACAAACTCATTATTTTCCTTTCCCGTAACGATCTTTGACGGATAAAACCGCTCCCCTTTACGGATAAAAACCACCGGTTTATCATCCAGCATCTCTATTGCTGTTTTCGGGATCAAAATCTTCACGTACGATCCGGATACGGTTACTTTCCCGGTAATAAACATTCCGGGTTTCCACTGATATCCGCTGTTGCGAAGAACTACCCTTGCCGTGGCCGTACGTGTTTCTTCATTAATGATCGGAGAGATATAATCAATAGTCCCTTTTACCTTCGGAGAGCCGGTTTCTGCAATTATCATCACCGGCTGTCCGGGATGAATGGACGGAAGATCTTTCCTGTAGATCTGGAGATATGCCCACACCGTACTTAAATCTGCAATCACAAAGCCATGTATATTATCATCGACCATTTCACCACGTGTAATATGCATCTCCGTAATGATTCCGTCTATCTGTGATTTTAAAACATAATCGGATAGACTCTGGTTACTTTCAATTACGGCAAGCACCTCGCCGGCTTTTACCGCATCGCCGGTTTGCTTTTTTACCTCCTTTACCACGCCCGGAAACCTGGGGTGAACATGTGCCAGGTTAGCAGGGGGAATAACAATTTCACCCGGAAGTTGTATATAGATGTCCAGGTTGCCAGCAGCTGCCCGGGCTGTTTCAATGTTAAATTCTTTCATAACTTTGTCACTCATGATGACAACCTGTTCCTCTGCCTGTTCCCCGGAAGTATGGTTGTCTTCTTCAATATGGACGGCATTCTGATCACTTCCGGTATTGGAGCACTGCCAACTGCCGGAAGTGATAAAGAAAAGGATGAGGATAAACCATATCCTTGAACCTGAAAATCCGGATTTGATCTTTTGTTTCATTTTTTTATGTATTTATTAGGATTCGTTTTCGATTTTATTGATTGTTTCCGGCAACGGTTGTGAGACTTTGGCCTGTCAGACGTTCTATTGACGATACCGTATCCCGGTATTCGGACTGTATTTGCAGATACCGGGTATAGGCTGCAAATAAACTGCGCTGCGCATCCAGCACTTCCAGGAAAGAATATTTTCCCTCCCGGTATCCCTGCCGGAGGATATCCAAAGATCCCTCTGCCTGCGGAATAATCTTGTCATGCAGATTATGTGCCTGGGATTGCAGATCCTTTAACCGCTGATACAAGAGTGTCAGCCTGTTGGAAAGAGTAATCTGCAACGCTTGTTTTTCAGCCTCAGTCTGTTGATAAAAGATCTGCGCTTTTTTGATATTCCCCTGGTTCCGGTCAAAGTAAGGTATGGGAATGGAAACGCCGGCCACAAAAGCATTGGTTGATATTTCATTCAGCCTGCGGTAACCGAAACTGATTACCGGATCGGGTACACCCAGGGCTTTTTGCAGGGCAATATCCGCTTCCCGCTTTTTTCTCACTGCTTCCATCCGTTTAAGATCCGGATTCTGTACCAGTAAAAGTTTCAGTGACCCAAGGTCTGGCAATTGATCAGGAATGGAAATAGATCCTTTTGCTGCCCTGAAAGTAGCAATATCATCTCCCCAGGTAGCTGCCAAAGCGGCATGTGCTGCCTTAAGCTGATACCGGATGCTTTCCACTGTCATTGCCGCCCGTTCCACTTCAATTTTCGCTCTTGCCTGTTCTGCCGGTGAAGAAGCACCGGCCAGAACCCGTTTTTCAATGGAAAGGCTGAGTTCTTCGGCCAGCTGAAGCAGTCGCCTGCTTTGCGCCAGCTGCTCCTGTAATGCCAATATATTATAAAAGGTCTTCAAAACGCGGGTATAAACATCCAGCTTTTTTGATTCGTAGTCCCAGGCGGCCAGATTACCTGACAGGGCAGCTACCCTTGTCCTCTTTTCCCGCTTTTTCCCCAGCTCAATCAATTGCCCTACAGACAACGTAATCTCCGAGGCTCCGGCTCCACGGTAATCCTTACCCCCTGCGATGTTCTCAAGTTCAAGACCGGCTTCCGGATTGGGAAGCAGGGATTGTTGTAAAATCTCAGCATCCCACGCACGCAGGTTATATGAATAGACTTTCAGTTCGGGGCTGTGCAACAAGGCCAGTTTTATGGCCTGTGGCAGGGTTATGGTATCCGGCTGCAGGGATACGGTATCACCGGAAACCGTATCTTTCTGAAATTCCTCATATTTCTGCAAAACCGGGACCTGAACGGGTTTTTCTGTCATTACCGTTTGTTCCGGGATCGAACATCCCGTGATGATCACTGTAATAAACGGGACAATGATAAGGTGCTTTCGGTTCATAGTCGTTCTTAAAATGATTTGTAAATTATTTTTAGTTTCTTTTCAATTTGATTACCGGCAAGCGCTTTTACCGGTATATAAAAATTCCAGCCGGAAAATCTCCGGTCGAAAAAACGGGGATTCAGGAATCCCGCAGAAATGGTAATAATCAGAGCAGGAGCGACATACTCTCTTCGGGGTATCGCCGCTCGGGAAAACAGGTTATTAAAAAACCTGAGCCGGAAATCACATTATTACCGGTATCCCGGACAACATCCTGATTTTCGTAAGCCGTTAAGGAATAAGAAAGACGGATTGCCGATTTAACGGAAAGGGTCTTATCTGTTTTTAAAACCCGTGTGAATAAAGGAATATCCGTACAGTCCTGATTCTTCCGGTTTTCAGGCTGGTAAAAGGTTGCCGGATAATACGGATTTGAAATCTTATAGGTAATCTGAGCATTATGTGCAGGATTTCCGGGAGACTCCACAGCAATGTGATCTTCTGCAATACAAAGCACCTCTGTATCATCAGGCAACAGGAAAACGAAAGACTGTGTCAGGAAGATCCCTGCCAGAAAAATAGCGGCAATATGTCCGAATCCCTCTTTACGTCTCATCAAGATGTTCCTTAACCGTATTCAGAATAGTGCTGATGTGTTCATCCCTGAGGGAATAGTAAACCTTTCTTCCTGTTTTTCGTTTATGTACCACACTCAGGTTTCGCAAGTATCGTAACTGGTGGGATACTGCTGATATGGAAACGCCGGCTACAGTAGCAAGATCGCAAACACACAGCTCTTCAACGGTCAGTGCCATAATGATCTGCAACCGTGTTGTATCGGAAAACGCTTTGTAAAACTCCGCCATCTTCTCAATGTCGACTTTTTCCAGCTCTTCCCTTGCATGGTTCACCTTCGCTTTGTCCACTACCAGAACTTCGCATGTTTCATCATCTTTCATGTATCGATACTTGAATGATTGCGCAAATATAACATATATTTTGTTTTCAGCAATTATATTCCAATAATTTTTTTACCTTTTATAATCTTCAGGCATTCAACATTGCGTGTACGTACACGCAAAAGGTTGTATTACAGGCAATATTCGCGTGTACGTACACGCATTTCCTGTTTCTTCAATGGAAGTATTCAACTCAGGTAAGATTTAATATGTAGAGCATGAACATTCTCAGGAAAGATTTTGAACATTATCACAATTCATTTTCCTTTACATGAAAAAGAAACGTATTGCCGGTAATTGGAATATCTGAGAAACCTTTACTATGGATTTTGTTTCAATAATACTCATTGCTATTGGCTTGTCTATGGATTCATTTGTGGTATCCTTAACAAATGGATTGACAATCTATAACATAAATACTACTAAAATTATTGCAATATCTTTTTCTCTTGCATTTTTTCAGGCGACCATGCCGCTGATCGGGTGGTTTGCAGGTATGGGAATCGAAAAATACATTACAGCAATTGATCATTGGGTTGCATTTTTACTTCTGGCATTTATTGGTATCAGAATGATCTATGAAGGCGTGAACAGAAAAGACCTGAATTATCATACAGAGTTGAATTTGTTAACGTTGTTGGGTCAATCTGTTGCAACAAGTATTGACGCTCTGGTTGTCGGAATAAGCTTTGCTATTTTGAATTTTTCGATATGGATTCCGGTTTTAATAATAGGATTCGTTACTTTTGGATTTGCATTGACCGGCTTATATCTGGGAAAGTATTTCGGGAAGAAAACCGGACGATTCGTTTCGGTCATCGGAGGGTTGGTGATCATCGGAATCGGAATTAAAATTCTTATTGAACATCTGTATTTTAATTGATCATTTCTGTTTATGCATTTAAAACTTGAAAAATGAAAATTACGGCCAATCAAATTCACCGGATTGCTCAGGAGCTTGATATGGGATTAGATGTATATATCAATCGGGAAACCGGAGAAGTCAGATCTATCCTTGACCCGGAAGATCTTTTTAGTGAAGGTGAGATATGGGAAGAGGAAATTAAAAAAATTGAAAAAGAGTGGGATGATTATGTGGTGCTGAAGAAGATGGATTCATTTGAAGCCTTCGGGATTATGGAGGCTTTTGTTCACGAAGTGGATGACGAAAGACTGCAGGACAAACTGGTTGATATCCTGGAACGCAGAAGACCTTTTTCCAATTTCAGGGCTGCAATTGACGACTCACTTTACCGTGAGCGATGGTTTGCTTTCAAGGACGGAAAATATCAGGAGTATGTCAGAAAACTGCTGGAAACCGAAGGAATTGAATTTGAATCATGAATCGGGCTTTAAGGTTACCCTTTAAAATCAGGCTTAAAATTGTAAGTAAAGTTACAATTACAGGCCTAATACTGTAACATAATCTGCAGGATTCGGCTTATAATCACCTTCTTTGCTACCAGCTTAGTGAGTTTTTTAAATAGCCACGAATGCACGAATTTTAAATGATTCTTCGCCGGTGTTTCCTGTCTGCGTTTTGATCATCTGTTCTTACCTTCTACCTTAAGATCTCTCACACCGCACAACAACTCAATGTCTTCACATCCCTGCCAAAACCGATGGCGGCCAGTTTGACGGCTTCGGAAAGGGTGAGATAGGCATGAAAGGAAGCTGCAAGTTCTGAAACCGGGATTCCGTATTTTATGGCCAGGCTCAGCTCCATGGTCAGTTCGCTTCCGCCCGGTGCGACGATACGCGCTCCCAGCAGCAGGTCATTTTCGGGGTTACGTATCAGTTTTACAAATCCGCGTGTATCCAGCGCTGCCAGGCTGCGGGGCACATCGCTCAGGTCCACACGGCTCACTTCGTAGGGTATTCCCTTAGATTCAGCTTCTTTCTCATCCATTCCAACCCCGGCCACTTCCGGATCGGTGAAGACCACCCAGGGCATCCCCGTATAACCGGCTTCCCTGCCGGCACCGGTAAAGGCATTCTCAACAGCCAGCTTTCCTTCGTACGCTGCCGTATAAACGTATGCGGGGGTATCTATGCAGTCGCCCGCCGCAAAAATATGGGAGATATTTGTTTCCAGGTGTTTATTGACACGTATATGCCCGGTGCCGGTAAGTTCAAGACCAATCCGCTCTGTACCCAGGCGATCTGTATTGGGCCGGATACCGGTGGATACCAGCAGTTGTTCCGCCTCGAAAGTCAGCGTTTTACCATTCCGTACAACCGTAACTGCCTTTTTGTTTCCCTTTTCAGTGACCTGCCTGAATTCAAGGGCAGTATGTATTTCAACACCTTCATCCCGCAGATGTTTCGTAATTTCTTCCGCCACATCTGCCGTCTGGCGGGATAAAACATGCGCAGACCGTTGCAGCAGGGTTACCTTTGTTCCCAGGCGTTGCCAGGCCTGGGCAATCTCCAGGGCAATATAGCCCCCGCCCAGTACGATCAGACTTTCCGGCTGGATTTCCAACTCAAAAAGTGAACGATTGGTCAGATAGCGAATCCTTTCGAGGCCGCTAACGGGAGGAATCTGTGTGGATGCGCCGGTAGCGATCAGAAATTTGAGGCCTTTATAGGTTTGGCTTCCATCTGTAATGATAGTATGTTCATCCGTAAATTCCGCAAATCCCCTGACAAAGGTTACATTTTCCAGTCCTTCAAGGATATCCTTATATTTTTTCTGTCTGAGCGTTCCCACCAATTCTCTTTTCTGGCTGATAATTTCTTTATAGTCAAGATCCGCTCCCCGTGGATGAACGCCACGAAAAGGGGAGATGGCAGCTTTGTGCAGGCTTTCGGCGGCACGGATAAGATTTTTCGAAGGTACACAACCTACATTTACACAGGTTCCGCCCACAGGCAGCATGTCATTGACCATTAGTGTAGATAAGCCCAGCTCTTCAGCCCGGATGGCTGCGGCAAAAGCTGCCGATCCCCCTCCGATGATGATCAGGTCATACTGTTTTGAATCACCTTCCGGGTTATCCGTAATTTCTCCGGCCACTTTATAATGCCCGGTGGCATTAATGGCTGCAATAATCTTTTCTTTGGTCATTTTTCCCGGGTCAAAGGTAAATTCACCGGTTTTATCCTTATAGCTCACTTTCCCTTCGACAAGGCCTTCTTTTCCCCGTACACTTTTTTCTACGGTACGTGCACAGTTGTCACAGGTCATCCCGCTTATCTGAAATTTTACTGTTTCTGTTTTCATGATTTTTTCCCTTGATTTTTTCATTTTTCCTCTTCTACGGACACAACTTTATAGCCCGTTTTATCAATAGCCTTGATAATATCTTCAGACGTTGCTTTTCCGGCATCGAATGTAACGGTAGCTTTTCCGGTGGTGAAATCCGCATCAGCCTTAACAAAGCCGGGAACAGTGGAAGCGGCATATTCGATATGTTCCTCACATCCCGAACAGGTCATTCCGCTGATGTTAAGATCAACCGTTTTAATCCGGTTTAACGATGTGATTTCCGTACCTGCTTTGGCCCGGGGGTAAAATATCCCTGAATATTTCGGGAAGGCCATCATGGCAATGGCAAAAACCGTTACG